>NZ_JAMBOO010000019.1 GCF_023715895.1 Domibacillus indicus | reverse complement strand
ATATCTGTTGTAAACTGGTTCATAGGGAAGACCTCTTTTCTGTGAATTGTGTTGTGGTGATTCAATTCTACAAGAAAAGGTCTTCCTTTTTCTATTTACTCATTTACACAAAATATTTTACGCTCTCAACTTATGTTCAAATGTAGATTGGGATACCGGTGTAGATTCATCTACAGACTCGGATACAAGTTTAGATACAGGTTTTGGCATAGGCGGTTATGCAAAAGAAGGTGTTGCCTAACCGAATCAAGGCAACATGAAAAGGCATGAGCCCGGTCCAATATCGGGAAACTCATACCTAAAAACTGCCTGATGAAATAATCAGGTTTACTTTTTGCGGGATAACTTCATTTTATGCTCACAGCAAAACACCTCCAGTTATTTTAGGTAAACCATACGCGCTTTTCCACCTGAAGGTGTTTTGATTTGTCTCACTCTATGGGGTCAGTCCCTTATGGCATCATATAAGGCTTTTATATTCATATGTGTATATGAATATAAAAGCCTTTTTTAAGCAGATTTTCTCGTTATTATATCTGTTTTTAAAAATACGGTGGCACGCAGAAAAACAGAAATCTTAACAAATAGGATCCTCTGTATATAAAATACAACTTAATTGATTTTTCTTAATACGTTATCTGAAAAATTCAAAAACGTTTTTAAATACATATCAACAAGATAATAAGCACGAAAGTAAAGAAAGGCTCAGCCTTAATCTGCATGTCTATGATTAAAAAAAGGATAATGAGTTCAAGTTTATATTTTTTTACTGAATACTTTTCTATGAATACGACAATAATGAGAGTTAATATAAGCGTAAAAATTGAAAGGGTGATTGGATGAAAAACTTGGGCAGAGATTATGGTAATGAATTTCTTAATAACTTGAGAGTGATGGACGCCAGACCTGACTATGAGCCAATAAGACTTGTTGAACACGTATATCAAGCACAGGGACCAGATAACACCTTAAAGTCTTGTGATTACTGCAACAAAGAAAAGAATGTTGTGTTTTATAAGCCAGATGTGATGAATATTAACGGAAAACGTATTGTTAGCCTCAAAAGTAGAAAAGCGTGGACCTGCTTAGAATGCTATAGCAAAGATTTAGCGGCACTGAAAAAGCAGTATGGTTGAGTTAAAGGCGCGGTGAAGAGGATATACCATAGCGGCTGGATGTGAATTATTTCAACTGTGTTTATAAATGATGGCTGCTTACAGACTTTCTGAGCAACAAAGCTCACTCCTTCAGGGATGGGCTAGAAACGAGATCGAGCCTTTGATGTGTCTTCAGAGATGTCAAAGGTTCGATTTTTTCTGTTTAAAATGCTTTTTATGTAGATTTCAAATGAGACATTTAAAACACGAAACGCCTTTTTACCGTGTTTTTCGATTAAACATTATGTAAAAAATATAACAATTCTATTACAAGCAATGAAAAATGATTTTTCATTTTAAAATCGATATGACTATAGCACCAAGCCACGCTTAAGATTGAAGCCTTGTTTAAAAATGGAAAGAATTTTTGTGGAATTCTAGTTAAAATTGGAGGTTTAAAACCTATTGCGATAAAACCTCTTTTCTTGCATTATTAGTGGCAGAGACCGAGCAACAGGGTCACGACAAACAACTAAGAATTGCAGGAGGGAATTAACTTGAAAAAGAAACTACGTATGATCGCTACAGCTGGTGCTCTTTCACTAGGATTACTTTCAGCAGGACAAGCACATGCAGCTACACCGACTGTTCAAACCATTCAATACCAGGTAATTGTTAAATATATTGATGGCAAACAAACTGTTTCGTTTGTTAAACTACCGGCACCAACAACACCAGGAACAACAACAGTAAAGGCACCAACAACAACTACTCAAGAGCCAGCAAAGGCGCCAACAACGACTACTCAAGAGCCAGCGAAAGCTCCAACAACAACAACTGCTCCAGCCCCGGCACCAGCTCAAACACCAGCAGCAACTACTGGTTCTGTTAACGAGTTTGAGAAGAAAGTATTTGAACTTGTAAATCAAGAGCGTGCAAAAGCTGGCTTGAAAGCTCTTCAACTAGATACAAAACTAAGCGAAGTTGCTCGTGCAAAATCAGCAGACATGAAAAACAAAGGATATTTCTCTCACCAATCACCTACGTATGGTTCACCATTTGATATGATGAAGCAATTCGGTATTACGTATAAAACGGCTGGTGAAAACATTGCAAAAGGTCAAAAAACACCTGAAGAAGTAATGAAGGCGTGGATGAACAGTGATGGACACCGTAAAAATATTTTAAGTGCTAACTTCACTCATATTGGTGTGGGTTATGTAGATGGGCATTGGACACAAATGTTTATCGGAAAGTAAACGAATGCAGAAAAAAACCGCTAGATTTAATCTGGCGGTTTTTTTTATATGAACTATTGGTTTTTATAAAAGAAATATCGTAAACAACTATTTCTTTTGCTGTACCGGCAACATTGTATATAATAATGCCTTTATATCCTTGAGATATGTACAGGTCCTTATAAAACTTTCCGACTTCCGTATTCACATCATTCGCAGAACGCCACTATCTTATACTTCTTGTCATTTATGCTGAGAGTTCTTAAACCAGTTCGTTAAATAAAATATTTTTGATCATTCATAAGTTGTTAAAGCAGAAAATGCTGTTTATACATCTTTTTCGTCTCTGCGGGAGGGAGTTTTTTCTCCTAAAGCAAATAAGACTATGGTTCCAATAAGCGATGTAATGAAGATGACTGTTCCCATTGGTATAGCCGATCCTTCTATTATTCCGGCAAGAGGGGACATAATAGAACCGATCAAAAGAGGCAGCATTCCGAGCAAAGCACTTGCGCTTCCCGCACGGTGCCCCTGCTTGGCAATGGCGACTGTGAAAGAACTGGTAAGTACAATTCCCATGCCTGTCATATACACATAAATCGGAATAACGATGAGGGCAAGCGGTCCTTCTATGATGGTCATAATGAATAAAAATAAAGCTGCTAAAGTGGAGAGAATGACGCCGCTCTGTAATAACCGTTTCTCCTCTATAATTCCTGCTAAACGTCCAACCATAAAGCTTCCCGAAATAATAGCAATCCCGTTAATACCAAACAGTACACTAAACATTTGCGGGGATACACCATAAATATCCTGATACACAAATGGCGTGCCGGATACATAAGCAAAACTACCCCCATGTACAAAGCCTAGTGTGAGGGCATAGCCGATAAATGAACGATCCCTAAATAAGTCACCCATTGTACGGATGGAATGGCCGAGAGAGCTTGGCATTCTATTTTCAATAGAAAGAGTTTCCTGCAGTCGGAAGTAAAGCAGAATCACAATAAATAACCCTGTGAGTGCCAAAAAAAGAAATATCGTTTTCCAAGTTGCAAAAGAAAACCATAAAATCCCGCCACCCGCGATTGGTGCCGCTAAGGGTGCAACCGCATTGATGACCATTAGAAGCGAAAAAAACTTTGTTAATTCCTTTCCACTGAAAATGTCGCGAACGATTGCCCGTGATATGACAATTCCAGCGGAAGCGGTAAGTCCTTGCAGCAAGCGGCCGGCAATTAAAATTTCAATGGACGGAGCGAGGGCACACAATAACGTAGCTATTACAAATAGTGTAACTGAAATAAGGAGAGGCTTTCTGCGGCCTTGGGCATCACTGATGGGTCCAATGATTATTTGACCGACAGCAAGTCCGACTAAGCACGCCGTAAGGCTCATTTGAACAAGAGAAGCGTGTGCCTCTAAGTCTCCTGCAATATCAGGGAATGCAGGCAGGTACATATCAATGTTCAGCGGGCCCAGAGCACCTAGCATACTAAGCATAATCGCTAATTCCATCCGTTTTTTAAATGAGTTCTTTTGCATTTTCACAAACCTTTCTGTCATTGATTCAGCGTTTTATTTTCCTTTGCAAGTATA
This sequence comes from Domibacillus indicus, assembly GCF_023715895.1. Classification (GTDB taxonomy): domain Bacteria; phylum Bacillota; class Bacilli; order Bacillales; family Domibacillaceae; genus Domibacillus; species Domibacillus indicus_A. The sequence continues at coordinate 70,765 of NZ_JAMBOO010000019.1, read as the reverse complement.
CTGAATCAGGAAAAGAAGAAGCAATTAGCTTGATCTAATAATTTGCATGTGTACTAAGATGAGCATTGAATTGATCCGGGGATAGACGATTTCCGCAAACCACCTGGTATTATTACAGCCCTTTTTAATCTTGTGTTTGTATTTTTCGTTTATCGTTTCTGGACTGGCAGCATAAAGAAGCTTCAACAGCAAGAAAGGGAAAATAGGGATTTTTGGATGACCGAGAAAATGGGAGAGGCAAAGCAGCTGGAGAAGGAAGGGGAATTCCTTTACAGGTAGGAGCATCTATTGCATCTGACTATCATAAAGGGCGGAAAGAGATTTTCCGCCTGGTAATGATAGCTTTATGTGTTAGCTTATTTGTAATGGTTACATCTATTATGTCTGCGTTTTAATGAATAGGGAGCTCTTCTTTATCATCGTTGTAAAACCAAGCAGAAGAGCTCAGTCTATTGTTGTACTGGGCAAGACTTCTTTATAACAGCAGCCCTCATCATCCCACTTATAAGGGCCTTCTTGTATGAGAATCTGCTTAGGGTAGGGGGTTATGAACCGCTCGGATACATCATCTATATAAGAAAACAATTTAAAAGCGCCGTCCAAAAATCCTAGCAGTTCATCAAGACAAACCAAGCGAACAACCATATCCATTTTTATCTCATCTTCACTGTCTATTTCATCATACACTTCAATCATGGCCTGACGAAACGCATTGTCGTGCTTTACCAATTTCGCAACATCATTCATAGTTGAAACACCGAAAATAAAATTCAGCTCATCAGAAGGTTCTCGAAGGGCTTTTTCTCCAATTAAGTTTACATGGCGGTTGATGGGATTCGTTACATAGTAAAGGCGCTCAAATTCCATAAATACATTTTGGTCCGGATTCGTTTGTTTAATTGCTGGATCCGTTACCAGATACAAAGCTGAATGATTCACTCATAAAACTCCTTAGTTTTTGTTTTTATTATACCAACTGAAAAGAAGCAAAGGAAAAAATGAGAATATTGAGCCTAAGAACAAAACAGGAATTAATACTTTTTTGTAGGTTCAGCCATTTATTGATCTATTGTTCGGGTCATTAAAATAAAGACTGACATGAGGAGAGAGTTATAGTGGAAAAGCCGTTAAATGTTTTATCCTTATCACTAGCAGCAGGAACATCTTCACGTAAAAAGTTATAACGAATGGAAGTATGTCGCTTGCTTAACTTTATTTAAATGGTTTTCAGATAACTTTTTCCGCAATCATAGCCTTTGATTTATCAGTCTTCTATGCTTTGGCAGTTCCCTCCATCCACCTAAATGCATTTGCAAATTGTTTGTTGTGGCCAGATGGAGCTATTATCAGGGCATAGAAACAGGCAGGCATAAAAAACAACCATAAAAGTTGATCTTTGATATCTGTCAAACTTTCAAAGAATGATAAAATCCCGCAGCATTGTAATATGCGGGATTATACGGTGAATCTTTTATGGTTTCTGTTTTTCCACTGTCCAAGCAATAACGGCTCCAATAATAAGAGCCCACACAGGACCGCTGACATGCAGAAAAGAGATGTTGGACAGGGAAATGACAAAAGCGGCTAATGCACTCAGCCGGTAGCGCGTAACCGAAAAAGCCGACTGCAGGCTGGACTGCAGAGCACCAACTAAGGCCAAGCCTGCCAACAGCGAAACAAAGGCCTGTGGAAGCGACTGAATAAAAGGCGCGATTTTCCAGGCAAAGATACCGAAAAGGAGAACAATGATTCCAGAAACAACCGATGCGGCATATCGCTTAGGCTTCGGACCTGATACTGGATCGGCACAGATAGCTGTCATCATGCCGGCAATATTGGCACTCTGACCGCCAAACAAAGCAGCCAACACGGAAAACAGCCCGCTGGCAGAAACAATTTTTCGAATGGGCGGCTTAAAATCCGCGCTTTCCAGTGCCCCTATTGCCGGTGCTACGTCATTGCTTAAAATCAGCAGCGCCAGAGGGATAGACAGTGTCAGCAAACCAACCCACGTAAATTCCGGCATATGCAGAGAAGGAATTGAAAAAGGAATGCCTGCCGATGCCGCATTTAATCCATTTGTTAAAAATAAAACAAGAAAAGCAATCAGAACGGCTGCCATAACAGGCGGAAACCGACTTTTAAATTTTGTTAAAGTGAAGAAAATCACGAGTGCAGCACCGCCAACCAGCGGCATTTCTTTCACAGCCGGAATGATCCGGACAACGTAGCCAGTGATAAGTCCAGCCAGCATGGCAGCGATCACTTCTTTTGGCACCCAGTGAATCATTTTTGTAAAAAGTCCAGATACTCCCACCAGATAAATGATAAGTCCGCCCATGATATAGCCGCCAATCAACTGTGAATAGCTGAAATGGGAAGTCACAGTAGCTAAAAACGCAACTCCTGTAATCGAATGACCACCCGTGATCGGTATTTTATAAAGTAAAGGCATAACGATGCCAAAAAAACCTCCGAAAAAGTAAACCGCAAACATCCAGCTGATCGTTTGGGAAGTGGTGAAGCCACCGGAATTTGCTGCTTCTAAAATGATAGCCGCCGGGCCGGTCATTACAAGCGTGCTGGAAATAAGGCCTGAAGAAACGTTTTGGCTTGTCACTTCTTGAAACAAATGACTTCTTTTCGGTGTACGATATGAAGTAGTAATTTTTTGTTTAGAATCCGATCCTTTCATGATAAGTATGCTCCTTTTAATTCATCAAATAATATTCCCTAATTATAATCGATTCACTGTTAATTTAAAGATGTTTCAGTAAAGCGGGGTTAGGCGCTCAAGTTTGCTGGCAGGCCGTCTCTTTTTTAGTCCACAGCAGCTAGTTCGTTCAACAAAACTTCAAACTTTGCGCCGCCATTTGCGAAGTAATTTGAAGGAGTCTTCTAGCCTGTAATACGATCAAAAAGTTAGTGATCGAAAGTACACCTATACAATAGTATACTTTTGTATAGGTTTACTTTTGTGAATATAAAATACTCATAATAATAAGACCTTAATAAAATAAGATTTTTATCATCCCTAGCGAGGATACTCTCTTCTTTAACCCGCCAAGTAACCATCCTCCATCAGATCTTTGATTTAGGTGGAGAGATTCATATAGAATTATAGTGTTTGTTAGCATACTGGTACGTATTTGGAGGGGAAACATATGGAATGGTCAAAAGGGGAGTTTATTGTAAGTGATGAGATTTCATTAATGAATTTAGACACTGTTTCGTACTTGCTTTCAACAACATATTGGGCTGTAAAAAGGACTAAAGAAACCATTGAAACAAGTATCCATAATTCGATTTCTTTTGGTGTGTATCATAATAGTAAACAAATCGGTTTTGCCAGGGTGGTGACCGATAAAGCAGTGTTCTCCTGGGTGCTGGATGTGGTGATTGATGAACGGTACAGAAAAAACGGGTTAGGCCAATGGCTGATGGAGTGTATATTAGAACATCCAGAAATTAAAAATACCAAGTTTGCACTTGCAACTTCAGATGCTCACGGTTTTTATAAAAAGTTTAATTTTAAAGAAAATCAATGTATGACAAGAGTATAAGAAGGCCTACAAAGTCAATGATTGAATGACTGCAAAAAGTAGCCCGCACAATAGGCTGCTTTTTTGTGTATTCAAGTGTCGTCATCTGTATATATCGGTACAGAAAGAAGAAAAGCGAAAATAACATGGGCTGCCCAAAACAACTCGCAAGAAACAAAAGAGAAAAGAGCTTTTAACTGTTCTTGCTGCCCGCCTTCCAGACAGCCTATACGATAACTTTAAAGAGCATTATGATGAATCGGGTCTTTCTATGTGGGAAGCGTTATATCTCTTGATAGAACGTGAAACAATCCTTAACAAAAAAGCGGCAGAAACTTCTTTAGCCCACGTGAGAGAATATACTAAAGATAAAGCTGTAGTTACTCTGAATACAAAACCTGTCATCAAACATACCACCAAAAGTAAGATGAATACAAAGTGCTTCAATGCAAAACATAATCATAAGAGGCTCATGAATACTTCATGAATTTACATAATACATTATGTGTAAAATTCAAATAAAAACTATGTAAATGTTATTAAAACCGTAAATACAAACATCCAAAAAGGTTGCTAAAAACCTTTTTAAACTAACATCCAAAAATTTATTTATTGATGTGAACCTCTCCAAATGAAAAAGAGCAACAACAGATAGCATAAAAAAATTGAAACGGGACTCAAGGAGTGGGTCCCGTATTTTTGTTTTCAAATCAATAATGCTTCGCTGACCTTAAGTTTCCAATCACAAAACGGGCGCTTGAAATTTATAAAATCCCTAGTAAGTACATCTCTAAACAGTCTTTACTTAAAAAACACGAATTTCTGTTGTATTCGTCTGCACTATTTTTGTATACACGATATTCCCCTGTCTGCATCATATGTGTATGATAAGTATACAAAAAGGCAAAAGGGGGAGACGAAAACACGAGATGCTTAAAGCAATCCACACAAAACAAAAATGATGCTTCAAGCGTGCTTACTGCTCGCCTTCCAGAAAACTTGTACGATGCCTTTAAAGAAACACTGCGATAAATTCGGCTTTCATTCTAAAAAGGAGATAGCAGCACCCTATGTATTTACATATTCGTTTAGTCTACTTTTTTCTATATACGATTTTGCTTGTTTCCTTTATTCCTATTTCTGCTTCTGCAGAAGTGGAGGATCGAACAGCAGAGAAGCCCAATAATGTACAAGAAAAAAAAGTGTACCGCATTGCCGGTGAAAAACATCTTGCTCCTTTTTCTTATATCAATAAACAGGGAGAGTTCACTGGTTTTAGTATCGATATTTTTAATCATATTGCAGAAGAAAAAAATGTGGAGTTCGAATATATTCCAATGGATCTTTATCAAGCCACGCGTGCACTGCAAGAGGGAAAAGTCGATGCCATCATGGGTTTGGAATACTCAGCGGATCAAAATCAAATCTTTACGTTTTCTGAGCCATACTTTACGATGGCGGACGCTGTTATTATTCCAAACCATTTGAAATCCTCTGTTAAGTCCTTAACTGACTTGCGCGGCAAAACCGTTGCCATGCGGGAGGATCCCGTTTCTTTTGAACTGCTGCTGAATGTAAGACGTACTGAATTCCAATTGGCGCTGAACCCAGAAGATGCGCTTCACCTTCTTTTTTTAGGACGGGCTGATGCTTTTCTTTCTAACAAGTGGACAGCTGAGTTTTACCTTGAACAATCACAGAAAAAAGACCAGTATACCATTCTTGATGATTTAGGAATACCTTCAGAGTTTGCGGTGGCCGTTCAGCCGAAGGACACACAGCTTCTCTCAATGATTAATCATTCGCTTGCCGATATGCAGGCCAGCGGCGACTATCAAAGGTTATACACCAAATGGTTTGCGCCTTCTTCTGAGGAGCAGCTGAAAAAACTGCGGAATTGGATTATCATACTTCTTGTCACTGTTGGATTAACGTTTGGCAGTTTATTGGCCATTTATATTTGGAATAAGCGTTTGAAAAGGGAAGTAGAGAAGCGGACCGCCGCGCTTGCCGATGCAAATATGAAGCTGGAGGTTCAGCAGCGTGAGATTTCACAGGCTCATGCGTTTAAGACACAGATTATTAACCATATGTACGCCGGAATTCTCACCTTTGACCAGTCTCTTGATCTTACAAGCCTGAACCAGCGAGCGAAGGAAATGCTTGGTCTTACACAAGTAGAGCCTGTTCAAACAACAGACATTCATGAGCATCCGCTTATGCATCAAATTTTTCAAACCTATGAAGCTGTAAAGCATAAAAAAAACAGACCATTTCTGTTTACGGAAGAAATTCAATACAAACAAGATGGCGAGTTTCGCTTTGTACTATATAGAGTAATCCCGCTTTATGAAGAGCGGGATCAAATGAGCGGATATTTAATTACCCTTGCGGACCGCTCTGAGGAACGAATGCTTGAGAAAAAGCTTGCCACTCAGGAAAAAATGCGGGCTCTCGGGCAGCTTGTAGCGGGTGTAGCACACGAGATTCGAAACCCGCTTACATCCGTTAAAACCTTTATTGATTTGCTGCCAAGGAAATATGAAAATCCAGAATTCCGAAAAGAACTGCTTAAACATGTGCCGGAAGCGCTGAGAAGAATGAATCGGATTGTGGAAAGTTTACTTGACTATGCACGCCCTAAACATCCTCAAAAAATATCTTTTGATGTTGAAACGTTCATTCACTCCGCCGCGGCCATCATCGAGCCTACTTTGAAAAAGCAGGGAGTCCGCTTATGTTTGGAAATCGAACCCGGTATGCAGCTGTATAGTGATCCTGACCAGATAAAACAAGTCATGCTGAATCTTATGTTAAATGCGCTTGATGCGATGGAAGCCAGTTCCGAAAAAAAATTGTCCGTCCGGGCTGAAATAGAAAACGGAATGGGCTGTATCCATGTCACAGATACAGGAATCGGTATTGAAGAGCTGGAGCTTCCTCACATTCTGGAACCGTTTTATACAACGAAAAAACAGGGAGTGGGTCTTGGTTTGGCGTTATGCTATCAATGGATACAGGAAAATAACGGGGAAATTAGCATCGAAACCAAAAGAGGATATGGGACAACCTTTACTCTCATTCTGCCTCTCGCTAAGGAAAAAGGAGATCATTAACATGAAGCCAACTGTTCTCATCGTTGATGATGAACCTGCTATCGGTTCATCTCTCCGATTTGCTCTAGAAAATGATTATAAAGTGACCGCCTTCACGCACGTACCAGAAGCCTATGAATTTTTAGGCAGACAGCAAGTACATGTTGTTTTGCTGGACTGGCGGCTTGGTGAATATAACGGACTGGAAGTACTGGCAAAAATGAAAGAGATTCAGCCGCAAACGTCGATTATTATGATGACTGCCTATGGTACGATCGAGTCTTCTGTTGAGGCGATGAAGCGGGGTGCCTACCATTACATTACAAAACCGCTTGATATTGAGGAACTGCATATATTAATTGAAAAATCGCTGGAGCATCAGGAGCTTCATAACAAAATTCGTGAATTGAATGAAACGATTGATAAAATAAAAGGATATGACCAAATGATTGGCAAGAGCCTCGTCATGAGGCAAGTCTTTTCAATCATTGATAAAGTCAAAGATATTGATTCAAGCGTACTTGTTTTCGGTGAAAGCGGAACAGGAAAGGAGCTGGTAGCACGAGGCATCCACCGGCAGGGAAAAAGATCAAACGGGCCATTTATCTCTGTTAATTGCGCTGCCATTCCAGAAGCCCTTCTTGAAAGTGAGCTGTTCGGCTTTGTGAAAGGTGCTTTTACGGGAGCAGTGCACAGCCAAAGCGGCAAAGTGGCGGCTGCTGACGGAGGCACACTGTTTCTTGACGAAATTGGAGAAATGCCTCCTTCTCTGCAGGCAAAAATACTTCGCGTTTTGCAGGAAAAAGAAATAACGCCTCTTGGTTCAACAGAAGCGAAAAAGGTGGATGTCCGTATTATCAGCGCCACGAATAAAGAGTTGCTGCGCATGGTGGAAGAAGGCTCTTTCCGCGAAGACTTATATTTTCGATTGAATGTCATTCCGATTGAATTACCTCCGCTGCGTGAACGAAAAGAAGATATAGCACTTCTCATCCCATATTTTCTAAAAAAATATTCGGAAGAAATGCAGCGGCCGCTTCTTTCTCTTTCGCCGGAAGCGTACAATAAACTGCTGAATTACGACTATCCGGGAAATATAAGACAACTTGGCAATATCCTTGAATATGCTGTTGCCATGGCTAAAGACAGTATAATCTCAGAAACTGATTTACCGATCGCCATGCAAAATGAGTATAGAGATCAGCCGGTAATACTTGCTGATTTCGTGCTGAAAAAGAATATCATTGAAATTCCAATCCATTCTACCATGAGGGAAGCAGAGCAGCTGATTATTGAGTCTGTGCTTGAACATTGTGAAGGAAATCGAAGAAAAACCGCCAATGTGCTTGGTATTAGTGAACGAAACCTCCGTAATAAACTTCATTTATACCGTCAAGGTCAACTGAAGTAGGCAAAAAATGCCGGGTAGGAACATTTTGCCGTTCTTACCCGGCATTTTTTGCCGCTTTTCTCTCTGTTTCTCTTGATTTTTAGGTTTTTTTAGTTGGCATTAAACTTGCATTGTGTAATGTAAGCGCTTGTAAAAATAAAAATAGGGAGGAATATATGAAAAAACACATAGGATGGGCGCTTGTTTTATCTTTCGTAGTCATCATAACCGCGGCTTGCGGAAATCAAAATTTTTCTGGCGAAAATAGAGTAAGTGAAAATGCTTCCCAATCGGAAGGACACGCTGCTGGAAAACTTACTGGAAGAACTGTAACTATTTTGACTGGCGGAACACCCGGTGTTTACTTTCAGCTTGGTAATGCCATGGCTAAAATGTATGGAGAGGAGCTGGATGCGCGGGCAAGTGTGCAGACAACGAAGGCTTCTGCAGAAAACATCACTAAAATTTCACAAAAGAAAGCGGAGCTCGGGTTTGCGACAGCTGATACAGTTACAGACGCTTACAGGGGAGAAGGAAACTTTGCTAAAGATGGAGTGATATCCAACATAAGAGCGGTTGCTTCGCTATATCCAAACTATATGCAGATTGTAGCCCCTAAGTCAGCAAAAGTTCGCACATTACAGGACTTGAAGGGAAAAGACATTGCTGTCGGAGAGCTGGGCAGCGGTACGGAAATTATGGCCAGGCATATCCTAACTGCGGCCGGCATCAGATATGATGGTATTAATGCGAATTACCTGTCTTTTTCAGAAGGGATTGAAGGTATTAAAAACGGTACAATAGACGCGGCCTTTCTTTCTTCCGGTTATCCAAACTTAGGGATTATGGAATTAGCAGCAACCGACGAGGTTGTAATTATTCCGGTCCCAAAAGAACTTACAGAGGAATTAAAGAAAAAGTATCCGGCTTTTGATATTGGAATCATTCCAGCCAGCACTTATAAAGGTGTTAACGAGGACAGAGAAACGTTAATGGTTAATAGCCTTCTGATAACAAATAAAGATATGCAGGAAGAAGAAGTATACGAGCTGACGAAAGCATTATTTGATAATCTGGAAGATCTCCGTCATGCACATAGCTCAGCTGAGAAAATTGAACTGGAAAAAGCCGTACAAAAACTGCCGCTGCCATTGCATCCTGGAGCTGAAAAATATTACAAAGAAAAAGGCATTCTCAAATAAAAAGAGCGTCTAACATCAGCATTTCAAGAGGGGGATTTAACAAATGGCTCACTCCAATAATCGCGCAGAGACGCGACGCATCACAGGCAATATCTTCAAAGGTTCTGTTGGAAATCTGATCGAATATTACGATTGGTATGTATATGCTGCTTTCGCAGTGTACTTCTCGTCCGAGTTCTTCCCTGAGGGAGACCCGACCAGCCAACTGCTCAACACAGCAGCAATCTTCGCCGTCGGCTTCCTGATGCGCCCAATAGGGAGCGTGCTGCTGGGCCGATACGCTGACCGTCATGGCCGCCGTGCCGCGCTGACGCTTTCCATCTCTATTATGGCCAGTGGCTCTCTGATCATCGCATTCATTCCAGGGTATGATACAATTGGCATTTTGGCTCCCATTATTCTAGTTCTTGCACGCTTGCTTCAAGGGCTGTCACTAGGTGGGGAGTATGGAACCTCGGCAACGTACTTATCTGAGATGGCCAGCAGCGGTCGCCGCGGATTCTACTCAAGCTTCCAGTACGTTACACTTATTGGAGGACAGCTGATAGCACTTGGTGTCCAGATTGTTCTCCAGCAATTGCTCAGTGAATCCGCCATGATGTCTTGGGGATGGCGCGTTCCTTTCGTTATAGGGGCATTGGGCGCATTAGCGGTATTATGGCTGCGCCGCACGATGGACGAATCGGAGCAGTTCTCAAAAATGGACTCTGAAAGCCGGGAGAGCGCCGGGACTTTTCGGACTCTGATGCAACATCCTAAGGCGGTGCTGACAGTAGTCGGGCTAACGCTCGGCGGAACGGTTGCCTTTTACACTTACACGACGTATTTACAGAAGTTCATGGTAAATACTGTAGGCCTCCCAAAAGAGGTCGTCAGCTGGATTAACTTTATTGCCCTGCTGGTATTTGTCGTACTTCAGCCGCTCGCCGGCATGCTGTCTGACCGAATCGGACGCCGCCCTCTATTAATGAGTTTCGGTATTTTCGGAACGTTGCTGACAGTGCCATTGTTTCTGCTCATGGAGCAGGCAAAGAGTCCTGTCGTAGCTTTCTTGCTCATGATGGCGGGTCTCATTATTATCACTGGTTACACTTCCATCAATGCGGTCGTGAAAGCTGAGCTCTTCCCGACCTCAATCCGTGCTCTTGGTGTAGGATTCCCTTACGCTGTCACCGTTGCAGTGTTCGGCGGTACAACAGAATTCATTGCGTTATGGTTTAAAGGAATGGGAGCCGAGTCGCTGTTCTACTTTTACGTAACTGCCTGCATTGCCGTGAGCCTCTTGGTTTACTGGCGTATGGGTGAGTCTTCGAAGGTCTCCCATATCGAAGCTGAACGCAACGACGAACCTCCTAGCCAAAATAAGGCACTCTAACGCATTTAAAAAATAAATAAAAGCAAAAGAATAGAGCAGGGTTACCTTTTTCGAGGCTACCCTGCTCTATTTTTCATGGAATATTATCTTTCGATATTTTACGCTCCCAATGACTTTTCAAAGCGGAACTCATATTTCGTTCAGTTACACTAGCAAAGCCATATTTCGGGAAGTTTATTGCCGGTTGCTTTCTCCGACAGTGTGCTTGCTATCATAAAAAGGCCCAATTTATCAGTAAGAAGATGAGAATTGGTGCCGGTTAATGCGATTGGGACAGGTAACCCTGTTTCCGATATTCAGAAGGAGTCACACCAATGTATTTTTTAAATGTCCGGTAAAAGTGTGGCATACTCTCAAAAGCACATTTTTCCGCGATTAAGCTAACGTTCAAATTTGTTTGCAGCAACAAATTTTTTGCCAGTAAAATGCGCTTTGTTGTAATGTATTCAGAAATGTTTAATCCTGTCTTTTGTTTAAACACCCGACTAAAATGAGCAGGGCTCACATTTCCGTATTCTGAAAGTGAATTAAGAGAAAGTTCGCTTGTATAGTGTTCTTCAATGTACCCCAGCACATCATTTAGCCAGGAAGGAATAGCTTTCCTCGTTGATTGCTTTTCCTGCTGTTGAATAATAGATCGGTTTAATTGAAGAAGCATCATTTGAAGTTGCAAGAGAGTGGCCTGCTTATAATCGACTTCATTTCTGTCTGAGATGAGTTCTTTGTAAATGTAGTCAAGAAACAAATTTACTTGGTTCCTTTGTTCCGGTGATAAGGAATAGCGGTATTGCTGAAGCCGCGCGCTTTCATCAAAAAGCTGTAAATAAGAAAAAGTGCTATCTGAAAAGCGGTTATGTAGGAGCAGTGGATCAAAGAAAAGTGCAGTGGAGGTCACAGGTAATTCATTATCTGGGATCGCATGGTGAATCGTATTACCAGGTAGAAAAAAAATATCTCCCTGCCCCATATCTTGAAAAGTATGATCGATAAAGAACGTGCCTTTTCCACTATATACGTACACAATTTCATACCATTCATGAAAATGGTTCGGAAGTTCTTTTTGCGGCAGTTTTGTATCTTTATATACCATTTGTATGGGAAAAAGATATTCAGAATTAAAATCTTTACGAATTGCTTTCATTTTATCACCGCCTTTTACTAGTTATTTTAATTTTATCATTAAAAGGTATAATTAAGTCAATATTAGCAATTTTCATCCTAAATATTGATGATATAATAAAGATAATCTTACTGCTTTACATAATACGGTTAACAGGAGGAGATAGGGCAGATGAAAACGATTGTATGTAAAGAGCCGAATCACCTTAAAATGTCTGATGTTTATCCGCCTGTAGCGAAAGAGGGGGAAGCCATTGTCCGTATTCGACGGATAGGTATTTGCGGCACAGATTTGCATGCTTTTAAGGGAAATCAGCCATACTTCACCTATCCTCGCATTCTCGGTCATGAACTTTCGGGCATTATTGAATCAGCTGGCAAAAATGAAAGCGCATTCAAAGAGGGAGATCAGGTATCCATTATTCCGTATTTGGCGTGCGGGAAATGTGTCGCCTGTAAAAAAGGCAGAACGAACTGTTGTACTGATATAAATGTGCTTGGCGTTCATATAGATGGTGGAATGAGCGAACTTATTTCAGTCAGGTTCGAAAATTTGATAAAAACAGATAGTCTTACATTAGATCAATCTGCTGTCATTGAACCATTGAGCATTGGGGCTCACGCAATTAGGCGTTCTGGTATACAAAAAGGGGAAAATGTTCTTGTTATTGGCGCAGGTCCAATCGGATTAGGTGTCATGGCATTCGCTAAAAAAGAAGGGGCGCATGTAACCGCAATGGATGTGAATGAAGAGCGACTGCAGTTTTGCCGGCAATGGGCAAACGTGGACGAGATCGTAAATGCAATGGATAATGCCATCGACAAAATTTCTGAGATTACTTGCGGGGAAATGCCGATCGCTGTTTTTGACGCTACCGGCAGTGCAACATCGATGATGAATGCTTTTCAATTTACTTCTCATGCCGGAAAACTCATTTATGTCGGCCTGGTAAAGTCGGAAATTTCGTTTTCTCATCCCGATTTCCATAAAAAAGAATTAACATTAATGGGCAGCAGGAATGCGACAAGGGAAGATTTTCAAAATGTTATTGATGCTATTACGGAAGGTAAAATGAACTTGGATGCCTACATTACGCACCGCGCCCAATTCGATGAAGTGGTTGAGCAATTCGAAAAATGGCTGGATCCGAAAGAAAAAGTAATAAAAGCTATTGTAGAACTTTAATAATTTAAAATACTACTTCTTTCTAGTAATTTTATTCTTTCAATGTGAAGTGATATTTTTTAAATTACCTAACTAAAAAATATAAAAATAACGAAATAAATAATTTTAATTTCAAATATTGATGATGAAATAAAATTTTTGATAACGTATACATTTTGATGATGATCGCTTTACTCTTGTTCAGCTTAATGATGACTGAATATTTAGTTTTAACGAAAAAGGTTGAAAGGTTTTCACTAAGCGGTTGATGGTCTTTTCCAATAGATCCGGCTTTAATTAAACTATTATATTGGAGGGAATTTATGAAAAACGCATTTAATAAACGGATGTATATTGTTCTCATCTCTAGTCTTTTACTTGCAGGTTGCGGAAGTAATAAGGCTGAAGAAGTCTCTTCTACAACAGAAAGCACAGGAGAAATACAAGAAAGAAAGTTTAAACTTGGAGTCGGTTTGAATGAAAATCATTCAGAAGGACTCGGCGCTAAGAAATTTAAAGAGATTGTTGAAGAAAAGAGTGAAGGGAAATTTGACGTAAGTTTGTATTTTAACAACCAGTTGGGAGATGATTTGCAAACAGTGAATAACCTTAAAGCGGGCACGCAGGAACTTGGGGTTATTTCAACTTCTCCGTTAACGTCTATGGTTAAAGAATTTGGGGTGTTTGATCTTCCTTTCGCTTTCAACACTGAAGAAGAGGCGTATGCTGTGCTAGATGGCTCAGTTGGGACGCAGTTGTTAGAAAAATTACCGGATCAGAAGCTTATTGGGCTTGGATACTGGGAGAATGGTTTTCGGAATATGACGAACAGCAAGCATCCTATTGAAACGTTAGAAGACTTTAAAGGCTTGAAAATTCGGACGATGCCGAACGAGGTTCATTTGGATGTTTTTAATAAACTAGGGTCAAATCCATTACCGATGGCGTTTTCAGAGGTTTTTACAGCAATGGAAACAAAAACAATCGATGGACAGGAAAATCCTCTTCCAACAATTGAATTGAATAAATTTAATGAAGTTCAAACGTATTTAAGCATGACAAATCATGTGTATACTCCATTCATCTTTATGGCAAGCGAAAAATTCTGGAACGAACTTTCCGAAGATGAGAGAACAATTATTCAGGAAGCTGTCATTGAATCAGGTAAATATCAACGTGAACAAAATCTTGAACAAAATAAAGCATCATTGGAAAAGTTAAAAGAACTTGGTATGAAGGTAAATGAGTTTTCAGATGAAGAAAAAGAAAAAGTAAAAGAAGCCATTGCCCCTGTTATTGAAAAGCATTCGGCCCAAATCGGTCAGGAGCTTGTCGATGAAATGTATGCAGAGATAGAAAAAATGCGGCAATAATAAAAATCACCTATTTCGATTCACATTTTCATGGGTATGAAAGAATTTCAAAATGGGGTTACGTTTCTTGACTCATCTGTTTACGGCATGGGTCGTGCAGCTGGGAATTGCAACACAGAGCTCCTCATTAGCCACATTCCAAAACCAAGCTATGAGCTTAAGCCGGTTCTTGGCGTAATTGAAAAGTACATGCTGGATATGCGACAAAAGTAGGAATGGGGCTATATTATCCCTTATATGATCTCTGGTGTGCTCAATGAGCATCCGCGTGTCGCTATGGCTTACCGGGATAGTACAGACCGGGATAGATTTGTAGATTTTTACGAAAAGGTAGCAAGACCCGAAGCTGCTTTTGCCATAGCGACAAAGTAGATCAGATTATTAATCTGTATTCATAATTGATATATATAGCTGCCTGCGGGCGGCTCTTTTTATTATAGAAATAAGTTAGCGTAATGGTAAACAAGTGTCTTTAATCTAGCGCGGGTGGGGTGAACCTATCCATCAAAATCTTTGATTTAGGTGGATAGGTTCACTGCTAATTGATTTGATATTAGCCCTTTTCTTGTGCTATCTTGACAAAAGCCCTAACAAGAGGAGACTGATCGTTTCGTCGATAAGACACCCCCATGGAAGCAAGAGGTAACTGATTGTTTATATCTTTGTAGACCACTTCTTGAGTATGCAGATTTGTAGCTGATTGAGGTACGACTGCTATTCCCATTCCAGCAGCAACCAATCCAATAACGGTTTGGAACTCGAGAGCTTCTTGTTGAATAATAGGGTTACACAAACCCAAAATTTCATTATACAGACCTGCCCACGTTTTTGGCGATAACATCACAAATGGATAAGGCTTAAGATCTGCAAGAGAAACATTTTGTTTTTTCAGTAATGGATGCTGTTTTGGAACAGCTAGTACACAAGGAGCAATGGACACAATTTCAGTACATAAAGAATGATCCAGCACAGGTGGTCTTAAAACGCCTATATCAATTTCATTTTGACGTAATGCTTCCACTTGCAGCGGGGTCGATAGTTCATGAAGGTGTACTTGAACATCCGGAAATAGACAACGAAATTCTCTCAGAACAGAAGGAAGAATATCATAGGTTGCTGAACCAACAAAACCTACTCGAAGGTTTCCAAGCTTTCCTTCGTGGCTGCGTTGCGCATTCTCGACAGCACATTGAAGGTGATCGAATAGTTTCGAAATATCCTTATAAAATGCTTTTCCTGCTTCCGTTAATTCCACATGCCGATTATTGCGGTAAAAAAGAGTGATTCCTAACTCTTTCTCTAAATTCTGAATTTGTAAGCTTAATGGGGGCTGCGTAATTCGAAGACGTTTCGCCGCACGGCTAAAATTTAGCTCTTCGGCTACAACCATAAAATATTTTAGTTGTCTAAGTTCCATTTTCCGTCACCTAATGTTCAGTTATTTAAAAAATATATAATAGTCATATAAATTATATATTTTACTCACACACCTTTACAAGGTAAACTAACGGTATAAAATATGACAGGAGGCTTACACATGACTACAAATGCACAACCAGGTCAATTATCTGTTGGAAACGTGAAAGAAGATTGGACAGGAGATGCCCGTTTTTACGAATATACGAATGCTGCTGATCCGATTGGAAGCGGTATCATCAGCCCGATTCCTGCTAAAGAATTTGGACCGGAATTATACAATTCTGGAGAAACCCGCATTGAAACGCTGGATCTAAGCAAAGAATTAAGAACAGAATATCCAGCAACTAGCCCTTCACTTCTTGCAAACTTCATTCGCATAAAAGCAGGAGATTCGATTAAAACTGAACCGAACGCGACGAGTGAGTTATATTATATTATTTCAGGCGCTGGCAGTACTGACACAAATGGACAGGAGATCAATTGGAAAAAAGGAGATTTTTTAACGCTTCCATCAGGATCCGTAAGCACCCATACTGCAACAGAAGATACAACAATCTACTATATCTTGGATACTCCGCTTTTAGATTATCTAGGTGTAAAAGCGACAGAAGCTCGTTTTGCTCCGACGCTTTATACAGCTGAGCAAGCTAAAGCACATTTGGATGAAGTAGCAAATGCACCGGATGCCCATTTGAAAAACCGTATCTCTATCTTGCTAAACAACCAAAAATTCGATCAAACATTAACGATTACACATGTATTGTGGGCAATGTTTGGGATTGTTCCAGTAGGATCAAATCAAGCTCCTCACAGCCATAAATCAGTTGCTCTTGACTTTGTTGCTTATGCAGCCCCTGGCACGTACACACTGGTTGGGGATCAGATAGACCCAGAAACTCAGAAAATCATTGATCCTATCCGCATCGATTGGGTGACAGGAAAGGCTTTTGTTACACCTCCTGGACTGTGGCATTCTCACCACAATGAGTCTGGAGAAGCTGCATACATTATACCGATTCAGGATGCGGGGCTTCAAACGTATCTGCGTACTTTGGATATTCAATTTACTCATTACGATCAGTAATAAGTAAAGCTAGTATTTGGTTGCATATTATGGAAGGACGTTAAAGAATGCGGGTGGCTAAGTTTTGTAAGCGCAATATTGAAGCAACCGAAGCTGGAAAAGTGATAAATATTTTGCGACGTGATTATCAAGGTATAGTAGAACCCAAAACAGTTGGTTGTTTTAAACGGTGTTTAGAATGTCGGGTGACTCCATTCTGTCGAATTCAGTTAACGACAATTGAAGCAAAGAATGTGAATGCACTTGTTAAAAAAATAATTCAAACAGTTAATGAAAGATCGTAAAGGGTCATCTAAGAATAGATAAATTACGGACCTTAAAGCACCTCGCTCCGTTTTTTAGTCAGGAAAACAAAGCATACCAGGAATTTGGATGGCATATTAAATTGTGCTCAAATGTGCTAGACGGCGGCAGAAGACTATATTTAAGATTAATCGTATATATTTTATTTTCTTTGTAAGCGCTGACTTTCTATGGAATCGTGTTATATCTAATACAAATTAAACGCAATTTTAGGATTGTGACCATTCGGCAGGCAATACCTAAACCACATTCTAGTAGGAATCTTTGTGTTCTTTTATCCAGATGCGGTTTAGGTATTTTTTATGCCCAAAATGGAGTTAAGAATAAAAAAGTTAGGACGAAAAAAGATGAAATCTAAAATCAAATCGAATTTATTAATAAGAGATATGAAATAAATAGGTAAACTTTCAAAGACAGCCACTAAAATTAATGGGAACATTGGTGGGGCGGATGTGTACTTTGGAGCTGCGGACAACATTACACGAGATGAAGCTGTTATTATTTTTATGAACGTATTTGAAGCTGAGCCACTTGATGGCGTTTCTGAAAATAGCACATCAACCAAATTTACAGATGTAACAGGCCGCTATGTAGAGACTGTAAACTTTCCTATAAAACGCTTTGTTTTTCAAGGGGAATTAGAGAAGAGAGCGGCTTTGTTTAACCGCTCTTTTTTCTGTCTTCGTTTTAAACTATGCGTAAAATACGATCGATACGCACCTTAAGAACAAGTATTTGTGTGGTTTTTGTTACAAAGACAAAAAAGGGCAAGCTCATTAGCTTGCCCTTTTTACCTTATTTCTGGATAAATTGCTGTGTCCAGTAATTTCCGTTTGGCTCGTAGCCTACACCAATTTGAGTGAAGTTATTGTTTAAGATGTTTGCTCTATGACCAGGCGAATTCATCCAAGCCTTCATGACTGTTGCAGGTGTTGTCTGCCCTTTGGCGATATTTTCTCCTGCTGATTTATATGTAATACCGAAATTTTTCATCATGTTAAATGGAGTACCATATGTAGGTGAATTATGGGCGAAATAATTATTTTTCATCATGTCTTGTGATTTGATTCGAGCGACACGAGAAAGCTCCCAGTTTTGTGTTAACGGCTTAAGGCCTGCGTTTTTACGCTCAATATTCACTAAACGGATGACTTCTGCTTCCGCATTTGTTATGTTTGTGGAAACCGTCGGAATGTTTAGCGTTTGGCCCGGATAAATCATGTTTGGGTTCTTTACAGATGGATTTGCTGTAATAATTTCTGAGGTTCCAACCTTATATTTACTGGCAATCTTCCACATTGTATCTCCAGATTGAACTGTATACGTGGTGGCTGCTGAGGCAAGAGATGGCATTAGAGAGACGGTAAGCAGTGTTGCGGCAATAATTTTCTTCATGTTTCCTCCTAAAATTCCTGATTGACTGAATAAGACTTTTCCATTTAAACACAAATCTAGAAGTCAACCAACAATCAATTTATCCCATTACGATAAGAATGATGCAATGCTGTTATTTATCTACTTAGTTGGGTTAACTATTTTTAACAAACCGGTATATAAGGTCGTCATGATCGGCAAACATTGAAGATCTTATTGAAGGATAGCTATTAACTAAAAATGAGTTATGTAGGAAATTGAAGCTGTTGCGGAATCAGCTGCATATTCGAAAAGGACTGACATTCTCAGCAAATGGCGGAAGTGATGGAGAGAAAGTGAAAAACACAAGTAAGCCTTATATTTATTTCTTTAAGAACCATTCTTTCTTAGATTAAGCTTCATGAGAATGGTACGTAAACCATAGATATTTTTATTGAATAAAACAGAGAAACCCAAAACGGCCTTCTGTTTCTTTTTATAAAATATGAATTTCACCGTTTAAAATATAGGAAGTCAAATTTCACTAAACAGTTTGTTCATACATGCAAGCTTTACTGATTGTGGATTAGAAATCAGTTGACCGCATACAGTGAGCCAAATAAAAACACCTTTAAGCTGAGAAGCCGGTATGAAATGGCTAAACAGAACTTAGAGGTGTTTTTCTATTCGCGCCAGTTAAGCGATGCGACCAATGTGAAAGCAAAGGTATTGAAGATATGAGTGGCTGTTAAAAAATATCCGGATCCTTATTTATAAGCATTCATTTTTTGAAAATAATTTTAAAAATCCTTGTTGACAACCCTGTATATACAAGATAAAATGAAAGCGTAAACAGATGCTTGTATATACAGGGAAAGAGTTAGTTTGAAACCGTCAACATCATCTATATACAAAGGTTTGATTATTATACAATTAAGAAAGGATTGGAGTTACTCCAATTCATCAGGGGGATAAGGGAATGAGTAAGTATACAGATCCAGCGAAACAACTGCTGGAACGCATTGGGGGAAAAGAGAACGTCGTTGCTGTTACACATTGCGCAACGAGAATGCGTTTCGTTCTAAAAGATCCAAAACAAGCAAATGTGAAAGAAATAGAGGCGATTAAGCTTGTAAAGGGCACCTTTACACAAGCGGGCCAGTTCCAGGTTATCATTGGAAACGAGGTTTCTTCCTTCTTTAATGAGTTTGTTAAATATGCCGATATAGACAGCGCTTCCAAAGAAGAAGCAAAAGTGGCTGCGAAGCAAAATATGAATTTTCTTCAGCGAATGATCGCTCATCTTGCCGACATCTTTACGCCGCTGATTCCGGCACTTGTAGTCGGCGGTTTAATTTTAGGTTTCAGAAATGTAATCGGTGACATAAAAATGCTCGAAGACGGAACAAAGTCACTGATAGAGGTTTCTCAGTTTTGGGCTGGTGTACATGCGTTTTTATGGTTAATTGGTGAAGCGGTATTCCACTTCCTGCCTGTAGGGATCACATGGGCGATTACAAAGAAAATGGGAACGTCACAAATTCTCGGTATCGTTCTTGGTATTACCCTTGTTTCTCCTCAGCTTCTTAACGCATATGGAGTAGCAGGCGCCAAAGCCGGCGATATACCTGTATGGGATTTTGGCTTCGCGCAGATTGAAATGATCGGTTACCAGGCACAAGTGATTCCTGCGATTCTTGCCGGTCTTGTATTGGCGTTCTTAGAGCGTAAATTACGTGATATCGTTCCAAATGCTATTTCTATGATTGTCGTACCGTTTTTCGCTTTACTTCCAACCGTTTTAATTGCGCACACGGTGCTGGGTCCTATCGGATGGAGCATTGGCTCATTTGTTTCTGACGTTGTGTATTCAGGTTTAACTTCATCATTTGGCTGGTTGTTTGCGGCTATCTTTGGGTTTGCTTATGCACCGCTCGTCATTACCGGATTGCACCACATGACAAATGCAATTGACCTTCAGCTTATGAGTGAACTTGGCGGCACAAACCTATGGCCGATGATCGCTTTGTCTAATATTGCACAAGGTTCTGCTGTTTTGGCTATGATTTATATTAATAGAAAAAATGAAGAAGAAAAGCAGGTATCGATTCCAGCGGCTATTTCCTGCTACCTGGGGGTAACAGAACCGGCTATCTTCGGTATTAACCTTAAATATGGCTTCCCATTCCTAGCAGCCATGATTGGATCTTTGACTGCTGCGATTATCTCTGTAGGAAGCGGTGTAATGGCAAACTCCATCGGGGTAGGCGGCCTGCCTGGTATTCTGTCGATCCAGCCTCAGCACATGATCATGTTTGCAGTGGCGATGGCTGTAGCGATTGTGGTACCGCTTATCTTAACCATTATTTTTGCGAAAACGAAAGTATCACAAGTGACGTTTACTAAAAAAGCAGCTTAAGCAGCAAAGAGGGAGAGGTATTCTCCCTCTTTTTATTTGTCTTACGTGACAGGCTTTGACATTTCATTTATCAAAACGATTGATTCGATGATCAAAATAGTTATACATCATGCAATACGGCCAGCATTTATAGTACGAGTGTGTATTAGGATAAAGATGGGGGCTTCATATGGTACAGAATCCTTGTCCATTATTGTTATTTTTTCTGTTCATTTTCTTTCGTTAAGCTAACTTCAAACATATCAATGATGTGTAAAAATCTTTCCGCTTCACGAAAAACGTGATCGGCCAGGAGAGGATGGATGTTACTTTTAATTCTACATTCTTCAATCAAGTCTCTTGCTGTCTTTTTAAAGTTTCGCAGCGAAACGACCGAAACCCGATTTTGATCTAAAAATTGATCTAAAAGAGGGGCTGTTTCAGATTGTGGGCGCATGGAATCCAAATCAATTGCTTGATAGAGCAGCTGGTCAAAGTCATGGCTGAACTCTCGTGCCTGCTCCACCAGTTTTCTCTCAGATGGGTCCAGTAAATGACCAATAAACTTCGCATGATCGGCCATGATTTTAAGGAAAAATACATTTTCTTTAATAATCGCTTCTGGCAAAGGCTTTAATTTTCCCTCGTTTAATTCTTTTAAACGCTTAGCAAAATAAGCGGCTTCACGGCTTACATGATCCACTAATAGTGCATAATTATTTGACCTAATTTGACAGCGTAAAATTAAGCCTAACACTTTACGTTTATAAGCCCATATAGAGGCAGTGGCCTGATACACTTTGCTGTTAAACTGTTTAATGAGCTGGGGATCAGCATCAACGGTGTATGTGCTTAGTTCTTGTTCAATCCGTTCAAATACACCAATAAACTGTTTTGCTTCCTCAATCAATTGTTTATCTTCATAGGTAAAACCCAAACTTAAAAATAAAGCATGTTCTTTCATGATTCTGGACCAGAATCGTATTTCGTCTAGAGAACGGCTCACAAAAAGTTCCGCCATCATTTGACCCCCTTAAAATGCTAAATGAATTCCACTTCAAAAGTATGCTTCAGTTGTTTTAAACATGTGTAACTCTTGAGCTTCGTGCTTGAGAAGTCATTTCTTCGGGAAGTAATGGCTTTTAATTGTATTCAACTAGAGACTATAAAGTAACACTAAAAGGTGTTATAATAAATTGACACCATTTGGTGTTACTTTTAACCTTGGAGGTTTATCATGCATAAAAATGAAAATGTAACAGAAATCCGTAAAACAATTGTACTGAATGCTCCGATTGAAAAGGCATGGAAAGCCGTTTCTACATCAGAAGGGATTGCGGCCTGGTGGATGCCAAACACCTTTGAACCTGTTTTAGGACATGAATTTATTCTTCATGCAGGTCCATTCGGTGATTCACCTTGTACAGTAACAGAACTCGATCCTCCTCATCGCCTTGGATTTGACTGGGGTAAGGATTGGCATCTTGCTTTTGAATTAAAAAAGCTGGAAGAGAACAAAACGGAATTCACGCTCATTCATTCTGGATGGGATGCAGAAAAAGTCACGGAGTTTGGACAGCCGCACTCAGTCGTTCGTGGAATTATGGACGGCGGCTGGGAGAGCATTATTAAAGAAAAGCTTCCAACATATATCGAGGCTTAAACATGGCCGCCTCTTCGCCTAAGCATGATGTATTTCAAGCCATTGCAGACCCTACTCGTCGCAGTCTGTTACAATTACTTGCTGACAAGGAAATGTCTATTGCCGCCATAACAGAATATTTCCCTATAAGCCGCACTGCTGTGAACAAGCATCTGCAAGTGCTTGCCGATGCGAACCTTGTGACCAGCCAAAAAATTGGACGGGAAACCCGGTACAGGCTTCACTCGGAACCACTGATCGAATTAAAAGAATGGCTTTCCTTTTTTGAACAATATTGGGATGAAAAGCTGTCCGCTTTAAAACAATTCGTAGAGAGTGATAATGATTAGCAGGTGTAAGGCTATGTTACTTGAAAATATGGCTGCCTTGCTTATGAAACTAGCAGGGCAGGTTCATTAAAGAAGAAAAAGCAGTTACCGGAAGACGGAATGAGGTTAGTGTAGAGCTGATGATGATCCTATACAAGAAACTCGATAAAAAGAGTAGACTTTCTGTTAAAATAAACAATATCTTGGAGAGAACCAACAGAGAGGACGTATCATGTATGGCTATTACATATCCCCATATTGAAGATTCAAATTTAACATCCTATATTCCGCCAAAAGGGGAATACAAGGTGTTTGAAAATGAAGAAGACTATGCCACAAAGGTAAGAGGGTGGGGGCTTTCTTCTGCAAAAGAAGCGAAAAAAGAATTTTGGTACAAAGGAAAAACGTATAAGCGGCTCGTGACAATAAAAGGCTATGAGGAATACGGCACTGAAAACGCCGTTAACATTCTGGTCATTGAATTTCAAGACGGCCATTTAAGCTGTATTTATCCAGACTATTTAAAGGATATGCAGTCTTCTAATTTCGGGAAAGAAAGCAGAGTGAACGTGGCAGAAGGGGGAGAACCTCCTGCCGATGCTGCGCCTCCTGCCAAAAAAGAAAAGGCTAAAAGTACAGAAGAGAGCGCCCCTCAGCCAGCATCTAAAGCCAAAAAGGCGAAGCAGCCTGCTCTTGAACTGCCGGCAGAAAAAGTTCATTTTACCGCCACAGTGAAGCAGTTTGCCCTAAGCTGGAATCATTTCAGTGAAGAAAACGATGAAGTAGTTGTACTGGAAAATGTTCGGATTGTACAGGAACAGGAAGAACTCGTGAATGTTGGCTTTGCATGGTGCAGCCACAGCAAGACGCTTAAAAAGCTGGAGCTGCAGCCGGGAGAAAACCTCCAATTTGACGGGAAGATTGTCAAAAAGAGCTTCCCAAAAGGAAAAGACGTTGAAGAAAAGTTTATGGTAGATGTTCCGGTGCCGTATAAAATCAACAATCCTTCTAAACTGGTAAGAGAGCAGCCGTCTCTTGAGCTTTAAGCCCAACCTATGGCGAGCAAGTCACGCTTTTGTAAACGAACGCCCACTGTTCTCGCCGGGCATAATAAACAGAAGCCGAAATACGAAAAGTATTTCGGCTTTTTATGCTGCTCTGGTGGAAGCAGCTGAGTTAAATAAGAAGCGAAGGAGAGCAAGGAACTATTATATATGTACACTCATTTTGTTCACTTCTTCTATTATCTCTTTCATTAATGCTTTAACGGTTTGATTTTTGGCTAATCTCGGGCTCTGGCCAGACCAAAGAGACATAAAGTCTTGATTGTTTTGTACACTGCTCGTTTTTCTAATCATTTGCGTGAGTTGATTTTGAACAGGAAAATCAGGCACAAGCATTTCGTGCTCCTGCATATCTGCAATAAATTTGTTTTTAAGGCCTCTTGCCCATTTGCCAGAAAAAGAACGGGTAAAAACCGTTTGATCTTCATTTGCATGTAAAATGGCTTGTTTGTGTACGGTATGTGCGCCGCTTTCTATACAGGTTAAGAAAGCTGTCCCCATCTGTACGCCTTTTGCTCCTAAGCAGATAGAAGCCATTAATCCTCTTCCATCCATAATGCCTCCAGCAGCAATAACAGGAATGCTTAAATGGTCCACAGCCTGCGGAATAAGTGACATCAAGCCAACTAAACTTTCCTGATGCCCATCGATAAAGTTCCCGCGGTGCCCGCCCGCTTCACTGCCCTGCACGACCACCATATCCATTCCCAATTTTTCATTTTCAATAGCTTCTCTAACCGTGGTAGCTGTTCCGATAAGGATGATGTTATGCTGCTTTAATTCAGCTATTACTTCCTTGGAAGGAATACCAAACGTAAAGGAACAAACAGGGACCTTTTCTTCAATAATCACGCTAATTTGTTCCGTAAAGCTTTGGAAAATGCTGCTGAATTCCGGAATATCAGGGTGATCGGCTGGCCCAACATTCAATTGCGCACGAACCGGGTGTAAAAGCTCGTTAGCTGACTGCACTTGGTCTTCTGTCACGTGAAATTCATTGGGTACAAATAAGTTAACGCCAAAAGGATTGGGGGTTAACTGTTTGATTTCCCTGATCTGTTCTCTCGTTTGAACAGGAGTCATATAACCTGCGCCAATCATTCCTAAACCGCCAGTATTAGAAACCTCAGCCACTAATTTCGAAGTCGTGATTCCGCCAGCCATAGGGGCTTGTATAATTGGATACTGAATGTTGAAACGTTTTGTCATTTCATTCTGTAACATAAGTTCCACCTCATGGTTTTTATTTGTCCATCTATTATATTTCAAGCATACCTTTATTTTGATATATAGCATAATATATAAAAATGATTATAGATATCAATAAAATATATATGTAGAAGAGTACCTTGAAAGAAGAGGATCTATGAATCTATATACATCATAAAATTTCTAAACGGCTGCTTCTTTAAACGGCTTGTCTCCAGTTAAGCTCGATTGAATTTTGAGCATGCTCTTATTTTGATATATAATGTAATGTATATAAAAGTTATTTGTTATCAATAAGATATATAGATAAAAGGACGTATCTGGAGGAGAGGTTTTATGGATTTGCATGCGTTAAAAATTTTCCAGACTGTCGCAAAGTTAGGTAGTATTTCTCAGGCAGCAAGGGAACTCCAATATGCACAGCCTAATATCACCATGAAAATTCAGCAGCTGGAAACGGATCTTCAAACAACTTTATTTTATAGACATAATCGCGGCACGACCTTAACGGCTAAAGGAAGTATGTTATTAGCGTATACAGAAAAAATATTTAATCTCATAGAAGAAACAAAAAGTGTAATCAATGATGATCACATACCAAAGGGTCCTTTAGTTATCGGCTCGATGGAAACAACGGCTGCCGTCCGATTACCAGCCCTCATTTCAAAATACCATAAAGACTACCCAGACGTTGATTTCACTTTAAAAACAGGGCCTACCGACCAACATATTCAAGGAGTTCTTCAGTATGAACTGGATGGAGCGTTTGTAGCTGAACCCGTTGAGCATCGTGATCTTATTCAAAGAGAAGTGATTGAAGAAGAATTGGTGCTTATTACAGATTCACATCATCCTCCTTTATCTTCTATTAAAGCTATTCAAACTAAGACGCTGCTTGTATTTCGTTCTGGATGTTCGTATCGAGCAAAGCTTGAACAGCTGTTGCACTGGGAAGGAATAGTGCCCAATAAGACGATGGAATTTGGCACTCTTGATGCAATCGTCGGCTGTGTGGCTGCTGGTCTGGGCGCAAGTATGCTTCCACATAGTGTCGTTTCCAAGTATGTACAAGATGGCACTCTTAGACAGCATCCAATTCCGGATCCATATGGAAAAGTCAAAACCGTATTCATTCATCGAAGAGATAAGTATGTACCTGCGTCTTTAAAAAAATTTATAAATATGTTAAGTGATGAAAAGGGCTTGCTAAACAGCAAGAGTTAGGTTTGGGGAGTTACATTTATATACTAATCACTTTTTAAAAAATTGAACCTTTAGCATATTTAAATGTATGCTAAAGGTTCGACCTCGCTTGCATCCTATATTATGAAGGAGCAGGCTTTCCTTTTGGGAAGTGTGTAATTTAGGTATATAGGCCAAAGCTACGGGTAATTTGGTTTGTTTTGTACCCGCCATTAATCCTTCATTGTTACCGTTTCCATATATAGCGGTAATGCTCTATTCTCCATTCGAGCTCATCTAGATACGTACAATAATTCTGCCGCGGACTTTCCCTTG
This sequence comes from Domibacillus indicus, assembly GCF_023715895.1. Classification (GTDB taxonomy): domain Bacteria; phylum Bacillota; class Bacilli; order Bacillales; family Domibacillaceae; genus Domibacillus; species Domibacillus indicus_A. Next base: position 44,185 of record NZ_JAMBOO010000019.1, on the reverse strand, counting down.
TAAAATAGTAGGTAGATAATCAGGCAATTGCTCCATTGAAATTTCTTGTTGGACAAAATCCAATAGTTTATCGGTCTTTAAGTCTGCAGCCATGCGATCCCAAACTTTTCTTCTAATATCCATTGGACAATACACCGAATCAATACCAAGCAAGTTCACCCCGCGAAGAATAAAAGGAAATACACTTGTCGGTACGCTGCCTCCGCCCGTTAATCCGCTTACAGCTGCAGAACCACCGTAATGAATCTGGCTTAAGATGGCGGCCAGTGAAGGTCCTCCGACCGGATCAATTGCACCTGCCCATTTTTGTTTAGCTAACGGCTTAATGTCTCCGTTATATACGTCTTCCCGGGAGATCACTTCTTTAGCACCGAGCTCGTGTAAATAGCCGTGTTCTGAAGATTTTCCAGTGCTTGCTGTCACCTCGTATCCTTTTGCAGCGAGCATGGAAACAGCAAGACTTCCTACTCCACCAGTGGCACCGGTTACAAGTATTTTTCCTTTATCCGACGAAACCCCGTTTTCTTCTAGCCTTTGTATCGACAATGCAGCTGTAAAGCCTGCTGTTCCTAATACGATCGCTTCTTTTAATGTTAAGTTTTGGGGGAGGGGCAAAATCCAATCTCCAGGAATTCGGGCATACTCACTGTAACCGCCAAAGTGAGAAACACCTATTTCATAACTTGTTGCAATAACCTCATCCCCCTCTTGAAAGCGAGGATCTTCGGAAGAAACCACTGTCCCCGCCAAGTCGATGCCCGGTACAAACGGATAATTTTTTACAATTTTTCCGTCAGGCGCAGCCGCTAACCCATCTTTATAATTGATTCCCGAGTAATGGACTTTAATCAAAACACCGCTTTCAGGTAAAGCCTCTAAAGAAATGTCTTTCATTCCGATTGAAAATTGATCGTCTTGTTTGTCTACCACTAAAGCCTTAAATACCTCTTTCATTGAGCACGCCTCCTTTAGTTTGTATCGTTTCCATTATACAAAATTATTCTGGCCAATAGGCTGCCATAGGAAAGTTGTATACTGGCTCATATGATTCATAATAAACCCAGTTATTTGGATAACTGAACTTTTTTAAATAAATATTTCTTCCGCTTCAGGAAATAATACCGTCAAAAAGGGGGAGAATTGTTGAGCGTTACGGAAACAATTATTAGAACATTAGTGGCATTTCTTACTTTATCCATTCTCATGAGGGTGATGGAAAGAAAAGAACTTTCAGAGATCACCTTTTTTAATTTTGCTTCGGCTGTTGCGATGGGCTCTGTAGCGGGGAATCTTGCTTTCAATAAGGATTTAACCATTTTGAACGGTGTTATTTCCTTAATTGGATGGAGTGTATTGACGGTTTTATTGGGATGGATCGTGATGAAATCAAAAAAAGCAAGAAAACTCATGAATGGAGAACCCCTTATTCTGATCAAAAACGGCAAGATTATGGAAAAGCCGCTTCGCAAGGTGAGTTTAGATATAGATGCGCTGCATGCATTACTGAGACAAAAAAATATTTTTTCCATCACTGAAGTGGAGTATGCCATTTTTGAAACGACAGGAGAGCTTTCTGTGATGAAGAAAGACAGTAAACAACCCGTGACCAAAGGTGACATGAATCTGATTAATCCGCAAAAGAAACTGCTGCCCACTATAACGGAAGTGGTATCAGACGGCGTTGTAAATACAACGAATTTAGAAAAGCTGAACCTTAACAAGGAATGGCTTCATAAACAATTAACACAAGCCGGAATTGTCTCTCTTTCAGATGTTTTATATGCTGAAGTGCAGCCAGACCAAACGCTGTATATAGACCGAAAAAACGATACACGGCATGAAAGTTAGAACAAAAAGACTGCCGGGATTTTCTCGACAGTCTTGGACCTATAAAAACATGTGCACTCAACTGTTTTTCTTCCTTCACTTTTCCATAGATATCTTCTTATTTATCGGGTAAATACTTGGTCAGCTCGAGTGAATCCCGCCAGTGCGGGAAATAAGGGTGGTCGACAAAAAGGTGAACAGGCTCACCACGGCCATTATGAGCAGCTGCACCTTGATAGATGGTGACAATTACACCGGATTCACGAAGAACGCCCATCATATTTCGAAACGTTTTGTCTGAAATGTGATTTCTGCTTAAAAAGTCTTTTCTCTTCATATAGAAAAAACCGCGGTCAGCTGAAGTCATACAAACTCTTTCTATCACTTTGCGTGTGCCTTCTTTTAAACGGCCAAACTTATCTTCCCCAAAAGCTTTGACCGATGCATGTAAAAACTCTCTTTTTAATTGATTTAGCTGCTTCGGGTCGTGTGTATACGCAGGATAATGGACCATTTGTTCAAATTCGGACAGACTTAGTTTTTTATATCTACTCAAGATCTTGCCTCCTCATTAAGCACTATCTCTTCGGTTTTCGGAGTTTCGCTGCTTTATCCGGCTTCCCATCGGCTTCCGCCTTTATGATTATTCACCTTTAAGCTCCATTTTCCTCTTTTTTCATTCATCCATAACACGCGGCTTTTGGCGGGGAAGAAAAGGTTTTCTCATTTCTATCAAAAGCCCATTTTGTATCAAAGTCAAATGAAACGTTTGCGGATCTTTTCTTCAATGGGCAGCTGTTTCCTGGTTCGGGTAAGCGCGTCTTTGCGCTTGATCACTTTTCAATGAAACAGATTCCTTGATTTTGTCATGGCACTTTTGATCGTTCCAAATGATCATAAGCTATTACCGTATAACTACAGAAAATCTATTAATTTACTTAAAAGTTAATATCTTCTCAAAACCAGCGTATTACGGGACAAAACAAAATGAATAACAAGTGTTTACCCATATAAAACAGGGGAATAGAAAGAGTGCTTTACTAAATCTCATATGTCATGGAGGAAAAATGATGAGGACAGATCAACTAACAGCTGCTTTTCGCGACATGTGGTATACGATTGTCAACTATCTACCAAATGTGCTGGGTGCACTTCTTTTGCTGGTTGTTGCCTGGCTGGTCGCTACAATCGTCAAAGCCATTTTCACGAAAGGGCTTAAAAAGGTCGGTGTTCCGCGTGCCATGGTAAAAGGCCATATGGCGCAAAATGCAGTGGACGCAGACAGCAAGCTAAATTCAATAGGGAAGATTTTTTATTATCTAGTTTTTATTTTGTTCCTGCCAAGTGTCCTGGACCAGCTTAATATGAACGCAGTAGCAGCACCTATTTCGAACATGATGGACAAAATGCTGGCGTTCCTGCCGAACCTGCTGATGGCGGCTGTTATTTTGCTGCTCGGTTACTTTGTCGCCAAGTTTGTGAAAAACTTAGTGGCTATGATTTTAGGTACATTTAATATTGATAAGTGGTTTAATAAATTAACAAATAAATCCCAAGGTGCAACAGCGGTTTCTACGGAAAACAAAAACACCCTTGCGAACGTATTAGCCAATGTTGTGTTTATTTTAATTTTGATTCCGATTATTACCGTGGCACTGGAAACGCTGGGAATTGACTCGATCACGCGCCCTGTTACAGCTATGCTGAATCAAGTACTTAATATGATTCCTAACATCTTTGTGGCAGTTATCTTGATTACGGTCGGAGTTGTGATTGCAAGATTCATAGGAGACTTGCTTAGCGGTCTGTTAAAGGGCACAGGAATTGACAATGTTTCAAAGTATTTAAATACTAATCCTAAAGCTGGTATGCCTTCCTTTGATCTTGCAGCCATTATTGGAAAAACGGTTCAAGTTCTCATCATTATCTTTTTCACAGTCGAAGCACTCAATGTGCTCCGCCTTGAAGTGCTGCATAATATCGGCGCAGCTGTGATCAGTTATTTGCCGCTTGTTTTAAGTGCGTTAATTATTCTAGGCCTTGGTTTTGTTGGATCCTCTCTTCTTGGGAACTATATCCAAAGAGCAACAGGTAACCGTTTATTTGGCAGTATTGTGAAATATTCGATTATCATTATGGCGATCTTTATGGCACTGGCACAGCTTAACTTCGCGACAAGCATTGTCAATTTTGCCTTCTTGTTTGTTGTAGCCGGTCTTGCCGTTGCATTTGCTCTTTCATTCGGTCTTGGAGGACGCGAATTTGCGAAGCGCCAGCTGGAAAAGTTTGAAGCAAGAGCAGAGGCAGAAAACAAAAACCCGAATAATGAGTAAAACAAGAAAACTTTATACTAGGCAGTTTTTTTAAACAACAAAGACAATTAAACACTTTAAAGGCACGAACCAAACCCATGATTGACGTTTGGTTCGTGCCTTTTTATTTGCAGAAAAGAGCAGGGAACCGAAAGTAATAAAAGAGCAATGGAAGTTGCGGTGCGGATAAAGCTAATATCCGCCAAGCTAAACAAATAAGAGAATTTAATCAACATCGGCGATCCATGAATAAAAACTTCATTTTCCAGCAGGAATATTTGTTCTGATGAGGAACTATATATGTAGGTTAGGAACAAATGTTCTCATAGAAAGGAGTTATGTTGGATGAAGAAATTATACCAGGATCGCGGAATGATGAAATGGCAGGGGCTGATCCTCTCTGAACACGCGGAAATGATCAGCCGGGAAAAAAACAAACCTGTTAAAAGGGAGCTTTTATTTGATGAGCAGCAGCTCGAGGAATTTGACCAGCTCATTCATTCCTCCATTCATTTAGAAAAAGAAATTGTGTTTGAACTGAATACATTTGGCGATGACAGCCTGCTCAAAGTGAGCGGGGGCGTGTCAGAGTGCAGCCAGCTTCCAGGACAGCAGCCTTACTTTAAACTAAAAGGATATAACTCGACATTTCGATTGGATGAAATCGTGTCTATTTCTTTTGCTGCAGGGGTCGATGGCGATGGGGATACCAATTGAAGATGACGACTTGCCGCGCAGAGACATTCTTTGCATTGATGTGAAGTCTTTTTTTGCCAGTGTGGAGGCCGTGCGGCGCAGAATCCATCCGCTTTATGCGTATGTGATTGTGATTGCCAATAAAGACAGGTCCGGTTCTGTCGTACTGGCTGCCTCGCCACGGGTAAAAAAAGAATTTGGCATCCGGACAGGGTCACGAAATTACGAAATTCCGAAAGATCCGCGCCTGGTGATTGTGGAGCCTTCCATGTCTCTTTATTTACAGGTAAATAAAATGATCCTTGATATTTACCGGCGGTTTGTGCCGGATGAAGATTTGCATATTTATTCGATTGATGAAGTCTTTCTGGATGTAACAGCATCCAGACGGCTGTTCGGCGATAAAATTACGATTGCGCGCACGATACAGCGCACGATTTGGCAGGAGCTTCGTCTGGTGGTAACGATCGGCATTGGGGATAATCCACTGCTTGCCAAATTGTCACTTGATAATGAAGGGAAGGATACCGCTGACGGGATTGCCCACTGGGCATATGAGGATGTGCCGGAAAAGGTCTGGGCGATTCATCCGATCACAAATATGTGGGGGATTTCAGCAGGATATGCAAAATCACTTCATAACCTGGGCGTTGAATCTGTAAAGGATCTTGCCCATGCAGATAAGTGGAAGCTGAAAAAGAAATTCGGCATTTTAGGATTGCAGCTTTACTATCATGCATGGGGAATAGACTATAGTATTCTTTCTGAGAAAGCAGGACCGCGGGAGAAATCTTTTTCTAAAGGGCAGATTTTAATGCGTGATTATTACCGGGCAGATGAAATCATCATTGTCATTAAGGAAATGACAGAGGATGTAGCGATGCGCCTGCGCCAGCATGGAGTGTCGGCAGCAGGGATTGCACTTGGCATTTCCTACACACGGGATATTGAAGACCGCGGTTTCAGGCACCAGGTGCTGCTGCCAAGAAGCACGAATCAAACGGCAGAGCTGTCCAGTCATTTTGTGCGGCTGTTTAAAAAGCATTGGCACGGGCAGCCAGTGCGCCAGATTCATATCGTGTGCAGCCGGCTGGAGGCGGCAGGGCACGAGCAGCTCGACTTATTTACACCGGTGAAGCTGGACAAACGGCGGCATATTTTAGATGAAACCATTGACCAGCTGCGGGATCGTTTTGGGAAAAAAGCGGTTTTTTATGCGTACAGCTTAATGAGGGGAGGGACGTATCTACAGAGAGCCAGGCATGTAGGAGGGCATAAGGGAATGTCTTAATCTGTTAGATATCTGCGTTTTAAAAAATGCAATCTAAATAAAGGAGGAGATAACCAATGAAGAGGAAACAAGATACATGGTCAGAAGAAAATAATTTGTTGTCTGCTGAAATCGTTTGAAGAAGCAGGAGATATGGTGAACAGGTCTAGATAGCAGATTAAATAAAAGAATTGTTCCATGCCAGTATATAGCTGGCATGGAACAGACTTGTTATCCCACAAGGGCTTTTGTCAGTAGAAAAAGCACAGAGGGTCCCATTAAACAGCCGAGTCCCGTGTAAAAGGTAGCTGTCACTGCTCCGTATGGGACCAATTTGGGATTAGTAGCCGCCAATCCGCCGGCAACGCCGCTCGTTGTTCCCAGGAGTCCCCCGTATACCATGGCTGAGCGTGGATTGTTTAAACCGATGTATTTAGCGATAAACGGAGTGCCTACCATCGTTAAAATAGATTTTACGAGCCCGGCAGCAATGCTGATGGTAATGACTGTAGAGCTTGCCCCAATGGCTGCGCCAGTGACAGGGCCTACAATGTACGTCGCTGTACCGGCACCAATTGTGGTAAGGCTGACAGCATCTGTATAACCAAAAGCAAAAGCAATCGCAACCCCAACAACAAAAGAAAGAACCACACCAATAAATAATGAAGCAACACCACTAAATCCAGCTTTTTTGATTTCATCGAAATTAGCACCAAATGCAGTCGAAACAATGGCAAAATCGCGAAGCATGCCCCCGCCCATTAAGCCAATGCCAGCGAAGATACTGACATCGGATAAGCCCTTTTCGCCCCCAGTCGTTACACCGCCAACATAAGCAAGAAGTAATCCTAAAATGATGGCAATGGCTGAGCCATGAACACGGCCTTTCGTTAATTTATCAGACAGGAAATAAGCAATATACATGGTAATACCGACAAGGGCAAAAGAAACAATCAAAGGGTTGTCTACAAATACGTCACTTAACATTTGAAACATTTGATTCCCCTCCCGCTAGCATTTGATTTTCCTTGCCTTCCTCAACCGGAACTTGGTGAGCACCTTTACTTAAAAGGGGAACAAGCATCCAGCTGATTACCACAGCTGCAACACCTGCCACAACAGCAAGAGGGCCTCCATCTAAAGCTGCTGCCACGTTTTGGTTTGCCGACATAGCGATGACGATTGGGATGTACATAGCACTCCAGAAACCAAGTCCTTCTTGCGCGGGCTGGCTGAGCTTTCCACGTTTTTTCAAGTAATCGACGATTAAAACAAGCATAAGCATCGCAAGGCCAACACCGCCTACATTTGCGTCAATACCCAATAAAACACCAAGCATTTCACCGAAAAAGAGACCGGTTAACATACAAATTGCCAGTAACGCTACGCCAAAAATAACCATTATTCCACCTCACTGTTTTAATAATAGGGCGGCCATCGGAAAACATCGGCTAAAGTAAGCGGTTACAAAATAGATATGCATACAGTCGACTGTATTCTAGGGAATATCATAAACGCCACAAAATAAAAATGCAAACTTTATTTTTTGTTTTTTCTAAATATTGAATTATTTACAAAACATTTGTATAATGAAAATCGACAGTCGACAATTTGCAAAAATGTGAAGGGGTGACAAGATGGCACCACATAATTTTAAAAATAATGCGTTATCTAACTCCATTGCAGAACATATTACAGAACAAATTATTGCAGGCGATTTGCAGCCGGGAGAAAAATTAATAGAACAAAACTATGCAGAAGAATATGGAACGAGTAGAGCGCCTGTGCGTGAGGCTATTTATTTGCTGGCAATCGAAGGACTCGTTGAAAGAATTCCGCGAAAGGGTGCAGTTGTAAAGGAATATACAGAAAATGAGATCTATGACTTGCTGGAAATTCGAAATACGTTAGAGAATATGGCAATGGACCGGATCAAAAAGTACGGAACAGACCCAGAAGTGCTAAAAGAAATGAATCAACTTCTTAAGGAAATGAAAAAAGCAGAAGATGTTCATTCTTATACACAATTGAACCACTCTTTTCATATGTGTCTGATTAAGATGAGCAAAAGCGAAACAATCCGAAACGTTTATTCACGCCTTGGATGGCCGCTGTTAAGAGTTCAAAGTCTTTCTTTTGCGAGAGAGGGAAATGTTCAAAAATCTATTGCAGAGCATGAACTGATTATACAATTACTAACAGAAAAAAATATGACCGAGTTAGCTGACATCCTAGTGAAGCATAATGAAGATGTGATTTCCAGCCTCCAACAAAAGTTTGAATCGTAAATGCCTAGTAAAGAAGGGGGGTGAAGGATATGAAAATTTCTTTTTTGTTTCCCGGACAAGGTTCCCAAAAGCCAGGGCTGTTAAATGACCTGCCAGCAGGAACTCCAGTTCAGGACGTGATAGCTTCCGCAAATAAAACGCTAAATGAAAGCGTATACAATCATCATTCAAAAGAAGCACTCTATTCAACCAAGTCTGTACAGATATCTCTTTTAACTGCTGGCGTTGGAGCTTTTAAAGCGTTTGAAGCAGCAGGTGTTAAACCGGACTTTGTGGCAGGACATTCCGTCGGTGCATTTAGCGCGGCTGTTGCCGCCGGTGTTATTGACTATCAAGATGCCTTAAAAGTTGTGAGTTATCGGGGTGAGCTAATGGAACGAGCCTACCCAAAGGGATATGGTATGGGTGTTGTACTGGGCATGACTGAGGAGGTGCTGAAGTCTATTGTCAGCCGGTACTATGAAGAAATGAGCCCTGTGTTTATTTCAAATAAAAATGCACCAGATCAAATCACGCTGTCAGGAGCATTGCCCGGGATACAAAGAATTTTAGATGTCGCCAGACAAAATGAGGCGCGCTGTGCTTCCTTCCTGAATGTCAGCACGCCCTCTCACTGTCCGCTTCTCTTATCGGTATCAGAAAAACTGTTCGAAATGCTTAACAACATCCCGTTTTACAAACCTTTGATCCCATATGCGGGCAATAGAGGGGCTCGACTTTTGTTTGATCCAGTCGACATTCGACAAGACCTTGCTGAAAGTGTTTCTTCCGCTGTTCAATGGCATGATGCGTCAACGGTTTTATATGAAAATGGCACAAGACTATTTATTGAAATGCCACCAGGAAATATCCTTTCCCGTTTAGCGGCAAAGGCATTTCCCGAGGCTAGGGTAATGTCAGTAGCAGAAAATGGACTTGATGATTGTGCTTTTATAGCAAAACGCGAACGATCGAAATCATGAAGGGGGACTGCAAGGATGGAAACGATGGAACAGGCCGTAACTCAAAAACGTTCATGGACAACAAGGCTTGATGCGAAAAAAAAGCGTATAGACAGTGTGAAAGGTCTTGTTAACGGAAGAGTTATTCCGACTGATCGAATTGTAGAAGTACTGGAAAAATTGATTAGGCCGGGCGACCGGGTTGTTCTGGAAGGAAACAATCAAAAGCAGGCTTCCTTCCTTTCAAGAGCACTCGCGCAGACGAACCCTAAAAATTTGTTTGATTTGCATATGATTATGTCTAGCATTTCAAGACCGGAACACTTAGACCTGTTTGAACGTGGCATTGCAAACAAAGTTGATTTTGCATATGCAGGACCGCAAAGTCTTCGGATAGCTCAAATGCTTGAAGACGGGAAACTGACAATGGGTGAAATTCATACGTATGTTGAATTGTACGGCCGTCTTTTCGTTGACCTCATCCCTTCTGTTGCTCTCGTGGCTGCAGATAAAGCAGACAGGCAGGGAAATCTGTATACCGGCCCAAACACCGAAGAAACGCCAACGCTTGTTGAAGCGGCCGCATTCCGGGACGGTATTGTGATCGCCCAGGTGAATGAACTGGCTGATGAACTGCCCCGGGTGGATATTCCGGGTTCTTGGATCGATTATATTGTGGTTGCAGATGAACCATATGAACTCGAAGCGTTATTTACACGCGATCCCCGTCATATTACCGATATTCAAATTTTGCAGGCTATGATGGTCATCCAAGGTATATATGCAAAACACGAAGTACAGTCGTTGAATCATGGGATTGGATATAATACAGCGGCCATTGAATTACTGCTTCCTACGTACGGTGAGTCGCTTGGACTGAAGGGGAAAATTTGCAAGCATTGGGCGCTAAATCCTCATCCGACCTTGATTCCCGCTATTGAGAGCGGCTGGGTTGACAGCGTTCACTGCTTTGGCGGGGAAGTCGGAATGGAAAAGTATGTGGCAGCCCGCCGGGATGTTTTTTTCACAGGACACGACGGCAGTCTGCGTTCAAACCGGACCCTCTGTCAAATGGCAGGGCAATATGCAGTCGATTTATTTATCGGGTCAACGCTGCAAATGGACCGAGATGGAAACTCTTCTACTGTGACACGCGGCAGACTCGCAGGCTACGGAGGAGCGCCCAATATGGGACATAATCCAGGAGGAAGACGCCATTCAACACCGGCCTGGTTAAATATGATGTCGTCCAATGATTCATTGGCCCGCGGGAAAAAGCTGGTTGTTCAAGTTGTTGAGACGTTTCAGGCTGGGAACAAGCCTGTTTTTGTTGAATCACTGGATGCGATTGATGTCAAGAAAGATACCGGCCTTGCGACAGTGCCCGTTATGATTTACGGGGATGATGTTACACATATTGTTACAGAAGAAGGTATTGCTTATTTATACAAAACAGACAGTATGGAAAAGCGAAGAGAAGCGGTTGCGGCAGTTGCCGGGGTTACACCGGTTGGTCTTGGGCATGATTCAAAGAAAACAGAAAGCCTGCGGCGCGAAGGATTGATCGCACTTCCGGAAGACTTAAATATCCGGCGGACTGATGCCAAGCGCTCACTGCTGGCGGCCAAAAGTGTAGAAGAAATCGTTCAATGGTCGGATGGGCTGTACGAACCGCCAGCTAAGTTTAGAAGCTGGTAAACAGGAGGGATAAAAATGAGCCGTGCAAAAAAGACATTCAGCCGCTACGCAGCCTCGGCAGCCGTTCTCTCATTAATAGAAGAAGTTGAACTAACACCAAAGCCAGGATTGGTGGACAAAAATAACAATGGCGCTCACCAGGACCTGACCATTGATCTCATGAGAAAGTCCGCTGTATCACTAAAAGAAACGTTTGAAGGTATAGCGTACATTAGCTATGGGAGGAGCTCGTCCATTTTGCTAAGGGAAGAAATTAGCGCAATCGGCCGGCAAGGGGAACAAAGAATGCTGGAAACAACAGGCGGCGTCAATACACATAAAGGAGCCATCTGGGCGATTGGCCTGCTCGTTTCAGCTGCAGCGATGGGAAAAGGCTGCTATTCAATAGAAGAAATGGTTTCGCTGGCCGGGGAAACCGCTCGATACTCGGATCGGCATTGTCCTATTACGGCTACAAATGGAAAGCGTGTTTCTGAAAAATATGGTGTAAGCGGAGCCAGGGGAGAAGCACAGCAGGGTTTTCCACATATTATGAATGTTGCGCTTCCCACCCTGGAAAAGTCGCGGGCAGTTGGGCTGCCAGAAAGCAGCGCTCTGCTGAATGCGCTGCTGGCTTTAATTATCCATTTAAATGATACATGTATTTTGCATCGCGGCGGTCCTGAAGCTCTTGGATTTGCAAAAAAGCAAGCAGCCGCAGCGCTGGAGGCTGGCAATCTTTCTTATATACAGACACTGGACGAAGAATTTACAAAACGCAATATTTCTCCAGGCGGCAGCGCGGACCTGCTTGCTGCTACAATTTTTTTGGATAAAATGCAGCCAAATAGGATGGACAATAACATGTTAAAAGAATTGCAATACACACAGTAAACGGAGGTGCTTTACGTGGAAACACTCAAGTATACATTTCCTGCATCAAAAAAAATCAGCCAGCGTGCACATGTTGGGGTTGTAGGTTCAGGCGATATGGAAGTGATAGTAGAACCGTATGATGGAGCAGAAACGGAAGTCACCGTTCGAACAGGAGTCACCGGATTTAAAAAAACATGGGAAGCTGTCATTGATCGCTTTTTTGCACAACATGATATTGCCGCAAAAGTAAAAATCAATGATTTTGGCGCTACACCGGGTGTTGTCACTATACGCCTTGCTCAGGCATTGGAGGTGAGCTCTCTTGACACAAACATTAAGAGCTAGTTTTGTAGAATGCAGCGGACGGGAAAGAGCCGTAAAACTGCTGGATGATGGAACGTATAAAGAACTGCTCAGCCCATTTGACGGAGTGGAGTCTCCTCACCTGGAACCTCAAGGAATTGTGCCTCAAAGTGATGATGGCGTTATTGTAGCAAAAGGAACTATTAATGAACAGCAAGCTGTGGTTATTTCAATCGAGGGAAGTTTTCAAGGCGGCGGTATAGGCGAGGTATCCGGTGCAAAAATTGCTGGTGCATTGGAAATAGCATTAAAACAGTGTGAAAGTGGAACTAAAGTGATCCCTGTTTTAGTGTTTGATACAGGCGGGGTGAGACTTCAAGAAGCCAATTATGGGCTGCTTTCCATTGCTGAAATTGGCGCAGCCATTGTAGCGCTTCGTCGTTATGTTCCTGTGATTGCAGTGATTCCAGGGAAAATTGGTGCATTTGGCGGAATGTCAATTACAGCAGGTCTTTGCAGCGCTATTATTATGACGAAAGAAGGCCGCCTTGGATTAAATGGACCAGAAGTAATTGAACAGGAAGCGGGTATTCGTGAGTTTGATTCCAAAGACCGGCCATTAATTTGGGCTGTCATTGGCGGGGAGCAGCGAACTGCGGCCGGCTTTGCAGACTTATTAATTGAAGATGATACAGAGTCTATTAAAGAAGCTGTTTTTTGTATGATAAAAAGCGGTGCCATGTTTGCACCGAGAACCGAACAGGTGGAACGATACGAAGCATTTTTAAATCAATTAGATCTGTCACAGCGGTTAACGCCTGAAGATGTAAGGAGGCTGTGGGGTGAACCTAGTCAAAAAACAGTTGAAGAAAATCAATCCCTTTCAGAAAACATAAAATCCAAAGGACGGGGACAAATTTGGTTTGACCTGCTGCGAGATGGAGCTCCCGAGATAAGTAATGTTCCTTCTGTACGGGTGGCAGATGCTTTAATTGGAGAAACCAAAGTGCGATATATTGCGGTTGTGCCGGATGTGCAAAGCCGCTTTTCAAGAGCACGAAACGGAGAAGTAGGTTTGCGGGAAGGCTGGACAATTGCAAAATACGTTCGGGAGGCCATTCAAGAAGATCAAAACGGAGAAAAACGAGCAATCGTGGCGATCGTCGATGTTCCGAGCCAGGCGTATGGTTATCACGAAGAACTGCTTGGCATTCATCAAGCCTGCGCAGCAGCTGTAGATGCTTATGCTTCTGCACGTTTAAACGGTCATCCGGTCGTTTCATTTATACCCGGTAATGCTATTTCCGGTGCTTTTCTATCGCATGGCATGCAGGCCCATCGGTTAATTGCCCTGCGTGATCCTGGTGTAACGGTACACGTTATGTCAAAAAAATCGGCAGCCCGTATCACACATAGAAGTTTAGAGGAGTTAGAAGTGGCAACAAAAAAGGTGACAGCTATGGCATACGACATTGAATCATTCGAAAAGCTTGGTGCTTTGCATTCGCTGGTCGATGGAGCAGAGGCGGACAGCCCAGAGCTAAAGGATCGCGATATGATTTATAAAGAAGTAAAAGAAGCGATTGAAGATATTAAAATGATTGGCTCAACGGGTTTAGAAGTTCGGCTCACATCTCCTCTTGCACAAGGCGGAGGCCGCGCTGCATCCATTTTAGTAAGAAAAAAGTTGAATGAACAATGGAGTTAAAGCCACATGATTTGTTAAAGATTAAAAAAGCCGAAGATTTGATCAGCTACACATCTGTACCAGAGTGGGTGGAAGCAGCCCTTGCTAAAGCACCTTTTGTGGTCGTGCGTCGGGCCCGTGCCGCCCAGGGATTGGTGGCTGTCGGCGTACGCGGTTCCGTAAGAAGTGAACGGTTTGGCGCTTTTTTACCTGTTGATCTTATTGTAAGCCGAGTTTCACCTGAACAGCTGACGGAAGAAAAAGGGTGGAAGACTCGTTCGAAGGAAATTTTTCAGTCTTTAGAACAAATCAGTCAAGTAATGAACTGCACTTCTCTTAAATGGGGTCCTGTTGGAAGCCTTGGATTTGAGCTGGCCAGCGGAAATGAAACAGTTACAGAAAAAAGTGATATTGATATCGTGGTTCGTTTTTCAAAAAATCTCACTTTAAATGCCGCCAAAAAGATAGATGATGAATTGAAGAAAAATCCTTTTCGAATTGATGCTCAAGTAGACATGCCAGAAGGTGCTTTTTCATTAAGTGAATATGCGATATCAGAAGAAAAAGCAATTTTAATCCGAACGGTAGACGGTCCGCTCCTAAAAAAAATTAAAAACCACCCCTTACCGGTTGTACGGTAAGAGGTGGTTTTTTGATTAATGAAGTAGGTTAACTCGACAGAGGTACGTAGTCGGATTCCTTCTTACTATGCTTGATCACTGCCGAAGAAATTACGGAACGACTGGAATGTTGCTTCCCGGTTTAAGGCGGCAATCGATGTTGTTAACGGAATGCCTTTCGGACAGGACTGCACACAGTTTTGCGAATTCCCGCAATTTGTCAGTCCGCCATCGCTCATGATGGTGTCAAGGCGCTCTGCTTTATGCATCGCTCCTGTTGGATGGGCATTAAATAAACGCACCTGGGAGAGAGGGGCTGGCCCGATAAAATCAGATTTGCTGTTTACATTCGGGCAGGCCTCTAAACAAACGCCGCAGGTCATGCATTTGGATAATTCATAAGCCCACTGGCGTTTTCTCTCAGGCATACGCGGTCCCGGACCAAGATCATACGTGCCGTCAATTGGGACCCATGCTTTTACCCGTTTGAGTGAATCAAACATACGGTTCCGGTTGACCTGAAGGTCGCGGACAACCGGGAAGGTGCTCATCGGAGCCAGGCGAATCGGCTGCTCAAGCTTGTCCACAAGCGCTGTGCAGGACTGCCGCGGCTTGCCGTTAATATACATAGAACAAGCCCCGCACACTTCCTCTAAACAGTTCATATCCCATGCAATAGGTGTTGTTTTTTCTCCTTTTTTATTGACAGGGTTCCGCCGAATTTCCATCAACGCGGAAATCACGTTCATATTTGGACGGTACGGAACTTCAAATTCTTCTTCATAGGGAGTGGAATCAGCGGTATCTTGACGTGTAATAATAAAAGAAACCATTTTGTGTTCGCTCATGCCTTCTCCTCCTTTTTCTTCGAGTAATCGCGTTTGCGGGGAGCAATTAATGATACATCCACATCTTCATAATGGAAGGCTGGCGCCGATTTTTCACCGGTAAAGGCCGCCATGGTTGTTTTCAAAAACTCCTCATCGTTTCTTTCTGGGAACTCAGGTTTATAGTGAGCGCCGCGGCTTTCATTCCGGTTGAGTGCACCGATCGTCATTACGCGGGCCAAGTGCAGCATGTTTTTAAGCTGGCGGGTAAAGGCCGCTCCCTGGTTGCTCCATTTGGCTGTATCATTAATATCGATGTGTTGATAACGTTCTAGAAGCTCTACAATTTTATTGTCTGTTTCTTTTAATTTATCGTTATAACGGACGACCGTTACATTGGCTGTCATCCACTCGCCAAGCTCTTTGTGCAGAATATAGGCGTTTTCTGTTCCTTTACCCATAGATAAAATATCGTTCCATTTTGTTTGTTCCTGTTTCACATGCTGATCGAAAACAGTGGAAGAAACCGCATCGGCACTTTTCTCGAGGCCGTTAATATAGCGGACTGCATTCGGGCCGGCCACCATGCCGCCGTAAATAGCGGAAAGAAGGGAGTTGGCTCCCAGGCGGTTGGCCCCGTGCTGTGAATATTCGCATTCGCCGGCCGCAAAAAGACCTGGAATATTGGTTTGCTGGTCGTAATCCACCCATAATCCGCCCATAGAGTAATGAACGGCAGGGAAGATTTTCATTGGCACTTTACGCGGGTCATCACCCATGAATTTTTCATAAATTTCAATGATACCGCCAAGCTTTATATCCAATTCATGCGGGTCTTTATGAGAGAGATCTAAATACACCATGTTTTCGCCGTTAATGCCCAGCTTCTGGCTGACACATACATCGAAAATTTCACGAGTGGCAATATCCCGCGGTACCAGGTTTCCGTAGGCCGGATACTTTTCTTCAAGGAAATACCATGGCTTTCCATCTTTGTATGTCCAAACACGTCCGCCTTCACCGCGCGCCGATTCACTCATTAAGCGGAGTTTGTCATCGCCGGGAATCGCCGTCGGATGAATTTGAATAAACTCACCATTCGCATAATGAACGCCCTGTTGATACACAATAGAGGCCGCTGAGCCTGTGTTGATAATCGAGTTTGTAGATTTACCAAAGATAATCCCGGGACCGCCTGTTGCCATAATCACCGCATCACCCGGGAAAGCTTGAATATCCATACTCATTAAGTTTTGAGCGACAATTCCCCGGCAGATCTGTTCTTCGTCTACAACTGCACCAAGGAATTCCCAGCCTTCAAATTTGGTCACAAGCCCCTGTACTTCAAAACGGCGCACCTGTTCATCGAGTGCATAAAGCAGCTGCTGGCCGGTAGTCGCACCGGCAAAAGCGGTACGGTGATGCTGGGTGCCGCCGAAGCGGCGGAAATCCAGCAGCCCTTCCGGCGTACGGTTAAACATAACACCCATCCGGTCCAGTAGGTGGATAATACCTGGTGCCGCTTCAGTCATCGCTTTGACCGGAGGCTGGTTGGCAAGAAAGTCCCCGCCGTATACTGTATCGTCAAAATGCTCCCAGGGAGAATCTCCTTCTCCTTTTGTATTGACTGCTCCATTAATGCCGCCCTGGGCACAAACAGAATGAGAGCGCTTTACCGGAACGAGTGAAAATAAGTCTACTTGTTTTCCTGCTTCTGCAATTTTAATGGTCGCCATTAATCCGGCTAAACCGCCGCCCACGACGATAATTTTTCCTTTATTCATCTAAACCCCACCTTATTTAACGCATTCAAATTAAACAAAAGCGAAAATGGTACGAATGCTAATCAATGATAATGCGATAAAAATACCCAATGTGACATATGTTGAAATTCTTTGAGAACGAGGGGTAACAGTCAAGCCCCAGCTTACGCCGAATGTCCACAAGCCATTTGCGAAATGAAAGACTGTGGAAAGAACCCCGACAATATAGAATGCAAGCATAGCTGGATGATCTAAAATATTGGCCATCATGTCATAGTTTACTTCTGCCCCAAAGAAAGCTTGAATTCTTGTTTCCCATACATGCCAGGCGATAAAAACGAGCGTAACAACGCCTGATACACGCTGAAGCGTAAACATCCAGTTCCGGAAATAACCGTACCGGTTTACATTGTTCTTCGCTGTAAAAGCAATATACAGTCCATAAATCGCATGAAATAAAATAGGAAGAAAAATAATAAATACCTCAAGTGCATAACGGAATGGCAGGTTCTCCATAAAATGCGACGCCTGATTAAATGCTTCCGGTCCCTTTGTCGCAAAGTGATTGACCACTAAATGCTGAATTAAAAAAACACCGACCGGAATGACGCCCAACAATGAATGCAGCCGCCGGTAGAAAAATTCCTTGCTTGTTGCCATACATGATCCCCCTCAAATAAAATGCCTCATGAATTGAGCAAAATAGAAAACCTTTTCTTTGTTTAAACGGTCTCTATAGGTTTTATGATATGACTGATGAATAATAATGTCTAATTTATTAATTGCATGTTATTCATGCAAAAAAGGTATATACTATTGTTACTCCAATAAAGAGGTGAGACATGGATGGAATGGCAGCAAATTGAATATTTTCGGGTTGTGGCACGCTTGCAGCACATCACCAATGCAGCCGAGGTTTTATCTCTTTCTCAGCCTGCCCTAAGCCGGTCCATGGCGAAGCTTGAGGAAGAACTCGGTGTTCCGTTATTTGAGCGGCAGGGACGCACCATTAAACTAAATCAGTATGGGCAGCTGTTTCTGGAGCGGGCGGACCGGATTATGAAGGAATTTCAAGAGGTAAAGCAGGAGATTCAGGACTTGCTTGACCCTGACTTTGGAGAAATATCGTTAGGCTTTATGCCTACCCTGGGCACGTATCTGATTCCAAGCTTAGTCAGGTCTTTTCAGGCGGAATACCCGAATGTTAAATTCCGCTTTAAACAAAATGGAAACGACTCGCTTCTTAAACAGCTGGAAGCAGGCGAAATTGATTTTTGTCTCGTATCCTCAACACCGGACACTAAACAAATCCATTGGACCGAATTGTGGAAGGAAGAATTGTTTTTGATTGTACCCGCCGATCACCGCCTCGCCCATTACGAAAGCGTAACGTTACGGGAGATTGCTGATGAAACGTTTGTGCTTTTAGAAAAAGGAAACGGCATTCGGGGAATTACAGACAGATTGTTTCAAGAAGCGGGGATAAGTCCGGAAATCACTTTTGAAGGCGAAGAGGTGCACACGATCGTGGCTTTTGTGACAGCTGGACTGGGCGTTACGCTTATCCCGGATTTTAAAGGAATCGACTGGAGCCGGGTTTCAAGAATACGCATACGCTCATCTAAGTCCTATCGGGTGATAGGGCTCGCCCGGGTAGAGGGCAGATATATATCACCAGCAGCCAAGCGGTTTTATCAATTCATTAAAGATTATTTTGTGAACTAATTGTTGAGAGCATCCTATCATTTAGAAGCTTAGGGTTTCGGGTGCAACGTATATAGTGTTTGTTTCTTAACCTAACAGGCCTGCATTAAGATTTACTAAATGGGATACGAGTACTGTGAAACAGAAATAAAGCCAAAATACTTTGTACGTATGAGGAATTTCAAAATCGAATAGAGAAGACATTTGCTAAACGGAGTCTCCTTTAATTGAAGAACATACTAAAGAAATTCGCCCGTATAAATATAGTGAAACCGAATCTAGCATTCAATACAATTGCCGGAAATTAGTAAGTGTTAAGCGATATCCCCCGCCTTAAGGTAGGCTTTTTATCGTTAAGCATATAGCTCTTCATAATTGTAAAGTTTTCTCCATCACTTATTTTTTTATATGTGGCAAAGTGAATGCCAGTAAATTAAATAGGTGAACTGAAAGAAATAAGATACGGCTACTTAGTCATCATCGATTATGGAAATGAAATCACACCCCGCTATGGTCAATTAAGCAAAAAAGCATTCCAACCGGTACTATAAGTGGAGCCAGTGAGCAGATTGAGGCGATGGGCGACACCGACCATTCGCATGGGGTGCACTTTCATTTTGAAGTAAGGATAAACGGAAAAGCTGTAGATTAAATAAAATATATAAAAGGTTTTGAACCAAAAGTAAATTAATAACCGACTCATGACGCTGAATGTTTAACAAAAGCCGCTGTAGCAATGATATCGCACCGAGAACGTCCGACGTGGAACTTTTGAACGTCCGACGCATTTAACACAGTAAATCTTTATTAGGAAATATCTCGACCTACAAGCGTCAGACATAAGCAGCTTTTCACATGTCGGCAAACTAGATGTCTGACGCTTAATTTTTGATCCTTTGTTCTTTCAACTGCAAAGAGCCCTATAACGTCATGAAAGAAGGTGGGTGTGATGAGGGGGGAAAGCAGAAGGCTTAAAGAAATTGCTCAGAAACATGGAGATTTAAAAAAGCGATGTAACGAGAAGAATTCATGAATTAGAAGACTAATTTTCAAAACAGCCGGTCAGGTCCGCTCATCCGGATGCAAAGGTAGCAGCCGTGGCTATCTGGCCTTTCATTTCGCATACGAGGGAACATTACTGCTTTATCAACAAGATAGCGATACAGAGCCGCAGTACGGCTTACTTACTATTCTAAAGACAAGTTTGTGCGTGATCTTGATTATCATAACCGTAAGTTTTTTTCAGGATGCCAGCTGGCGGAATCTGGCTGTAATGGAGGAAGGTTTTCACAATCTGTACGGAAATCATGTGCAGCTGTATGTGTTAAACCGGGAAAACTTTGCAGATTTTCTTATGTATATGAAGACTCATCACCGTTACGAAATCATCAAGCAGGATTATTTATTAAAAAGGGCTGTTTTTGAAGAGAATGGATGCCAGAAACAACAGAGCAATAAAGAGGAGGAAGCTGGGCAAATTCCTTATGAAATGACAAAAGAATACCGGCAGATTTGGAGCTGAACAACAGGTAAGAACTGTTTCGGGAAACTTGAGTTTTTCCAGGTAAGAACCGCTGGGGTAAAAAGGCGGGACCGGATCTTACCTGCCCATTCTTACCTGAAAAAAGCCTGTTGCCCCCAGCCATTCGTGCAACCAAGCAATTTATAACAGAAAAGCCACGTTCTTACCCAAAAAGAATAGAAAAAGGTAGATATGATCTCGTTTTGATTAGCTGCCACCGGATTGATGCAGAAGGAAAGGTTTAGTTGAAGCAATCCGGAAGTATGGAGGAATGTTTCAACTAAACAATCCCGGCCAACCACAGGAAAGAAGTGAAGAAAGTGAGCGAAAAACAGATAGTGAAGAGTATTCAGCCGCGTGATATTGAAACGCTGTACATGCTTTGTAAATACCTCGTGCTGAGCAACCCAGCAGCTGATGCGCCACTTTCAAATTTTTACCCCTCCAATGCTGAGTACCCCCTATTCCGGAACATATCATGCGCACACTTATTTAGCCAAACATTTAATAATAGATATGATGAAGTCCAACAACCGTACGAATAATAATTTAAGAATGTTGGAATACTGCGAACAAATCACTGCTCAGAGTAAAGAAAGATTTTGGCGAGGGGAGGGGGCTTTTTTCATGGAAAGAGCGAAAATAAGCGGTATTCAATTTTTTCTCTTACTCTTTATGTTCGAAATGGGGACTGCGGTAGTGGTAGGCCATATGATAGCAGCAAAAAAGGATGCCTGGCTATCCCTTCTATTAGGCATGGGCGGGGGACTGGTTTTATTTTTGGTTTCCTATGGGCTGTTCCGCTATTACCCTTCCTTACCGCTTACAGCATACGCTAGAAAAATATTTGGCCCATATATAGGGTGGATTGTTGGATTGCTGTATACGATCTTTTTTTTATATGTCTCTGCCAGAAATGTGCGTGAATTCAGTGAAGTATTGATTACGGCAACGATGCCGGAGATTCCTTTACTTGTTGTGGCCATGCTTTTTGTATTCACCATATGTTATGTGCTTTACCTTGGAATTGAAGTATTTGCAAGGACAGCTGAAATACTAGGAGTCTTTTTGATTTTTATCGGAATCATCGGAAATCTTTTTGTTTATGTAACCGGCACCGTAGATCCTAACAACTTGAAGCCTGTTTTAGAATATGGATGGAAGCCTATATTGGAAACGGCTTTTTATTCTCCGGCGTTTTTAATTTTTCCGTTCGGAGAAGCATTCGTTTTCGCCATGCTTTTTCCTTATTTGAATCGTGCAGATGCAGTAAAAAAAATTGGAGTAGCTTCATTAATTATCAGCGGCCTTATTTTGAGTTATAACGCCGCTTTAAACGTTGCGGTACTGGGTGTCAGTGAGGTACTAAGATCTCCTTTTCCTTTACTGGCTACAGTAGGAAAGATTAACTTTTTAGAATTTATCCAGCGTTTGGATGCACTCGTGGTCGTCACGTTATTAATTACCGTTTTCTTTAAAGCAGGCATTTACTTATACTGTTCGGTCATTGGAATGGTGGATTTGTTCCGCTTAAAAAATCATCAGCAAATGATTTTTCCGGCAGGCCTTATTCTCGCATTTCTTTCTGTGATGATGGCAGAGGATATGGCTGAACACACAGAAGAGGGTGCTACCGTATATATCTTGTATGCTGCAATCCCGCTCCTTATTATTTTGCCTGTCGTAATGCTGCTGATTGCTTTTATCCGCCACCGATTGAATAAATAACATGCCGTTTGCCCATTCTTTTGGCAATAGGAGCTGAAAAAAGCATTCTTTTTAATAATGGACTTACAGCAAAAAGAAGCTGATCTTCCCAAGTCAACTCCTTTTTGCTAAGAGTATTATTGTAAATTAGTTGATTTCCACTTTAGTTTCTCTCTCGCTGATATACTTCCTCAAGGATCTCCGCGGCAATATTCTGCATGCTTTTACTTTTTTCACAGCCCACCCTTAATATTCATGGGCAGGGAAACCAAGAGCATCTCTTCTTCGAATTCAATATTCAGTATTCTCCCGAAACCAATTCCAGACTGTTCAAATGGAATCTGTAGTGGATATTATTTTCATTTTATTTTTCACCCTTGAAGAGTCAAATTTTCATGATTTTCATTGTTTACAGCGGCTAGTTTAGCAGTACGGAGCCGCAGCCAAAAACAGTCACACTAATGCAGTGAAAAACTAAACAACAAATTCATTTCTGTAAATATCATGTAGTTTAGTGAGCACCAATTCTTCATGCCCTGAAAACTTTATTTTCGTTTCTTTGCCCTTGTTTATAAAAATCCCAGTTGCTTCGTCTCCAAAGTTAAAGGCAGCATTGTATAAGCGGGAAGCCCCTTTGCTGGTAGGCGCAAAAATCAAATTCCGGATGGGCTTCATAAAGATGGGCAGCCCTTTAGCTTTAGTCAATTTCGTTCTGCTCGGGCCAGGGCACACACTGCGAATCTTTATCCCTTCCGTCCATAGGTCTGAAGCAATTCTTTTTGTCCAAAGAGAGAGAGCCAGCTTGCTGTGTGCGTAAGGACCAATAATTTTTCTAAAACGAGTTCTCCCAGGCTTCATTAATGTATCTAAGTTCAATTTCTTTAAAACCAAAAAAGTATTTGAAGAAGTGTTGATCACCGTTTTCATCTTGCCCTTTAATAACAGCTCTTTAAGTTCCATCAATATAATATAAGGCACCAATGTATTCAACTCGAAATGCATCTCACGTTTTTGTTTGGAATATTGGTATTCATTGAAATAAACCCCTGCATTGTTGAAAAGTAAATCAATATGGGATTCATGGGCTTTGATGTGGCCAAGTGCGTTCCTAAGGCTGGAAAAGTCAGCTAAATCAGCTTTATATATTCTTAAATGCCGCGTTTTAAGTGCTTGTAGGATAAGTGGATCATGGCTTGGAAAGTCAGATCGAATCAAGGCAGCTACTTCCCAGCCTTTTGATAATATTTTTTTTGTCAGTTCCAACCCAACTCCAGAGTTAGCCCCTGTTATCAGTGCCACTTTATTATCTTCAATCATCTAATGTCTCCTTTCAGTGTTATAGTTCATAAATTCCTGATATGACTTGGTATAAAAATACTTAACATAGGGAGTTCAACTTTTTTCTCGCGGATACACTTTTTCGGGAATCCCAAAAATTATATCCTGGATACTTTTCCGGTCTGTTCGCCTTTTTTCGCAGCCAGTCATTCATATCGGCTGAGAGGGAAACCGAAGCAGTTCTTTGAAGTATGGTCGGTTCCCGGTACCATAAAGTACCATTCCCTTAAACCTTTATGTATAAGCCGCGTTTCTAGCACGGGAGAAGAAAAGCACTGGTACACAGCTTCTTCGGCTTTTTATTGTGGTATTGCCAGAGCGCCGGGCTTCCCAAATTTTCTTTTGGTTTATGAAGTATTTATTCACTGAGGTATTAAGATCTCTGACTATACAACTCCAGAAATTTGTGCCGAGTTGAAAAAAACTAACCTTGCTTTGTAAGATGATGGATGGTTACCTTGAAAAAGGTGATTTTTTTGAACTGTATAGTTTGTTGGGTGGGAAGAAACTGACAGGCGAGAAGGTGAGTTTACTCTTCAAATCAACAGTTTTGACGTTGGCCAAATTGAAATACCTGAAAAAACGTTAGTGAAATTTGAAAAATAAGGTTTAATTGTTCAAGTAACGGAGTGCGTAGTCAAAGAAGAATGTTCAGAGCGATTTCTATAGGAAGAGCTGCCGCTTGAATCATTTATAAGACAATGGATTGCTCCAATGGTGATTGTCTCTTTTTGAGTAACCTATTTAATTGGATAGTGTATTTAGGCTAAACGAAAAGAAAAAATGCAAGGGTAGAAAAAAGAATAGCCATCAATGGCTATTCTTTTTATTTGATTCTGCTGAGTTTTATTGTTGATTGTTCCTATACAAATAGTGCCGTTTGTATTTAATGGATATCGTTCTTTTTGAAATTGCCGCCTTTTACTTCTGCCACGTCATACACAGTAACAAAAGCTCCTGGGTCAATTTCATTAATGATTTCCTTTAGTTTGGTTTCCTCTAAGCGGTTAATGACACATGTGATTTCTTTGAATTTTTCATGGGAAAAACCGCCGTACGCTTCTTTATACGTGGCACTGCGGCCTAAGCGGTCACGTATGGTTTCTACCATTATTTCAGATTCAGTGGTGATAATTTGGAAGGTTTTAGAGCCGCTTAAACCTTCTTCCACAATATGTATGACTTTAGAAGCAATAAAGTAAGCAATGGCCGAAAGAATAGCTCCTTGCAGGCCGAATACAGTGGAAACGATAATAAATACAAAGATGTTTAAGAAAAGGATAAGATCACTGGTCCCAAACGGTAATTTTCGAGAAAGCAGTACGGCAAGCATATCAATTCCATCCAATGCGCCGCCATTACGCAAGGCCAACCCCATCCCGAAACCAAGGATAATACCACCAACGACTGTCACTAACAATGTATCGCCTTCAATAATAGCGGGTGTATGGTGCATGAGAATTGTGCCAATCGCGAGTGAAGCGATGCCGATAACCGAAAAAATGGCAAAGCTTTTTCCAATTTGTTTATATCCTAACCAGATAAAAGGAAGGTTCAAAACCGCAATAAGTATGCCTAAGGGCAAGCCAAATAATTGTGAGCCGACGATACTAAGGCCTGTCACACCTCCATCTGACACGTTGTTTGGGATCAATACGGTTTCTAGTCCGTATGCAGCGATAAATCCCCCGAGGATGACTAATAATCCTCGCATTATCATTTTAAGTTTACTGGGCTTATGCTTTTTGATTTTACTCATATAATTCCTCTCTTCAAATATTTTTTCCTATTAAAGCTTACCATAAATAGCGAATATCATTAGTGATTAAGCATTATAAATGCGATGTTTATACAATGAAATACAGAAGAAGGGAAGGTTATGTCCTTCTTTTTATGTTTAATACGAAAGAACACAAAATAAACGGCTCTGTTAAATGAGAATTAAACAGAGCCGTTTATTTAAAAGAAAAGCTATACGGTTAATTGACAGTATTTTCGTTTGGGCGAGAGCAAAACGAACAGCAGCTCTCCTTGAGATTCAATGCTGAGCGTGTCCTATTCTGGAACATGTCACCCGCGCGCCGAGTATTTGATGAAGCCCGCTAATTCAGCCGACGCATCATTTAATCAGGCATCAAACGGCCCATCGGTTTTTAGCATTGAAGGAATAGGGCACCTTTAAATCAAGCTTTAACCATTATAAATCCGTTCCGGACAGGTATAGATGTTTAAAGATTGGCTGCGGATAAAACCTACCGTTGTGATGTGCAGCTCCTCTGCAAGGTTTAGGGCTAATTCTGTTGGAGCGGATTTAGTGAGTACCACTTCACAGCCGATTTTAGCTGCCTTTAATAATATTTCTGATGAAAGGCG
The DNA here is from genome assembly GCF_023715895.1 of Domibacillus indicus. Classification (GTDB taxonomy): domain Bacteria; phylum Bacillota; class Bacilli; order Bacillales; family Domibacillaceae; genus Domibacillus; species Domibacillus indicus_A. Next base: position 18,454 of record NZ_JAMBOO010000019.1, on the reverse strand, counting down.
GCCGCTGAAAACAAGAATTTTATCAAGCATCGTAATTCGGTTTTTTAAACAATATCCATAAATTTTATCAAGCGCATTATGACGCCCTATGTCCATTCTGCTTAAAACAATTCCATTACGGTCGCAGAGAGCTGCATTATGGACGCCGCCCGTCTGCTGGAACGTTTGCGCAGAACTTTGCATTTCGTTCATTAAGCGGAAACAATCTTCCACTGAGATTTTGACATTCCTATTCTTCATCTTCTTTGCGGTGAATTTATCATTTACAAAAACAAACCCCTGTCTGCTTGCGCCGCAGCAGGAGGTAATATAGCGCTTATTATGAAACTGCTGATAGTAAGAATTGATTCTGGCCGTTTTTACATGGGCGTATCCTTCTTCTTCCTGCAGCCATATCTCTTGAATATCCTCGTACTTGCGGATAACCCCTTCAGAAGCTAGATAGCCAATCACCATATCTTCTATATGCTCTGGCGTACAGACCATTGTAACAAATTCTTCATTATTAATTTTTACAGTTACGGGGTATTCAGTGACAATACGATCCTCTTTATACTCGGCCTCTCCGCTGCTGAATCGGAGAATCTTCCGATTTGTTTCAGTTAGAGCCACGGTCATTCCATCCCTTTATGTATAATGTGCTCGAAACACTCCAGCATTCTGCTGGATTTATAGCTCTTATATAGAGAGGGGAAGGGGGAGCATGCCCTTCCCCCTATATGAATTATTCTTTTATGCCTTTTCCTAAACCTTTTAAAAAGTGAAGGCCGAAGTTCATCGCCCGGTTCACATCCGGGTCTTTCAATGCCTTCATTAAATCAAACAGGCGGACTTTTTGATCGTTGTTTTCTTTTGCTTCTTCCAGCCCGCTGGCGACACCGGCTAATAACTTTTTCGTTTGTTCCGGATCAATGGCGGTTAAAATGCCGGCCGCAGCCATTACATTGTTGATGAGGGAGGTGACTTCTTTCCGGCTTACCTGGCCTAATGCCACCTCTGCAATATTTTCTTTCGCTTTCAGCATAGACTCTGCTGCTTCAAGAATGCCGCTGTCATGCAGTTCGCGGACAACAGCCATTGTTTTCTGAAGTGCTTCTTCGTTTTCTGTTAAACTGTCTGTCAGCTTGTGGAGGGACTGCTGCTTTTTTTCTTCTTCACTCCACTCGCGCTTTTTAAGTGTGCGGATTGGACTTGCCATTCTTTTACCTCCTACTCATTAGTCAACCAGTGAAACATACCCTGGCCGTTTCCACTTGCGTTCAACTTCCACTCCATTTTGAGGATGGCGTTCTTTGGTTCTTGGACTTGTTTTTGGCAGTGGGTTTTCCCCATTAACGCTCAGTACTTCCATCCGCACCTTTGTTTGTTTATAAGCCGGTGTATGGGTAATCACGTCAAAACCATTCCCGGTCAGAAGGTTGACCGCATTTTCATGACTGGTCGAGTGCATCGGCACATAAACTTCTTTCCCGTAAACACGATCTGACACTAATACATTCAGCTTAATCGAACCGTAAGGAGATAAAAGGCGGACGAGTGAGCCGCTTTCTACACCGCGCTCTTTTGCGAGTTCCGGTGAAACTTCGACGAAAACGGTTGGCAGCTTTTTGTTCATGCCGTTTGATTTGTTGGTCATATTTCCTTCATGGAACTGTTCCAGCAGCCGGCCATTATTCATTGTTAAATCAAATTCTGCCGGATATTCTACTGGCGGTACATAATCAAACAGGGCGAAACGCGCTTTTTTGTCCGGGAAATTAAAGCCGTCTAAGAAGAGAACCGGCGTATCTGTTCCGTCCGGAGAACCCCAGCTAAAGCTGTTCCACCCTTCCAATACATCATAATTACACTCGCTGAAAAACGGTGTTAAGCCCGCCATTTCCGCAAAAATTTCACTCGGGTGAGAATAGTTCCATTCATAGCCAAACCGCTTCGCTATCTGCATAAAAATCCACCAGTCCGGCTTACTGTCTCCAAGCGGCTCAAGCGATTGGTACAGACGCTGCACGCGGCGTTCTGTATTTGTAAAGGTTCCGTCTTTTTCTAAGGACGGCGCGCCTGGCAAAATCACATCCGCAAATTGAGCGGTTGTCGTGAAGAAAATCTCCTGCACAACGAGAAAATCTAATTTCGCCAGCATATCCTGCGTATGGTTGGAGTCCGCATCTACCCATGCCATATCTTCGCCTGCAATATACATGCCTTTTAAATCGCCTTTATCAATTGCGGCAAGCATTTCAATGTTATCAAGGCCTGGTTTTGGGGAAATGGCAACACCGTATGCATTTTCAAATTTAGCGCGGATCTCATCGTTTGTTACAGACTGGTATCCAGGGAAGATGTTTGGCATCGTACCCATATCCGCTGCGCCCTGAACATTATTATGGCCGCGAAGCGGATACGCACCTGCGCCCGGACGCGCCATATTGCCGGTAACAAGAAGCAGGTTTGCAATAGCAGCAGATGTGTAAGAGCCAGCTACATTTTGCGTGACACCCATTCCCCAGCAAATAGCCGTTCCGTCTGCATCACGGATCATTTCTGCGATTTGAATCAATGTTTCTTTCGAGATATTTGTTTCTTTTTCGGCAAATTCAAGCGTAAAGCGCTCCAGCCCTTTAACGTACTCACCAAAGAAGTTTACTTTTTCGTTAACAAACGCCTGGTCGTGCCAGCCCTGGTCGATCATATATTTCGCCACAGCGGCAAGCCATACATAATCCGTTCCTTGTTTTGGACGGACAAACAGGTCTGCGCGGTCCGCCATTTCGTGTCTGCGCAGGTCGACCGTAATTAACTTTTGCCCATGCAGTTTATGTGCGCGTTTAATGCGTGTCGCCAGCACCGGGTGGCCTTCAGCAGGCGCACAGCCGACTAAAATAACAAGGCCTGCAGACGCAATATCCTTAATGGTGCCGGAGTCACCGCCAATGCCTCCCGTTTGCTGCAATCCCCAGGAAGCAGGAGACTGGCAATAGCGTGAGCAGTTATCGACGTTATTTGTTTCAAATACTTGGCGGGCCATTTTTTGCATCAAGTAATTTTCTTCATTGGTCATTTTAGAAGAAGAGATAAAGCCGAGGGCATCGCTGCCGTACTGCTCTTTAATGCCTCCAAGCTTGCTTGCAACCAGATCCAATGCTTCTTCCCATGTGGCTTCTACAAACTCGTCGCCTTGGCGGATTAAAGGAGTGGTAATCCGTTCTTCGCTGTTTACAAAATCCCAGCCGAATTTGCCTTTTACACAAGTTGAAATGGCATTAACAGGTGCTTTGGACGTTGGCTGTACTTTAAGAATTTTCCGGCCTTTTGTCCATACTTCAAAGGAGCAGCCGACACCGCAAAATGTGCATACGGTTTTTGTTTTTTTCGTTCTTGTTTCACGCATTGCCGCTTCAATTTCAGAAACAGCAAAAATGCCGCTGTATCCAGGCTCCACATCTTTGACAAGATCAATCATCGGATTTAATAAATTAGGTTCCATTTTTGTCATAAATCCAGCTTCACCGAGCATTGATTTTTCCATTAGCGCATTACAAGGGCAGACCGTAACGCATTGGCCGCAGCCTACACAGGAAGAATCATTAATAGTCGTACCCTTCTTATCCCATAGCACGCGTGGACGTTCTGCTTCCCAGTCGATTGAGAGAGTTTCATTGACTTGGAGGTTTTGACATACTTCCACGCACTGGCCGCAGGCAATACACTGGTTTGGGTCATAGCGGTAAAAGGGGTGAGTCATGTCTACTTCTGTTGGATCTGCTTTTGGTGTAAAGGGATACTTTTGATGCTCAATGCCCATCATTTCGACCGTATTGTGCAGTGTGCAGTTTCCATTATTGTTATCACACACTGTACAGTACAGCATATGGTTTTCAAGCAGCCGGTCCATTCCTTCTGTCTGGGCAGCCTTCGCCCGGTCAGACGAAAGCGAGATAGTCATCCCTTGAGATACAGGTGTGGCACAAGAACGTACCAATTTCCCGTCCGCTTCGACAATACATGTATCACAGGTTTGGATAGGATCCACTTCCGGCACGTAACACACTTGTGGAAGGGCAAGGCCGACCTGGTTAACGGCTTCTAAAATACTTGTACCAGGCTGTACGCGGTACTCTTGATGATCCAAATAAATTTTTATGTATTCCTGATTCATTGCAGTGCTCTCCTTTTTATCAGGGAATAAAAAAATCCAGCACAGCAAACACCTCTAAGGTGTTTATTGTGCTGGATTAACCAATTAGCATATGCCTACTAATGTGCCATTCCACCATAAAATTATGTAATAGAGCCTTAACAAAAAATTATTAAGAATTCCATTTATATCTTGATTATTTCAAAAATAATTATACGCCTCTTGCTTGAAAAGACAAGATGGAAAGGAAATTATTTTTCGTTTTTTTTGTTTTTCACCGTATAATAGTTAGTAGAAGGGATGAGGGATTATGAAAAAAGAAGCCGCTTTCAATGAGATTATTCGAAAAGTAAGAAAAGATTTATTCGGAAAAGGACCAGAAAAAATTTACACTTATTTCGTTGAAAATATGGCTGTCACCAAAATGCATGGGAATTTGACCGTATCGGAAAAATTCATTTCGAAGACAGCAGAAGGGCAGCAAATGATTCATAATGCACGAACGGTTATGATACAAGAATTATACAAAGAAAATATGCCTGAAGGTTTAGAAGAGCTGGTTGGATCTAAATTACTGCATTTATTTAATGATATTAAAATAGAAGAGGACCTGGCAATTTCGGTTTTTATTTTCGAAAAGCCGGTTAGATAATCAAGTATCGATGTTTATTTTTCTAATACTTTACTACAAAGAAGAATTTAACCAGTGATGGACAACGATCAACTGGCCTCATGATTTTACATAATAAGCTTATGAGCATCTAGGGCATAAAAAGAGAGCAGTCAAAAGATTAGCACTCTCTAGTTTCTGTGGATAACTTCCTGTGTTAAACTTAAATGCACTATTATTCCAGAAACTTTAGGGGGAACAATCATTGCATCAGAAACTCATTTACCTTTTTATCAGCCTTAATGCACTCTTTATAATTGGCTGCTCCAATAAAGTACCAAAAGAATTTGATTTGGACCAGCTCACCAGAGTAGATATACGGGAAACAATCACGCAATCAGAGACTGACTTTGCCACTATTACGGAAGAGAAAGATCTAGATATCATAAGAGAAACATTTAAGGAAGTTCAATGGGAGCCAGGTACAATGGCAGATATTCGACCGGATAGAAAGGTAGAAGCTACTTTTTTCTATACCTATGAAAAAAACATGCCTGAACGGTTATTTGAGTACCAAGTCTATTTAAAAGATGGACGCATCTCTTTTCAAAGCGAGAAGCAGGAAGAAGGCTATGGAACGCTAAGCAAAGAACAGAGTGAAAAATTAAAAAAACTGCTTTTTAAAAATGAAGGTACACAGGCACCAGAAAGCTATGTGGCAGAAGGATATATCGTGAAAAAAACCGGGGATGAAATACGGGTAATTACTGAAATAAGGAAAGAAGAAATAATGGGGAATCAGGAACAAATAGATTCTCTTATAAAAGAAAAATATGAGAGTAAAGGCTATGTATTTAACTTAAATAAAATCGATGAGCAAACAAAATCATCCTTAAACGCCGGGCAAAAGGTTATTGTTGAATACGATGAAGCCAACTTGTCTGCACCTTTAAATGCAAATGCATTAAAAGTAAGAACCGTACAAGAGTAACAAAAAAAGAGTGCTAAGAGTTAAATATATAAGGACAATTAGTTACCGGTAGACAAAGTCTGTATCATAGATTACCAAGTAATCATTGATACAGACTTTTTTTGAAAAGTTCTTCCTAAACTAATGCACCCGTTACTTTAAGAACCCGCCTTTACTAAAGCTATATCAGTGTTTTGGTCATGATAAAATCAATTTGTTCTTCATCACCCATATAAAAAGAGTGGGCTCCAGTTTGAACAAAGCCCATTTTCTTATAGAAGGCAATAGCATTTTCATTTTTTTCCCATACGCCCAGCCAGACTTTCTTTTTATTATGTTCCATCGCAATTTCCATAGCTTTGTTTAGCAGATATTTACCAAGCCCATGTTTTTGAAATTTGTTCTTTATATAAATCCTCTCGATTTCAAGTGATTCATCACCCATTTCTTCAGACTGAGCATCATCCGTATTGACCTTTAAGTATCCAGCGACTTCATTATTAAAATAAACAAAAAAGAATTGAGAAGAGATATTAGATAATTCTTTTTCTAATTGTTTTAAGTTAAATGCCCTTTCCAAATAAGCATTCATATTTTCGGGTGAATTTTGATGCTTAAATGTCTCATTAAATGTTTCATAACTAATTTCTTGAAGTTTGCGTGAATCTTCAAGGGTACACTTTTTTATATTTATAGTCATTTCAATATGTCGCTCCTTTATATAATCAATAATTTCTCTTGTTTACTTTTTCTGCTGGAAAGAGTTTTTAATTTTTTCTGTTATGTTCATCTTCTTTCTTTTCAATAAAGCTATTAATTTCAAGTTTTTTAATAACACGAGCCGCTGTTGTTCGGTCTACTTTTCTCATCTCAGCTAACTTTTCTTGAATGATTGCTGGGTTTTCACATATTCGCACAAGGTACAAATACTGCCCTTTTGTAAGGCCGTATTCTTTAAATTCTATATTACTTATAGAATTTAATGCACTTGCGATCATTCCAATTTCACGAAGAATTTCCTTCATAATGAACTCCGTAGTATGCATTTTTATTGCAAATGCAATAAAAACAACCACATATCAAATTTAACCTAACTTTGTTGCATTTGCAATAAAAAATGATAAAGAGGTCGAGTAAAGTGAGATATGTTTTTTTATGTATGATGAATTTTACTATTAACCCTCGGTATTTCTTTCGCTATACAATCAGACCTTAGGACTTACCTTTGGTGTTAAGAAGCAGAAGATCCTTAACCAACAGACACTTGGGACGCATGGTTACTCCTGCTGTTGTCCATAATACGGAAGAGGCCTGAAAAACAGCAGGATAAACAGTTCGTTTTTCTACAGCAGTGAATGACTTTCATCGTTCGACTGCTCGTATTTTTCGTACAAGGCAAAAACAATAAGATGGAGACTTAACATGACAAGTATTTTAGTGGGTATCGTCGGAATCATTCTTACGTTTGGTACAGCTTACTTGTTATCAAATGATAAGAAGAATATCAATTATCGTGCAATCGGAATTTTATTCGTACTTCAGTTGGCCGTTGCAGCATTTATGCTTAATACAAACATCGGCGGACAGATCCTCAAAGCCATTGCGGCAGGTTTTGCAAAAATAATGATGTTTGGTAATGAAGGGATTAACTTTGTCCTTGGTGGGCTAGTTCCTGAAGGTCAGACTGTATTCTTTATCAATGTACTGCTGCTGATCGTTTTCACATCTACATTGCTGTCGATCTTAAACTACATCCGCATTTTGCCTTTGACCATTAAGTACCTGGGTGGGGCGATTGCAAAACTAACAGGCCTTCCACGCATTCAGTCGTTCTCTGTCGTCACATCTTCAATCTTTGGAGATACCGGCGCCATTGTGGCGATTAAAAACCAGCTTCCTGGTTTTAATTTAAACCAGTTATTTGTTGCTACGACAGCCTCGATGACTTCTGTGTCAGCTTCCATTGTCGCTGCTTATATGACAATGATTCCAGCAGAGTACGTGTTAGTCGCACTGCCGCTTAACATTATGAGCGGTTTGATTTTAGCAACCATCGTTGCACCAGTGAAAGAAGAGAATATAGATGTGAATATTAGTGAAATGGTCAGAGAGCAGTCTCTGTTCGAGGCAATTGGAAATGGCGCAGTGGATGGTATTAAAGTAGCCGGGATTGTTGCCGCTATGCTGATCGCTTATGTATCATTGCTTGCAATGATTAACTATGGCATTGAAGGGGTCACAGGCATGAAGCTTGAAACCATCCTTGGTTATGTATTATCACCGGTTGCCATCGTAATGGGAATTCCAATTGCGGAATCTGTTCAAGCAGGAGCAGTTATGGCAACAAAAATATTGGCAAACGAATTCGTTGCCATGCTGGGCTTTGCTCCGTTACTTGATACCTTAACTGCCAAAACAGTCGGTATCGTATCTGTATTCCTGATCAGTTTTGCAAACTTCGCTTCAATTGGAATCATCCAGGGAACCGTGCAAAGCTTTAGCCAGGAGCAAGGGGCAAAAGTAGCTGGTTTTGGCTTAAAAATGCTTTTGGTGGCAACGATGGCTTCTGTTCTTTCTGCAACAATTGTCGGTCTGTTTCTTTAAGAAAAAGAAAGGCAAAGGCTGCAGGAGCTTGAAATCCGTGCTGTATACAGCATCAGCGTCGTGGCCATTGTAAGTGGCCGCGATTTTATCGTATCCAAAATTATTCATAAAGAAGATCTATTAGTGGTAATGGGGGACAGGGAAAGTCGAGCCTGACCAGGTTTTCAAGTATAGGATGACCGTTATCCGGTTTTTTAAATGGATTAAAATAAAGTTAAGCTGTTTATAAAAAAGAAAAACTGAACTCTCTGTTGTACAATATAGGGAATTCAGTTTTTCTTTTTGCCCTTATCACTAACCTGTTTGAGGAAAAAGCATTTTGAGCCAAGCGAGAGCCAGGGCAAAGAAGTTAAACGATCTGTTCATACATACTGAACACACGGAGGAAGAGTGTAAAAAGTGCAGCTAAGAATAATAAGATAAAGATATTGAGAGTTAGAAAGAATAAATAACCAGAGGTCAGGAGAATCTTATGATTAGAATACTTTCTGTGGACAAAGAAAAGCAGCTACTCATTAACCCAGCATTGGATACTCTCGTTGAAATGGATTGGTATTGGGTAGACTTTAACATGCCGACTAAAGAGGAAATTCTCTTACTTAGCAGTCATTTTCAGTTTCATCCACTTGCGATTGAAGACTGCGTACATTTTCTTCAGCGTCCCAAGCTGGAGTACTATGAAAACCTTAGCTTTCTTGTTATTCATGCATTAAATAAAAAAACACTAGAAGCACATGAGGTAGACCTGTTTATGGGAGAGAACTTCATCGTCTCTTTTCATTTTCAAGACCTGAAAGAAATGAATGCTGTATGGGAAATGTTTGAGAAGGTTACAGATGTTAATCGTTTTAGACCTGTTGAAATAAGCTACAAAATTATGGATAAAATTGTAGACAGTTTTTTTCCGATGGTTCAGGAATTGGAGGATTATCTACTCTCCGTTGAAAATTATTACGGATCAAAAAAAGCGACGGATACGCTCATTAACAAAGTATTTGGAGTTCGAAAGGATTTGTTGAAACTAAGGCGAACCATCATGCCAATGAGAGAGTTAATATACAGGATACTAGAATCAAAAAGGTTTATTATTCAGGAACAAAAGCGGGCTTATTTTCAGGATATATACGATCATCTCCTCAAGCTGAGTGAAATGATTGAATCAAACCGGGAACTGACCTCGGATATAAGAGATAATTACATATCGTTAAACTCTTTTCGAATGAACAATATTATGAAAACCTTAACCGTGATTACGACGATTTTTATGCCTTTAACCTTTATTGCCGGGATTTATGGAATGAATTTTGAAAATATGCCCGAATTAAAATGGCGTTTTGGGTACTATATAATCTTAGGCGTGATGTTCTTTATTGGGTTGGGAATGTTTATTTGGTTTAAGTCTAAAGGCTGGTTTGACAGCGATTGAACTACCGCCCACCTACCTGACGGTTGAAGTGGGGGATTCCTGGGCAAGAGGATCTTCGACCCCCAGTAATCAGGCTAACCCCGTATTCCAACGGTTTTATGACCAAGTTTAAATAGACAGAAGTGAAAGAAGCCGAAGGGCTTCTTTTTCAATATTTAGGCTTGCATTCAAGTCCCGGTCGTGACATACGCCGCAGGATGGACACTCCCACACCCGGACAGCGAGATTTTTTACATCCTTATGCTGGTGGCCACACCCCGAACAAAGCTGGCTTGATGGGAAGAACGGATCGACTTTTATGATCGTCCGTCCGTACCACTTCGCTTTGTAGGCGAGCATTTCGTTGAACCTCGACCATGACGCATCGTGAATCCCCTTGCTTCGCTTTTTACTTTGGACGAGATTCTTCACTGACAAACTTTCCACCGCGATCACTTGGTTTTCATGAACGAGCCTGGTCGTCAGCTTGTGAAGAAAATCTTCTCTTGTGTGTTTGATTTTTTCGTGCAGTTTAGCAATCTGGACTTTATTTTTTCCTCACGATTTCGAACCTTCTTTTTTACGTGCAAACGCACGCTGAAGAAAGGCTAACCGCTTTTCGTATTTCTGGTAGTATTTCGGGTTGGCGATGAATTGGCCGTTTGAGAGTACAGCAAATTCTTTCAGCCCGACATCGATGCCAACGGCATCGTCAGTGCTTGGCTTATAGGGGGAATATGGCATTTCACAGATAACCGAAATCGAATACCGGCCGGTGCTGCTTCGGCGCACGGTGACACGCTTAATGTCACCTTCAATGTTTCGGGACTTTGAAAAACGAATCCAGCCGAGTTTCGGCAGCTGAATGCGATTGTCCACGATTTTAATATTGTTATTTGTCATTTTGGTTGTGTAGCTTTGGACCGGGTTTTTCTTGCTTTTGAATGTCGGATGGCCCTTAAAGTCATACGCCGTTGGCGTATAGCCTTCTGCACATTTTTTAGCGGCTCGTTTTTTTAATTCTTTTTTCGGCTGTTCCTTATATTTTTTGAATCCTTCGTACTGATATTCGATGCTTGCCTGAAGAGCAATACTGTCAGAACTAGACAACCATTTAAATGTTTCTTTTAGCCCAGGGAGGAGCTTTTTAGCAGCTGTTTCTGTATACCGTTTTTTTGTTTTTTCAAAACTCTTGATGTTTTCATTTAATATATAATTGTAGACAAACCGGCAGCAGCCGATCGTTTGATTAATCAGTTGTTTTTGCTTGTCACTTGGATGGATTTTAAACCGAAAGGCTTTAAAATGAAGGTTCTTTTTTTCATCTTTTTTGGTTTTTATCATTTTCCTCATCCCCTGAACGTTTGTTCTGTACCTAATTATACCATTTTAGCAATAGAGCGTTCAAGGAAAAAGAATGACTGAAAGAGCAACGATTCATCCCCCTCTTAGCAAGCTTGAAGTGGGGGTGTTCTCGCCGAAGATGATAAAAAAGTTTGGATTTTGATTGCAAAATCATTTGACGCAAAGTGGCTGGTTGCATATAGTATTAATAGTTCAATACGTCTTCTGTTAGGTGAGGCTCCTGTATAGAGATACGCTGCTGCCCAAAAATGTCGAAAGACGCCAATGGGTCAACAGGAAAGATCGGATTAAGGTTTTTCTTAACGCAGCTGGTTCATGCCTATGCTATACAGTGCTAAAACTCAACAAGGGGGGACATGTAAAACGTAAATAGACTTTTTACGGCCCCTTTCTGTTGGAAAGGGGCCTTTTATTTGTCTTGGAGGTGAGGAAGAAATGGGCACTGACGACCCGCATTCGATAAGCCATTTTAAGAACAGCATCAAAGTGAGGCATCCAAGGTGTTTCTATTCCTCATATACCATCCAGGAGGAATCCAGCAGCTTTTAAATGCCTCGGATAAATTAAACGAGGTGAATGATCAATGATTAAAACATATCTTTATCGAAATGATAAACAAGAAATGGTCTCCAATATCAACTTATCGGATGTTCATAGGCATTTAAGCCATGCCGATAGTTTATTATGGATTGATATCTATGATGTGCAAAGCCGTGAATTGTATGAAATAGCCAAGATTTTTGATTTTCATCCTTTGGCCATTGAGGACTGCCTTCATGACAGCCCGCGGGCAAAGATGGATAACTATGAGGATTATCAGTTTTTCGTTCTCCATGCCCTGCGGTATAACGAGGAAAGTGATAATGAAATTACAACTCTTGAGCTTAACGTTTTCGTTGGCCCGAATTATGTGGTAACCATTCATAAGCACAAGTTAAGATGGCTTGGACAAATGGATGCAATCTGTTCTAGAAGTACGAAGTATATGGATAAAGGGGCGGACTTTCTTTTATACGCTTTAATTGATGGGATTACAGATGAATATTTCCCTATTCTAGACCGAATTAGTATTCGTATCGATGAGTTAGAAAACGAGATTTATGATGAATCCATCAGGGGTGTCACGGAAGAGTTTTTAGCCCTAAAACGTACAATTATATTGATCCGGCGGGTAATCTTACCGCAGCGCAGGATCTTTTTAACGGTTAATGGTAAATGGAAGTTCGATATTAGAGAAGAAAATGTTCCATTTTACACGGATTTGCTTGATCATCTGGAGCGGATTGTCGATGCGACTGAAACATTCAGGGATCTGGTTAACAGCGCATTGGATACGTATTATTCCATCATCAATGCAAAGTCATCCGAAAAATTAAATGTTCTTACATTAATTTCAACCATTATGCTGCCTTTAACCTTTGTGACAGGTTTTTTTGGGATGAATGTGCCTCTGCCTTATCAGGATTCTCCCTTCGCTACTGTTATTATTCTTTTGGCGCTTATCCTTTTAACGTTTGGAATGTGGAGATATTTTAAAAAGAAGCAGCTTTTGTAACGAATCAAGACATGTAGGAAGAAAAAGGCTCATGATTACTTCGTGCGTAATCATGAGCCTTTTTCGTTTCTAAGTATTCATAACTGTCGTCTGAATGGAAATAACTTATTTTGCATTAGGGAATGATTATGAGGCCATCCTTACAACACCTTAAGAAAACGGCAAGCGGGGCGTAGAAGATCCTATACCCCGCTTAAACCGTTTTTTGTATGTTCTTTTTGTCTATAAATTGTGAAAAGCTAATTTATAACCGTTTTGCTCCGATGTATCTTTTTTTCCAATAGCTGTTGCTCAAGGTGGTAATGGACACACCCTTCGAAGAAGAAGCGTGAATAAACTCATTATTGCCTAGATAAATTCCCATGTGAGAGGGACCTTTTTTATAGGTTTGGAAGTATACTAAATCACCTTTTTGAAGATTAGATTTAGACACAGCTTTTCCTTTTTTATATATTTCAGCAGTTGTTCTAGGTAACGTTTTGCCTGCTTTCTTAAATGCGTATCCAACGAAGCCAGAGCAGTCAAAACCTTTTGTTGTTGTTCCACCCCATTTGTATGGCGTGCCGATTACTTTTTTACCCTCGCTAATTGCTTTTTGTTTATAATTTGAAGCGGCTTCTACCGCGTGTGGTTGAGAAACGAATGATGTTGTCATGCTGCCAAACAAAAGTGTGATTGCTGTCATAGAACCGACAATTACTTTCTTCAAAATGAAACCTCCGTATATTAACTAGATAACTAAATATTTAACTAGATAACTAAGTTTGTATTTAATAGTTATATTTTACTTGGAAATGATGAAAAGAAAATCACAGCCATATTAATTTGATATTACAGAAAAGTTACAATTGATTATTTGATATAAAATGGGGGAAAATAATAATTTAAAACGAAGATAAATAGCTATAAGCTACAAGATGGCTGGATTAAGAAGTAAGAGACGGCGTGTACGTTGCTCCAGTAAAATTATTGAGAAGCCAGGGCTTGATGATAAAAAAGCTAATTGAATAAAGGAAAAAGGGAACAGTAGATAGCATAGAAAAGGTGAAACCAAACCCAAGAGCGGGTCCAGTTTTTTATTTCAGGCCATAGTTTATCGCTATCTCTAAGTTCCCAATCACAAAATAAGTTTTTAAAATTTTGAGATACCACTACTCAAGCTATTCTTACAAATGAGGAATACATTAAGAAAACGAGTGAGAGTTCGAGCAAAGAAAAATTAATGAAAACATCAAAAAATAAGTAAACAAGAAGCAAGAACGGCCTCTAGACTGTTCTTGTTTTTTTATTTATGTATAAGGCCATTTTTTAAAAAAACGATTAGTTATTTACTACAGGGTTGATATTGCGCGCCTGTATCTAGAGGGATTTGGACCAGTCTGAGGTTTTATAAAGATATCAGCAGATTGCACGAAATTAATAATCTAAAACAAAACTTGGCTATCTTCTTTATTTTCACAAATATTTTAAAGTTGAACAGAATATACTTGGAATACTTCATTTTCAAGTACTTTTCTATAGAGAAGCGGCCATCTTCGTGAAAAGGATATCTAAATAAAAGGGGGAGATAACCGATGAAAGAAAGACAAGATGCCTGGTCAGAGGAAAATGATTGGCTGCTTGCTGAAACAGTATTACGATATGTACGTGAGGGAAGTACCCAGTTGAAAGCGTTTGAAGAAGCAGGAGACAGGTTGAACAGAACGGCCGCAGCCTGCGGGTTCCGATGGAATGCAGTCGTTAGACAACAGTATGTAAGGGAAATGGGCACAGCTAAAAAACAAAGAAAAGATTATTTCCACATGCTCGCTAGAAGAGAGAAAAATATTGAAGTGGCAGATCATACAGTTGAGACACCAGCAGGGGATTCCACAAATCTTGGTATTTCTTTAGCTCAGGTGATCTCTTTTCTAACTAATTTAGAGAGTAAAGCGGCCTCCGCAGCAGAAGCTGAACAGCTTCGAAAAGAGCTGGTAATCATAAAAGAAGAAAAAGCTGAATTGGAGAAAAAATTAGAACAAACTCAGCAGGAAAACATTACGATACAGGAGGACTATGAAACCTTAATGCGGATCATGAATCGTGCCAGACAAACGGTGCTATTAGCTGATAATGACCCGTCTCCTGCTTTTAAAATGGAGAAGAACGGTAATCTGGAAAAGATCGCGGAATAATTATCCATTTAGGTTTAAAGCGCCGGGCATATGTCCAGGCGGTTTAAATTTTAACAAAACACAAAGTTATCTGCGCCGCATTATAGAGTTTTTTGCATCTTTTTTGAACAAAAAATAGCGCTGCGTGAACTCGTTTATGACTTTTTGATAAAAAACCACCACGGCTTTAAAAAAACGAGGTGGTTTTTGCTGTTTGTTTTAACATGAGTTGTTTTTTTAGGATGATTTGAAGTAGAGGTATCTATCTGACTTCAACCCAGCCATTTTTAATAGCTTTGATAACAGCTTGTGTGCGGTCATTGACGTCCATTTTTCGAAGAATGCTATAAACGTGGCCTTTGACCGTTTTTTCGCTGATATAAAGCGTTTCTGCAAGACTCCGGTTACTTTTTCCGTCTGCTAACAACTGCAACACTTCACTTTCACGGCGTGAGAGCAAATGCAGCGGCAGACGGACTGGTGGCTGTTGAAACTCTTTTTTACGAGCTGCCGCACTTGATAAACGGCGATAGGCAGTAATTAGCTTGTGTGTCACACGTGGATGCAAGTATGATTCGCCTTTTGCAACAGCTTTTACTGCTTCTATCAGTTTTTTTGTATCCATTTCTTTCAATAAATAGCCAAAAGCGCCTGATTGAAGCGCGTGTATAACATAAGTTTCATCATCATGGATCGACAAAATAATAACCTTTATATTCGGGTATTTACTGATTAAGTTACGAGTTGCTTCAACACCATTTGTTTTTGGCATATTGATATCCATGATCACAACATCTGGCTTATAATGATCTGCTAATTCAATTGCTTCAACACCGTCTTTTCCTTCAGCAAGTACTTCGAAGGTTTCTTCACAATTAAGAATGCGCTTTATCCCTTCTCGAAATAGTTGTTGATCGTCAATAAGAACGATTTTAGTCTTTGATTCATTAGATATAGACCGCACGTTAAATCCCTTCCTTTATTAAATAATGATCCAAACAAGGAAGGAGTCCCTATTTGGCAGCCCGGCTGTCATGATTCAAAAGAATGGTAGACCCGTGGCTTTGCGTCCTTACCTTTCGGCAAGTTTGCCTTTATCATTTTTCATTATAATGGAAAAAAGATAAAAAATAAAAGTGTCGAATTTTGTCGGGAGGTTTTTGGAGCTCACAAATGGAACTGTTATGGGGAAAGCCAAAGGAGTCAGATGGAGTTTAAGGCATATAAAATAGCATTATACTCATTCCTAAGCTATTTTTATTAATGAGGAATGTATAAAAAAGAAAGAGGGTTTTTAGCAAAGAAAAGCACTAAGTGGAGGGTAAGATAATAAAAGAAGCATGATCATCAAGATGCTGCCGATTTCTGCACATTCGCTTTTCTTATGACTATACTTACTTTTAAGTTGAGCCTCCGGGCGATAGGCACTACATTCAGCTGTTCAGGAGAGGTAATCGAAATTTTGCAGTAGAGCGCTGCCATTGATTAAGAGGCAGTTTTACAGAGGTCTCTTCAAAATCTTTTAATTAATCTTCGGCAGGTTCATTAACTATAGAAATTGTTCGCTTAAAAAGGTTGGTCTTTTGTTTCGTGTTGTATTTGTTAGCAAGTATTGAATAAAAGAGTTAGCAGCCTTGAGATTTTCAGAGAGATTAGGCCATTTTCGATGTTGAAGGTGAGCCAACTTCCCGGGATTTCCTGCTCCGAAGAAAGCTTCTAGAGCAGAGGAGCGGGCAAGAAGCAGCGGTAATAGAATATAAAGAGGGGGAGTGAAGGCGGAAGCGCTGACCTTAAGTTTAAAAGAACAGCAGTGAACATTCGCAAGGTGAAAGAATAGAATTTTGAGGAGCATGAATAGATGAAAAAAGTAACTATTTCAACCAAGAATAGTTATTTCAAAAGTTTCTAGATAGGTGCAAAAAGGTATCTGGGTAAATGTATTATATGTTGCAACGATAGAGGAAGTGAAATGTAGTTTTGAATAATGAAGTTGCGCGTATTATTCACGTCTCACTTTTTCAGTTAAGACAAATATAATAGAATCCAAAATTTTGCATGTATTATAGGGAAATCTATGAATTTACCGCCTTTTTACCCCCTAATGTAGTTTGTATTTTTGCTTATTAAAAAGGGGGAAACAGCCTTGGAGATCGGAGAGTGGAAAAAAGCCGAAATCGGGGATCTTACAGTCATCGGTTATGTCAGCAGGACTGGTTGTTACCACAGTCAGATTGAGCTAGCGATAGTAGGAAGAATCATAAAAGACGAATTGATATGGGGAACGCCAACGAAGTTACTATTTGAGGAGCATCGTCTAAAACCCATTGGCACACTACTGGATGATATTCAGGATAAAACAGCGCTCATTGATCTAGCCCTTATGACGAAAGACAAAGAATGGTTTGAGGAATTGACGGGAGGATTAAAAAGTGGCGTATCGTGGAGCAGTCATTGAGCAGGATGACACTCTTTGTTTTTCAAAAAACAAATGATTTATATCTGACAAGATCAAACAAGGAGCAATACGAGCGTTACTTGAAGCAAGGTTTAGCCGGTGAGAACATTATTCATCGCTATCTGCATTTGCCAACAGGATGGCTGCAAGAGGCGAAACCCGGACTTATGCTGATCAAATGAAATGATCTTTTCATATCCCTCTTCCTTTCATTGGATCACAAATAATTGCATTACAAGCAGGACCTGGTCACAGAAAAAAGAGCCAGGTGTGAGGAACCTGGCTGAAGGAATGGTTGCTTTCATGGGAATTGGGTTTGGAATTAACAGCAACTGTTATGGGCTATTCAATAAAAATTTATACAAAAAGCCAAGGAGCTTTTCAAGCTCCCAGGCTATAAGGAGCATCAAGAGCGCTAATTAGAGGGGATCTCCTTAACGCCTTGATACTGGTTATTTCCAGCATTTCAAGAAAAATGTGCAAAAAACAGCCAGAGGAGGCTCCAGCTGCACAGTGTTATGGGTTATCGGATGAGAAAATGGGGGGTCTTCTCATACCATTTATTATGGGCAAGTTTAAAAATTTTCATACAGACAAAATAAAAAAGCCGAGATAAACTCGGCAAAAAGAGAGAATGGGCAAGTTCAGATGAGTGGTTAATGAACATGTACCCATTTTCAGAAGTAGTAAACAAAAAAGCCCCGGGGTCTTTAAATAGTATTCGCATTTCTATTTTAACAGACTGGGGGCTTCTCGACTATAAAAGATATTGTAATTGATCCTTCCACAATGAAGCTGGAATTGGATTTAATGGAAATATCGAAAACTCACCAATTCGATCTTTACACAGAAGTTTATATCATCCTGATTAGTTATGTTCATTACAATCCGCAAACTAGAAACTCGTATAGATCAGCTAAAGATAGTAAAGTATCCAATTAAATATGTATGAATATAAAGAAGCTTTAGACATCCGTATCAGGAATTATATTTTCAACTTCACTTAAGCGTTTTAAGGAATATGGCTGTTTATTTTCGGTTAAAAGAATTCATACATGGCGATTTCTGCAAAGTGTGGATTGTCAACACTAAATCAGACAGCCTTTTTAAGGGACGATTGCTTGTATTCAATTGGGCTTACATAGCCTAGTGTTCCGTGAATTCGTAGCTTGTTAAACCAGTTGACATAGTCACTAAATTCG
>NZ_JAMBOO010000018.1 GCF_023715895.1 Domibacillus indicus | reverse complement strand
TACCCACGTGTTACTCACCCGTCCGCCGCTAACTTGAACAGAGCAAGCTCTGTCAAGTCCGCTCGACTTGCATGTATTAGGCACGCCGCCAGCGTTCGTCCTGAGCCAGGATCAAACTCTCCAAAAAAGTTTGACTTGCTCATTTGTTTCCATTAAAACACGGGATGTTTTTAATGGAAGATAAAAATTAAAACGTTGACGTTTTTATTGATTTTGTTCAGTTTTCAATGTTCAATGTTCAATTTTCTGGAGCGGGTGATGGGAATCGAACCCACGACATCAGCTTGGAAGGCTGAGGTTTTACCATTAAACTACACCCGCATAAAAATGAAGATCGGGAAGACAGGATTCGAACCTGCGACCCCTTGGTCCCAAACCAAGTGCTCTACCAAGCTGAGCTACTTCCCGTTAAATAAGATAATAAAATGGCGCGCCCGAGAGGACTCGAACCTCTAACCGCTTGATTCGTAGTCAAGTACTCTATCCAATTGAGCTACGGGCGCATATTTATTTGGTGCGGCCGAGAGGACTTGAACCTCCACGGGGTTGCCCCCACTAGGCCCTCAACCTAGCGCGTCTGCCATTCCGCCACGACCGCATAAAAGCGTTCCGCGCACCAAATTGTCGCTTGCCAACAAAATAATATTTTACATGAACTTCATTGCCTTGTCAACACTTTTTTAAAAGGTTTCGAAGGAATGATGAGCCATGAAGGACTCGAACCTTCGACCCTCTGATTAAAAGTCAGATGCTCTACCGACTGAGCTAATGGCTCAAAAAATGGCTGGGCTAGAAGGATTCGAACCTTCGCGTGACGGAGTCAAAGTCCGTTGCCTTACCGCTTGGCTATAGCCCAATACTTTCTTTAGAAATGGCGGTCCGGACGGGACTCGAACCCGCGACCTCCTGCGTGACAGGCAGGCATTCTAACCAACTGAACTACCGGACCATGGAATATTAAACATAAAGAAGGGAAACCGGTGAAGCCGGCTTCCCGACGATGACCCCTACGGGATTCGAACCCGTGTTACCGCCGTGAAAGGGCGGTGTCTTAACCGCTTGACCAAGGGGCCTTAAAAGTAAATCTGGCGGAGAAGGAGGGATTTGAACCCTCGCGCCGGTTACCCGACCTACACCCTTAGCAGGGGCGCCTCTTCAGCCTCTTGAGTACTTCCCCAGATTGGCTCCGCAGGCAAGACTCGAACTTGCGACCGATCGGTTAACAGCCGATTGCTCTACCACTGAGCTACTGCGGAATAACGAATGTTATCTTATCGACACTTAGTATTATAAACCAATTACTCATTTATAGTCAACAACTTTTTTAACTATTTTTCAATATTTATTAATTGAACACCTTTATAAAAAAAGCTGCTCAATTAAAATATCAATTGAAGCAGCAATTGTCAACATCATTATTCGATAATTTCTTTTAAAAATCCCCGGCATGCCCCGCATACATATCTTGATGTGTTAATACGCCGGTATCTTTTATACTTTATTCCGCATCCTGAGCATTTATAAAAAACAATCTTTCTTTGTTTCTGCTTCCCTTCCTGTTCTGGAAGTGTCCGGCAGTGACGCGGCGATCCGGTTTGTTTCAGCAGCTCTTTAAAGTCCTCATCTCCATGCTTGTACCCTTTCCCTTGCAGATGAAGATGGTAATGGCACAGCTCGTGCTTTAAAATACCAATGAGTTCTTCTTCTCCAAACGCTTCAATGTATTTTTCATTCACTTCAATATTGTGAGATACAAGCAGGTAGCGGCCTCCTGTTGTCCGAAGCCGCTTGTTAATATATGCCCGGTGCAGGAAAGGCCGATTAAAAAAACGTTCTGACAGCTCTTCTGTCAGCTTTTGAATCATTTTATCGCTCGTTTTCATTTGGATTCGTCTTTAACCATCGTCAATGAAATTCTTCCTTTTCCAGCTTCTACAGCATCTACCCAGACGGTTACGATATCCCCGACCGACACAACGTCGAAAGGATTTTTCACAAATCCTTTTTTCAATTTTGAAATATGAACGAGTCCGTCCTGCTTTACGCCGATATCTACAAAAGCGCCGAAGTCTGTTACATTCCGAACGGTTCCCTGCAGCTCCATCCCCTTTTGAAGATCCTCCATTTTCAAGACATCTGTTTTTAAAAGCGGCGCCGGCATTTCGTCACGCGGGTCACGTCCCGGCTTTTGAAGTGAGTCAATAATATCTTTTAATGTCAGCTCGCCAATGCCAAGCTCCTTTGCTATTTGCTCTGTATTCACCGCCTGAAGAGCAGCTCCCAGCTCTTCTGAACCAATATCCGTCGTTTTAAATCCAAGCGATTTCAACAGAGCGGTTGTTTCTTTATAGCTTTCCGGATGAATAGGTGTCCGGTCAAGCAGTTCTTCTCCATCTGTAATACGCAGAAAGCCAATGCACTGTTCAAAGGTTTTCCCGCCAAGACGCGGCACTTTTTTGATCATAGAACGCTTCGTAAATTTCCCGTTTTCTTCTCGATATTGAACAATATTTTTGGCTACTGTTTTATTTAACCCCGCTACGTGTTCAAGCAGCGAAGGAGAAGCTGTATTCACATCCACACCCACACGGTTTACGGCTGTTTCTACCACGAATGCAAGTGAGCTGGATAATTTCTTTTGGGATACATCGTGCTGGTACTGGCCTACGCCAATCGATTGCGGATCGATTTTTACCAGCTCCGCCAACGGGTCTTGAATGCGGCGCCCAATCGATACAGCACTTCTTTCTTCTACTTGAAGGTGAGGAAACTCCTCGCGTGCAATATCAGACGCAGAATACACGCTGGCCCCTGCTTCATTTACAATAATATAAGCGGCTTTTTTCTTGAGGCTCGGCAGCATTTCTACTACAAACTGTTCGGTTTCTCTTGAAGCCGTCCCGTTTCCAATGGCAATAATATCTGCTTCAAACTCCTCTGCAAGCTGTTTAAACAGCTCTCTCGCTTCTTTTCTTTTTCCTTCTCCTGTGTGCGGATACATCACTTTAATCGCTAGAACTTTTCCCGTTTCATCTACAACCGCCATTTTACATCCTGTTCGGTATGCCGGATCGACTGCAAGAACCACTTTTCCTTTTAACGGCGGCTGGAGCAGAAGATTTTTTAAGTTCTCCGAAAAAATGTGGATAGCCCGTTCTTCTGCCGCTTCTGTCAGTTCATTCCGCACTTCTCTTTCTACAGAGGGGCGAATAAGACGCTTGTATGCATCCCGGGCCGCATCCATTAGAATCGGGGCTGCAGGGCTTTGTTCATTTTGAATGAATTTCTTTGTTAAATAGCGGATCACACGCTCTTCATCAAAAGAGACAGCAACCTTTAGGACTCCTTCACTTTCGCCTCGGTTCACAGCAAGCGTGCGGTGGGGAGCAATTTTGTTAATGGGCTCTTCATATTCGTAATACATTTTAAAGACTTCTTTTTCATCTTCACCTTTTAACTCTGTTTTTATTTTTCCATATTTCGTCATATCAAGCCGTATACGCTCCCGAACCGCTGCATCATCTGCAATAGTCTCTGCAATGATATCCGCTGCGCCTTGAAGAGCGGCTTCTATGTTTTCTACTTGCTCATTTATATATTGTTGAGCTTCTTGATCGATTTGGACGTCTTTAGGACAGGATAGAAGCCACTTGGCTAAAGGCTCTAAGCCTTTTTCTTTTGCAACGGACGCTTTTGTACGCTTTTTTTGCTTAAACGGACGATAGATGTCCTCTACAGCCCGCAATGTTGTTGCTGCCTCAATAGCGGCTGCGATTTCAGGAGTCATTTTTTGCTGTTCGGTAATCGAACGGACAACCTCTTCTTTCCGCTGCTCAAGATTTTTGCGGTATGTATATTGCTCTAAGATTGTTCGAATTTCTACTTCATCCAGTGATCCGGTCATTTCTTTTCGATACCGGGCGATAAAGGGAATTGTATTCCCCTCTTCTGTTAACTGAATAACAGCTTTTACTTGTTTCACACTGATTTTTGTATCTGCTGCCGCTGCTTTAATTAACTGTTCCTCCATACAGGTGCCTCCGCTTCTTTCTTGAATATTCATATTGTAGCAAAAAAAGAAAAAACCCGCTGATTCACAGCAGGTTGCCAACTAAAAAGGTTGCATCGTCATTTGATTTTAAAGCGACAGCATCCAGTTCTGCCGCAATCTGTTCTGCACTCCGGTAGCGCATCAGCTCTTTTGTATTAAGCAAATTAACGCCATCTGAATGAACAAGAAATTTACTGCCTGGCTCATACGTAAAGCGTTCCATTCTATACCGTTGCGGACGGCCGGACAAATAACCGGTGACAGGCAGAGGGTACGTAAGTTTTCCATCTTTAGCATATAAGTAAAAACGAATATTGCCGACGCACGTATATTCAAAACTTCGTGCTTTAAAATCAATTTTAAACAGTGCAACCGCCGCTCCACGTTTTTGAAACATGGCGGTATTAATTAAGTTCATCATTCCTTCGACCGATTCTTCCTGCCAAACCCGTTTCACAATTTCCGCCGCTGCTTGTGATGACTCATAGGCGTAGCGGCCGCTTCCAAGGCCGTCTGCAAGCAAACAAACAAACGAGTTTCCCTCCTGCGCGAAATAATAGGTATCCCCGCAAAAAGAATTTCCGTCTTTTGAATGTGTACCTGCTATTAATTCCAGCTGTTCATTTTGTATTTTTCCCATTAAGAAAGGTGCTCCGTCGAATAGGCTTCAGCATGGATCGCTTCTTTCAACTTTTTAATAGCCCTTCTTTGCAGCCGGGAAACATGCATTTGGGAAATACCAAGCTTGTCCCCCGCGTCTTTTTGACTCAGGTTTTCAAGGTAGGTAAATTGTATAATCTGCTTTTCCCGGTCGGATAACACATGTAATACTTTTTCAAGAACAAGGCGCTGGTCGACACGCTCATATCCTTCTTCACGGTTTCCAACAATATCAAGAAGCGTTACCGTGCTTCCATCCGAATCGGCTTCAATAGAATGATCCACTGATAACGCCTGATAGCTTTTGCCCATCTCCATTGCTTCCAATACTTCTTCCTCTGAAATATCAAGATAATGGGCGATCTCATCAACGCGGGGTGACCGTTGAAGAGAAGTGGTTAATTCCTCATTCGCTGATTTAATTTTTGGGCCTAGTTCTTTTATACGCCTCGGTACATGTACACTCCATGTTTTATCGCGCAAAAATCGCTTGATTTCCCCTACAATAGTCGGAATGGCGAATGCTTCAAAGCTTTTCCCAAAAGAATCGTCATATCGGCGGATTGCTCCCAGCAGTCCCATCATCCCTACTTGCACGATGTCTTCATGGTGGGAACGCCCTTTTGAATATTTTCTGGCAATAGACTCCACCAATCCATGATAATGTTTCACAAGCTTATCTTGAGCGTCCCGGTCTCCGTTTTCCTGAAAAGCCTTGATCCATTCGATTGCCTGAAGCTTTGCAGCTTGGTTAGGTCGAGATGGTTTCTGCATCCCTCTCCACCTGCTCTCCTTCGAGATACTTTGTCATAAACAAAGTAATCCCTTCATTTTGATGTACTTTCACTTCATCCATCAGTGTTTCGATCAAATAAAGGCCCAGCCCTCCTTCACGAAGGAATTCAACTGACTTTTCTGTATAGGGCCCCAGTGCCTCTTTTGTTTCTTTAAAATCAAAACTATTCCCGTTATCCGATACAATTACTTCCAGGTGATCCTCATAAAGGCGAAAGCCGATCAGCACTTCTCCTTCTTCCCCTTTATAAGCGTGCTGGACAGCATTCGTAATCGCTTCACTTGTTGCAATTTTCAAATCTTCAATTGTGTCATATGAAAAACCCATCCGGCTGGCAATACCGGAGAGCGTCAATCTTGTAATACCGACAAATTCTGGCTTGGCCGGGATTTTCATTTCTACATAATCAGCATACGTCATTCTTACACGCCACCTTCTGATCCAGAATTAATGTTCATGATGTCCGCAAGGCCCGTAATATCGAAAAGACGCTTTAAGCGATCAGATAACCCAACTAGCTTCATGGTTCCATCATTCGCATTTAAGCTTTTAAAAAGTCCGACGAAAACGCCAAGACCTGTACTGTCCATATATGTAACACCAGACAGGTCAACGACAAGATCCGCTTCTTTTTTCTCTGTATAAGGAAACGCTGTTTCACGCAATTTCGGTGCCGTGTAGGCATCAATTTCACCTGCAAGTTTGATCGTTGTCTGTTGTTCCTGTTCTTGTACGTCAATTGAAATATTCATTTAGGATAAACCACCTTTAACATATTAATCGCTTCATTACTCAATATCCCTTTTATACCCTTGGTGCATAAGGATTAAACCCATTAAGAAGTTCTTTTTAAAATAATGAGCGTAAAATCGTCACGAAGCTGAAAATCCTGTAAATACTCCAGCTCTTTGTACACTTTGTCGGCGATATCCTGCGCGTCAAGATGTATGTATTTTTTAATATACCCAATAAGTGTGTCTACCTCTAAAAAACCTTCTTCTGTTCGGCATTCTGTTACACCATCTGACATAAGCAGAATAATATCCCCAACTTCTACTTTCCGTTCGTACTCTTTGTACTTTGTTTTCTTATCTACGCCGAGCAGCAGACCTTTTGCCTGCATCTCATCAAATTCTCCTGTATCGGCATGATAAAAAAAGCCTGGTTCGTGGCCGGCAGATGAGTAAGAAAAAACATGTGTTTCCGGATTATACAAACCACTGAACATGGTAATAAACATTGTCGGGTCTACATTCTGTTCTACAACGCGGTTCAGGCGCTCAAGTACATCGCCCGGGGCCTGGCTGTCCTCCGGCATACTATCCATCGAATACTTAATCATCGACATACAAAGGGCTGCAGGAATTCCTTTGCCAATAATATCAGCAATCGCTACACTAATCGCGCCATTTTCATGTGATACAAAATGGTAATAGTCTCCGCTCATTTGCTTGGCCGGCACACTGATTGCCCCGATGTCCATAGATGGAATGCGGGGAATCTGTGTGCCAAGAAGTGTCTGCTGCATGCTCGCAGCTACTTCGATTTCATTGATCAGTTCTCGCTGGATCGTACGTAAGCTTTGATGCTCACGATACGCCAAGCCATAACTCATCATCACCTCAAGCAGAATATCAAGCGACAGAAGAAGCGATTCCGGAAGGTCCGGTTCAAGATCCATAATGGATGTTTTATGAAGGCTGATCATTTCCTCCGGCGATATTTTATACTCGATTGACTTCCGGCTGAATTTTTGGCTCATGTATAAAGCCTGTTCAGTTTGGTCATTAATATACGTCTTTAGTATTTCTTTGTATTCATCGAGCATCGTATCTCTGAAATTCATCCTCGTCCTCCTAACGGAGCCACTTCACCGACTTAATAAGCGTCCCTTCGCCCGGCGTAGATTCAATAGAAAATTCATCCATCAGCCTTTTTACACCGGGAAGTCCAGCTCCAAGTCCACCCGAAGTTGAAAAACCGTCTTCCATGACTTTTCGAAGATCCGGAATACCCGGCCCCTCGTCACGGGAAACAATGGTCATTCCTTTTTTCGCTCCATTCTCTACTTTCTCTATCGTTATTTCTCCCTGGCCTGCGTACAAGTAAATATTACGAGCCAGTTCACTGATCGCAGTCGTAATACGAGCCTGGTCAACCGTACCGAAACCAAGCTCTTTCGCTACATTCCGGCCAAGTTGTCTCGCCGCTACGATATCCCATTCATTTATAATTTTCACACTAGAGTCCATCGTGTCAGTCCCCCAGTTCCCGTTGAAGTTTCTCCAAACCTTTTTCGAGATCCAGTGCGGTCATCACTTCCTCCAGACGAATACCAAGCTCGATCAGCGTAATCGCAACGGCAGGCTGAATACCTGTAATTACTACTTTAGCTCCCATTAGCTTAGACATGCTGATTACATCGCCCAGTACTTTTGCAATGAATGAATCGATGAAATCAATGGATGTAAAATCAATGACGACTCCTCTTGCACTTGTTTCATGAATTTTATGAAGAAGATCTTCTTGAAATTGGAGGGCTGTTTGATCATCAAGCTCCCATTGGATCGAAATGAGTAAACAATCGTGCAGTTTTAAAATCGGAATTCTCATGTTCATTCTTGTACCTCCACAATTTGTCTTGACGTCGATGCAAGTGCCTGCTCTACGCCTTTTTTCATTGTGCTCGTCGTTGTTACATCTTCAAGATTAATACCTAAATTTACAATCGTTTGAGCAATTTCTGGACGAATACCGACAATGGTGCACTTTGCTCCAACAAGACGGACCGCTTCCGCCGCTTGGATAATATGGTGGGCAACCATTGTATCTACAACCGGTACACCGGTAATATCAATTAATACCACTTCGGCTCGATGGCTGACGACCCCTTCAAGCAAGTTTTCCATAATTTGCTTTGCCCGCTCCGTATCAATTGTGCCGACAAGCGGCATAACAGAGATTTTGTCAAAAACCGGAATCAGTGGTGCAGATAATTCCTGAAGGGCAATTTTTTGAAGAGAAATCGTCCGTTCCCAAGATGTGGTGTACGCTTCTGTGATGGTTTTATACATCGGAAAAATCCAGTTATTGATTTCTGCTGTAAAATCAATATAAGTTTGTTGATTAATTTCACCTGAGCGCTGCATGCCGTTTTCAACAATCTTCCCAAAAACACGAAGACCATCTGTAATCATTGTCAACGGCCATCCAAGACGGACAATCTTTTCTGAGAAGTCAACAGCACGCTCTTGGAATTTTTCCTCGGAATCTGAAAAGTTCGACATAACGAGCTGGATAAACTCTGAACTTGTTTTTACAAACATATGGTCAGACATAGCCTGAACAGCGCGCTCGTCAGCTTCTGTACGCATCAATTCAATCCACTCGTTTAATATGTCATCATTGTGAGACTGTACATATTGAAAAATCTTTTTCCGCATTCGGTTCTCTCCAATCGTCGTTCCGCTCCAAATCTGCGGTTTTCGTCAAAAACGTTCATTATTTTTATTATAAAGGTTATTTGAATAATTAAAAAGCCGTATCATCTGACAGGCGTGAAAAATTATGGTTTAAAGAAAAAAAGCACCTCCGTTTAAACGAGAGGTGCTTTGTTAAAATTGTATAAGCCCTAAACTGATTTGCAAAGCGTCGTCCACTTTCTCCATCATTCCGTCGTCAAGCTGCGTGATCTTATCTGTAAGCCGCTGCTTGTCGATCGTTCGAATCTGTTCGAGTAAAATAACGGAGTCTCTTTCAAATCCATACCGCTCCGCATTAATTTCCACATGCGTCGGCAGTTTGGCTTTTTGGATCTGAGCTGTAATGGCTGCGACGATAATAGTGGGACTGAACCGATTCCCGATGTCGTTTTGAACGACAAGAACAGGCCGGACGCCGCCTTGTTCGGAGCCGACAACAGGGGACAGGTCTGCAAAATATACGTCACCACGTTTTACGATCACACGGTTTATCCTCCACTTACTAAACGTTCGACTGTGTTTCCTGCCTCAAATTCGGCTTGCATCGCTTCTGATGCAATAGCAAGGTTGATCTTGGCCATTTCCATATAACCACGCCGCATCGATTCTTGAATATGACGTTTTTTTCGCTCGCGTAAATACATTTTTGTTGCGCGGTAAATGAATTCACTGCGGCTAATTTCTTCCTGTTCCGCAAAACAGTCAAGTTCATTCACAAACTGCTTTGGCAAGTTTACTAACACATCTGTCGTCGTACCGGATTCAGACAAGAACTACACCTCCACCAATCACTGCACACATCTCTTTGCTTATTACTGTCCCACTTATCATACCATTCACTGAAAGGGTTTGGAAAGACATTTTCAAAAAATGTTACACAACAGGACCTTCGACGGTCAAATCTATTACAACAGAGGATTGGTCACAGATACTTTTTTTCCGTTTTCTACATACACTCTTGGCACACGTGATGTAATCACACATGGAATTTCGTAATTAATGGTTTCTCTTTTCTCGGCGATTTCTTCCATTGAAATTTCTTCATTTTGCTGTTGTCCAATGAGTGTTGCCAATGTTCCGGTTTTATATTCCTCTGGAAGCCTTACCATGCACTGATCCATGCAAATCCTGCCTACAATTGGCATCCTCCGGCCGTCAATTAACACATCCTGCCCGCCTAACTTGCGAATCCAGCCGTCTGCGTAACCAATGGGAAGGGTGCCGATCCATTCATGCTCAGCAGCTTCGTAGGTGGCTCCATAACTTACTTTTTCACCAGGCTTAAGCTTTTTTACATGAACAAGCTTTGACTTCAACGAAAAAGCCGGCTTAAGCGGAAAAGGCAGCTGCGCGGATATTTCAGTCGAAGGCGTCAACCCGTACATAGCAATACCAAGCCGGACCGCGTTAAAGCCCGCTCCTTTAAACCGAAGCGTGGCTGCGCTATTTGAGCAATGAATAAACCGAGGCTTTTTTTTCAATGGGTCAAGCATCTCCTGAAAGCGTATAAGCTGTTCCTCCATGTAGTTTGTTTCTTCTTCGTCTGCTGTTGCGAAATGAGTAAAGATCCCTTCAAAAACAAGCCGATCTGACGCTTCAATCCGACTGATCGCTTGAAGCAGCTCGGATTCATCCCTAAAACCGATACGACCCATGCCAGTATCGCATTTTAAATGTATATTCAACTGCTGCCCTTTATGTACAGCAGCTTTTTCAAACCATTCTTCATTATGCACCGTAAGTGAGATTTCTTGGGCTGCTGCTAAATGGGCATCCTCCGGCCGGCTTGCACCTAACACAAGAATAGGCCCTTTAATCCCTGATGCTCTCAGCTTTAACGCTTCATCTAAAAAAGCGACCGCCAGCCCTTTTGCGCCAGCTTGAACAGCTGCCCGGGCGACCTGCACATCTCCATGTCCGTATGCGTTTGCTTTTACAACTGCATATAAAAATACGGAAGAATCAAGCTGTTCCAATGTTTTTTTCACGTTCCATTTTATTGCATCCAAATCAATTTCTGCCCAGGTGTCCCGGTAGAATTCCATTGATGTCACTTCCCAGTTCATTTATCGTCTTGCTTTTTACTCCCTAGTCCTCAGCCCGTGGTTCTTCTTATCCAAACCGGAGCGCCCCAGACCATACAGCGCTAAACAGGATTCTTACGCATTTTGTCCGGCTACAGTATCCCACCGCTTTCTGTTCTTCACCCTCCTCCCTGCGATAAGTCAACATCAAATCGCTGGCGCTCTTCGTGTTTCCTTTATCTTCGTCAGAGTGCTCCAGACCATACAGCGCTAAACGGGATTCTTACGCATTTCCTATTTTAAACAAAAAAAAAGCGGCGGTAAACCGCACCGCTGCCTCTTATTTAACTGATTCCGGTGAAATCGAAGCGGCAATGCGCGCCATCTCGCCCTGGGACAGTTTATCTGACGCCAGCATAAATTCCACACCATTATATACCCAATGAAGTGACCCGTCTTCTGCCTCCCCGGCCGCAAAGCCCATATCGGACAAGTCGCCGGACGCACGGGCGATTCCTTCTTCACTAGGAACAGCAGGCTGCTCAATCAATGTGAATGGCTTGCTGCCTTCATAAGTTAAGATCACACGGCTATCAATCCGGGTTTCGTCTGCCAGCTCTGCTCCGCCGGTCTCTGTTGGATAATGAATCATGAATTCCGAAGGTGATGCGCCGGCTGTTTCTTTGGCGGCGGCTTTCTTTTCACTAAAATCATCTTTTGCAAATTTCGGCTTTAAGTCCATCTTTTTAAATACAACCGAAATAACAACCTTCCCCTTCGTATCCATTACTTTCACAAGCGCTGGGGTGAAATTTTTCTTGTGAAATGAAATCTCTTGCTTTGGAAGCATTTGACTGTTTGTGTAGCGCGTTTTTGTTTGGAATACATAGTAATCCTCTGTTTCTTTAAATACGGCTTCTCCATCAGCTTGGATATCGGCAGCCAGCGATTCAAACAGGTAGGACTGGCTGCTGTTTTCCGGCCAATTATTTTCATAGCGGAAGCTTTTGCCGAGTGATGGAGTCATCACATAAATCCCTGTTTTGTTTTTAACAATCGTCTGGCTGTGCTTATTGGTTACCGATGAAAGATGAACGCGGTAATTCGTATGACGCTGATTCCAAATGTCTACGTTATACGTTTGCTTTTCTTCACCTGCCTGCACTTCTAGGATAGCTTTCGCTTTATAACCGGCGGCATTTCTTGCTTTGTCGGAAATTTCCTTTACAACATCTTCTTGTGACGGCGATCCTCCGCACGCAGATAAAAGAAGCACCATCAACAGCAATCCGATCCACTTTTTCATCCCCGCACCCCTTCCTCACTAGCACTATATGAGGAGGCCTGTACAATTATGATTCAATGATCACAACTGCTGCGGCATAATGCTGGCTATGGGTAATCGTGACATGAACGCCTTCACTGTACGGCTGGATGAGAATCGGCTTACCTTTCTCATCTGTACCTACTTCAATATCCTGAAACGACAGCTCCCCGCCAATGCCTGTCCCTGCCGCTTTTGAGAATGCTTCTTTAACCGCAAAGCGCCCGGCTGCATATTCAAAGCGGCGCGTGCCCTTTTTTTGGAGATAGGAATTGAGCTCCGCCGGTGTCAGCACCCTCTCTAAAAATTTCGGCTGTCGATCAATCAGCCGTTTGATCCGGTCAATTTCAACAATATCCATCCCAATGCCCTTAATCATAACAGCCATCCTTTCTTAAAAAAAAGCCGTTCCGGGCTTCCGGAACGGCTTTCGTCGATCATTGATTAGTTAGATGAATATTTACGGCGCCCGCTGCCTGATCCGCCTTTGCGGTCACGGTTTCCGTAAGAGCGTCCGCCGCCCTGGCGTCCACCTCCGCCAGATTTGCGGTATCCGCCTGAGTTTTTGCTGCGGAACTTGTCACGTTTTTGTGGAAGTGCCGCTTCATTTGTAATATGAACCGGTGTACGATCCGGCTCTTTTGTAATAAGTTTTAATGCCGCCGCTACAACATCTTCTGCACCGTATTGGTCAAGCATTTCCTTTGCGAATGAGCGGTATTCTGCCCATTCATTTTTAGCAATCGCTTCTTCAAGCTCTGTAACAGCCGCTTGCTGCAGACCGCTAAGCGCATCATCCCAAGATGGAGCCTCCATTGGGTTCATGCGTTTTTTCGTTGTACGTTCCACTTCACGAAGATAGCTCATTTCACGTGGGTCAACCAGCGTAATCGCCATACCTTCTTTACCAGCACGTCCTGTACGGCCGATACGGTGAACATAGCTTTCAGGGTCCTGTGGAATATCATAGTTATAAACGTGTGTAACGCCAGAAATATCAAGACCGCGCGCCGCAACGTCTGTTGCTACCAGCACATCGATTTTTCCTGCTTTAAAACGGTTTAATACCGTTAAACGCTTTGCTTGTGTCAAGTCACCATGAATACCTTCCGCCTGATAGCCGCGCAGGCTAAGTGCATTTGCCAACTCATCAACACGGCGCTTTGTACGGCCAAAGATGATTGCAAGCTCAGGTGAATGAGAATCCATCAAACGGGCAAGAACGTCGAATTTTTCACGCTGCGGTACTTTCACGTAATACTGGTCAATGTTAGAAACTGTCATTTCCTTCGCTTTTACTTTGATCATTTCTGGATCTTTCATAAAGCGTTCCGCGATCGCCCGGATTGGTCCTGGCATTGTTGCTGAGAAAAGAAGTGTCTGGCGCTCTGCAGGAACATTTGAAAGAATTGATTCAATGTCCTGAATAAAGCCCATGTTCAACATTTCATCTGCTTCGTCAAGCACAAGCGTTTCAAGATTTTCAAGTTTTAATGTACGGCGGTTAATATGGTCTAGAATACGTCCCGGTGTTCCAACGATAATATGCGGGCGTT
The DNA here is from genome assembly GCF_023715895.1 of Domibacillus indicus. GTDB lineage: Bacteria > Bacillota > Bacilli > Bacillales > Domibacillaceae > Domibacillus > Domibacillus indicus_A. Next base: position 73,924 of record NZ_JAMBOO010000018.1, on the reverse strand, counting down.
GTTTAAGCGCGCGAATTTGGCGTTGAATGTCCTGTCCGCCATAAACAGCCAGCACGCGGACACGTTTGCCGCTGCCGATTCGATAAAGTTCTTCTGAAACCTGAATCGCAAGCTCGCGTGTCGGTGCAATAATCAACCCTTGGATTGCTTCATTTTTCGTATCAATTTTTTCCACCATCGGGATACCAAACGCTGTTGTTTTACCCGTTCCTGTTTGTGCCTGTCCGATGATGTCTTTTCCAGTTAAGCCTAAAGGAATCGTTTCAGACTGAATTGGCGTCGCCTCTTCAAAGCCCATTTTGTCAATTGCTTTCAGCGTTGCTTCGCTTAAATTTAAATCTTTAAATTTTGTCAATAGTTTCTTCTCCTTCTATGTTAAACTGCCATCCGCACAAAAAAATACCCTTCTACATTTATGCGAAGAGCAACATGTCTTTTCCATCTTATCATTTCACGTCCGAATTTTCAATGCGCATTTGTATAACTTTACGTTATCCGGAAAGAAAAGTAAAGACTTTCTTGAAAAGCTCTTCTGTATTTCCTGTATGGCAAATTAAATGCTTCGCGCCAGGTGAGTAGTACAAATGCCGTTCAGCCGAGGAAAGGCGGCGGTAAATATACGCAGCACTTTTAACAGGCACAATTCCATCTGCTGTTCCCTGCGCGATAAATACCGGAATATTAATTTTCCTTAAGGACGGCCTCGCAAGCCCGACTACCTTTTGAAACTGACGTGCTGCACTTGGCGGAGTCATTAACAGCTTCTCCCGGTACCTTAAAAACAATTCATTTTCATGAAGTTTTTTCTCTCGTAAATCCTGGAACATCACCCGAATATCCTGCTTAGCCTGGGCCGGGTTCAAATATTTAGCCGCTGCACTGAGCATCACCAGCTTCCGCACCGGATAACGGGCCGCTAAGTAAGCCGCGATCAGCCCTCCCATCGAAAAACCGATCAAGTAAACCGTCTCGCATTCCTCTAGAAGCTCCAGCAGTGCTGCTTCTGCACAGTCAAGCCACTCATTACAGGAAACTTTTTTCAAGGACAGTGTTTCGCCGTGCCCCGGCAAAACGGGCACGGCAATTTTCCAATCCGTATGGGTACGCAAATAATCAGCAAGCGGCTGTACTTCATATGGGGAACCAGTGAAGCCATGAATGCATAAGCATCCGTTCATGATGATCCACCGCCTTTTTTAATGTGAAAGACTTTCCACAACCTCTTCAAGCTTTATGCCTCTTGACGCTTTTACAAGAATCAGCTCACCGCCTTGGAGCATTCCTTGAAGGGACTGCACCAATTCATCTTTGTCCTGGAAAGAAAAAACACGTTCAGAGCCAAACGAACCTTTTGCACCTGAGGCAATAAACTGCCCGAGTGTTCCGTATGTGAATACGTAATCAATTTTGTCCGCATCGATTGCCTGCCCTGTCTGATAGTGAAACAGCTCCTCATCCAAACCGAGCTCCAGCATATCGCCAAGCACCACAATTTTTTTAGAGGCTGACGGTAAATCCGCCACAAGAGAAACGGCCGCTTTCACAGATGTTGGACTGGCATTATAAGCATCATTAATGATTTTTACGCCATTTTTGCCTTCTACCCACTCCATGCGCATTTTAGTCAGCTCGACTTTTTTCAAGCCTTCAGCAGCAGCTTCGAATGGTACATCAAACAAAGACGCTGCCGAAATAGCCGCAAGCGCATTGGTTACATTGTGCTGGCCAAGAACAGGAAGCTCAAACGAAAGAGCAGGTGCTTGATTCATGGTAAAGCGGCTGCCCCTTTCTGTTTGCTCAATAGAGATTGGGTGCATATCATTGCTTTTATCCATACCGAATGTTTTTGTCTGGAAATCTGCTTCTTCTGTTACGCGTTCTGAAAGAAGCGGCTCATCTCCTAAATAAACAAGCGTACCGTCTTCAGACATTCCTGCCGTTATTTCCAGCTTCGCATCTGCAATCGCTTCACGCGAGCCCAAGTCCTGCAAATGTGCTTCACCGATATTAGTAATAATCGCAGCATCAGGGGAAGCGAGCTTGGAGAGAAGTTCAATTTCTCCTCTGCCGCTCATCCCCATTTCTAAAATCGCAATTTCAGTGCTCTCTTGGAGAGAAAGCATCGTAAGCGGCAGACCGATATGATTATTGTAATTGCCTTCTGTTTTTTGCACGCGGTACTTTTCTCCAAAAACGGAAGCTGCCATATCCTTGACTGTCGTTTTGCCGTTGCTTCCAGTGACTCCAATCACTTTTACTTCCAGGGAATCACGATAAGATTTTGACAGCTGCTGCAGAGCAAGCAGTGTATCTTCTACTACTAATACAGGCAAATCCTCCGGCATTCCAGGCACGTCTTTTTGCCAAAGCGCTGCACCTGCCCCGCTTTCAATCGCCTGGCGTACGTACTGATGCCCATCTGTATTTTCTCCGGAAAACGGGATAAACAGGCGGCCGCCGTCCACTTTGCGGGAATCGATCGAAACACCTTTAATTTTCTGGTTGTACCATTTTGTTACATCATTTTCGACATTGATCATGTCTGTTATTTGCTCGACTGTTTTTTCAATCATGAGCGCCCACCTTTAAACCGTGTATTTAATCGATTGTTTTTCTTTATGTCGTTCAATACCAAGATCAATCATTTTCTCAATCAGCTGCGGATAGTCCACACCTGCTTCTTTCCAAAGAAGCGGGAACATGCTGAATGGTGTAAAGCCCGGCATTGTATTCACTTCATTAATAAGGAAATCACCCGTTTTGGTTAAGAAGAAATCCGCCCGCACAAGGCCTGAACAGTCAAGTGACTGGTATGCCCGGATGGCCAGTTCCTTCATTTCTTTTTTCTGCGCTTCCGTAAGGTCCGCCGGAATAATCAACCCGGTATCACCGTCTTCATACTTTGCTTTATAATCATAGAAATCCTTCTTCGGTACAATTTCTCCGATTACCGAGCATTCCGGCTCGTCATTGCCAAGGATGCCGACTTCGATTTCGCGTGCCGTTACCCCTTCTTCAATGATCACTTTCCGGTCAAATTGAAAAGCTTCTTCCATCGCCGCCATTAGCTCATCCTGGCTTTGACATTTGCTGATCCCGACGCTTGAACCGAGGTTAGCCGGCTTGACAAAGCACGGCCAGCCAAGCTTTTCTTCAATGCGGCAGCATGCCTCTTCCTTGTTTTGTTCCCATTTTACTTTCGTTATATGTGTATAATCTACCTGCTTTAAGCCGGCTTGAGCAAATACATTTTTCATCATAATTTTGTCCATGCCCGCCGATGAAGCAAGCACACCGTTTCCTACATACGGAACATTTAATACTTCAAGAAGACCCTGCACCGTTCCGTCTTCTCCATTTGGCCCATGCAAAAGAGGGAAGACAACATCATATTTATTTTGTGCAAGCATGGATAAAACATGCTCCGTTCCACCGTTACCAGTCAGTTTCAGCTCTTCTACTGTTTCAGCAGGCCCTTGAAGCTTCTCTCCTTCTGTCCAGGTACCATCTATTGAAATGTAAATCGGATATACATCAAATTTATTTAAATTGATCGCGGCTGTAACAGCTTTTGCTGTTTGCAGTGACACATTATGTTCTGCTGATTTTCCCCCGTAAAGCAATCCAAGTTTTGTTTTCATAGTCATCCTCCAAAAAAGTCGGTCTCTCTTATTCTACCATGCTTTCATTTAATAAGCAGAATCTTTCCATCCGACTTCATACTCAATTTATGTATATGCAAAACGCTTAAAAGAAATAACTCTCTTTTACCTGTTGCTTTAGGCACTTGCATCTGTAACAAGCTTTTGCATAATAATGAAGCGGATTCTCAAAAAGAGAATCCGCTTTTCAAGAGAAAATACTCCATTCGTGTGTTTTCTTATCGAATATAAGCCGGGCATTCGGCGGTGTTCGGAAGCTCGTCACGTAATCATCAAAGACATCGTCCATGCTTGTGTGGTCTCCAACAATCCACATCGGTACCTCCACTTTAAAACGGCTTTGCTCCGCTTTAGAAAGAGAAATAACAATCCCTTCCTTCATTCCGCTGCTGAGTCTCGCAATCATATCAGGCGGTATCGGTGGAAAAGCAGATCCCTTTTTTAATGCAAAAAATGACCGCTCACTCCGAAAAAGCCCGAGCTTTAAGGCAATGAGCTTGCCGAGCATTCCGTAAAAGTCCTGCATATTTCGATAATAGGTTTTATTAAACCATTCATCATCGTGTGATAAGTATGCATAGCGATTATTCAGCTTGCTGTAAAAGGGGCGGCGCAGATGTTCTTTACTGTGCGCCAAATAAAGAAGTTCGGCAATTTCGGGCCCTTCCATTTCGTTTAATCCATCCGAATCTTCGAAGTCGACCCAGCAGAAATCGCCGTACTCACCGACATCTTCTTTTAACAGCCGCGGAAGTTCTTCTGCTTCGATATAATCAAAACGAGTATGCATATTAAAGTCGCTGCCTTCAAACTTATGTTTTAACAAAAGCAGATGAGGCGGCGTTGCCGGAAGAGACCTCAAAAATTCCTGGAATTCAATTCCATATGAAATCACATACTGATTAATAGGATGTAAATGTATATAAATGAGCTCTTTCACGTTTCCGGGATTTTTCAATCGCCTTACCTCCACATCATGACAAAGTGCATAGCTGAAACCAGCTTTTTTTGCTATACTGTTATCTTATCAAAATTCGCCTCGCTGCGTATGTAAATTTTAAGGAACTTTACAAAACAGTACTACTTTTTAAATAGTTTCACTTTATACTGAAGAAGCAGCTCAAATTTCACGTTAAAGGAGGGGATGCCTGTGATTTCGAATTTAACCGAGGATCAGCTGACCCTGCTTGTTATCAAGCATTTAAAAGAAGGTAAGAAAACAGATTTGCAGCAGCTGATCGATGAACTCCATCCTTATGATATGGCGGCTATTTATCGGAACCTTCCGAACAAGCACCAGACACGTTTTTTGCTTCATTTAACGATTCCAATCTTAACCGATATGATTCAGGAGCTTGAGCACGATGAGCAGATGGCCGTCCTGAAAAAAGTCGGAAAAGAACGCTCTCGTAAAGTACTCGATGATATGGACAATGATGACTTGGCGTCTCTCCTTGATGATATGTCTCCAGAAAATATGGAGCAGTTTTTATCTGGCATGAAAGAAGAAGAGTCAACCATCATTCACAATATGATGAGCTATCCACCGGAAACAGCCGGACGGCTTATGACAAACCGATTTGTCTGGATTAAACATTCTTATACCGTACGGGAAGCGGTGGAAAAATTAAAAACGTTCGCTGAGTTTGCTGAGACGATCAATTACCTCTATGTGATTGACGGCGAAAAAAAACTCGTTGGCGTTGTTTCCTACCGGGACATGCTTCTTGCAGATACACATGAGAAAATTGCCGATATCATGTATGGGCGGGTGATTTCCGTTGATGTATATACCGACCAGGAGGAAATTGCCCGCTTGATTGAACGGTATGACTTTCTCGCAATCCCGGTTGTGGACGAAGCCGGCATTTTAATTGGAATTGTTACATTTGATGATATTATTGATGTCGTCATTCAAGAAGCAAATGAAGACATCGAAAAGCTTTCCGCTTCCGGGAAGTCGATTGATTTTGATACAAAAGCAGGCATCGCAGCTTTCAGGCGTCTGCCGTGGCTTGTACTGCTCCTGTTTATCGGGCTTGTGTCCGGCAGCATTATTTCCGGCTTTGAAAATACAATCAATCAAGTAGTAGCACTCACCTATTTTATGCCCATGATCTCAGGCATGACCGGAAATACCGGCACGCAGTCGTTGGCCGTTGTCGTGCGCGGACTTGCTTCACGGGACATCGATATGCGGACTGTTCTTGCCTTGGTCGGCCGCGAATTTGGCGTTGGCTTGATTATCGGCGCGGTATGCAGTATTTTGATTTTTTTTATTGCGTTTTTCTGGCAGGGCAGCGCCATTCTTGGATTTGTGGTAGCATCGTCTCTTTTACTGACACTGATCATCGGAACCCTGTCAGGCACGGTTATTCCGCTCGTGCTGTATAAACTAAACATTGATCCGGCCGTTGCATCCGGTCCGCTTATCACAACCATTAATGATATTTTTTCACTTATTACGTATTTTACGATTGCATCCTGGTTTTTAACACATCTTTTGTAAAAATGCCGCTGTTTGACCGAATTATCTGTTCTTATTATAATAATATTAATAAAAAGGATGATAGGAAGAGGGTGATCAAATGGGACATTGACAGCAGCTCGCTTTTTCTACACTGCCGGTTTTTCGAATTTGATCATCATATTAAATAGGAGGTGACTTCTTCTTTCGCCGCTTGCGGGAGAAGAAATCTGATTGGACATATGGATTGGGCTGATTGCTGTTATCCTTTTGGCTTTGTCATTTACAGCCATTCGTTACGTAAAACGGAAAGAAACAAATGAAACAGGAGAACCCCCCTCGAGAAAGCATTCTTCCGCTCTTCTCGCTGAATTAACGGGGACCGATCCTGAAAATCACCTGTCACAGTTGAATGACCGGGCAGCAACAGAAGTGATGGTGCCTCGAACAGAGATGGTGTATTTTGATAAGGAAGATGCAGTTCGGGATTGTGTAAAGATTTTCCGTGAAACAAAGCATACCCGCTATCCGGTAGCGGACGGTGATAAAGACCGTATCATTGGCTTTGTCAACTTTAAAGAAGTCATTGCTGAGTATGTGTCAGACCCGGTTGTCGGTTCAAAAAGCATTAAACATTTTGTCCGGCCCATTACACGGGTTATTGACTCTACTCCCGTTCATGAACTGCTTACGAAAATGCAGGCAGAGCGGACACAAATGGTGATACTGTTGAACGAATACGGCGGCACATCAGGTATCGTAACAGCGGAAGATATCGTTGAGATCATTGTCGGCGAACTCTATGACGAATTTGATGTAGCTGAACCACCCGTTATTCAGCAAATTGGAGACTTACATTTTATCGCGAGCAGCAAAATGCACGTTTCTGAAACGGCTCAATTGCTCGGCATTTATATGAATGACGAGGATGTTGACACGCTTGGCGGCTGGATGTTAACAGAGAAATATGATATTCAGCCCGGTGAATCAATCGAGCACAGTGGATTTTTATTTACTGTTTTACAAATGGAAGATCAGCAGATCCGTCACGTTGAAATTCAGCGTGTACCGGACCAGGAAGCCGTACAAACCAGGGATGAGCCTTCATCCATTGCGGTTATAGAACCATATAACGCCTAATGCAAAAACCCGCCCTCCCGGCGGGTTTTTGTGTTTTCCCAAAAGGGCTATTATAATGAGAAAGAAATGATATTCGGAAATGGAGTTTTCACATGAAAAAGCTTTTAGCTGCAGGTCTTCTGCTTGCCGCTTCGTGGACAGTGCTCCCGACGGTATACGGCCGGTCATATGCCAAAAGGGTGAAAAAACAAGGACCTGACTGCCCAGAAATTGCCCTGACTTTTGATGACGGTCCCAACCCCGTTTATACACCTCTTCTATTAGACCTGCTCAAACAATATAATGTAAAAGCTACATTTTTTGTTATTGGGGAAAAAGCGAAACTTTATCCCGATTTGATTCGTAGAATAGAAAAAGAAGGCCATGAGGTTGGGATCCATAATAACCGCCATATATCCAGCTGGCTGCTTTCACCAGCCGCGCTGGAACGGGAACTTGTACAAGCCGCCAGCCATATTACAGCAATTACAGGGAACCGCGCTGAGCTGTATCGGCCGCCCTGGGGGCATTTTAACCCGTTCACGCTGCAAAAAGCACAGCCTTTTCAGACGGTTATGTGGACAGCTATTCCTGGAGACTGGAAGAAAAAAATGACTCCCGAGAAGCTGGCCCAAAAATTGCGCCTTGCCCGTTCCAATGGCGCCATCATTACCCTGCATGACAGTGGACATACCTTTGGTGCCTATGAAAAAGCTCCTGCAGTTATGCTGGAAGCCCTGCGCCTTTTTTTAATGGATCAAGAATCGGCTGCTTTTTCATTTGTAACAGTCAGTACTTTGTACCGCTCCAAGTCGTAGAGTAAGCTGCTTCGTGTTAAAGTGAGGGATTAAATGGAATCATTAGTCATTGCCTATTTATCGAAATATGGATACGCTATTTTATTTTTAGCTGGTATTTTTGGCATTGTCGGCATCCCGGTGCCGGAAGAAAGTTTATACGTCTATGTAGGAATGCTTGCTAAGAACGGCTCGCTTTCTTTTTCTAAAGCTTTTGCGTCCCTTCTCGCGGGCACATTGGTCGGAATGGCTGTCAGCTATTCGCTGGGGCGGATTGTCGGCCAGCCGCTTTTGGACCGTTACGGGAAATACCTGGGTGTTACGAAAAAAAGGCTTCGAAAAACTATTATGCATTGGGATTTATCACGCTCGCTTTTAGCTGGCTTTTTTATCCCAGGTGTTCGGCAGTTTAATCCATATTTCGCCGGAATCGCTAAGTTTTCCATTTCTGGTTTTCTTGCGCTCTCTGTTTTAGGCGGTTCTGTATGGGTACTTATGTATATGTCAGCTGGTTTCTTAATTAGTTCTTATATTCAAATTAAACCAGAATATCTGGCCATTGCCGGGGCTGTCTTTTTTGTTTTGTTTGTTATTCACTTTATTATAAAATGGAAAAAATCGTCACATTCCCGCCGTTAAAGGAGTCAAGTTAAGATGAAAATTATTGTGCTTCCTTTATTTCGTCTGTCATCGGGCCATCATAAAGCAGCGGAAGCGGTTATTGAACATATTAGTATGGTTTGTCCGGATGCGAACATTCAAACTGTAGATATTCTCAGTTATTGCCACGAATCACTGGAATCTGTTGTCTCTAAAATGTACATGCAGTGGATCAGCAAAAAACCCGAATCCTACAGCAAGTTTTACAAATCTTTTATTTACACACCTGATGGCAGAAGAAGCAATCAAATGCCCCTCCATGTGTGGGATAAATATTTCGAGTTCCGTCTTGCCCGGCTCATAGAAAAAGAGCGTCCCGACTATATTATCTGTACACACAGCTACCCATCAAAGCTGCTTAACCACTTGAAACGCCAACAGAAAATTACGGTTCCGGTGATCAACGTATATACAGACTTCTTTGTTAGCGATGTATGGGGAAAACGCGGCATTGATTATCATTTTGTGCCTCACCTCGAAGCAAAAAAATGGCTTATCCGGCTCGGCGTTTCTGCAAGCCGCATTTACGTAACGGGTATTCCGATTCATCCTTCTTTTGCAACAGGACACGCCCGAACTAAACACCGGTCTATTCTTGTTGCAGGCGGTAACAGCGGTTTGGGACAGCTTGAAAAATTGCTGCAGCATTTAAACGAACGAACGCTTTCTTACACGTATAAAGTGCTGTGCGGCCATAACGAAAAGCTGCGCACACAAATTGAGCTGCTGAAAAATCCACGTATTAAAGCTCTGCCTTATATGAGCAGCCGTGAAGAAATGAATCGGTTTTATGAAGAAGCATCTGCCATTATTACAAAACCGGGCGGCATTACTGTCAGTGAAGTGCTTGAAAAAGAGTTGCCTGTTTTTATTTCAGGCGCCCTGCCCGGCCAGGAAGAGTTTAATGCCGACTATTTAAAAAAGCGCGAACTTATTTATGAACTGACAGATGACCTTCCCATTGAACAGCAGATTACTGCCATTATCGACAGCGATATTGAACGAGGCAAATGGAAAAAAAGACTTCATCAATACAGTCTTGAAAAAGAGCAGAATTTAACCACAACATTGCTGTCTATTTTCGGGAAAAATTCTTCTTCTGTACCGCTGTAAAAGCAGGCGTCCTGTTTTTATTGGTGAATGCATAAAGGTGCATGCTATAATGTCAACCGAGACGAAAAAATTTCTTCATGGAAAGGGTTATTATGGAAAACTGGATTATTTCGATGATGGAGCAGTATGGACTCTGGGGCATTTTTTTCTTGATTGCACTTGAAAATATATTCCCTCCGATTCCGTCTGAAGTTATTCTTACCTTTGGCGGTGTAATGACCGGCCAGACAGATTTGACTGTTACGGGAGTTATACTCGTTTCAACAGCCGGATCGGTTGTAGGTGCTATTATTCTATACGGTGTCGGGTTGATATTGGATGTGCAAACAATGGAGAAAGTCGTGGCCCGTTACGGCAAGTTTCTTCGTGTGAAAAACGAGGATATTCACCGGGCGGATGCCTGGTTTGATAAATATGGAGTTTGGACGGTTTTTCTCTGCCGCATGGTTCCTCTTATCCGAAGCTTAATTTCTATCCCTGCCGGCATGTCCAATATGAATTTTCTTTTATTTGTTTTGTTTACGACTGCTGGAACGTTAATATGGAATACTGTTCTTGTAAACTTGGGTGCCGCTTTCTCCGATTCATGGCATACGATCGTTGACTATATGGATGTGTACTCAAATATCGTTTATGCGATATTGGCCATTATTTTTATCGCAGCAGTTATTTGGTTTGTCCGCAAGTTCCGCAGCCGCTCTGCTTAAAATAGAATGTTCGGATCTTTTTTAATAAGCGTCCTGCCTTTCTTCGGCGGGGCGCTTTTATGCGGAACAAAGACAGTCAATATGCCCTTTTTTAACGCTGCAGACAGCCGGCGTCACAGCATACACTTCTCCATCCATGTCGATAAGCATCGGATGATCGGTTTGAATTGTGAATGATTGAACATGGTAGTGTTCAAGATTCGCGGCATGTTCTCCTGTTGCCTTAATTTTCTTTGTTTGAAGTACTTCTTTTATAAGCGGAAAGCCCGAGTCTTTTACAATGATAAGTTCTAAGTAACCGTCTTCATGATTCGCTTGAAAAGGAAGGTCAACTGTCCCGATATAATTTCCATTCAACGCAACAACCATTGCCGCTTCCCCTTCATGTTTCCTTCCGTCCGCTTCAATCATATAATGAAAAAAAGATGGATGACGGACCGTTTCAAGGGCACTTAAATAGTAACTCATTTTGCCGATCATCGATTTTTTGTTTTCATCGATATTTTCGGAAGTATCGGTAATCATGCCAATCCCCCAGAAGTTTGCAAAAAAACGATCATTCATGGCACAGACGTCCACTTTACGGACAACACCTGTTTTTAAGAGTCGGCAGGCCGCGTCCAAGTCTTCCGGAACTCCAATTGCACGGCTGAAATCATTACAGGTTCCACCTGGCAGTACAGCGACAATAGGCCTTTTTTCCAATCGGGCGATTCCATTAATGCATTCATGAACCGTTCCGTCACCACCATAAATGATGACAATGTCATAATCCTGAACGGTCTCATAGCACAGTTTTTCTCCTTCTCCGGGTTCGGTAATCACTTTCCGCTCAACGTGCCCGACCGCTTCCTTCAAAACGGATATTACTTGTTCAATAACCGGTTCTCTTTGACTTCCGGCATGCTCGTTGTGTATAAAAAGCCCTTTTGTAAAACGCACCGTTGCCACGCTCCCTTCTTATCCAGAGTGGCAGGAGGTAACCGCCTTCAACTGGCTCTGTGCTTCCCTGCATTGCAAAGCGGTCCATAGCGCTGTTCTTGATTTGGTTACGGTTGCTTTTACACCCAGCCTGGTAAGATTATCGACAATTTTTCTCGTCCGATCCGCACTCTTCATGGTCATCCATCCTTTTCACGTTTAATGGTTTATACGTTCTTTATACAAAAGCGTTTCATTTTTTTATAATCCTTCTTTATGTTCCCCTTTTTTCCTTTTTCAATCCGGATATTTATGACTTTTTCGTGTATAGTGAGAGTGACTATTTAAATGGAACGGAATGGTGATGAACGTGATCATTGAATTGTATTTTTTCCCGTGGGCTGCTTACGTGCTTTTCACATTGAACATAGTGCTCGCTTCAGCCATTATTTTTATGGAGCGGCGCGATGCAGGCGCAACATGGGCGTGGCTGATGGTCTTGTTTTTCCTTCCGCTTCTTGGTTTTGTTCTTTATCTTATATTCGGGCAGAATTTAAGCAGAAAGCGGTTATTTGACTGGGAAGACAAGAAAAAAATAGGACTTGAAGAACAAATCAGCCATCAAAAAAGAGCTATAAAACGCGGCATTTATCCGTTTGCCAACCCTCATACAAAAGAAAATACGAAACTTATTTCTATGCTGCTAAGCTATAATGACGCAGTTTTATCGGAAGATAATCAAGTTTATATCTATACAGATGGCGCTGAAAAATTTGATTCTCTGATGAACGATATGCGCAGAGCCAAAAACCATATTCATGTTCAGTACTATATTTTCCGAAATGACCGGCTTGGCAAAGAGATTATTACTCTTTTAACGGAAAAAGCACTGACAGGTGTGGAGGTACGCGTGTTGTATGATGATATGGGTTCAAGAACGCTTCGGCGCAAACATTTTCGGAAGCTTATTGAAGCCGGCGGTGTGGTAGAGACCTTTTTCCCTTCCCGCATTCCCTTAATTAATCTACGGCTGAATTACCGAAATCATAGAAAAATTGTTGTCATTGATGGACAGATCGGCTATGTAGGCGGCTTTAACGTTGGTGATGAATACTTAGGAAAGGACCCGTCCTTCGGCTATTGGAGAGATACTCACCTGCGTGTTGAAGGCAGCGCCGTTCATGCACTGCAGACTCGGTTTATTCTAGACTGGAACCAAGCATCTAAACGGCATGATTTTATGTACGATGAACGACTGTTCCCCGTGCCGGCCACAACCGGTGATACCGCCATGCAAATTGTGACTAGCGGGCCGGATTCAGAATGGGATCAAATTAAAAGCGGCTACCTTCAGCTTATCTCAACAGCAAAAAAGTCTATTTATATCCAGACTCCTTATTTTATTCCAGATGCGAGCATTTTAGACGCACTTCGTATTGCCGCTTTGTCTGGAATCGATGTAAAAATTATGGTGCCCAATAAACCGGACCACCCTTTTGTCTACTGGGCTACCTATTCTTATGCCGGAGAACTGTTAAAAGCGGGAGCAAAAATTTATATTTACGATGACGGCTTTATTCATGCTAAAACCATTGTCGTAGATGAAAAGCTAAGCTCGGTCGGCACTGCAAATATTGACGTCCGCAGCTTCCGTTTAAACTTTGAAGTGAACGCCTTTATGTATGATTATGAAACAGGCCGCCAGCTGGCAAAAATTTTCCGTCATGACATGACGGTCTGTTTTGAATTAACACCTGAGCTATATCAGCAGCGCTCTCCTGCTATTAAATTCAAGGAATCTATTTCTCGGCTCCTATCGCCGATCCTTTAAAGAAGCGAAATTCGCTTCTTTTTCTTTTTGTTGAAATTTCGTAAATAAGTTTTGAACGTTCTGTGAACATATGATATATTATATTTACAAACTAATTACGAGGTGATTGATATGGATCAAGTACTTATGCGGCAGTTAAATAAACACGGGCTCGTTTTCGCGGTGGTCCATACGGCGTTTTTCTTAAACCTCGCTGTTGAATTTATGGTTTCCCGCTAAATATTAAAAGCTGCCTGCTCTATGCAGGCAGCTTTTTCATTTGGTAAACTAAAAGAAAAAAGGCGGTTTATCCATGAACAAGTCACAAATTGAATATAAGATTCAAGAATTAAAAATGGACTATATGCGTGTACAAGGCGACATTGAAAAACTAGAATCTACCGGACACGGCGTATCAAAAGCAGAAGAAAGACTCGTTGAAATGGAAAAAGAGTTAAAAGAATTAAATGAACTGCTTTTAAAAGCGGAAAAGTAAAACGGTCTTCCTTTTGTATACATACAGTTAAGAGCAGATCAAGCCGGCTCCTAAACAGGAACCGGCTCAGTGTGTAGACAAAGTCTTTCGCTTTTAAAAAAAGAGCCGATAAGTGAAGCCGGCCGGACTTCGCGTTCCACGGGCAGTGCGGGAGCCTCCTCGGCTGCGCCTGCGGGGTCTCCCGACTCACTGTACTTCCCGCAGGAGTCTTCGTCCGGCAGGCTTCACTAAGTGGTGTTGAAGAGCAATAAGCAAGGAATGAATAGAAATGTTCTCTTTCTGAAACAGAAAAATACGACCTTATGAGCTCTATACCATCTTGTCGCAAGCCACTTGGCAGCGGGAGGGCAGCGCCGACTCCTATGGGAGCCCCCCCCCCCCGGAAAGCGGAGCTGCCTGGACGCCGCCGATCCATCCCATTCATGTGCATGATCATCCATATCATTTGTCTACACACTGAAAGCCGGCTCCTAAATAGGAACCGGCTTTTTCTTTATTAATAATAGCGCCATGATTTTTCATAAACTTCAATTAAATTTGGACGAATAAGGGTGTTCGGCTCAATTTGGGCCCCGTCTTCCATTTCTGCATCTTCGTCCTTCCCGAATTTCGTTAAAGCCGGCAGCAGGTCAGCTGTTAAATAGCGCGTATCTTTTATTAAGGACAGCCCTTCTACATCCATGCCCTCTCTTGATGCCAGCACATATCCCCACCCGCCAAAGCTTGGAATGTCCGCGTGCAGGTTTTCCGTTTTCAATCCGGCTGCCCGGATGGTCCGGTCAATGGTCCAGTAAACTTGTGGTGCAAATACGGGACTTGTTGCCTGGACAATCATCGCACCATCTGCCTGCAAGTGATTGCGGGCGAGAGAGTAAAACTCCTGGGTATATAATTTGTTCAGTGATTCATTGTTTGGATCCGGCAAATCGATAATGATGACATCATAAAACCCGTCTGCTTTTTCTAAAAACTGAAAAGCATCCTGATTGACGATATCTACACGCGGATCATCAAGTGATCGCTTATTTAAATCGGTTAACAAGTGATTCGTACGTGCGGTTTCTGTCATGGCAGGATCAAGGTCCACAAGTGTAACACGGCCAAGATCTTGATATTTCAGCAGCTCTCTTACTGCCAGTCCATCACCTCCGCCAAGCACTAAAACACGGTCGTGGCGGGCAGCTGCTGCCATTGTTGGATGGACGAGAATTTCATGATACCGGTGCTCATCGGACGAACTGAATTGAAGCTGTCCATCCAAGTATAAACGGGTATCTCCCTGTTCCCTCGTTAAAACAATTTTTTGGTAAGCTGTTTGTTCCGAAAACACGACTGGATCTTTGTATAATTTCTGCTCAAAGTGAAATGCCGCTTCCTCACCAAAAAGAGCCCCGGCTGTTAAAATTCCTAAAAACGCAATGCCGCACGCCGCATGAAGCTTAAATCGCTTTAATTCAGAACGAAATTGAAAAACAATCCACAGTGCGACAGCGATGTTGATTAAAGCGACAAGAAAAGACGTTTTCACAAGTCCAAAGTATGGCCGAAGCAAAAATAAAAACAATAGACCGCCAATTAAACCTCCGGCGTAATCGGAAAACAGCACTTTAGCTGCACTTTTTTGAAGTGACACACCGATTTCATTTGCTTTCCGGATTAAAATGGGCAGCTCCACGCCCGTTAACGTTCCAACAAGCAGCGTTACACTGTATAAAAATAAAGCGTCTGTTCCCTCCGGCAAATAAGCCGTTACGCCAAATAGAAGAAGAGCTGAAAATCCGCCAACGATACCAATGCCGTATTCAATCCAAATAAACGAAGCAATTAAACGGCGGGTTACTTTCTCGCTTATGTATGCGCCGATGCCCATTCCGGTTAAAAAAAGGGAGATGGTGAGTGTATACTGCTTCACTCCATCTCCTAAAATGTACGAACCGAGTGCGCCGAACAGTACTTCAAAGATAATGCCGCATATCGAGACAATGCCCGATGCATAATAAATCGACCGGCTTTGCCGGATGGAATGCTGTTCAGTCATCAAAACACCGCCTTATGAAATCGAAGCGCCAATAACAAACGCCAGTCCGACTGAAACAGAAAAGGAAACAATTCCTACCGCAAGATTGCCTGATTTCAGCTGTTCTTCTACAGAAAAGCTTCTTGTCATCAGCTCAAATAAGATATACGCTGCAAGCTGCAGCACCATACCGAATAAACCCCATATAATCGTTTCTGTAATTGTATCGTTGTGAAAAATAGAAAAAGTAATAATAATACAGATGCCGATAATTTTCCCGCCGATTGACAGGGCAACGGCTGTATTGTTTCCTCTTATTTCATCCCAGTCTTTATACTTTCTTGTAATTTGTTCAAAAACAATTAGCCCAACCACAACCACTGCAATGGCTACGATAAAATACAAAAATGTCAGTAAAAATGGATTCACAGCTTCATTCCCTCATTTCGTTTCATTATTTTCCTTCTCCCGGTCCGCCGCCGCGGAATGTCGAGCCACGGCCATAAGAGCCATTAGAAAACGTCCCGCCTCCGTAATAACCGCCGCCTGAATAGCAGCCGCCATCGTTATACCGGCACCGGTTCGTTTGTGTCCGCTCCCAATTTGAACCAAAACGCCCATTCAGCAATGAACCGAGCAGCATGCCTGAGAAAAAGCCGGGATTGTAATGCGTACGGACAAATTCATCTTCTGCTACTTCCACAAGCGTGGAGCCTGGATTTTCCAGATCTTCCGTTAAAATAATAAATTCATTGTCATAGACAAGCACCTGGCGGCCGTCCACTTCCTGGCCGATTTTTTCTGGCTGCTCTACATCAATCAGCTCAGCGGCCGTTTCCTGCAAGCTTTGATTCGTGCGGTAAAGCATCGCCTGGTCGTTTGTGTTTGTATTGTTTTGCACAGCATCAACAAATGTATAATTTTCATCAACATAGTCATCTGCTTCCTGCAGGCCACAGGCAGCAAAAAGAAAAACCGATGCAGTGGTGACAATCATCCATTTTTTTATTTTCATATGAAAACACTCCAAATGAACAGAAACGGCCCGCCGCAACAGGCGGACCGCGGTTCCTTATTCTTTTCCGAGTTTTTGCTTAAGAGCGGCGAGTTCGTCATCTACTGCGCTGTTTTTCTTTAAAGCAGCAAGTTCATCATCAAGGCTTCGCGAACCCGCACGCAAATCCTCTGACGTTTCAGCTTCTGCTTCATACTGCATCACTTTTTCTTCCATCCGCTCAAAGCCGCGTCTTGATTCATCCCCGCCGATAGAAGACATGGCGCGGTTCATCTTTGTGCGCGTTTTGGCCGATTCAGCGCGCGCTTTTAATGAATCTTTTCTCATCTGCATTTCTTCATATTCACGCTTCATTTCTGCCAGCTTTTCACGAAGAACAGCCACATCCTCTGCCGCCTGCTTATGTGCTTCTTTCATAGACTCCGCTTGCTTCGCATGATTGTTTTTATCCTCAAGCGCACGGCGTGCCAGATCCTCATTTCCTGCTTCAAGTGCGTCAATGGCCTGCTGCTGGCGCTTTTCCACCATGCTGTTTGCGTCGTCATATTTCTTTTTCAGCATTTTTTCGTTGGCAAGCTGCTTGGCAACAGCTGTTTCCGCGTCACGAATATCTGCTGACATTTCCCTCATAAACTGATCAAGCATTTTCACCGGGTCTTCCGCTTTATCAAGTGCCGCATTCAGCTCGGAACCTACGTATGTTTGTACACGTTTAAAAAATTGAAACATATTCTCTCCTCCAATGTTGGTTAGCTTCCCGCTAAAATAGTGATTTCATATTCTTCAATTCCGTATCCATAGCTGACTTCCACATCGCCACCCCATACTTCCACAGACAAAAAGTGTTCTTCCGAATCATCTGTATAATCGTAGTAATCAACGTTTCTGCCATGGACGTTTTCACTTCGGCCTTCTGCTTTTACATAAGCACGTCCGCTTTCTTCAAGGTAGTATGTGCGCCCATCATGCGTTACTTTTTTCGCTCCCGGCTCCAATCCGGGGACCCGTACCTTTTCATACATGCCAACTTCCAGCTCATCATCGAGCTCTACGCTCAGCCAAAGGGTTTTACCAGATGCAGCAAGCTGATAAGCATCCCACGTATAACCGCTGTCATTGTAATGGATTTTTCCCGTTACTTCATAATCGGCTAAGTCATACGTGACAAAATCGCCAACTCGTAAATTCAACAGAGTCCGCTCTTTTGTTTCCGGTACGGTTTCTGCAGTGCTTCCAAAAAGCTTCTTCCAAAACCCCATCTTTACTCACCTCACTTTTATGTACGGACTGATGGCAGAATCGTTTCACTTTTTTAACTATAACGAAGAAAAAGTCATTTTTAGCGATAAACGGAAACAGGCGTCTTTTGTTAAAAGACATCGCTTATGGAATGAACACCTTAATATGGCCCTGCAGTACTTCGAGGCTCAGCGGAACAGCATCCCCCATATCGCCGTCTACATTTGCTTTTAATTCCGTTGTAGAGCGGACATTCAATTTTTGGGACCGGAAATATAAAACATCCGGGTCTTCTCCCAGGTCTCCTTTTAATAAATTCGCACCGATACGTATCAATTTTGGCAGTGCTACATCTTTAACGATAAAGCAATGAAAAAAGCCATCTGCCGATTTTGCCTCAGGTGCAAGCTTTTCAAATCCGCCCACTGAATTTGTAAGAGCGGCCAGAAAAATAAGGGCTTCTTCTTCAAATGTCCGGTCCTTCGTTTCAATTGTCAGGGGAAATGGTGTTTTATCCCGCAGGGTTTTAAAGCCTTCTACGAAATAAGCGAGCGCGCCCAGCGTCGTTTTTTGAGCCGACGTTACTTCACCGGTTGCTTCTGCAATCCCGCCAATGGCTAAAATATTTAAAAAATAACGGCCATTTACTTTGCCAATATCAGCAGGCTTTGTTCTGCCTCCTAATACCCGAATAGCCTCCTCCGGCTCGAGCGGAATATGCAGCGCACGCGCAAAATCATTTACGGTACCGAGCGGAACAACCCCCATAACAGGGCGGTGCGGCTGTTCAGCCAGACCGTTTACAGTTTCGTTCATCGTTCCATCTCCGCCCATTGCAATCACTGCATCCAAATGCCGTTCACAGGCTTCTTTTGCAAAAAGCATGGCGTCTCCTTCCCCTCTGGTTAAACGGGTTTCCACCTCATATCCTGACACCTGGAGCTGTTTATAAATAGAGTCAATGTATTCCTCCGCCTGTTCTTTTCCAGAAGAAGGATTCGCAATAATCATGGCTCTTTTCATGCTTCCTTTGCCTCCTTGTTTACTCGATCGGCGATTCCGGTAAAACTGCCCGGTTCCAAGTTTATCGTTCAACAGCAGTTCCATCCTCTCCAAATCCTGCTTACGAACCGGCGGATCCTGCTCCGACCAGTTCACAATATAAATAAAATAATATTTGTTTATAAGCCGAAAAATCACATTCGATTGCGGAAACCGATCAAATACGGCTTTCACGTTATACCGCTTTGTATACGTCCAGCTGATTAATTTCATAATAAGTCACCTACCGCTTGTATACCCGGATTTTGACGAAAAGAACATAGCTGGCTGCCCTTTTTCGCCAAAACTAGTGAAAGGAAATCAGCGTCCGGTGAAGAATGAGTTTAAAAAGAACAAAGGAGGGATTTTCTGTGCATACTACAAAAGAAGCGGCCGCTGCTTTAAACATCAGTCCAACAACCTTAAGCAAATATGTAATCGCTCTTGAGGGAGCTGGCTTCCGGTTCGAGTCTGGAAAACGGAATGTCCGGATGTTTGATGAAAAAGAAATGGCTACGCTGCGCCAGATGATCGAAACCGCCGCCTCCGAAGACCTTCCTCCCGGCCAGGCAGCCAATATGATTGGACAAACCGCCTATCTGTCTTTGATTGAAGACCGCTTGTCTGCCATCGAACAACGTCAGGAGCATTTAATTCATTTATACGATAACCTTTCTTCCCAGCTCGCACGCCTGCCTGCCCACCATATTCCTGATTATTCACCGCCTTCTTTTTTTCTTTTGCCGCGCCGAAAAGCAGG
Source organism: Domibacillus indicus (assembly GCF_023715895.1). Taxonomy (GTDB): domain Bacteria; phylum Bacillota; class Bacilli; order Bacillales; family Domibacillaceae; genus Domibacillus; species Domibacillus indicus_A. The sequence continues at coordinate 54,100 of NZ_JAMBOO010000018.1, read as the reverse complement.
ATTTTTGAATTTTTTGTCGAAATAGGTAAAGAACTATGCTAAAAAGAAGGAGAACGTTACGTTGAAAAAAGCTGTTTTTTTTGATCTTGATGATACACTGCTGGATGATAGAAAAAGCATCCAAACCGCATTTGATGTAACTTGCGGCGAGCTGGCGGAGAAATATGAAAAGGATGCAGCCGAGATAGAAAAACACGTCCGTACGGCTGCTCATGCGCAATATCAAACATATGACTTTTACCCGGTCACTCTTTCCATTGGAATCAATCCGTTCGAAGGTCTTTGGGGTAATTTCGGTGACGTGCACCATAACGGCTTCCGGTCTATGGGAGATCAAATTGCCGATTATCAATTAAAAGCCTGGGAAAATGGCTTGAAACAAGCCGGGATCCCTGCGTCCGAAGCAGAATGGGCACGCGAGCGTTTCCGTAACGTCCGCCGCAAATCTGCTTTTGTATACGAAGAAACCTTTGATGTTTTAAACACATTGCGCGATAAAGGCATCCGCCTCCTGCTTTTAACTAATGGAGCTCCTTCGCTTCAATTGGAAAAGCTGACGATGACGCCGGAACTTGTCCCGTATTTTGAGCACGTGCTTATCTCCGGACATTTTGGGTTTGGAAAACCGGAAAAAGCAATTTTTGACCACGCCCTCCGCTTAATGGACCTGGAGCCGGGTGATGTGCTAATGGTAGGCGATAATCAAGGCACGGACATTTTAGGTGCGACTCGCACCGGCATCGAATCAGCCTGGATTAACCATGGCGGAGAAGGAAAAATCGTTGAAGGAGCAAATCCTGTACACACACTCAGCCGGTTAAAAGATATTCTTTCACTGATCGAATAGGTTTATCCTAACGAAAAACGGGTAAATAATGTTGAAAAGAAACAGTTACCTGTTAAGAGGAGAGACTTAAATGGAAAAGCATCTTGAACCATCCAAGCTGGATATTAAAATTTTTGATAAAAAAAACAGCCGCCCGTTCGCGGAGGCTTCATTAGACAATAAAGAAGTGTATGAGCTTCGGGACGATACGATGCGCACACCGCTTGAAAAAGCAGATGTATTTGAACAGCTTCTTCAAACGGAAAACGCATGTGAATTATGGATTGTTCCCGTAATAGAGTCCACTTCCTCTTTTACTCAGTCCCTGTCAGAAGAAAAAGCATCTGCCCTGTTTGGCATGCTGTCGTCTTTTCGCAAAAACGTACAGCGCGACCGGACGTTTCTTGTGCTCGGGCCGGATTGCTCTGCCAGCATGAAAGAGAAAGTGAAAGAGCTCGGCTATACAATTCTTCCGTGTGAAGAAGCTGACCTGCAAAATGTGACTGTAGAGTATTAAAGAGAGTATAGACAAAGTAAGAAAGCAGGCTGATTGAAAACGTCTGCTCTCCTAGGAACGCCGCCGGCTGGGAAGCGGAGTGACCTTTTGGGGGTCATGAGCATTCGCAGACGGCAAGTGACGCCGAAAGCGGGCGTTTGTCAACAGCCTGTATTAAAAAATACCCCGCCTGTAACCGGCGGGGTATTTTTTAATTGTTGATATATTTTTCAAATACGGCACCGAAGTCTTTTACCCGGTACGTATCACTCGATTTTTTCAGCCAGTCAAAAGCGTATACATTCACTTTTTCAAACTCGGCAGCCAAATCAATTTGTGTTTTTGTAATGTTTTTAATAGAATTGGCGGACATTTCTAAGCTTTGCTGCGCATAGCCAAAATTCATTTCGTTTTCTTGCTGCATTTCAGCAATTTTCAATAGCGCTTTGTATAAATCCTTTAGCTCTTCCAGGTGCTTTTTATGCACATCAATCGAATACGTCTGGGTTCCAAGCGTAAACTTGATTTCCACATCCAGATCGACAGTACCTGCTGTTTCAAGGTACACATTTGAAACACGGTTTGCCACATAGTTATACCGGCGAAGCAGCCGCTTTTTACTGACTGCGTTCGCTCCATCTACGTGAACAAGCCCAAGATTGGTAAAGCAATATTCATCTGCTTTTGATTTGATCAGAAAATAAATTTTCTCATCGTCTTCATGCATAATGTAATCGTCTGCATCGACCTTGTCATAATCTGCAGGCTTAATAACCGCTCCGACATCACTCAATCCTAATACGTCTGCTGCTACTTTTCCAAACACAATATACCAGCTCCTTTTATAACGAAGTATATAAATGCATACGCTATTCTCTCGCTAAAGGTTTCACTTTTTTGGAGGGCCCTTTCACGACAAACTATTTTTACTCAAGAAAGAGTTCAATTATTCACCAGCAGGGCATTTTAACGGTTAAAAATAATTCATGACGATAAGCGGGCCATTTCGATTTGGGATTATCTGTCCCAGGCTTCCATATGTTTGGTGTTATAAGCCAGTGTCTAACATCATTTATCCGCAACTATTTCGTTCAGTCCTGTTTATACATCGATACATTTTTTCACATTCAGAAAACAGTCCTAAATTGTAATAACGGTGCTGACTGCTAAAGAAAAAGCATACCCCTGTTTGAGAGGTATGCTTTTTCTTTTTTACTCACCAACGACAAATTCAAAATTCGCGCTGAATTTCACGTCTTTTCCTACAAGAACGCCACCTGTTTCAAGCGGAGCATTCCATGTTAAACCGTATGCCTCACGGTTTATTTTGCCTTCTGCATCAAAACCGGCAATTGTGCTGCCATCCATTGGGCTTTTTGATGTTCCGTTGTATTCAACGGTAAATGTCTCTGTATTTGTAACACCTTTTAATGTGAGCTGGCCAGTTACCTCGTATTCATTTTCGGATACCTTTTGGATCGTATCGCTGATAAATGTGATTTCCGGATGCTGTTCCGCATTAAAGAAATCACCTGAACGAAGGTGGTTGTCCCGATCTGCGTTATTTGTATCAATTGATGCCGTATCAATCGATACTGTCCATTTTGCAGCTTCTAATTGATTGACATCACCATCAATTTGCACATCAAAGCTTGTAAATTCACCTTTTGTTTTTGATACCATCATATGTTTTACTTGAAACGCAATCCCGCTGTGTACCTGGTCAAATGTTAATACTGCCATTTTGCATACCCCCCATTAATTCACAAAAGTAACTTTGTAACTTTACTATACATTATATATATTTCGAATTCAAGATAATAGCACAATTTTTTTCCATAAAAAAAGCCTCGGCATTGGCCGAGCCTTTGGCTTAGTGAATATCTTTTTTCTTAAAGCGTCCGCCTCGCACTTCCGCAATATCTGCCACTGCAAGAAATGCTCCTTCATCCAAATCTTCTACAATGGATTTTAATTTCGCTTCTTCAAGCCTGGTAATGACACAGAAAATGACTTTTTTGTCTTCGCCAGTATAAGCACCTTCTCCATCTAAATACGTAACACCGCGACCAAGGCGGGCGATAATCGCTTCACCAATTTCTTTGTACTGATCAGAGATAATCCAGGCTGATTTCGACTCATCCAGCCCTTGAATTACTACGTCAATTGTTTTAAAAGCTACAAAGTACGCGAGCACAGAATACATAGCCCGGTCCCAGCCGAATACGAAGCCGCCCCATAAGAAAATAAACACGTTAAAAAACATGACAATTTCACCAACTGAAAATGGCAGCCTCTTGTTAATCAAAATCGCTAAAATTTCCGTGCCGTCGAGAGAGCCCCCATACCGGATGACTGTTCCTACTCCCGCTCCAAGCGCAATGCCGCCAAACACAGAAGCCAACAGAATATCGCTTGTAAAGGCTGCTACTGGATGCAGGAACGTGGAGAAAATCGCTAACACGGTAATCCCAAAAATCGTTGAAAGCGCAAAGGTTTTGCCGATTTGTTTATAGCCGAGGAAAAAGAACGGAATATTCAGTAAAAATAAAAAAAGACCTATCTTGACACCAGTTATACTAGATAAAATAATCGAAATCCCTACAATACCACCGTCCATAATCGAGTTGGGTACCAGAAAAATTTCAATGCCAATAGCCATTAATATAGCGCCGATAAAAATAAATAATGTTCGTTTCAATAAGCGCCTCGGCCCTGCTTTTTGATGCTGCCTTTGACGATTCGGTTCTTGTGGTGCTGCTTGCAGCTGTTCCATCCACTCACCCCTTTATTCCTATATTTATTCTTTCTATTATAGCAAGTTCCCCAAAGCAAAAAAAGCGCCTCTTGAAAAGAGACGCTTTTCTGTTCGTTAACGCCCTGCATAACAAGGGCATTTGAACTTAACGATTTTGAAGAATTTCCGTTAATACAGGAACGATTTGTTTTTTACGGGATACAACGCCTTTTAAAAGCGCCTGGTTGTCGTCAAGTTTTACATTGAACGCTTCTTCCACAGCTGAAGTTTCTGCACCAATCGCGATAGCTACAGAGTCGCTGTTTAAGATATCCGTAATGACTACAAGGAATAGATCAAGTGTTTTTTCTACGATCGCATCTGTTACAGCTTGCTCAAGCTCCGCTTTCAGTGCTAACACGTCAGCTGGATCAATAGCGTTAATTTGTGCGATTTCTACTTTTTTGCTGCCCATCGGGAATACTTTCGCGTCGATACCGATAAGCTCTTCTGCTGTTTTGCCGCTTAAATCCGCGCCCGCTTTCAGCATATTAAGGCCGTATTCATTCGCATCTATCCCAGCAATTTGGGCCAGTTCCTGCGCAGCTTTTACATCCTGCTCTGTGCATGTTGGTGATTTAAACAAAAGAGAATCAGAAATGATCGCTGACAGCATCAAGCCGGCAATCTCTTTTTCGATTTCCACACCATGCTCTTTGTAAAGCTTGTTTAGGATAGTCGTGGTGCAGCCAACTGGCTCCGCACGGTAGTAAAGCGGATCTGTTGTTTCAAAGTTAGCAATCCGGTGGTGGTCGATAACTTCAAGAACATGTACGTCATCAATGTCATCTACACTTTGCTGACGCTCATTGTGGTCCACTAAAATAACAGAGTCTACTTCTGGTGACGCTTTTTCAATTAAACGCGGCGCTTCCGCATTAAATGTTTTTAACGCAAAAGCCGTTTCATCGTTGATATCACCAAGGCGAACCGCTTCCACGTCAAAGCCAAGCTTCGTTTTCAAGTCAGCATAAACGATTGCTGAGCAGATTGAATCCGTATCCGGGTTTTTGTGGCCAAAAATAAATGTTTTTCCCAATTGTTTTCCCTCGCTTTATGTAGAGTATTCCGTTTCATTTTAACGTAAAACGAAAAAAGTGTCCCGCTTTAATTACAGTATAGCGGAAATGATTTTAAAAACCTATAAGATTAATTGGTTTAAACGTTAAATTATTGTAAAGAGCAGGAATGAAAGAACGCGGATTGGAATTATATTACTATGGAGGTGTTTCTATGCGAAACAAAGGGGGCTGGAAATGGTTTTTTACCATGCCCATTCTTTCCTGGGCTTTATATGATTTCGCTAATACGATTTTTTCATCGAATATTACAACGATTTTCTTCCCTTTTTATGTACAAGAAATCGCGGGCGGAAGCGAACGGCTTGATCAAATTGCCAGTACCTTCTTGTCTTATGCCAATGCTGTTTCAAGTTTTTTCCTCGTTGTTTTCTCTCCTTTGTTCGGTGTATGGATTGATCAAAGCGGACGTAAAAAGCGCTGCGTCATGTTTTTTGCTTTTGCTGCCATTTTGTCCACTGCTCTTATGGGGCTGGCCGCCCCGCAGAACTTTGGAAACTGGCACGGGCTGCCGGCAGCTTTTATGGTGGTTGTTGTATTGTTTGTGGCGGCCAAGTTTTTCTACCAGTCCAGCTTAATTTTTTATGATGCGATGCTGCCTGACATCAGTACAAAAGAAACGATGCCGCTTCTGTCAGGGTTCGGAGTGGCCATCGGTTATATGGGTACACTTGTCGGCCTGGCTGTTTATCCGTTCGCCAGCGGCGGTACGTATGCGGATGCTTTTTTACCGACTGCAGGCTTGTTTTTACTTTTCACTCTGCCGCTTGTTCTGTTTTACAAAGAAACGCCGCGCCCTGTGCAGGCAAAACGGCCTTTTTTCGCCGGTTACCGGGATGTGTGGGAAACATTTAAAGATATGAAAAGCTACCGCCCAATCTTTTTGTTTATGATCGTTTACTTCTTCCTCAATGATGCCATTGCCACTGCCATCGCCATGATGGCCGTGTATGCAAAAGCCATTGTCGGTTTTTCATCGGGCGAATTTATTTTACTTTACCTTGTTTCAACCATTTCGAGCATCATCGGTTCATTTATTTTCGGCTATGTTACGCGGTCAGCCGGTGCAAGACAAGCTGTTTTTTACGTTGGGATCATTTTGTTCGCCGCCCTTTTGCTCGGGACCTTTGCCATCAATCAGCCGATGTTTTGGATAACAGGCAGCTTATTCGGCGTGGCACTCGGCGCAGTTTGGGTCACGTCCCGCGTGCTGATTATCGAGCTTTCTCCTGAAAACAAGCGAGGCCAGTTTTTTGGGCTGTTTGCTTTTTCCGGCAAGCTGTCCGCTATTGTCGGCCCGCTTATGTATGGCACAATCACGCTCTTGCTCGCTGACCATGGCGACATTGCCAGCCGGGCAGCTCTTTCATCATTGATGCTGTTTGTGTTAATTGGCTTAATCGTACATCGGAAAATCCCGGCGTAGCAGGCGAAGCTTTTCCATGTCTTCATGAATAAGCTCAAGCAGGCGGCGATTATAAAAGATGGACGCTGGATGAAAAGTGGGGAAAACACGATAGTTCTTTTTAGTCCATTCAAACTGTTCTTCTTTTAGCTGCAGTACTGGCTGTACGAGCAGTTCCCCATGAAGATCGGATACTTTTTTGTCATTTCCGACCAGCCGTTTTAAGCCGATGTTGCCCAATGTGACAATAATTGGCGCTTTTACATGCTCAATCTCATAATCAAGCAGCGGTGCGTGCGCAAGAATTTCACGGCTGGTCGGGGCACGGTTGTATTTTCTTTTTACAGTCGCACCGTCCGGCCCCTTTTTTTCACCCCATTTGTACGGGCGGCTTCGTACGGCACTTGTAATATACACCTCTTCCCGGCCAACCCCTGCCATCTCTAGAAATTTCATTAACTCTTTTCCTGCCCGGCCGCTGAACGGAATGCCGTTTCCAATTTCGGTTTCACCGGGTGCTTCTCCAACAAGCATAAGCTTTGGGTGCTCCGGCCCGCTTCCGTAGACAAATCCTTCGACCGGATACGGCTCGATTCTTTTTTTGCCGAGCTCAGCAAGCTCTTCGGGAATTCTCATACGATCGCTTCTTTCTTTTTTACTCATTTTTCCCTTTTCCCTAAAAGAAAAACCCGCCTTTAAGGGCGGGTTTCTTTTACATCTGTATTTCCTGTGCGTTTTTCACAATATCTTCTGGAACAGTGATCGCTTTTACTTTGTTGTAGTTGCTGTAGTCCGCGTTCATTACTTGATTAACTTTCATGGACTCTCCTTCCATTTCCATCGTCATATCCATGATCATATCAACCGCTGTAGTCTGAAAGGTTTCTTTGTCTACATTGATCGTGTAGTCCACTTTTTCAATGTTCATGCCTTTCATCATTTCGTCAATGGCCGCCTGGTCTTCCTCTCCTTCAAGCTGCGGGACAAACTGCTTCATTTGGTCTTGAATGAGCTTATTAAATTTGTCACCGGAAGCCGACAGCTTTAGGATGTAAGCATCCTCTGTCTGTTCAAAAGTAAAATCATCTTTAAATGCTTCGAGCTGCTTCAGCTGCTGGGACGGGTCGGACTGCTGCTCGGTCATTTGCGTAATTTGATCGTACATTTCAGACGGCATTTTCATCCACTGTCCGCTTGCTGAATCCTTCATAAAAAAGCCCTGCTCTGTCATGTACATCTCCATATCCATCTTCTGGCCCTCTTCTGTGCCACCCATATTCATATTCGTTGTTCCTTTTTGATAAATAGCGAGCGGATCGGTCGTAATATTCATATCCATGACAGAATCGGTTTTCATTTTTAAATCTTGGGACGGCTGCTCCAATTGCTGGGTCATATCGACTTTAGCACTTAAGCTTTTCGTTTCGTTTGAAACCTCCATCGACTTATCGAAGACTTCGCCAAGCGTCATATCACTTGTTTGTTCCTTCGTTGTTTCCGGTGTTGGTTCCGCTGTCTGTCCACATGCTGCAAGACCCATTGTCAGAAAACCCGCTGCGGTCAGCTGAGCCCACTTTTTCATTTTTTTCTCTCCTTTTCATCGGTTCTCACCCTACATACGGAGGAAGAAGAAAAAAGTTCCAGAAAAATTCCTAATAAGTAAAAAAGGACCACAAAAAAAGAAAAACCAGCATGCACCGGTTTTTCTTTTTTATAGAAATATGACTGAAGTCCTTTACAGAAGCGATTCAACCCCATCAACATACACAACAGATCCTGTTACGTGACTGGCCGCGTCACTAGCCAGATAATGAACAAGGTCTGCTACCTGCTCCGGCTGCCCGGACCCTCCGGCAAGCGGCTGATTGCCTTCTGGGTATTCAATCGGAATCGTAATTTCTTTCAGTTTTTCTTCTTCTTTGTTTGTACTGGCGTCAATGTTCGTATCAATGGCTCCCGGGCAGACGACATTAACACGGATTTTAAACTGTGCAAGCTCGACCGCAGCCATTTTACCAAGACCCACCTGTCCTGCTTTCGTAGTCGCGTAAGCTGAAAATCCAAAGTTTTTAAACGTACGTGTCCCGTTGATGGACGACGTGATAATAATGCTGCCGCCCTGCTTTTTCAAGTAAGGAATGGTGTATTTTAATGTTAAAAAGGTGCCGGTTAAATTGGTCATCATCACGGAATTCCAATCGTCCGGCTCCAAATGCTCAAGCGGCGTAAAAGTGCCATTTTGCCCTGCATTGGCAAAAACAATATCGATTCCGCCAAATCTTTCTGCGCCTTCTCGAATGGCTTTTTCCATCTGATCCGCTTTTGATACATCAGCTGTTACGTGAAAAGCGCGGTCTTCGCCGATTTCACTCACAAGCTCGTCTGAATCTTCCCGGCTGCGGTCGAGCAGGATAATGTTCGCACCAGCTTCCGCCATTTTAATCACGGTGGCTCTGCCAATTCCTGACCCCGCTCCTGTGATAAGTGCTGTTTTACCTGATAAGGATGTATTCATCTTACCTCTCTCCTCTCTTAATAACACAAACTGGCTTTGTGACAGCGGCTCTTCCCCCTGTAAACACAGGCAGACCATTTGGCTGAATTTTAAACAAGCAGATTTCATCCGAATCTTGGAAAGCCACCACTAAAAAAGGCTCATCCGGCAATGCATAAAAACTGCGCGGCGTTTTTCCATCCACTTTTACATGACGCGGTTCAGATAAGGTGCCGTCTGGGCCGATATCAAAAACCGCCAGCCCATCCCAGCCCCGTATGGCCCCATATAAAAATCGGCGGTCGGAACTTATTTGCACATCCGCTCCTGTATGCTCGCCGCTGTAACCGGCCGGCAGCCCGGCAAGTGTATCGAGATGCGTAATGGCGCCCCCATCTCCGACTTTATAAACGGAAACCGTAGAATCCAGCTCATTCATCACATAAACAACGGGCTGCTCTGGATGAAAAAAAGCCATGCGCGGCCCTGCTCCGGGTGCCGCTTTAACTTCCTTTATAATCTCCAGTTTATGTTTGTCGTAAACCACAAGCGTATCTGTTCCAAGATCGCAGACAAGCAAGTGACGCCCATCTGGAAAAGGCGTAACCGAATGAACGTGCGGCGCATCCTGTCTTTCTTCGTTTGGACCGCTTCCTTCATGTTTTGAAAAAGCGGTTTTTTGAAGGGTATCACCGTTGCGTTCGTATTTCGTTACAGATCCCCCGTAATTCGCTGTCCATGCATATGTATCTTCTGCATAAATATGGCAGGGAGCCATTTCTCCTGCGTCAGCTTCTGCTTTCAAAATGAGATCATCAGGCTCAATACTAAAAAGAACCGCTTTTCCATCCATTGATTCAGACGCTGCATATAAAAAACTATCTGCTTCTGCCAGGAAAGACGGATTTTCTACGCCGCTGAAACGGTTTGTGATCGTCAGCGTTTCCGACTCCGTGTCTACGATTACTTTGTAAATACCCGGCTCTTCTTTTTTGGCATAACTGCCTGCCCAGAGTGTGTGGTTCACCAGCTAATCCCTCCATTTACGGTTTCATTCTATTTCTTCTTATTACCCCGTCTTTTTCTTTTTCATACCTGGCCGCCATGATTTTGTTGCAGATATTTTTCTGCAAATGTTTTAAACTGGCGGGCAGCCGGTGATAAGGCTCCACACTTTTTTACGCCGATCGCTATTTTTCGAACAAGAGAATAATCGCTGATCTCGATAAAAACAAGCGGCTCATGAGCAATTTCCGGTTTTTTTGGAAGCACACAAAGGCCCAGCCCTGCCGCGACAAAGCCGGCAATGGTCGGAACCTCCTCTCCTTCAAATGTGATCTGCGGCTCGATTCCCAGCTCTTCACACATCTCATCAAACATAAATCGGAGGCCAAACCCCTTTTTAAAGGTAACGAAAGGTTCAGCCGCTGCTTCATGGAATGAAAGATACGGCCGTTTTGCAAATGGATGATTCGCGGGAACGGTTATATACAACTGCTCTTCCCGAACAACCGTCCACTCGATATCCTGGCGTTTATAAGGCGGTGCGGTAATGCATAAATCTGCTTCTTCTTCCTGTACTTTTTTCATATTGACTTCTCCTGCTCCCTGAGAAAGCTGAAAAGTTACGTTCGGGTAGAGCCGCTTGTACTCTGCAATTAAATTTGGCAGCACGTGCGGCCCAAACGTCGGCAAAAAAGCAATCGATATATGGCCTTTATCGGGAGATACAATTTCTTGAATGCCTTCCTTTGCTTCTTTCATAAGTTGAAGAGCCTGCTGCGCTTTCTGAACAAAAATGACACCTGCCTGCGTCAGCTGAACCTCTTTTTGTCCGCGCAAAAAAAGAGGTGCACCAAGCTCTTCTTCTAATTTCATGATCGACCGGCTGAGGGCGGGCTGGGAAATTGCCTGCTTTTTCGCTGCTCTTGTAAAGTTGCGCGTTTGCGCCACGGCTGCGGCATTTTCAATTTGATGCCATTCCATCGAATCCCTCCATAACTAAAACGCATTGTTCCTATGTTAATTATAAATTGGAACTATCATTTTCAGAAGCGTATAGTAAAACATAGGATGATGAGGAAAGAAGGATGCACATGTCATTTATTGAAAAAGGAACCGTGGAACAAAAAAAAGCGAGCTTTGCTTTGTTTTTAGGAGGCTTCGTTACCTTTGCGACGCTGTATACCACACAGCCGCTTATGCCGCTGTTTTCGGAGCAATTTGGTGTTTCTGCTTCAACTGCAAGTCTCGCTCTGTCCCTGTCTACCGGTGTTTTGGCACTTTCCATGATCGGAGCAGGCGCGCTTTCTGATGCCTACGGAAAAAAAAAGCTGATGGCCGTTTCGATGTTTGCAGCCTCTATCATCGGGATCTTGACAGCTTTGAGCCCAAACTTTTGGACGCTGCTGTCTTTCCGGGCACTGCTCGGTCTTTTTTTAGCGGGTGTACCGGCTATTGCAATGGCATATGTAGCGGAAGAATTCAATCCGAAAGCCGTTGGATCGGCTATGGGACTTTATATTAGCGGCACAACCATTGGCGGAATGTCGGGACGTATCTTAACGGGGCTTTTAACCGATTTCTTCAACTGGCGAATCGCTTTGCTGTTGATTGGACTGACGGCGCTGTCAGCCAGTGTTCTCTTTTTAACTTCACTGCCAAACCCGCGCCATTCCGTAAAGAAGCAGCCTTCTTTCAAAGAAATGGCATTCACATACCGAATTCATTTGTATAATCGCCCCTTATTGGCTGTTGTCTCGCTTGGTTTCTTGTTAATGGGCAGCTTCGTTACGCTGTATAACTATATTGGTTTTTTACTGATTACTCCTCCCTATTCGCTTAGCCAGACGCTGATTGGATTTATTTTTGTTGTTTTTTTAACAGGGACGTTCAGTGCGGTTTATATGGGCAAAAAAGCAGACAAGTATGGAATTCCGCTTTTGCTGAAATGGTCGATTGGCATCATGGCATCCGGTGCCGTATTGACGCTTTTCCCTTCTCTTTTCATGAAAATTATCGGCATTGCTGTTTTTACGTTCGGTTTTTTTGCCGCTCATTCGATCGCAAGCACATGGGTAGGAGAATATGCGGGATTTAACAAAACACAAGCGTCTTCTATGTACTTACTTCTTTATTATCTTGGCTCCAGTGTTGTTGGATCATTCGGCGGCTGGTTTTGGTCACATTTCAATTGGATCGGTGTTATTGGCTTTATTCTTTCCCTTCTGGCCGGGTCAATCCCTCTTATTTTCTATGCTGAACACAAACAGCCCGGTGTTTATTGCATCTGGAAAAACAAAACCGCTCAAGCGCATGGAAACGCTTGAACGGTTTTTAATTATCTATTGATTCACTTTGGTCGCTTAAATGCATTAATTCTTCCATTGATAATTCATAAAGCTGGCGGTCGCCATACTTGAAAATCCCTTGAGCCATCAGCTTTTCAATCCAGATCATTTGTTCATTTTCTGTCGTGTTCATGGTGTTCTTCCCCTTTTTTCTTGTTGCCTTTATTTTATTCCCCCGAAATAAACTTTATGAAACATACTTTGCGACAAATAAGGACAAGAAAAAGAGACCGCTTTTTTAGTTTACGAATTTATCGTGACACCTGTTTTCATTTGTGCTATCCTAAAAAAAACTGAATATTCTTCCACTGGAGGTGCCTTTTAAAAAGGCTGAGATCAAAGTGAGTGACTTTGGGATTCCTGGAACCTGATCCAGTTCATACTGGCGTAGGAAAGTGGCGAAAACCTTTTTAACCGTTCATCTTTATGCATTCAGCGCTGCTTTCTTCTATAAGAAAGCAGCGCTTTTTATTTTGTTTTAGGAGGTGAGGCAGCTGATTCATGCTGTAACTGATGGAGCCGGCCTGCCGGATCATGTACAAACAAAGCTGCTTTCTCTTTTTCCAGAAATCAATGCTGTTTGTATCCGGGAAAAAGGATTGTCTGCACAACAGCTTTTCACTCACCTGACCGGCTTGATTGAGCGGGGAATGCCGCCCGAAAAACTGATTCTTCACTCATCACCCGATCTGGTGCCCTTTCTGCCGGTATTAGGCGTTCACTTTTCTGAATATGATGAACGGCTGACACATTTTAAACAGAAGCATCCTGACAAGCTTGCCGGCCGGTCCGTTCATTCTGTTTCTTCTGCCCAAAAAGCGGAAGCCGACGGAGCTGATTACCTTTACTTTGGACATGTGTTTGCCACAAACTCCAAAAAAAACCTGCCTGGACGAGGACTCGACGCTCTTCGCAAAGTAACCGAGTCTGTTGCCATTCCGGTCATCGCTATTGGCGGAATTGATCAGAGCAATATTCCAGCAGTCCGGCAGGCAGGTGCTTCCGGTGTTGCAATGATTTCGGCTTTTTTCAACAGAAAGGTGTGAAACCGTATATGAACAAGTATGAGTATATTTTAATTGGCGGCGGTGTCATTGGCTGTTCCATTGCCTACCGTCTTGCCAAAGCAGGTTATTCAGTTGCACTGTTTGATTCGGGCGCTGCTGGGAAAGCGTCGATGGCTGCAGGCGGTATGCTTGGAGCGCAAAATGAATTTGAGTGTGAAAACCCGCTTATGGAAATCGCTCTTGAGAGCAGGGATTTGTTCCCCGACCTGCGTGATGAGCTTTTTGAAGAGTCCGGTGTCGACATTGAGCTCAGAAAAGCCGGCCTGCTAAAAGTAGCCGCATCCGAAGAAGATCGGGACGCTTTAGCAGCTCAATACCGTTTTTTGTCGGAAAAAGATCCAACTGTTGCCTGGCTTGAGCCTGAAGAGATTCCCAAAATAGAACCTCAGTTAACGGGCCATACAGCCGGTGCGATTTATTTAGAAAAAGACAATCAAGTAAAAGCGCCGCTGCTTGCGCTTGCATTGCTTCGTTCAGCAGCCAATGCAGGCGTTCACGTTTATGAGCACACGGCTGTTCAAAAGCTGCTAATAAAAGATGGACAAGTTCTCGGAGTCCAAACAAAATCGGGTGATGTCTACGCGAATCGTGTCATTAACGCAGCGGGTGCGTGGAGTTCTTCTCTTCTTTCAGATACCGGCTTCTCTCTGCCCGTTATTCCTGTAAAAGGCGAATGTATATCCGTGAAGCTGACAGAAAAAGCGCCTGTTAAAACGGTATTTGCAGTTGATGGCTGCTACATCGTGCCAAAAAGAAACAATGAAATGCTGATCGGTGCGACCTCCACGCCAAATACGTTTGATCCGTCTGTTACAGCCGGCGGCATTCGCTCGCTGTTAAATCGCGCAGCCCGCCTGCTCCCGGTTTTAGATACGGGCATGATCGAACGCACCTGGTCCGGAGTCCGCCCCCAGGCGGCAGACCATCTTCCTGTTATCGGTGCGCACCCTTTTATTGACGGCTTATACATATGCACCGGGCATTACCGAAACGGCATCCTGCTGAGCCCTGCCACTGGGCTGTTAATGGAAAAATATTTGAGCGGCTGTTCAAGAACGGCGGCGCGTCTTGCGTCGTTTTCTCCGGCGCGCTTTTTACCCCAAAAGGAGGCAGCATCTGTATGAAAATGACTGTAAACGGACGCGAAGTAGATGTACCGGAAAATGTAAGAACGGTACGCGACCTGCTGGATCACTTTGGTTTAAATAAAGATCTGGCCATTGTGGAATTGAATCAGTCTATTTTAGATAAAACAACGCGGGACGATCAAAAGCTGGCAAATGGCGACCGTGTGGAAATTGTACAATTTGTAGGAGGCGGATAAATATGTTAAAGATTGGACCTTACTCATTTGAATCCCGGCTGTTGCTCGGCACGGGCAAATTCCCTGATTTTGATATACAAAAAGCGGCGGTTGAAGCGTCTGAAACGGAAATTTTAACGTTTGCGGTACGGCGGATGAACATTTTCGAGCCGAATCAGCCGAACTTTTTAGAAAAAATTGACGTTAAAAAATATACCCTTCTGCCAAATACAGCGGGCGCCAAAACGGCGGAAGAAGCAGTACGGATCGCCAAGCTCGCGAAAGCATCCGGTTTATGTGACATGATTAAAGTAGAAGTCATTGGCTGCGACAAAACGTTGCTGCCTGACCCCGTTGAAACCCTGCGTGCATCTGAAATGCTTTTAGAAGAAGGATTTATTGTTCTTCCGTATACATCAGATGACGTACTTCTGGCCAAGCGGCTCGAAGACCTTGGATGCCATGCGATTATGCCGGGCGCATCCCCTATTGGCACCGGCCTTGGAATTGTCAATCCGCTCAATATTCATTACATTATCGAGCAGGCGAATGTACCCGTTATTGTGGATGCTGGCATCGGCACACCATCTGACGCAGCCAAAGCGATGGAGCTTGGGGCGGATGGTGTACTGCTTAACACAGCGGTTTCCGGCGCAGCGGACCCGGTTCAAATGGCCGAAGCAATGAAATACGCGGTGCTTGCCGGACGGGGCGGATTCCAGGCGGGACGGATTCCGAAAAAACTTCATGCGAACGCTTCAAGCCCGCTTGAAGGAATGAGCGTGCTTTGACGGACCGGTACTCAAGACAGGTGCTGTTTCCAGGCATTGGACGAAGCGGACAGGATTCGCTGCGGACAAAACATGTGCTGATCATTGGCGCTGGGGCTCTTGGTGCGGCTAATGCAGAAATGATTGTCCGCGCTGGTGTCGGGCAGGTAACGATTGTAGACCGGGATTACGTAGATTTTTCTAACTTACAGCGGCAGAATTTGTACACCGAGCAAGATGCTGTAGACCGGATGCCTAAAGCAGAAGCAGCGCGAAAAAGACTGGCTGAAGTTAATTCTGACGTTCACATCACCGCCCTTACCCAGGACGTCGACGCGGCCTTTTTGGAGCAGATCACAGCTCGATACCATATCGATTTGATTGTGGATGGCACCGATAATTTTGATGTGCGTTTTATCTTAAACGATGTCGCCCAAAAAAAGCGCATTCCCTGGGTGTATGGAGCTTGTGTAGCATCAGGCGGCTTATCCATGCTTATCGTACCGGGCGAAACACCCTGCCTCCACTGCTTGATGGATACGATGCCGGGAACAGGCGCCACCTGCGACACCGCTGGCATTATTTCGCCCGCTGTGCAAATGACTGCGTCTGTTCAAACGGCGGAAGCGCTCAAATGGCTTTCAGGAAACATAGAGGCACTGCGCGGAACCATTTTTTCTTTTGATTTATGGAAAAACCAATTTTCGTCGGTTGATGTGCAGCGTATGAAAAAACAAGACTGCCCTTCCTGCGGCACAGAACCTGTTTACCCGTTTTTATCGTACGAGCGGACAACCAAGTTTGCGGTTTTGTGCGGACGCGACACGGTACAAATCCGGCCAGCTGATGTAACGAAGCGAAACCTGGCCAAGCTGGCGGATCATATTAAACAAACAACCACGATTACGCACCAAAATGGCTTTTTGCTTTCTTTTCAGCAAACACCTTATACGGTTACGGCTTTCCGCGACGGCCGCGTTTTGATTCAAGGGGTGTCTTCTGTTGAAGAAAGCAAGCGGGTTTATTATCAATATTTCCAATAAAAAAAACGATCCGGAAGCCCCGGATCGTTTTTTATCTTCAATAAACAATCTCAACCCGCCAAGGATGAAAAGCCTGCTCTCTCGTTTTTCAGCTGTTCCAATAACTAGCCTCTTTTCTCAGCCAAAGCGCGTTTTTCTTTTAACAAAAACGACAGCGGCAATGCTACTACAAGCGGAACGAGCGAGTATACAAACACATCCCCTGCTGCCATCGCAGAAGAAGCGTGAGCCTCTGTTCCTTCTCCTGCATAAATCGAAGAACGAAAAGCAAGCAGAGCTGAAAACAAAGCGATAGACAAAGAAGCAATTGACTGGCGTGCCCAGTTATTGAGTGCAGAGGCATACCCGGCAATCTCCACTGGGATGGCGGACATGCCCGCATTGGTGATAGGCATATTACAAAGAGCGATTCCAAGATAGCGCACCGATGTCCAGATGATGACATAAGCGATCGTTGTCTCGATATCCAAATTCCCCATCATATAACTGCCAATAATCATAATGACGAGGCCTGATAATATAAGAGGAGCCGGGCCTGTTTTGTCATACAGCCTGCCGGTTACCGGTGTAAACAGCGCCATCACAAGCGCACCGGGCATCATAATCAGTCCTGTTTCAAGGCCCCCAAATCCAAGTGAGCTTTGGAGAAAAATCGGCACGAGAAATGCCCCTGCGTACAGCCCAATAGACATAACGGCACTAAGCAAAAGACTGTAAGCATAACGGCGGTGCGTCAGCACTTCAAAGTTCAGCAGTGGAAACTGGATACGGAGCTCGCGCCGCACAAATAAAAACAGCAAAACGAGTGCGATTCCGGCAACGCCGAGCGTTTTTGCACTCGTGAACCCCCATGATTCCCCTTCAGCAAAAGCGGTTAAAAGAAGAATACTGCCGATAAAAGACAAAAGGAGCCCGGGCAGATCAAATGGCATTTTCGCTCCTGCATCAGTCCCGGGAATAAATACCGCAGCTGCCCAGATAGCTGCCGCTGCAATCGGAAGGTTTACATAAAACAGAGCCGGCCAGCCCGCGGCATCGATAAAAAAGCCGGCCAGTACCGGGCCAAGAGCCGGAGCAAGTACAGCAGACAAACTCCATAAGCTGATACCGTATGCCTGTTTTTTTCTTTCAATCGTTTTATAAACAAGTGTCATCGTTGACGGCATAATCATGCCGCTGAATATCCCCTGCAGAATACGCAGCACAATCAAGCTTTCAATACTCCAGGCAAATACACTGATCAGTGAACAAACAAAAAAGCCAATAAGTGCAGCCAAATACACACGCTTAAAGCCAAAGCGCGCACCGAACCAGCCTGCCGCCGGCGCTACTGCTCCGGCTGCCAGCATAAATCCTGTTACCGTCCATTGTGCTGCCGGCAGATCCGCATGAAATTGATTCATAAACGCCGGGACAGCTACATTTACAGTAGAAGTATTCATCACAGCTAAAAAATTGCCGAAGAAAACCGCAAAAATAATCGACCAAAAGGGCGTCTCTTTTTTTCCTTCCACGTTCTTACACCTGATTTCTATTTATTCTGTTCCACTATTATAACAAAAAACTTCGTGTCACGAAATTTTAGGCGGACTTTTCTTTCTCTGCATTAGCTCAGCGCGGCCCGCTTTTTGGAAAAGAATATGCTACACTAAGAAAAAAGCGGAAAGGACGCGGCCAGAATGCTGAAGCGATTTGTTTTTGTCGTTCCTGTTATGGTGATTGTTTTTTCCATTGCCACCTGGATGTTAAACAAGGATTATGCAATGATTGCACGTGATACCCGCCTGCTTATTTCAGCGGGAGCGGCCCTTTTCTCCGGTGTGATTTCATTTTTCTTACTAAAAGGTGATGCAGAAGAGCTGGCTGCCGCCCACCGGGATCGCCAAAACAGAAGAAAAAAGTAAAAAACGCTTGTCTCGATTGAGACAAGCGTTTTTCTTAACCAAACATTTTCATTAGCAATGTCGCTAAAATAACCGTAGAGGCGCCGCCTAAGCGTGTTGCTACCTGCGCGAATGGCATCAGTGACATACGATTTGAAGCTGAGAGAATCGCGACGTCACCCGTTCCGCCAAGACCGCTGTGGCAGCCTGTTACGATTGCTGCATCAATTGGATGCATTTTCATGAACTTTCCGACAAAGTAGCCTGTTGCAACCATTGAAATGACAACGGCTGCACATACGATCACGTAAGCCGGTGTTACAATTTTCACTACATCCTCAAGCGGAATGTACAGCATGCCAAGACCGACCATTAAAGGCCATGTTAAGCTTGTTGAAACGAATTTGTACAAGTGATAAGCGCCTTGTTCCATTCGTGCCGGCATAACCTGAAAGATTTTTACTAACGTTGCCCCGACAATCATCAATACAGGTCCCGGAATACCAAGGAACAAGTGGGCAAAGCTTCCGAAGATAAAGAAACTGCAGGCAATTAACAGTCCCGCACCCATTAACGAGAAATCAACTGGTTTGTTAATCGTTGTTTCTGAGGAGATCTGGTCCCCTTCTTTTGATTTAACAAGGACACCGTTTCCTGTTAATTCAGGTTTTTTCTCTCCAAGACGCATCATAAGGCCGGCACATACAACGGCGACGATATTTCCGATTACTGCTGCAGGGATCATTTGAGAAACAAATGATTCAGCTGCACCGCCAGAAATTTGCGCGTAAGCAAGCGACAACGGCAGAATACCTTCGCCAATACCGCCGCCAATAATTGGCACAACAATGTAAAAGAACGTATGCTTAATGCTGTAGCCAAACAACATGCCGACAAGGCAGCCTGCCACAACAGATGCCAGCGTCCCTAATACAAGCGGGATAAACATGCGTGTAAACCCTTGGATCAATACTTTGCGGTTCATCCCAAGAATACTTCCGGCAACAAGCACCGAAATATATAAATATAAAAAGTTCGATGTTTTCATAAGCGTTGTAACAGCTTCTGTTGCGCTAGGGTTAATTAAATCAAAGAAAACTAAAATAGATGGAACAAGAAGTGCTAAAATGGCTGGACCGCCAATGTCTTTTAAAATGGGAATTTTCATTCCAAGGTCGCCCATCAGCATACCCATAATCATAATAACGGCAAACCCGCCAATCATGTCCGGCGGCAGCTGATTGTATACAGACGCTGCATAAATCACAGCAGCCAGCACCACATAAAGCGGCAGTGGAACTGGTCCTACAGTAATACTATTTAATTTTTGAAAAAAAGATGGCTTTTGCTCGTTTGAAGGAAACGTTTCCAATTTTCGTTCTGCTCCCATGGTGATAACCTCCTGTTTGTTTCTTGCTTCATCTTATCCGGAATTAAAGCGTTATCATAGATTATTTATTTTTTTAAATTGTTTTTTAATTAAAAAAAGTAAGCAGTTTTAAACTGCTTACAGAAAGTTTTTCATTATATACTCCTTGGAAAAGTTGCGTGTATGCTGATAAACCGGGCGTCCTACCGTGCCATAAACCACCCTTACATCAAGCACTTCGATATCTGCGAGAAACTTTAAATACTTGCGTGCAGACACACCGGAAATGCCAACTCTTTTAACAATGTCTTCTGTTGAAAAAGCATCCTCTATTTTTTGAATCTCTTCCCACACTTGATTGAGTGTAGCTTTCGTCAGCCCTTTTGGAATATCCTTCGGCATATCCTGTTCTCCCCTGCCAAGCAGCTGGCGGTCCAATTCTTCCTGGCTGACCTGGCGAGATTGTGTCATAAATGCTCGTTTATCACGATATTCTTTTAATGCTTCTTCAAACCGGTCAAATTGAAACGGTTTAATTAAATAATCAACTGCGCCATAGCGAATCGCTTTTTGTACCCGTTCCATATCGGAAGCAGCAGATATGACGATTACATCTATTTCTTTTTCCTTTTCCCTTACATACGTAAGCAATGATAATCCGTGTGGACCCGGCATGAAAATATCGAGCAGAATAAGATCAATTTCCTGGTTTTCTATAACCGAAATAGCTTCTTCCACGGTTCCAGCCGATGCGGCTAGTGAAAACCCGCTGATGCTTTCTACATACTTTGCGTGCAGAGCAGCCACCCGCTGTTCGTCTTCTACTAATAAAACGCGTATCATGCTTTCCTTTCCTCTCCTTTCTCCTGGAATGGTATATAAACGGTTAATTTTGTTCCTTTGCCTGGTTCTGATAACAAATCAAACTCACCGTCCCGCTGGGCAAGAATATCTTGCACTAGTGACAGCCCAATCCCGCGGCCGGCTCCTTTCGTCGAAAACCCTTTTTCAAATAAGAGATGCTGTTTTTCTTCTTCAATGCCGGTACCGGAGTCGGCGACTTCGACTGTTAGAATATCATCTCCATAGCTGAACGCAACATGAATGATTTTTTTCCGGCTTTTTTGTACCGCGTCGATCGCATTATCAATTAAATTGCCAACGACCGTAATCAAATCATGTGTAAGCGCTGGATCTTCCGGCTGCGGAATCGGAAAATCGCTTTTCAGGTGCAAAGAAGCACCTGATTCACGCGCATAGCTTAGCTTGCCGACGAGAAAGCCGGCCAGTACCGGATCTTTTATTTTTTCTGTCATCATTTGAATCTCATTGCTTTTAAAATCAACCGTCTCTTGAATAAACAAGGCAAGCTCCTCGTATGACTTCATTTGAACCATTCCCAGGATTACATGAAGCTTGTTCATGAATTCATGTGTCTGCGCCCGAAGTGCGTCTGCGTATAAACGAACCCCTGTCAGCTGCTCCGCCAGCAGTTTCACTTCTGTTTTATCACGGTATGTAGCAACTGCTCCGGCAAGCATTCCATCCACGTGAATCGGTACGCTGTTTACGAGAAGCTCAACCCCATTGATCCGCTGCTCCCTGTCAATTTCCTGCTGCTCTGTTTCCATTACGCGCTGCAGAGAATGAAGCGGAATCGATTCTGTTTTCCCCTCTTTAAAAAGGGACATGGCTGCCCTGTTCATGAGCGTAATCGTCGAATCGCGGTCCACTGCAATAATGCCTTCATGCACGGATTGAAGGATGGCATCACGTTCTTCAACGAGCCGGGCAATCGCAAAAGGCTCCAGGCCAAGCAGCACTTTTTTGATGTAACGAGCCAGCAGTACAGCGCCGAGAACACCAGCCAAAATACCAGCAGCTGTTCCTGCCAGAATATTGTTTCGGCTGCTGGCAACCGCATTTTGAACACTTTCCAATGAAATGCCGACGGCCACTGCCCCAACTTGTTTCCCATCTTGATCGAAGACAGGGGTAAACGAGCGGACAGAGGGTCCCAGTGTCCCTTCAGCTGTAGACACATATTCCTCACCGGCGAGTACATGTTCCTCATCACCACCGGTAAAAGGCTGGCCGATTTTATCGGGGTCTGGATGCGACTTGCGTACCCCATTCATATCCATGACAACAACAAACTGAACACCGGTTTCCCTGCGAATATCGCTAGCAAAGGCTTGAATGTCCTCTTCACTTCGTGCGCCTGTAAGCGCCTGAGCGACAAGCGGCGTATGCGCCACCATGCGCGATGCACTTTGCGCTTTTTCTGCTTGTCCTGCTTCAACCGAATCGGTAACGGTTTTTGTAACTAAAATATCTGTGACAAGCAGAGAAAAAGCAACGACTGCACAAACAAAAGCAATAATAACGGTCTGCAGCTTCCATCTTCCTTTTCTCATGCCCTGACCTCCCTAGGGTATGCTCTTTTAAGCAGAAACCCATGAAATGCCGCGAGCATTTGCTGAAAGAGCATGCATACCACAACCGGCACTGCTGCCTGCGGCGGAAAAAAATTAACGGCGATGACGGCACCTGCGCTGATATTGCGCATACCGCCTGTGTAAATAAGCGTCACGATGGTTTCATGCGGCTGTCTGCACGCCACGGCAAGGGCCCAGGAAAGCAGATAACCGCACAACACGACAAATAAAATAGTCGTGAGAATCTGAATAAATTTCAAATCAATATCACGTAAATAAGGGGCGACCACAGCACTGTTAATCGCAATAACAAGTGGAAGCGACAACTTTGAAAAAGGGGACAGCGTCTGGCTGATCCGGCTTGCTTTTTCTGATTTTACCCACTCGTTCACGAGCATGCCAAGCAAAGACGGCAGTACAATCATCCAAAACAGCCCGCTCATCATCTCGAAAACATCCATTTCCACTTTACTTCCGGCCAGCACAGACATGCTGAACGGCACGATAATGGGTGACAGAATCGTATCAAGTAAAATAATCACAAGCGCAAGCGGTACGCTGCCCCGGTACATCGTTACCCAGATTACACTTGTAATTCCGGTCGGAATCACAAGCGCAAGTGTAAAGCCTGTAACAATCAGCGGATCATCAGGAAATAAAAGATGTCCGGCCGTCCAGGCAAACAGCGGCGTAATCATGTGAAGAATCACAAGCGCTAGAAAAACAGGAAACGGATGAGTCATCGTACGATGCAGCATCCGAAAATTTGAATTTAAACTGCCGGTAAACGTCATAAAAGCAAAGACCCATGGCACAATAAAAACCCATGAGTGAATCCATTCCGCTAATAAAACGCCGGCAAGAACACTCACAGGTGTTAAAAGCGGCATCCACCGCGTTAAAAATATGTTCATCGCTCGAAGCATACAAAGGAACTCCATTCTTTTTGTTTGCTTCTATTGTATCATTATGAAAAGAATTCGGCGCATCAGGTTATGCCAGCTTATAACGGTTGATAGGCCGGCCAATCACGCCGTATTGAATATCAATTTTCACCTTTCCGCTTTTCTCTAAATAATCTAAGTAGCGGCGCACGGTAACCCGGGCAGCACCCACTCCTTCTGCGACTTCTTCCGCTGACAAAGGCTTGTCCGTTTTCTGCAAGTGCGAAACAATTTTTTGCAATGTAACAGCATTCAGTCCTTTCGGAAGCTGCTCCGCTTCATCCGGTCCGCCTGCTTTTTGAAACAAAAGGCTGTCAAGCTCTTCCTGGCTGATTCTTCCTTTTTCACTTAATCGATTTTGCACAGATTGATAATGTTCAAGTGCCTGCTTCATCCGCTCAAATTTAAACGGCTTCATAATATAATCAAATGCGCCGTGCTGGATCACCTGGCGGACGGTATCTATATCACTTGCGGCCGTGATCACAATTACGTCTACTTGAATGTTTTCCTGCCGCAGTAAATGAAGCGTCTCTAGCCCGCCCATTAACGGCATATATAAATCAATAATAATAAGATCCGGAGACAAGCGGCGGATCAGCTCCATTCCTTCTCTTCCGTTGCCCGCAATGCCGATTACCTCAAATCCGTCTACTTTGTTGATAAACTCCTTGTTTACTTCTTGAACCATTAAATCATCTTCAATAAGCAGCACCTTGATCACATTTCAGTCCCCCTATCCTTTTTTGGGTTCATTGGAAATACAAGAGAAAAAGTTGTTCCTTCACCCGGCGCAGACTCAATATGAATGCGCCCACTTCCTTTAGCGGTGATTTCGCTCACTAAATGCAGGCCAATCCCTCTTCCTGTATGCGCTTTCGTTGAAAAACCCTGTTTAAAGATGAATGGCTGATCTTCTTCCTTGATCCCCGACCCGTTGTCTTCAACTAAAAGCGAAACAATATCACTTGTTTGCTGAATACTTACATAAATTTCATTGTCTTCTTTAGGATCTTCAAACGAGTCAAAAGCATTTTCAATCAAATTGCCAAGTATGAGTACAAAATCATGATGATCCATGTGGGGCGGAAACGTATGCAGTGAGCTGTTTCGGTCAATGGTCACCTGAACCCCAAGTTCTTTTCCCCGGCTTACTTTGCTGAGCAGCAGCCCCGACACGCTGTCATCGCGGATGTTCTTTGTTAAAAAACGGGTTAATTCTTCCTGCTCCTCCGATACTTGAAACACATATTCCAGCGCTTTTTCCCGGTTCCCGAGCTGAATCAAGCCGGCAATCGTGTGAAGCTTGTTCATATGCTCATGGTTTTGCACACGGAGGGCACTCACAAAAGCCTTCACTCCGGTCAGCTCTTCCGCAAGCTTTGTGACCTGTGTTCGATCCTGGAAGATGGCAATGGCCCCAACGGTAACTTTTTTTACCCGAATGGGAATCCGATTGGAGACAATGACTCTATCGCTTATATGCAGCTGCTTATTTAAAATAGGACGGTCCAGCATAAGAATTTCCGGCAAGTAGGTATCCGGAAGCACGTCCCTGATCTTGCGGCCAATCACTTCTCCACTGATACCAAGCATTTCTTTTGCTTTATGATTAAAGATAGTAATCTGTTCATCCCTGTCAATTGCGATGATTCCTTCATGCATCGCATTGAATGCTTCGGTTCTTTCCACAACGAGCTGTGCAATTTCATGCGGCTCAAGCTGAAACATCTGCCGCTTGATGTCCCTTGCCATCATATACGCTCCCCACAGGGCAATAAACAATGCGATACCAGTCGCAATGAATATCTCTTTTTTTACAGACAGCAGCATATCTACAATTTCTGGCAGTTTGTATCCTGCGATTACAACGCCAACTTGATTGTGTGATGCATCCATGATTGGCACAAAGGCCCGGATCATCGTACCCGTTTCACCTTTTCCTCTTGATACATATGCATGCTCAGCAAAAGCAGGCCCTTCATCTTCCCCTTCCGATACCTTACCAATCTGGCTGTTGATCGGATGAGTAAGCCTGATACGGTTCATGTTTAAAATAACGATATAATCCGCTCCATTAATTACCCGCAGTTCTTCCACTGCCTCCACCGCTTCTTCCGTGACACTGCCCGACGAAGCGAGTTCGCCCGGTACACCAGGCAGTTCAGCGACTGTGCGTGCCGTTAAAATGGCCCGGTCCCGCAGCTCGCTCTCTCTCGTCTGAAGATAATTGCCGGTTAGGGCAATGCCAAGTGCAAAAAAAGAGAAAAGAAGTATAAATATGATCAGCCCTGTTATTTTCCACTGAATTGGAATACGCACCATTCATAACGCCGCCATTCTAAAAGATTCTCGTGTATATGTATTTTACCATGTTAAAGAAAACAAACCGGACGGTCAAAACGTGATATGATAAGAAAAAAGATGTTTAAAACAGGTGGTGCCTATGGCCAAATACATCAGCTTCTGCCTTTTTACTCTCCTTATACTGACCGGCTATTATTTTTACCAATACAATGAAGCCGCCAAAACACAATTGCTTTCATATGATGATGAACAGGAAAAGCTCGGGACAAGCATTACGATTCGCTTTTCGCATGTAGTAGCGGAAAACACGCCAAAAGGATTGACAGTTCGGAAATTTGCCGATCTTGTAGAAGAAAAAACAAAAGGCCAGGTGAAAGTTGAAATTTATCCGAACGGTATTCTTTATTCGGATGATAATGAATATGAAGCGCTGCAAAACGGAAAAGTAGAAATGATAGCGGCTTCATTCCCGAAGCTGATTGATACCGTTCCCCAATGGAAGGTACTCGATCTTCCGTTTATTTTCAAGCGTGAAAGCCAGGCGGAAGCGGTATTTACCGGACAAACGAGCAAAGAGCTTCTTTCGATGATCCAGGATCCGCAGGTGAAGGGGCTTAGCTTTTGGGTGAACGGATTTAAGCAGATGACCAGCAGCCAAAATGCGCTGCTTGAGCCGGATGATTTTCGCGGCCAGACATTTCGTGTAATGCCAGGTCCAATTATCGCGGAACAGTTTCGTCTTTTGGAAGCCGATACTGCCGTCATGCCGTTCAACGATGTGTATCAGGCGCTTGAATCCGGACAAATTGACGGGCAGGAAAACACGATTTCCAATATTTATTCTAAACGACTTTATAAAGTACAAAGGCATCTGACGATCAGCAACCACGGCTATCTTGGTTACGCAGTCATGATTAATCAGGAATTTTGGGACGAGCTTCCAAAGGAAATTCAGGAAAAGATCACGGAAGCCATGAACGAAACGACCGAGTGGAACATGAAAAAAGCAGGCCAGATGAATGCGGAGCAGCTCGAAGAAATTAAGCGGACTTCTCCGATTACTATTCATTTCTTGACAGCCGAACAGCAGAAAAAGTGGCTTCGTCTTTTCAACCCTTTGTATCAACAGGTTGAAAACGAAGTCGGCTCTGACTTAATCAAACGAATTCAATTTCCTCCTGATGAAGAACGCTGAATAAGCGTTCTTTTTTTGACCAAAAAGACCAAAAAAACCATTAAAACCAAAAATATTTATTCCTGTTGGAGTCTGATATGATTCTATCAAGGAAATGAAAACGCTATCAAATTTATTAAAGGAGGTTTTCATATGAAGAAAGCGTTAAATAACTTAACGGTTCGTGTTATCATCGGTATTCTTCTAGGGATCGCAGTAGGCTTGGCTTTTCCTGCTTTCGGGGAGCAGCTGAAAGTACTGGCGGACATTTTTATTAAAATGATTAAAATGGTCATCGCACCGATTATCTTCCTCACAGTTGTCATTGGAATCGGCAGCATGGGTGATTTAAAGAAAGTTGGCCGGATCGGCGGAAAAGCCCTTTTGTATTTTGAAATCGTAACCACTTTTGCTTTAGCAATCGGTATCTTAGTCGTCAACCTTCTTCAGCCGGGTTCAGGTTTTAATACTGGTTCTGTAGATGGCGGTGATATTTCTGAATATACAAAAGGAGCAGAAGAATCCAGTCACAGCTTTATGGATTTTGTTCTTGGAATCGTGCCTGACAATGCAATGGCTGCTCTTGCAGGCGGCGAATTGCTGCCAATCTTGTTCTTTGCGATTTTCTTCGGCCTTTCACTGGCCGCTCTTGGAGAGCGCGGCAAACCGGTTGTAGACTTGTTTGAACGCTTAACAGATATTTTCTTTGGAATCGTCAACATGATTATGAAGGTTTCTCCAATCGCTGCATTCGGAGCGATGGCTTACACAATTGGAAAATTTGGACTTGGCTCCCTCGTGTCACTTGGCCAGCTGATGCTGGGTGTATACATTACATGTGCTCTTTTCGTTATCGTCATCTTAGGCGGTATTGCCAAATTCTACGGATTCAACATTTTTAAATTTATCGCGTATATTAAAGAGGAAATTTTACTTGTTCTTGGAACATCTTCTTCTGAATCTGCCCTGCCAAAGCTAATGAAAAAGCTTGAAGATTACGGCTGTTCAAAGCCGGTTGTCGGGCTGGTTGTGCCGACTGGCTACTCGTTTAACCTGGATGGCACTTCAATCTATCTTTCTATGGCCGCGATCTTTATCGCCCAGGCTTACGGAGTAGATTTAACGATTTGGCAGGAGCTGACACTGCTTGGCGTATTGATGCTGACTTCTAAAGGCGCGGCCGGCGTAACAGGCTCTGGATTTATTACACTAGCCGCTACACTGGCAGCTTTCCCAATGATTCCGGTGGAAGGAATCGCCCTTCTTCTTGGTGTAGACCGCTTTATGTCTGAAGCACGCGCTATTACAAACTTAATCGGAAATGGCGTAGCAACGGTTGTAGTATCTAAGATGGAAAATGAATTTCATCCGCCGGCTGACCTTACTATAACACCGCCGCCAAATAAAATGATCAATTAAAAAAGCGGGGCCCTCTGGCTCCGCTTTTTATTTTTTATATTCCAACAGCCAGCAATTATGGTATTTTCCTTCGTGCCATTCCCGCTCTGGCAGCAGCTTCACTTTCCGGAACCCGCATTTTTCATAGCAGCGGATCGCCCGCACATTCCATTCCTGCGGATCCATTACCACTTTTTGTGCCTGTTTCGTATGGATCAAATGCTCTACTAGTGCTTTAACAAGCACTTTGCCAACACCCTTGTTCCAATAATGTACTTCTCCGATCATCTGGTCTGTTCCATAAACCACTTCATCTGCTTCATAGCCATATAACACTCTTTCTTCTTCTCCAAGTGGATAATATTGAATGTAACCGATCTCATTTTGATCAAATTCAATGATGCCGCGAACCAGTCCCTCTTCGTCTGTGTAAAATTCTTTTCGGACTTTTTCCGCATCAAACGGGTTGTCTCTGCCTTCGTAAAATTCCAGTACGACCGGATCTGATAACCATTTAACAAGCCGGCCTTCATCTCTATCTTTCAGCTTTCGGACAGACAGCTTTCCTTTTCGAAACAGCATATTCTTACCCTCCCGCTTTCATGGATTATGTTCAAAATACCGGCAATTGGCCGAAATGTAAATCGGTTAATAGACCGAATTTGGAGGAATGCCCTCGATTATTGGCGAAATAAACGATTTATAGTATGCCGTCCTATTTCCACTCGTATCTTATACAGAAGATTTATTCTGAAAGGAGGAACCTGCAGATGATTTTTTTTCGAAGACTTTTCTTTAAAGCCATGCACATGAGCAGCTGGACACTTTTTTTCGCCACCATGTCCCTTGTGCTGTTCAGCAGCTTTTTTATGTATTATATAGAACCTGAAACGTTCACTTCCCCTTTTGACGGACTATGGTGGACGATGACAACCGTTGCGACAGTCGGCTACGGTGACTTATCGCCAGTATCTGTTTATGGAAAGATTTTTGCCATGCTGCTGTACGTATTCGGCATTGGCCTCATGACCGTATTGATCGGAAAAGCCATTGACACACTTAGTGCGCGAAAACGCTTGAAGGAGGAAGGACGATTGACGATTACACGTGAACAGCACATTATATTGATTAATTGGACGAACCGGGCACGGATTACTTTACTAGAACTGCTCGACACCTTTCCCGACATCTGCATCATTATTATGGATGAAACAGAAGCGAAAACGCCTTTCCTCCATGAACGTGTCGATTTTGTTAAAGGGGCTCCAGCTTCTGAGCAAACGCTTCGGCAGGCAAACTTTTTAAAAGCTAAATCCATTATGATTTTTTCACCGGATCATGCGCCGAACGCTTCGACGGCTGACGGCCTGACTCTATTGATCGCTTCAAGTATTGAAGCTGCTGCTCAAAGACAGGAGCAAAATGTGTACACAATTTGCGAAGTGGCGGATTCAGCTAACCTGCCCGCTTTTTCACATGCAAATGTAGAAGAGTTTATTACGCCAAATGATACAGCAGCTCATTTAGCTGCACGTTCCATTTTGTTTAACGGATCCAGTGAGATTATCCGTCAGTTAACATGCAGTGATGGATACGATCTTTACCGGATTGAAAATACATTTGGTTGGCAGACGTATCGTGAAGCTAAGCAGGCGTTAGATGAAAAAGGGATCCTTCTTGTCGCCAGCCGCCACGACCTCTCTATTATGGAAAAACTGGACGAGTATATTCCTCAACATGCTCCATTATTTATCATCTGCAATGAACAAGCGTATCACAGGCTTTAAGAAAAATATTTTCCCTAAACCAGTTTTCTCCTTCCCTCCTTTCGTATAGGCCTGTTTCGTTTATAATAGAAATAGATGGGAATACGAAGGAAAATAGCGAGGAGATAACAACAAATGAAGCAAAACAATATTTGTTTTGATACATTAAAAAAGGAATGTGCAGCGAGGGGACTTGATCCAAAGAGCATTCCTTCTTTTAACCATATATTAGATGCAGAGGCATTAGCGGCAAGACAGCGCCAACACGCTGAATTCATTCATGCGGTTACGTACTTTTTTGATAAATTTATTGCTTCACTGCCTGGCATTCCTATTCTTGCCACAGCAACGGATAAGCATGGCTACGTTCTTCATATGATTGGGGACAGCAGCATTAAAGAAATGGTTATGAAACTAGGAATTCAAAACGGAGTTCAAATGACAAATGAATACAATGGTATTAATTCTGCCTGCCTAGCGCTGGATTACCAGCAGCCAGTCGGTATAGTCGGCTCGCAGCATTATCATCATTATCTGCATAATGCTGCATGCTACAGCATCCCTATTTGGAACAGAACTCAAAATGAAGAAATCGGCACACTTTCATTTATGACGGCTGTTGATTTTGCCCACCCTCTCTTTCTATCATTGCTTATGACAATGAAGGAATCCATCGAGCGTGAACTTCAGTTAATGAAGCAAAACGAGAATCTGCGCCTCCTTAATGAGCTTATTATGGAGACTACCACGAGCGGCTTGATTGTCTCTGACAAGGAAGGCAATATTATTAACGTTAACAAGGCCGCAGAACGGATGGTGAAGCAAGATAAACAGTCACTGCTCTCCGAAACGGCTGCGAACTGCCCATTCGTTGGCGATTATCTTGAGCGGGCGCTGTCAAAAGGACTTCCTTCTACAGACATTGAAAGAACATTTAAAAGCACATCAGGCCGTGAAACAACGTACTTGCTGGATGCGCTGCCGATTTTCGATCAAACAGATACACTGGCCGGTGCCTTCGCGCAGCTCCGTGACATTACCCAGCGAAAAGAAACGGAACAGATGCTGCTTAACACTGAAAAACTCGCTGCTGTCGGTCAAATGGCTGCCAGCGCTGCCCATGAAATCCGTAATCCTTTAACAACGATTCGGGGCTTTATTCAGCTGCTGAAGCCATCGTTTTTCGACCAGGAGCATTTCAATCTCGTTTTGGAGGAAATTGACCGAATTAACTTGATTATTAGCGAGTTTCTTATTCTATCAAAGCCGCAGGCCACTTGTTTCGGCGAACAAAACTTAATACAGATTCTTCATGATACGATTGCCCTATCACAGCCGCAGGCGAGCATGAGCAATGTGCAGATTGAAAAGTGCTTTGATGATCCCTCTCCTATTTTTATACATGGAGATGGAAACCAGCTGAAACAGGTGTTTATTAACTTGTTTAAAAACAGCATGGACGCCATGCCGGGCGGCGGGACCCTTTCGGTTGACGTTCATATGAACGTACAGGGAGAAGCTGTAGCAGTGGTGACTGATAAAGGCGTCGGCATGACGAATGAACAGCTCGGGCAGCTGGGCACTCCTTTTTACACAACAAAAAAAGACGGGACAGGGCTTGGCCTTATGATTACACAGCGTATTTTAAAACAGCACGACGGCTCCCTTGATATACAAAGCACAAAAGGAAAAGGAACAACGATTACGCTTCGTTTTCCAGTCAAAAAAGAAGAAACGCTCAAGCAAAACGAATAATGAATGACAAAAGGCCTGCAGGACAGGTCTTTTATTTTTTCAAAAGAAAAACACGCTTCCATCAAGAAAGCGTGCAGATTAAAGACTAATAAGATTGTATCGAACCGCTTCAGTAACAGCTTGAGACGTTGTTTGTACCTGCATTTTGTTTAATAGCTTGGACAACCAGTACTCGATCGTCCGGCTGCTTGTAAAAAATTGTTCTGCCAGCTCCTCGGTTTTCTTTCCGCCTGCCAGAGCCGTTAGCAGTTGAAGCTCTTGTTCTGTTAATGTATAAGAGGTATCCTGCTTTTGATCTGACCGGCTGCTGCTTTGTTTTAATGACAGCCGCTTCAACGCAGCAAGCGGCACGATGGCGTACCCGCTGAGCACAGCATGGATCGCCGTCATTAACTCTGCTGCGGGTGCATCTTTATTAATAATGGCGCCAACACCAGATGAGACGATTAAATCGATTCGGTTCGTATAATCAAATCCCGTATAAATAATAATCTTCGCTCCTGGCTGGTATTCACGAATGTTTTCGGCTACCTTTACACCACACACTTCTTCAGAAACATTCATATCGAGCAGGTACAGATCAAACGGCTCGCTTTCGCTCATCTCAATAGCTGTTTGATGATCGGATACACATGTGACTTGAAAATCCGAATACGCTTCAATCATGCTTTTCGTTTCCAGCCCGACAATTTGATGGTCATCCAGCAGCAAAATTCGTGTCATTCTCTCCACCCCGGCAGTGTCATTTGAACCTGCACACCGCTGTTAGGCGATGTCATCCACTCTACATATCCTGAAAGCATGGCCACTCTCTCCTTTATCCCGGATATCCCCATCTGGTTTCCCTGCTCATCCATACAGCTCATGTCAAACCCAATCCCATTATCCAGATAATCCAAAAATAAGGTTTCGCTTTCCTCCCACACGGAAATAGACAGACGGGATGCTTTTGAATGCTTGCGGGCATTATGCAAAAGCTCCTGTACAATCCGATAGACAGCAAGTTCTTTGTCCTGGTCCGATCTGTAATGGGACGGCAGATCAATATCACATTGCAAATAAATATCGGATGTTAGCTTAAACCGGGAAAACAGCTCCTCTAATGTACCGCGCAGCCCTTCCTCCTGAAGAAAAAACGGACGCAGCTCCTGGCACGTTTCCCGAATATGGCGAGTCACTTGTTTCATGTCCCTCTGAATCTCTTTTACATCTTTTAAAAGCGTGTGTTTCAGATGCTCTGACCGGGCAAGGCGCTCTAATTTCCGCTGTACAACGAACTGCTCCTGGAGCACTGAGTCGTGGAGATCAGCAGCGAGCCTCCGTCTTTCTTTTTCAGAAATCGCTAAAAGAAGCCGAATCGTGCCCGGTGAGTGATTCATCGCCTGCACTTCTAATTCCTCCATTTTCTTTTGGGCCACCTGCAAATTATCGGCTACGAGCCGGACATAGGGAACTCCAGCAAGCAGCCATGCTTTTTCACTGATATTCCACCTTAATCCGTTTTTTTTCGGACCAATCCATAGATAAATATTTTGCTCTGACCGCTCAAACAGCTGAATGCCAAGCCACTGCTGATGAACCAGCAGCCCTTTTTCACGGTCTCTTGCCATTAACAGGCGATGCGCTTCTGATGGTACAGCCGGAACCACTCCTTCCGCGTGCCGGATCAGCCACTCTCCGTTTCTTTTTTCGGTAATAAACAAGGCAGACGGATGCAGGGCATGAAGAACTTCCAGTACAAACATACGCTCCAGCTCATCCGTTTTCATGACAGCCGACAGCTTCCCTGCTAGAATCTCAATGCCCTGCACCATATTTTTTCGATCTTGAAACAAGCTGTTCCGAATAAAAAAATCAAACTGCTCTTTCATTAAAAAAGAAAGAGCCATGATCAAGAGAGCAGCAGCAAAAGGAATGATAAACTTCCCCGCGACGCTGTATATGATCACCGCTAATAAAAAAGCCGGAATAACGGATTGCACGCTATAGTAGAAAAAACGGCTGAGGACAAAATCGAAATCAAACAGCTGACGGTTCATCAAAAGGCGTGTATAGCCATATGGAAGTGCAAAAAGAGAAAAGACGGCGATTCGATCCAGCCCATCCACTCCAGCCGCCACATATGGAAGAACATAAATCACAATAAAAGGGACAAACGCAATAGCCGGCACAATCATCATCCACTTCAAAAAGCTTTTGTGCTCCGTGTTTTCTGTCCGATTGTATTGCCAGGCGATGATACCTAAAGCAGCAAAAATAGAAAAACTAAAGTGAACGAGCATACTGTTATTCACTACATAAGATGGGACCCACGATACAAAATAATTGCCAACATTAAACCCGATAAACAAAAGGGTTACCCACATGAATACGGACAGCCACGCAGAGAGAGAACCGAGATCAAGCTGTTTTTCCTTTAAAATCGCTTCTACAAAAAGAAGAAAATAAAGAGCAGCCAGTTGAAAAGCAACCGTTAAGATGGTGACGGATACAGGATCTCCTTCACCAGACTCTTTAGAAGCAAACAAGCTGAGGGACACTGCAAGCAGGAATAAAATAAACCGGCGGGCGGATGTCGTTTGCTTGCCAATAATCGGTGCAATTAAAATAAGGGACAGCAGTGAAAACAAGCCAGGTATGTATAACTCGATCATATCCGATGAAAAGCTTTGTTTCTCTGCCGCCATTTTTATCATAAGGTAAGCGTGACTTACAATGTAAACGGCAAAAGCAACAACCAGCTGCCAATAATGTTTTAACATATGTTTTCTCCCCATATTGCTTAATAAGTGACGATTATTTCAATTTTTTGTAATATATATCATTATACACCAAGAAAGGAGACGAAAGAGAAATATGACAATGAAACTAGTCGAGCTGCTGCTGGCAAAACCATCGCTTTCGAATTGGAGCGAAGAAGAACGCCGTCTGCTCGAAACCTATTCAGAGTCAGAACTAGCCGTTATCTTTGAATCTATTGAGCATCAGCCTATTCATCCTCAAGGATGGAGATAAGTTATGAAAATAAGCCCGCCATTAATTGCTTCTTTTGTTTTTCACTGATTGGCATCCGAGTGACAGAGGTTCGAATTTTATAAAGATACAGCTTTTCGATTACACTGCAATAGGAAAGGGCATCTCCTTCAATAAGCAGCGACTGCACCGCAGCCCTTTCTTCTTCTGTTGATGACTCCTCTCTTCCACTCTGGTAATACCTTTTTACTGCTTCGTATTTTGACTGTTCGCTGTTTAAACAAAACAGCACGGGTAATGTTTTTTTCTTATGATATAGATCACTTTTTTTCTCCGGCTGAAACAGATCGTACACATCATTTCGAAGCTGCTCAACAATGCCGAGATAATGGGCGTACACCTTCATTTCTTTTTCGATGGCAGGCTTTACCTCTCCCGCTCCGAGCAGGCAGGCTATTTCGATCAAAGAGCCGGACTTCATAGATACCATGTTTAAGTAGTCTTCTTCGGTTTCCAAGCGATTTTGCAAATCAGCTGCCTGGCCGTTGATCGCTTTGACTACATTGGCTTGAATCATATGAAGAACCCCACCCTTAATCGTTTCGTCCATCTGCAGACGGTTTACTTCTAAAAAGCAAACCATCAGCAGGCCTGTCAATATATTTAAATTTTGTGCGGTATCCACCTCTCCCCATGGATGTTCATGTCCGTCTCCATCTTGAATATCATCCATAATGTCGAGTGCTAAAAAAAGCAGCTCTACGATCACCATAAGCTGCTCTTTTTCTCCCGTCCTCTTTCTTTGCCAGAAAACGTCATAATGAAGGCCGGACAGCTTCGCAAAAAAACCGGTTTTCTCAAACGTGTATCTTACATACACAAGTGTTTTCTCCTGCAAAGCGGCTTCTTTAAAATAGGTACGAATATACTCACAAGCAATATTCATCAGGCTATTTGTCATATACCTTTGCTCCTTTTCTATTAATCTTACCAGTCAATAGGTAAAAAGAAACGATAATTGGCATAAAATACCGGACAAACTTTTACGATACGCGCGCTGCCTCCTGCTTAAAATGTACTACTTAAAAAAGCCTGCTTAAGAGCAGGCTTTTTCTTAACGCGCAGATGGCGGCATCATTTCTTCAATTTTCTTCATTTTGTGCTCCCAGCAGGCTGGACTTAAATCGACAGGGTACTGTTCTGGATTAATGGGACGCTTGTATTCATCCCATAAAACCGATAACCCCTTTTTCACATGTTCTCGTATATCGGCAAGCGACGGCTGATGGTACATAAACTTTCCGTTTACAAAAACATCTTTATGCAAATCAACAGCGGTAAAATCAGTGACAAATTTGCTGATATACGTGTGAACAGGATGAAACATTTTCAGCTTTTTTTCTTCCTGCGGCTTTTCTTCCTGGAGTGCGATATAATCTCCTTCCGCTTTTCCATTTGCATTGTTAATGATACGATAAACGTTCTTTTTCCCCGGTGTTGTCACTTTTTCCGGGTTGCCGGAGATTTTAATGGTATCCACCATTTCTCCTTGATTGTTCTCAATTGCGACAAGCTTAAACACGGCGCCAAGAGCCGGCTGGTCAAAAGCGGTAATCAGCTTTGTGCCGATGCCCCACACATCAATTTTTGCACCCTGTGCATTCAAGCTCATGATCGTTTCTTCATCAAGATCATTGGAAGCGATAATTTTCGCATCCGGGAAGCCCGCTTCATCAAGCATCGTGCGGGCTTTTTTAGATAAATACGCAAGGTCGCCGCTGTCAAGACGGATACCAATAAAGTTGATGGCATCGCCAAATTCCTTGGCAACCCGGATTGCATTCGGCACGCCAGAACGCAGCGTGTCATATGTATCGACCAGGAATACACAATCCTCATGCGTCTCAGCGTATTTTGTGAATGCTGTATGTTCATCCTGGTACGCCTGCACCATAGCATGGGCATGCGTTCCGGATACCGGAATGTCGAACAGTTTGCCTGCCCGCACATTGCTGGTGCCTGAAAAACCAGTTAGGTAAGCCGCCCGTGCTCCCCAAATAGCGGCATCGGTTTCCTGCGCCCGCCGTGTTCCGAATTCAAGTGCCGTTCCATCACCTACAACCTGCATCATACGTGATGCTTTCGTCGCAATAAGGGTCTGGTAGTTCACCACATTTAAAAGCAGTGTTTCAAGCAGCTGCGCCTGTGCAAGCGGTGCTTTGATCCGCATGATAGGCTCGTTTCCAAAAACGATTTCTCCCTCCTGCATGGAGCGGATCGTTCCCGTAAACTTCATATTCTTTAAAAAAGCTAAATAATCTTCTCCGTAGCCAAGTTTACGCAAATAGTCGATATCGCTGTCTGTGAAGCCGAATTTTTGGATAAACGAAATAATGCGCTCGAGACCAGCGAAAACGCCATAGCCGTTCCCAAAGGGAAGCCGGCGAAAATAAAGATCAAAAACCGCATTCCGGTCGTGAATGCCGTCTCTCCAATATGTTTCCGCCATATTAATTTGATACAAATCGGTATGCAGCATAAAGCTGTCATCTGGATGCTTCATCATAATTCTTTCCTCCTTTTGGCGCCAAGTGTATCTACAAAATGCCCAAGTGCCCATTCATGGCCTGCCTGGTTAAAAGACGCTACCGCGTGATCATACACAACAATTTTGTATCCTTTATTGTACGCATCCACTGCTGTATGCAAAATACATATATCTGTACATACGCCGACAAGATGCACCTCTGTAATTTCCCGCGCTTTTAATTTCATATCAAGGTCTGTTCCGGCAAAAGCAGAGTAACGCGTTTTATCCATGTAATAGACGTTATCCCGGTCTTTGTTTTGATCGTACACGGATTGAAGAGAGCCATACAGGTCGCGCCCTTTCGTACCGCGAATATTATGCGGCGGAAACAGCCCTGTTTCCGGGTGATAAGGGTCGCGCTCATCATGCACGTCAATCGCAAAAACAACATAGTCGCCGTTTTGGATAAATTGCTCTGTTATATCGACAATCGCTCCTTCAAGAGCCTGGCCTGGCTTTCCGCACGTTAATTTTCCATCATCTGCAACAAAATCATACGTATAATCAATATTCAGCAATGCTTTCATACACATCCGCCTTTCTTATCCGTAAATGGATTCAATTACATCTAAATCATTAAAAATATACAATCGGGACGGCCGGTACGAGTGACGGGTTGTTTTTTTCGGCTGTCCGTCTTCATCCAGTGCCAGCTCTAAAAATGGAAGCTTCGGTGCACGAGCGAAGAAAACCGGATCAGAAGCGATTTTCGCATCATCCGTTACAGTCAGAAGTACCCGCTGCAATTCAGAAAGTGTAAATTCCTTCGGCAAAAAGTTTTTCGCCAGCGTTGTTCTCAGCATGTCTGACCGGATCAATGCAAGCGCGTCCTGAACAATCTGCCTGTGATCAAAAGCCAGGTCTAGATTCAGCACTTCTTCGATCGGAAACAGCTGTACGTCCGCCGCATCATCTGACGCTGACCGGTTTACAAGAGACGATTCCGGTACAATGGCATAAAAGGCATTTGAAACGATCCAGCCGCGCGGATCGCGTCCTGGTGTATCGTATACGCCAAAATGACGCATATGAAGACCGCTGACACCTGTTTCTTCTAGCAGCTCCCGCCGCGCGGCTTGAATGCCTGTTTCTTCCGGCTGGATAAACCCGCCAGGAACTGCCCACTTCAAAGCTTCGATATTGGGATTTCCTTCACTGTCTGTTGCCGCGCGCTGAATAAGCATCATGTAAAGCTTCATGTCAGGAGGCGCTTTTTCTTCTCTTTTTTTCGATAAAATGGTAAAGATCGCAATGTCTGCTGTATAACCGTCTGGTGTCCGGTATTTGGAGGAGTCATAGCTTGTCATTGCTCCGCCTTCTTTCTAATTATTAATTGTATAATTACTAATTATATAAAACGTATTTCCATTTAGCAAGAAAAATCCGGCTTTTAAAGCCGGATTCTTTTCATTAGTCATTTCCTTCCCTTCCATTCGTTAATCAAAACCGTGTTATTCCCAATAAGAATGCTTTTCCCGTTCCTTTACTGCCGCACCCGCTAATAAAAGTTCTACTGTACACAAAAAGATCATGGATAAAATCCCCCACATCATTGCCACACCTTCCCTTCTTTTTTACAATGTAAAGGATGAAACGCGTTTCAGAACAAGCACTTTTTTTGGAAGAGGGATAAAGATGGGCAATATTCATGATATCGCTCGAATGGCTGGTGTTTCTGCCTCTACGGTTTCAAGAGTGTTAAATAACTATCCTTACGTAAAAGAGGAAAAAAGAAGAGCTGTCCTTGAAGCAGCCGAACAGCTTCGTTACGTGAAAAACATTAATGCTGTTCACCTTTCACTGGGGAAAACAAAGATCATCGGGGTGATTCTGCCATTTGTCAGCCATCCTTATTTCGGTGTGATTTTGAGCGGAATTGCTTCAGCTGCCGAAAAAAGCGGCTACAAGCTGATGATTACGCAAAGCAATTATCAGGTGAGTCAGGAAATAGAGGCGCTGGATATGCTGAAGAGAAAACAAGTTGACGGAGTGATTATCGTTTCACGCGAGTGTCCTATTGATATTGTGAAGGACTACAGTGAATACGGACAAATTGTTTTGTGCGAAGCACTGGCTGACCCGTCCCTTTCCTCTGTATTTGTCGACCAGTACAAAGCATTCCAGGCCGCTCTGTCTTTCTTAAAGAAAAAAGGCCATCAGAAAGTTGGTTACACTCTTTTGCGGCCGGAGGGAAAAAGCAGCCTGGCAAGAAAGCAGGCGTATGAAGAACAATATGGCAAAGTAAAGCGCGGCTGGGTATTTAACCAGGCACTCACCATTGATGACGGCATCAGAATCGCCGGCGAATGGGCAGCGCTTTCCGAACGGCCTGATGCCATGGTGATTACAAACGATTTCGTGGCAGCCGGTTTTTTGCTCCAATGCAGGCGGCTTGGCTTTTCTGTGCCGGAGGATGCGGCTCTTATCGGCTTTGATAATCACCCCATTGCCGGTGCACTCGGCATTACAACCGTTGAACTGCCGCTGCATCTGCTCGGGGAAACAGCATTTGAACAGGTCATTTCTTCAAACATTTCCCACAAGGAAGTGTCCTTTCGCTTAATTGAACGAGACAGTGTATAAACATAAAAAAGACCGGCAGTTGAATCTGCCGGTCTTTTTTGATGTTCCTATACTCATTATTTACGGTTAAACTCTGCTGGCACCGGGCCTGTACGCTCGCCACGGTCAAGAGCCGTAATTTGATCGATTTCTTCCTGTGTAAGTTCAAAGTCAAACACATTGAAGTTTTCTTCGATACGAGATGGTGTAACGGATTTTGGAATGACGATCGAGTCATTCTGCAAATGCCAGCGCAAAATAACCTGTGCCGGAGTCTTGCCGTGCTTTTCAGCAATTTCTTTTACAATATTGTTTTCAAGCACAACACCGCCCTGCATAAGCGGACTCCACGCTTCCACGTAGATGTCATGCTTCTTACAGAACGCTTTAAGTTCTTTTTGAACGAGGTGCGGGTGGCATTCCACCTGGTTTACAACCGGTTTTACATCGCACTCATCCAGCAGGCGCTGCAGGTGGTCGATATCAAAGTTACAGACACCGATTGCTTTTACACGCCCATCTGCATACAGCTTTTCAAGCGCTTTGTAGGTTTCCACATATGTGTCTTCCTGCGGCATCGGCCAATGGATTAAATATAAATCCACGTAATCAAGGCCCAGCTTCTCAAGGCTTGTATCAAATGCTTTTAGCGTAGCATCATAACCTTGATCCGAGTTCCACACTTTTGTGGTGATAAACAACTCCTCACGAGGCACACCGCATTCCTTGATTGCTCTGCCAACACCGCGTTCGTTTCCGTAGACAGCAGCTGTGTCAATAGAGCGGTAGCCTGTTTCGATCGCTTTTAAAACGGCCGGTGTTGCCTGTTCGTCTTCAACCTGCCATACACCATAGCCAAGCTGTGGCATTTTGAGTCCGTTGTTTAACGTTACAAATTGCATGTTTCCGCATCCCTTCATCAAATAAATTATTCACGTTGAAAGTATAGCATATCCTTTATATGGATTTCCCTTGAAACGACTTATAGGCCAAGCCATGCACCAAAAAAACCGGCCGCGCATGTAAGGAAGATATAAAGAAAGGCTTTTTTCATTTTCATTTGTTCCGCTTCAAACAGCCAGGTTGAAAAGGTAGTAAAGGCGCCAAGAAACCCCGTGCCAAACAGTAAACGAGCGCTCCCTCCTGCCCCGCTGCCTATAAGCAGCCCAAGCAAAAGAGCACCAAGTACATTGACCCCCAAAGTTCCAAACGGAAAAGCCGTGCTGTTGAACCGGCTGCTCAGCCAAAAACGGGCTATCGCCCCGAAAAAACCGCCAATCGCGACCAGTATCATACTGCTTTCGCCCCTTTACGGCCGAGGCGTACAAACAGAAGCCCGCCGCCTATGCTTAAACCTATGTATAAAAGAGCTGAAGCTGCCCTTCCTGCTTCGATGAGCGTTATGACTTCTACGCTAAAAGCAGAAAACGTTGTAAAGGAACCGATAACCCCGGCTGTAACAGCTTTTTGTATCGGTACCGGAATACGGTCTTTTACTTTTTCGTTTAAAAACGGAAGCAAAAAACAGCCAAGGCAATTCACAAAAAGAGTCGCAATTGGAAAACTGCCAGCCGCTCCGTGGCCTATTACGGCCGATACACCGTATCGCAGCAGTGCACCCATAACGCCCCCTATTCCAATCCATATATAAATCAAAAAAATCCTTCTCTCTATTTGCTTTTCTTTTATCTTTATTTTTGCTGGCGTATTTGTCAAGGCAGGGGGATAATGGAGAAAAAAGGAGGTATACATATGGGTATTTCAAAATTAGAACACGTCGGTATTCAAGTAAAGGATTTAGAAGCAACAATTGATTTTTACACAAAGGTTCTCGGGCTTGAGCTTCTTGAGAAGCAGGGTCATCCTGATCCAAATCTCCGCATTGCATTTCTCGGCTTTAAGCAGTCAGATGAAACGTTAATTGAAATCATCGAAGGCTATAATCCAAATCTGCCGGCAGAAGGAAAGGTGCACCACATCGCCTTTACGGTCGATAATATCAAAGAAGAAATCGCTCGTGTAAAGGAACATAACGTTGTTTTTGTTGATGAAACTGTTACAACACTTCCGAACGGAGCAAAATATGTCTTTTTCTACGGGCCGGACGGCGAGTGGATTGAGCTGTTTGAGCGGTAATGGCAAACAGATCGATCGGGCTTCCCCTGTTTATTGCGATTGTCGCTATCTCCTTTTCAGCGATTTTTGTTAAATGGTCAGACGCCCCCGCCTCTATTTTAAGTATGTACCGCATGATTCTGGCCAGCTTTTTCCTGCTGCCCATTGTATGGAGAAAAAGATCCGAATTTGAGCGTATCCAAAGAAAAGACTGGATGCTTTTAATTCTCTCCGGATTGTTTCTGGCTTTTCATTTTGTGCTGTGGTTCGGCTCGTTAAAGCTGACCACTGTTGCCAGCTCGACGATTATTTTAGCTCTGCAGCCACTCGTCTCGCTGGCGGGCGGCTTTTTGCTGTTTCGGGAACGAACAAATGCCGCAGCTCTTGCTACGATGGGCATTGCTATTATTGGCGCAGTAATGATTGGCTGGGGCGACTTCGGATTAAGCAGAGAAGCTATTTTAGGGGACTTGCTTTCTTTTTTAAGCGTCATTGCCGTTGTCGGTTATCTGCTCATTGGGCAGCAGACCGTGCGCAAAGTGTCTCATTGGATTTACAGCTTTTGTGTTTTTTCTTTTGCTGCCCTTTTTCTGTTTCTTTATAACTTAGCAGCGAGTACGCAGATGACCGGCTACAGCAAACACGAATGGGGTATTTTTCTTCTTCTTGCGATTGTTCCGACGATTGCCCATGTCATTAACAACTGGCTTATGAATTACGTGAATGCCACAACGATTTCAATGAGCATTCTCGGTGAACCAGTCGGTGCCACCCTGCTCGCTGTTCTCCTGCTGAACGAACGGCTGACGAGCTGGCAGATAACAGGCGGCATTTTTATTTTAGCAGGTGTTTTTTTCTTTCTGTTAAAACAGCAGACTGCGCACAGCAAAAAGAGCGGATCAGGATGATTCCGCTCTCGAGCTGCCCGCAAACGCCCGCTTTCTTACTTTGTCTTTCCTCTAAGAGCAGATCAAGACGATTCTGCTCTTTTTGCTGTTTTACGCCGAAACAGCCCTTCCGCTTGATGGCCTGACGGCTTTTCGCGAAACATCACCCAAATCAGCAGACTGAGCATAAGTGCCAGCGCTTCAAGAGATACAATATACCACGGGTAAGGTCCAAGCAAATCCAGCAAACTGGCGCTTGACGGCTTGTGGCTTAAATAAAGATAATTTCCGCCCGTCCACTTATTAATCACCATTACAGGTGGTATGAGCAAGTTTAAAAACAGCAATGTTTTCCCAACTGAATAAAGCGTCGGCCTGTATCCTTTTACCCAGGTAAAGTACAGAGGAACAATTAGTAGAAAAGCATGTACCGTGAAAAAATGAAAAAAACGAAAATGCGGAAAGTCAAAATTCAAATAAGGAGTTAATAAGGCCTGCGAAGCTCCAAGTAAACCGGTAAATAATAAAATGTCATAAATACCTTTTTGTTTCGTTATAAGGAGCAGAACCGCCAAAAATAAGCTGATGCTGCACAGCTCCAGCGGAATAGCGTGACTCAGCTTCCAGCTGTTTGTGGTAATCATCCAGACATGATAAACGGCTTCTATTAATAATAAGAAGAAAGCTGTACCTATTTCCATCTTTCTCCCGACCAACCTGCCCAGCTGCTGGCGAAAGACGTATAATCCGGCCAGTGCTGCACTAACGGCTGCCACAACAATAAAATGGCTTCCTGAAAACATCGTGAAGTCATAATTTTGATAGCTCCCGCCGAACCAGCCCATCGTTACGCCTCCTTTTTTAATGAGTGTATCATACATCAGCTGCTAAATCCTTTTTTTGTCATTTCTCTTTCTGTTTGTTTTATTTCTATGAAAGAAACTTCTTTATCATGCCCAAATATCTACTACCTATTGAAAATCTTATGAATCCGTACATCAAAACCAGTTTTTCTATATATTATTCGCCTTGCTTATGTAATGTTTTATTACACAAGAGAATAAAATCCTAAAAAATCTATTGACGAATCTTAATTTTCCGCATAATATAGGTACATGTTATAAAAAGTAACATCATAAGTTAGTAAAAATAACGTTCGGGAGGGTTTTAACATGGAAGATATGTTGTACTTAATGAACAGCCTCTGGGTCATGGTTAGTGCTATTTTAGTTATTTTCATGATTGCCGGATTCATTATGCTTGAGGCTGGATCAACTCGTATGAAAAACGCTGGCCATATTGCCGGAAAGACAGCTTTCACATTTGGACTCGCTTCCCTCGTTTTCTGGGCTGTCGGATTTGCTTTCATTTTCGGTGATAACGCGAACTTCTTTGTAGGAATGTCGAACTTTTTCTACTCTGGCGCTGACTTAGATTTAGGGCTTTCATCTACTGTATTCTTTGTATTCCAGCTGGCATTCGCAGGGATCGCGATTACAATCGCTCTGGGCGGTTTCGCGGAACGTGCAAAGTTATCTGTATACGTTTTATTCACCATTCTTTTCTCAGCAATTGTTT
The DNA here is from genome assembly GCF_023715895.1 of Domibacillus indicus. Taxonomy (GTDB): domain Bacteria; phylum Bacillota; class Bacilli; order Bacillales; family Domibacillaceae; genus Domibacillus; species Domibacillus indicus_A. The sequence continues at coordinate 9,731 of NZ_JAMBOO010000018.1, read as the reverse complement.
ATCCGGTTGTCGCACATTGGATTTGGGGCGGCGGCTGGCTTGCGGAGCATGGCAAGCAGGATTTTGCCGGCTCAACCGTTGTTCATTTAACAGGCGCTATGGCAGCTCTGGCAGCTACGATCCTTCTTAAACCTCGTATCGGCCGCTTTAATAAAGATGGTTCTGCTAATGCCATTCATGGGCATAACCAAGTGTTCACATCACTCGGCGTATTGATTTTATGGGTAGGATGGTTTGGCTTTAACGCCGGAAGTACAGTATCTGTTGATGCTGGGTTCTTCGGATTTGTAGCCCTTAATACACAGCTTGCAGCTGGTGCAGGTGCTGTTGCCGCATTGATTATCTCTTGGGTAACCCTTGGAAAATCGGATATTCCGACTATTTTAAACGGCGCTCTGGCTGGTCTTGTAGCCATCACCGCATCTTGTGCTTTCGTTGACACATGGGCATCCGTTGTAATCGGCTTAATTGCCGGCGTTCTCGTATTCTACGGGGCAAAATGGATGGAAAAAATGGGGATTGATGATCCGATCTTTGCTCTTTCTGTTCACGGTATTCCTGGTATCTGGGGAACACTATCAACTGGTTTCTTCGCTACACCTGATCTTGCTACCGTTGGCCGTCCGGGTCTTTTCTACGGCGGCGGTTTCGAACAGCTTGGGGTGCAGGCGATGGGTGTATTTGTCTCCGGCGCATTTGCGTTTGTTGCTTCGTTCGTCATTCTTTTCGTCATCAAGAAGCTTCTTGGCGGGCTCCGCGTTTCAGAAGAAGAAGAAATTATGGGGCTTGATATCAGTGAACACGGCACATACGGCTATCCAGAAGTATTCGCTGACACAAAATCTAAAGCTGCAGGCGATAAATAAGATAAATAATACGCAAAGCGGCAGCGCTTTGCGTATTATTGTTTAAAAGGATGTGAAAAATCATGACAACGCGGGAGCAAACGTACGCAAACATTCGCCAGGAAAAAGAAGCGAAAATAGATCGGCACCTTCATTCCACACAGCGCTTGAATGCCTTCCACGATGAAATTATGAAGCGGGTTCTTACGATCGCTCTGCAAATTCACGAGCACGAGTATGGCTCTCCCCCCTGTTCTTATTCCCTTTTTTTGCTTGGCAGCGCCGGCCGTTCTGAACAAGGCACCATCAGCGACCAAGATCATGGTATCGTCTTCGAGGCCCATACCGATGAAGCTGCTGCTTATTTTTTAGATTTAGGTCGAACTTTTTCAGATGGATTACATGCAGCTGGGTACCCTTACTGTGAAGGAAAAGTCATGAGTTCTAATCCAGTCTGGTGCCGATCAGCAGAGGATTGGAAGCAGCAAATCGCTTTATGGATTGAATCTGAAACACTGGATACGATGCGTTCTCTTCATATGATCTATGATGCCCGTGTGATTCACGGTGACAAAGAACCCGTTTCCGCTTTGAAACAACAAGTGGCTGCAAACATGAAAAAAAACCCGCACAAGCTGAAGCGCTTTTTTGAAAACATTCAATTTATGAAAAAATCAATTGGCCTTTTCGGACAAATTTTCACGGAACAAAACGGCCAGCATGCCGGGTCACTTAATTTAAAACAATCCGCTTTTCTTCCTTACGTAAATGCCATTCGCGTGCTTGCCGTTAAAGAAGGAATTGATGCTTCTTCTACTTTATTGCGCATGAAGGCTTTAACAGCTGTTTCTGCTCATAACGGCCGCATGCAGGAATATGAGGAAGCATTTCGGCTGCTGCTCGAATTCAGGCTGCGCGTCTTGAGAAACGCGCCCGACTATGACAGCTCTCACTATATAAACATTGATTCACTCGGACCGGTCCGCAAGCGGGAACTGCGCCATATTTTAAAAACCGCAGAGTCCCTTCATCATTATGTACAGCGATTCATAGCAAAAGGGTGATGCAGAATGGGCTTTAATGATTTTATGAAAAACTTAAGTGGAAACCGCTTTACAGGCCTTCAGGGCGGCCGTCATGATATCGCTTTTATGCGGAGTCTGCAGCGAGATTTAAAAACAAAGGAGGCAACCTCGGTCCCGCTCGACAAATTGCAGGTAGTTGTATTTGACTTGGAGACAACCGGATTTCATCCAGACAAAGGGGATCAAATTTTATCAATTGGCGCTGTAAAAGTATGCGGAAGACACGTTGAAGATGAATTTTATTCATTGGTCCGTTTTACTGAACCACTCCCGCCTCTTGTAAAGGAATTAACAGGACTTGAGGAATTAGAATTAATAGAGGCTCCTGAGCCGGCTGAAGTGCTGGCACAATTTTTTAAATTTGCCGGGGCTTCTCCTCTCGTTGCCCATCACGCCAGCCACGAAAAAGCTTTTATGACGTATGCGAGCCGTAAATATTTTCGGACGCCATTTTCCCACCGGCTGATCGATACATCCTTTATGTACCGGATTGCAGAACCGGACAATCCTTATGTACGCCTGGAGGACTGCTGTGAACACAATCAAATTCCTATAACCGGCCGGCACCATGCTCTTGGTGATGCGCGTCTTACTGCGGCGCTTTGGGCGGTGTACGTTGAAAAACTTCAAGAAATGGGTATCACTACACTGTCACAAGTTTATGAAAGGCTCGCTGTTATTCGGTAAACAGACGACAGAGCCAGCTGCTTTGCCGTCTGTTTATTCTTTAGCTTTTCCCGAAATCGGTAGCATCTGTAAGAGCCTGCTCTTCTGCAGCGATGCGGACGGACAGCATCCATGCATTTAAGAGCGTGAAAATGATTGCTGTGTAGTAGGCTTGAAACAGCAGCGGTATCACAATAAATTCAAGTGTAACAATGATATAGTTTGGATGGCGAACCCAGCGATAAGGGCCTTTTTTAACAACTTTTGCACCGGGAAGCACGATAATTTTTGTATTCCAAAAAGGGCCGAGTGAGCGAAGTGTCCATACCCGCCCAAGCTGCGTAACCAAAAACAATGTCAGCCACACCGGCCAGTTTGAGCTGAGCGTTTTTTCCATCATGGTCACTTCAGCAATTAAGCTGATGAAAAAAAGCGTGTGAAGTGCCACAATAAATGGATAATGACGTGTCCCCGCTTCATAGGCTCCCTGACTGAGCATCCACTTTTCATTTCGTTTGGCGATAAAAAGCTCAGAAATTCGCTGTACACAAAGAAAAAGAATAAACAGCCAAAAAATGCCGCTCATACTGTTTCTCCCCACTTCAGCAGCACCAATTCTCCGGAAAAGCCAGGTCCTAAAGCAGTCATCAATCCGTAGTCTCCCTGCTCCACATTGCCAAGCATAAATTGTTCTAGCACATACAAAACAGTCGGAGATGACATATTGCCAAACGATGAAAGAACGTTCCGGGCATGAAGTGTTTTTTCTGCTGAAAGCTTCAGTGTTTCTTCGTATGCATCCAGCACTTTTTTTCCGCCTGGATGTGCAACAAAGTGGGTGATTTCCTTCATAGATAACCCTTCCTTTTTTAAAAAAGTATCTACAAATCCTCCCAGCCAGTCTCGGACAATTACAGGAATATCCCGTGAAAACACGACATGAAGACCGCTGTTTTTAACCTCCCAGCCCATTACATCTTCAGAATTAGGCATTAATTTAGATGCGGTTTTTAAAACAGACGGTACAGGCCGTTTTGTTTCTATCCCAGCTTCGTCTCCCGTCATAAGCACACAAGCCGTCCCGTCCGCAAACAGCGACGTTCCAACCAAATTGCTTTTTGACCGGTCGTTTCGCTGGAACGTTAAGCTGCATAATTCAATCGCTAACACGAGCACCTTTGCCTGTGGGAAGGCGAGGCAATATTCATAAGCCCGGCTGATCCCAGCCGCTCCGCCCGCACAGCCAAGCCCCCAGATCGGAATCCGCTTTGTTTCATCAGAAAACGGCAGACAGTTCATAATTCTCGCTTCAATGCTTGGCGTTGCCATGCCTGAGCTGGAAATAAAAAAAATGGCATCAATATCGCCTGCTGTCAGCGATTGCTGTAAAAAGCGTTCGTCATCCAGACACTGTTTAACAGCTTCGGTTCCATATTCAACGGCTTTTTCAATATATAGATCATTTCGTTCCTGTAAACTGTGATCACGCTCAAACCAAGATAACGGCATAGCAAAATGCCGCTTTTGAATTTGCCCATTTTGAAAAACGGTTAAAAGCCGCTCAATATCCCGGAAGTCATCCTTGAATAATTCACGGGCAAAAGCAGCAGTTTGACCCTGCTCAACAATATGCGGAGGGTGGTACGTACTGGCAGAAACAATACTCGGCATATTTACCCCACTTTTCTTTTTTGTTTATCCTTCCCCCTCTTTCTTTTTTTAAACAATTAGCCACAGATTGGAACAGCGCAAAACAAAAGCAAAGCAAGGCTTGTTTAAACGGCCAGCAGCAGCGCAGAATAAATAATCAATCCGGCAGCAAATGCGCCGAAGCTGCTTTCACTTTCTTTTGGCAGTTCTTCTTTTAAGACATTTAAAATAAGCGCACCCGACAAAAAAGCCAACATTGTGGCCACTGCCGCTTCTTTTAATTCCGTTAAAGCACCCAGGGCCCAGCCGACTAATACGGCAAAAATTAAAATCCAGCGGCCATATTGGTCATATACATGCTGGTGCGCTTCACGCATACTTTGGTCGATCGTTATAAAATGAACGGACAGGGCAAGAAAATAAAAAAGCATTCCAAGTACTTGATCAAATGTTTCTTGAATAAGCAAATAACCAATCAGCATGTTGTAAAAGAAGAAAACGCCCACATGAAGCCAGAAGATACCTGAGTTTGCCTTTGTTTCCTTTTTCTTTGTGGACTGCGATACTACTTCTTCAAGGCCATAAAAAAGAGCCAGGCCCATAAGCGCCATCAAATAAGCATGATTCTCAATGAAACGAAGCAGACCATTCTGAGCTTTTTCCAGCACCTGCTGATGCGTATGTAAATCCGGGAGAAGATGCACAAATACATATGACACGGCGATACCGCCAGCAAAAGATAAAAACCGGCTTCTTGGAAAACGTTTTAAAAAAACCATATACTTGGCTGAAAAGTGAAGAACAGCAAAGCCTATCGCCAATACCAAGCTTAACATTTTCATGCCGCTCCTCCTTCCCTTCAGGAACCCTCTCCCTTTTTCATTGCCATTCCATACTTTTTTTATACAAAAAAACGATCCGCTTTTTTAAGAAGCGGATCGTTTTGTTCGGTAAAACAAGAGAAGAACAAGAAAAAGAGTACAAGCCGATAAAGCGAGAAGCGGGAAAAAGAAAGGCGGATAATACACGAGCTCGACATTGTTTTGTCCCTCTTTTAGTTCAATGCCTGTAAATGCGTAATTTGCTTTTTTGATTTCCTGCTTCTCACCATTTACCGTTAAACGCCAGCCTTTTTCGTAAGGAAGCGGTATGGCTGCGTATTGACTATGATTCGTATTGTTGTACGTAAAAGAAATGCGGTTTCCTTCCCAGCGAAGCCCTTCGACGGATGATTGACGGCTTTCAGCTTTTGCTTCCTGCAGAACTTCATATGTTTCTTCGTACAGTTGCACATCCTTTAGTTCATAGGTTCCTTTTGGCACACGAAGGGAAATGCGGCTGTTCGCTTTTACTCTTATCACCAGCTGATCCACATTCGTCTTATAGATAGAACGGGCCGCTTTTCGGGTTGTTTTATACTCATTGACTTGAAGTACATACGAATCTTTATTATCGATTCCTCTTAAAGTAAAGGTAAGGTAGTAATCTTTAACAGACGGATTGGGCTGATTGACCACTACATCAATCCCGCCTTTTTCGGGTACCTTGAGTATATCCTTCTCATAAGTGGCATGAACAGGTTCGACCGATGTACGTTTCATAATGGATGCACTCTCCGGTATAGGAGCTCCCGGCTCTTTACGATCGAGGACAATTCCCGAGAGCATAGCATGTTCTTTTGCCACGGGTGAAGCATTCTTTAATTCCCGTTCTGAAAATACGGTACTTGTCGTACGGACAAACGGAAGGAGATTTTCATTTTGATATGCAACGTATTCGCCGGCAGAGGCAGCTTCCTTAAATCCATACGGAACAGCTTCTTTTTCTTTCTTCTTGATATAATATTTGCCCATTAACAGACTTTCTAAATTAGCACGATCTCCAAGTGTTCCATACCGGCTGACACTTTCCCAGCCCATATCTATATAGAGATCTTTTAAGTAAAAGAATAAAAGATGCTCATTTAAAATGCTTGAGTAAGCACTCATTCCTTTGAAGCCATGAATGATTGGTGTATTGTTCCGACGCTGAAGTGTCCAATCAATCCGGGCAAGCGGGTCGGTTTCCTGCTCCTGAATCAAGGCAATCACCTTTTGCTGGTCAGCACCTCGGTATTGATCACTATTCATATACTCTTTGGACACGTTAAAAGATGTTCCTGAAACCGACAGGCGGTTTTCCTGATAAGCGTTCGCCACCCCTATACTTGTTAAAAGAATGAGCAGCGCCATTATTAATTTTATATGCCGGCTTTTCCGGATAACAAGAACAAAGAAGGCAGCCACGACTATAAATGCGGAAACACCCATCCAGGCATCTTTTGCACGCTGGAACGTTATGACAGGGTCCAGCACATAAAAAAGAATATACAACACAGCTGCGCAGGCAAAAGCAATCATAAGCTTTTTTCGTTTAATTTGAATCGGAATAGAGAGTGCAGCCGCAGCTGTACCGCCCACCGTAAGAGACAAAAGATGCTCCCATCGATACTGCGGGGCTGAAAAACCATTAAAAACACTGGCCGCAAACGGGCTCATATGTAAAAGGACTAAAAGAATCGTCATAAAAGCAAAAAAACGGAACAACGGATTTTGGTATAAAGAAACAAGCATGAGACTCAATACGACAAAAGCGGGTATATATACGATTAGGCCGTTGATTAAAAAGTTATCAGTAAAACCAATAAGAGGAATTTGCTCCGTGTAAGGCGGCCGGTAATTATTTAAGAATCCATATACAGCAGGAATAAAAGAAAAAGCACTAATGCCAAACCCCGCAATACCGGTCAGCAAAAACAGCTTAATTTGTTTTTTTACAGGTGTTTCTCCTTCTGAGAGCTTGAAAATCCACCGGAATAAAATATAAATGCCTGCAAGCAAAAAGTTAACATAAGAAAAGTAAAAGCTATCAAATAAGCTGATCGAAACAGCCGCAAGAAAAAACCATGGCTTTTCTTCCCGTATTACTTTTTCAACACCGATTAAAAGCAGTGGAAGCCAAATCATCGAATCCGAAAAAAATTCCCAGTAGGTCACATACCGAAAGTAAATAATGCTTGTACCATAAACAACCGCACCAACAAAAGCAGGTAGTGCTGAGAGAGTCATGTACCGAAAGTAAAGCGTCGTTATCATCAAAATGACGGTCAGCCTAAGGACGCTGACAACTAAAATGGCATCCGCCCAATAAAAAAGATCCGGCTTTCCAATGAGTCCTATACTCTCCAGAACAAATGTTACACCTGCTGTAAGAAGAAAAACGATCGAATTAAAAAAATAATAACTAAGCTGTGTATATATACTCCCGCCCAGCCCAAAATCGGGAGAATAAAAAAATTCGCCTTTTTTAAATTCATTGTAAAGCAGTTCCTTAAAAGGCTGCATTTGTGACAAGCCATCATTCATACCTGTCATGTACTGCCCATCAAACCATTGCACAATAAAAAACAAATGACTCAAAAGAGCCATAATTAAGCTCGATAAAAATAAAAAGAAAAAAGAAGCCTTTTTTCCTGAAGGGCTTATTTTATGTAAGAATGTAGATGTGTTTTCTCTTTTTTGCATGGCTTTTTTAAAATTCTCCCTGTCAGAATAAACGTAGCGGGCAGCGTAAAGAAAACGGCCACAAGCGGCGCGATACTACTGTTCATACCAAACTGTTCAACAAACAGATATAATAACACAGCTGTCATCCCTGTATTAAACAGCTGCGTTAATGGAAACCGGATAAACGCGGACCAAGTCGGCTTTACTTTATACGTATATAGCGTGTTTAAGAAAAAAGAGCCGATTAAACTGCTGAGAAAACCGATCATATGCGCGGCAAAAAAATGTAATCCCAATCCATGCAGCATGAGTATGTACACCGCATAATAATGACCGGTGTTAATGACACCAACAATAATAAATTTCAAAAATTCATTAGGAATAAATGGCATGTTTTTCTCTCTTTTCTTTTGGTGCCCCAATACTCGTATGCTGAATTAAATAATGAGGCCGCTTTTTCGTTTCGTTATAAATTCTTCCAATGTATTCTCCGATAATACCCATACAAACAAGCTGAACCCCGCCTAAAAAAAGAACAGCAGAGATAAGAGTAAAGTATCCAGGAACGACCACCCCTGTCCGCATGATCTGAACAAAAGTGATGGCTATATAAACAAGCGACATAAATAACACAAGCGCTCCTGTGTAAAAGCAGGCACGAAGAGGCTTATGGTTGAACGAAACAATCCCATCAATGGCGTAATTCAGAAGTTTTGGGAAAGACCATTTTGTTTCGCCACATTCTCTGGCTACATTTTCATAAGATATGGTTTTCTGTCCATATCCGATCCATGAATACAATCCCTTAGAAAATCGATTTCCTTCACTTAGCGTTAACAAGGCATTCACTGCTCTGCGGCTTAAAAGACGGAAATCGCCTTCTCCATCTGTCAGTTTTACGTCGACTGTATGGTTAACAAGTCGATAAAAGAAAGAGGAAATAATAGAGCGAACAGGAGAATCACCAGTTCGATTTCGCTTGGCAATAACTTGGTCATACCCTTCTTCATATCCTTTTAACAGCTGGGAAATAAGAGAAGGCGGGTGCTGCAAATCGGCATCCATCAAAATAACCGCATCACCCTGGGCATGCTGAAGACCTGCCAGCATAGCAGACTCTTTTCCAAAATTGCGGGTAAAGGAGATATATTGAACTTCTTTACAATGAAATGCCAGCTGTTTTATAACATCCAGTGTATCATCAGCACTTCCGTCATCAACAAAAATAACTTCATATGCGTAGAATTGACCATTCATTTCTTGATTGATGGCCTGAAGTACTTTAGGGATATTTTCAGCTTCATTGTAAGCTGGAATAATATATGAAATTTTTACTGGTTTCATCCTGTCATCCTCCGTCTCTTTACGTCTTAATTCATCATTCTTTTCAAGCAGGTGGATAGTCCACTCGCCCGCTTCATGATTTAGGTGACCTTATCCGATGTGAAGGTATAGGTATCAACTCCTTATATTATTAGCTAAAAATGCTTTGAACATTCTTTTTGAAAAGAAATCAAAAGGAAAATAAAAAAGAGGATTACTCCTATGCTTCATCCACCTCCACCTTTTATGCTTTTTACACCCCGATTAGACATAATAAAAGATAAACGAAATGATTCCTTTAAATGAGTGGAATCTAGGAAGAAGGCAGTGTCACTTTCACATGTATTCAAATTTACTCTACCCTGCCCTTATTAGGTTAAAACGTTTATCCCTTTGAAAACACACCCATTATCTTACAAAAAAAATAAAAAAACACGCTCATTCAAATTTTACATTTGAATGAGCGTGTTTTCAATACAGATCATTATGCTGCCAGGCGGCGTCCTGCTCTCACAGGGGGAAACCCCCAACTACCATCGGCGCTGAAGAGCTTAACGGCCGTGTTCGGGATGGGAACGGGTGTGACCTCTTCGCTATTGCCACCTGACTATGAAGTT
>NZ_JAMBOO010000181.1 GCF_023715895.1 Domibacillus indicus | reverse complement strand
TCTCTCCTCGCCTACCTGTGTCGGTTTGCGGTACGGGCACCTTACATCTCGCTAGAGGCTTTTCTTGGCAGTGTGGAATCGAAGACTTCGGTACTAAAAGTCCCTCGTCATCACAGCTCAGCCTTAATGGAAACGGGATTTGCCTCATTTCCAGCCTGACTGCTTAAACACGCGTATCCAGCTGCGTGATCTCCTATCCT
>NZ_JAMBOO010000180.1 GCF_023715895.1 Domibacillus indicus | reverse complement strand
TCGAAGGTTCGAGTCCTTCATGGCTCACCATGTATATGCGGGTGTGGCGGAATTGGCAGACGCACCAGACTTAGGATCTGGCGCCGCAAGGCGTGGGGGTTCAAGTCCCTTCACCCGCACTTTTGCGCCTGTAGCTCAATTGGATAGAGTACTTGACTACGAATCAAGCGGTTAGAGGTTCGAGTCCTCTCAGGCGCGTT
>NZ_JAMBOO010000017.1 GCF_023715895.1 Domibacillus indicus | reverse complement strand
AAATCATCAAAACAGAGTTTGTCAGCCAAATGAAATTTGATAGCCAGGAGCATCTTGCGCTTGAATTCAGTGACTATGTCAACTGGTTTAACAAGCTGCGTATTCATGGAACACTAGGCTATGTAAGCCCGATTGAATACAAACAATCGTCCCTTAAAAAAGCTGTCTGATTTAGTGTTGACAATCCACACTTTCGCTTATGTACACCTGTGCTTAGTAACTTTTAATTGTCTTGCTAATGGAATTTTAAGCATATTTAAGAGCAATTTTAAACTTTTCATATAATATAGCTATCGAATAGTTTCACACACCCAAAAGGCTCTTATATTCACAAATCTATGTGAATATAAGAGCCTTTTTAATTAGGGTTATTGCCATTAGGCTATTAATATTTTAATAATAACTATTAGCATCAAGTTTTTAGCCCTACCCAACAGCATAGATCATCAGCCATTATTTTTTTTGGAAATATGTTCACTGATCCAATCGCTAATAAGCTGAATGGGCGGTTTTTCATTTACCACATATACAGTATAGTCCTCCGCTTCTTTTTCAGGAATCTGCAGCCTATAGCCATTTATCCAAAGGAACTGGTGCAAACAGGCAAAGGCTGTCCGCTTATTCGCATTTTGAAATGCATGGTTTTGTGCCAGACTCGCATACAGCGCAGCCGCTTTTTCCGTCAAGCTCGGATAGGCATCTTCTCCAAAAGCGGAAGACTGAGGGCGCATTAGTGCACTATCCAGCATTTTTTCGTCTTTCACACCAATCATTTCGTCTGGTGAGTATCTTTTAATAACCACTCCATTCAAAAAAATGACCTGTTTGTGCGTAAGGAATTTGATCATCTGCTTTACCTCAATTACCGATCTACCAGATTACGAAGCGTGTTATCGTACTGGCTAAACATCTCTTTCATTCCCTCAAGGAAATCTTCATCAATATCCTCGAACCCCTCTACATTGACAGCTGGGCGCTTTTTAAAAATCACTTCTCCATTTTGACCAATACGGAATACAACAGACTCCCCTTGTTTTACTTTTAAATGCTCCAGCACTTCCTGAGGAAATGTGACACCTAGGCTGTTTCCAATCTTAGTTATTTTTCTTTCCACTTCTTTCACCGCCATTTTTATTCTTCCCTTCTTAGTAGTATATGCAGAAAAAACGGATCAATGAGTTATATATTTTTACTGTTATAACAATTATACAGTTTTTCCGATACTCTGCAAGTTCGAGAATTCTTTGCATCCAGCCCCATCATTTTGCACTGGCTGCTCGTTAATTTCTCAGCCGGGTGCCGTTCGTAGGTGCTGCCGCTCTTTTTACGGTACCTGTCGATGACTTCATTTTCCGACACGCCCTCGAGAAGAGCCATGAACCGGAAAACACCGCCGGATTCACCGCAAAACCAGCATCGAAAGACTTGCTCCTGTGTATTTAAGGACAGATAATACTTTTTCCGCTTTCTGGGCTGGTCGTCTTATAGCGATAGGTAAGACTTTGAAGTTATCGCTGCCTTTCCCCCGCTCCACACCGTGCGAGCGACTTTCATCACACACGGCATTCCATCTTTCAATAGCTTTTAACTGATAGGTTCTAAGTTACACATTTTACGATATTCATTAACTTTCTTGATTGCGTCGTTATTTAGTCTGAGCATATCAAGATATTTGTTAATAGTTTGGGCGTCTGTTGCGTGTATCAGTATATGGGCCATCTTGTTAAGGATGCGCAGATTACTGAATTCATCTGTTCCTCCCCTATTTGTAGGTACGTAGTGATGACAATGTACAAATTCAGCAGGCAAAAATTCGCCTGTGATTTTTAATAGTCAATATAATACCTATTTACTTGGCAGCGCGCTCTCCCTGCTTCGCCTTTTTCAATTCCTGCAACGAATAAAAAGTGCCACGCCAATAAATACCACCCATTTTAATAGCAGCATAAGCGGACAAGTGGAGAGTGTAAATATAGCATATGATTGTAAGTGGGAAACTCGCCAGCTCTACGATAAAACTCCAGGAAGGAAATGATACTTTTTGGATACCAATTGTGTAAAGCGTAAATAAGAAAAGTAAGGACAGTAGACAAATGAAAAAGTTCCACCCTTCAAACAGAAAAACACCGATAAATGGATAAATGCCTAGCAGAATGAGAACTAAGGTAAAAATAATCGCATTGCTAAGCTTATATCCTGCTGCCCCAAACAAGTTCTTTTTAAATCCATTAATGGCTCCTTTTAACGTTGGGTACCACTCTACTTCAATCAGTTCTTTCCCAATGACAAAGTGCTGGTTGCAGTTTAAGGCACTCGCCTTTCTTCCAAGTTCCACATCATCAAGTGGTTCAAGCGGAAAGGCCTGGTGCGTGCCAAGGTCTTGATAGGTACTTCTTTTAATAAGGTTGAAAGCACCTACGCCCATGCCTTGTTGTTTGTCACCTTGTTCAAATACCTTCCACGGCTGCACAATAAAGCAGAAAATACCTAAAAACAAATGAATAAACGCTTTTAAAGAAAACGATGAACAGCGGAAATGAGGAGACATGGACAAATGTTCCGCATGGTTAGCTGTCACATATTCCATGACATTTGACAGGCTCTTAGAATGAAAGGTAATGTCTGCATCTGTGAAAAGCAGGTAGTCCCCTTTCGACTGTATATACCCTTGATGCAATGCATGATTTTTTCCAAGCCAGCCATCAGGAAGGCAATGAATATGAATAGGAACACACCGAATATCTTTGTGTTCTTCCTTTTTATTGGCCAGCTTGTCCACAATTTTCCCCGTGTTGTCCTCGGAGCGATCGTTTACGACAATCACTTCCATATTGCTGTATATTTGATTGAACAAAGATTTAATCGTTTTTTCAATATGCTTCTCTTCTTCTTTGGCGGCAATAATGACAGTAACGAGCGGTCCTTGTTTTATACCTGCTGCCTTGCGTGTAATTATAGGAATTTTCTCTAATCCCGTTGCCGTTTGAATGAGCAGCACCGTAATGCTGAAAAGACAAATGATTGATAATACAGAAACAGTAAGAATAATGTTTCCCCCTCTCTTTTTATCCTTTTTATCATCTTCGGCGAGAACACCCCCACTTAGCCAGAAGCTTGAAGTGGGGGTGTTCTCGCCGAAGATGATAAAACCTAAATAAACTCTAAAATAACGGGCCCTAACAGAATGATAAATAAAGTAGGAAAGATAAAGAGAACTAGAGGGAACATCATTTTTATTGGTGCTTTCATTGCGGCTTCTTCCGCTCTCTGCTTCCTTTGTTCCCGTATATCTTCCGTTTGAACTCTAAGAACCGAGACTAATCCAATTCCCAATTTTTCGGCCTGAATAATACTGCTTATGACGGTTTTTAACTCCTCGACTGGCAAACGCTCTCGAATTCCGATAAGGGCCTCTTTTCTTGTATTTCCCAGCCTGATTTCTTCGAGCGCAAGCTTAAACTCGTCGGACACAACTCCTTTCCTTTTCGAAACAACCTTGCTTAAAGCAGCATCAAACCCTAGGCCCGCTTCAAGACTGGTCGTAATCAAGTCAAGTGTATCTGGAAGTTCCTTCAGAGCCCATTTGCTTCTTTTCCCGATTTTCAGTTTTAAGTAATATTTAGGAAGCATGATTGCCCCCAAAAACGAAACCAAACAGATGATCATTTTTATAGTAAAAGGGACATGCAATAAAAAAGCGTACCCTCCTGCTATTATAGGGAAAATAACCATAAGGGAAACTTGAAAGATTTTAAATTCCACAGCGCTAGCCCCAAAAGGGTGGCCTGCCTGGGCAAGCTTTAAGTCCAACTGGGAAGCCTTTTCTTTGTTTAGCCTTTTTTGCAACCTGGTTTTAAAGCTTTTCCAGAAAGGCTTAATTATCCGGTCAGAAAAAGAAAGCTCTTCCTCCAACTCCATTTCTACGCCTGAAGAGGCATCATGAAGAAAATAATAATCTATTCTCTTTTGTATATTTGTCTTCTTTTCAAATTTAAACGCAAGGGCGAGGATCGAATAGAAAAACAGGCTCGCACAGATAAAAAAGCTTATATACAAAAGCATTTTTACACCTCAATTGTAGTGATTTTCCGAATGAACATAAACCCTATCACTTCACTAATTACCGCGGCAATTAACAAGCTTCGGCCAATGGGGTGAGTAAAAAGAGGGCCGATATATTCAGGATTTAGGAAATAAATAATGCCTCCTAATCCGATAGGAAGAAAGCCGATAATCAGACCGGACAATCTTCCTTGAGCTGTAAGTGTTTTAACCTGATTTTCAAGCTTGTTTCTCGCTCTGGTGGTATCGACAATTTTTTCGAGCAAAAAAGCGAGATTCCCCCCAACCTGTTTCTGAATTAATATTGCCTCTACTAATAAATCCAAATCCTCACTTGGCATCCGCTTTTTCCATTCAATTAAGGCTTCTTCCATGCTCGTCCCATATTGAAGCAGCTTTAAAACAAACTCAATTTCTTCCTTCACCGGAGAATCAGACTCCTGAGCGACCATTTGCAGGGACTGGAGAAAACTGAAGCCGGCTTTCAATGAACCTATAATTGACGTCAACATTCCCGGCATACCGGCATTAAATAATTCTATCCGCTTTTTTTGCTTCTGTTTCAGCCACAATAAAGGCATATAATAACCGAGAGGGCCTCCTGCTAGGAACATGACCATTTGATGGGACGGCAGAAAAAACAGGCCACCCACAATAAGAACAGCAAACCATTGAAAGACAACAAACTCCTCCGCTTTTAATGGAATTCCTGCGAGACTTATTTTTTGTTCAAGTCTCTCACGCCGCCTGCTGTCTTTCTTCCTAACCAGCAAAGATTTTAACATTTCATTTCCTTTTTTAAGAAACTCTTTTAAAGTAACTGGCTCCCCCTTCTTCGCCTCTTGTTTTTGAGGATGAGTAAAAGAGAAGGCCGCCAAAAGGGTCAGGAAACAGGTTATAAAAAAAGATAGTATTAATATTTCCACCATCGGTTTATTCCCCCTTTTCTAAAAAGATGGAGGCAGGAAGGTGTATACCTTCACGTTCCATTCGTTCGTAAAATTTCGGCCGAACCCCGGTAGGCACTAGTTTTCCGATAATTTTCCCGTCTGGCCCGACTCCGGATTGCTGAAAAACGAATATATCCTGGAGGACAATGACATCCCCTTCAAGACCTTGAACCTCCGTAATATTGGTTATCCTCCTTGAACCATCCTTCAACCTGGACTGCTGAATAATGAGGTCAAGAGCTCCAGCAATTTGATTACGAATGGCTTTAATCGGCAGTTCCATGCCAGCCATCAAAACCATCGTTTCAAGACGGGCCAGCATGTCCCTAGGACTATTCGCGTGTCCAGTTGCCAGGGAACCGTCATGTCCTGTATTCATGGCCTGCAGCATATCAAGCGCCTCCCCGCTCCGTACCTCCCCAATTACAATTCGGTCCGGGCGCATACGCAGGGAATTCCGAACAAGCTCCCGAATCGTTATAGCTCCTTTTCCCTCAATGTTTGGGGGACGAGTTTCGAGTGATACTACATGAGCCTGCCCAAGCTGCAGCTCTGCCGCGTCCTCAATCGTAACAATCCGGTCTTCATTCGAAATAAAAGAAGACAATACATTTAAAGTAGTCGTTTTTCCCGAACCGGTACCTCCACTGACAAATATGTTCAGTTTTGCTTTTACACATGCTTCTAAAAAGTCAGCCATTTCCTGGGTTAAGGTTCCAAAGCGGATTAAATCCTTAACTGTAAAAGGATCTTTCGAAAACTTACGAATTGTAATAGTGGGACCGCCCAGCGCAAGCGGTGGAATAATGGCATTTACCCTTGAACCGTCACTTAATCGTGCATCAACCATAGGGCTGCTTTCATCAATTCTCCGGCCAAGTGGCGCCACAATTTTTTCCAATACAGCCATCACATGTTCATTATCACGAAAGGTTATATCTGTCAGCTCCAACCGGCCGCCGCGCTCGGCATAAACTTGATGTGGGCCATTTACCATGACTTCTGATACCTCATCATCTAAAAGTAGAGGATTGATCGGCCCATAACCTGTCAGATCATTGGTCAGCTCTTTCTTTAGCCTCTCTAAATAATCCACCCTGCCTATGTTTTGGTTCTCCTGAAGTATTTCAGAAATAATGGATTCCAAATCAGATACGATCACTTCGATATCTTCATTTTTTCGTTCTTTTAAAATATGCTTAAACGTCAGATTTTTTAGCAGCTGGTACTCATCATTTGTTTTTTTCTTTTCAATGTTATTTTTTTTCGGTTTTGCTGCAGATTTTATATCTTCGGGAGCCAGCGGTTCTACTTTTTGAGCTTTTTCTGCTTCTGGTAACGGTATTTCTTCTTGTTCATTTCCTGTTTTTAAATCACTTTTACTCTTCGATTGAAGTCTTTCCAATAAACCCATTCATTTTCCCCCTTGATCCTAATATTTTAAGAATGCTTTTCGCTAACAATCTTTTAAGTTTTGGATCATGTCTTTTTGGAAAAAATTGAGAAGCTAGTTTATTCATTTCTTTTGAAAATGTAAGCTTCGGATGGCTTGTAACAAGAGGGATGCCTATATCCAATGAATAGGTAACCTGTTTCGTATCAGAAGGCAAATAAAACACTTGTTCCACCTTCGTTAATTTTGGGATATCCCCATTCTTGACTATAGAGGAAGAGGTTGATTGATTAACGATTAAGATAATTTTGTCTTTTAAACCTAAAGCATCCAAGGTTTCTACCATTAATTTAGTGTTCTTCAAGGAAGTCGTTCCCGCAGTTGTCGCTAACAAAATATGATCTGCCTTTTCCATGATCATAAGGTTGTGGTCATTTAACCCTGGCTGAGTTTCAATCAATAACAGCTCTGTTTCAGTAAGCAGCGCATCAATTCCTAAATCAAGACTTTCCGGAGTAATTAAATCTGCATACTCTGGACGTTTTGGTGCCGCAAGCAGCTGAATTCCTGATGCATGCAGGAGACAATAGTCTAGGACATTTTGGAGATCATTCCGTTCAACTGCGTCTTTGATCGTAAAAACAGGTTCGAGATTCAAGGCAAGAGCAAGATCTCCAAACTGCAGGTCTGCATCAAAGATACTTACTCTTATTTTTCTTTTTGCTAACAGAGCTGCCAGATTAACCGTAATGACTGTTCTTCCAACTCCCCCTACAGCACTGCATATGGCTAACATTTTCCCCTGCTTTTTTCCGCTGGGTATCTCCATCTTTTATTCCCCCTTCTGTTTCACAATCCGGCTGCTGATCCAGCCTTGGTTTCCATCAGGAGTTTCTACACGGAACCAGAGCCTGCCCTCTTCATCTCTTCGCTGGTCTCCGTCTCCAAAGAAAATGAGTTCAGTATCCTCTTTTATCACTGTAATCACATGAGCATTAGGGTGAGGTTTTTCGCGAATGATGGAGCGTTTTGGTACAGGTAGGAATTGTGCTCTACCTGGTGCCTTTTCGAAAGTTTCCTCCATTGAGTCTTTACTCTGTTTAACTTTCTTTGTCGAAAGCCTGCTATGAAGTACGAGCTGCAGGTTTCCTCTTGCACTCGCATTAATCAACTTTATGGAATCATACTGATTCAGTTCAAGGGTAACAGCTGAATATTCAGGTTCTGCTCCTTCCTTAGCCTCTTCCGAAACTTCTCCTTTTTCAACCATTCGTTTTCCCACAGCCAGTACTTTTACCTTTTCTAGAATAAGCTCTGTGTTTACAAACTCAGGCGCGGATTTTGGTACTTGTTCAATCAGCACTACATCGACGAAGTCTTCTGGCTCAATCAGGTTGGAAACCGCTTTTACATAATCCGTGCTAATCGAGACAGCCCGGTATCCTTCCTTAATTTTCCTTGAAACTACTTTAGTCTCTTCCTCGGTTTTCTGGATGCGATGCTGCATGATTATCTCGCCCTGCTTTAAATTGGCAGATGTATGTTTTCCCAAAATGGCCTGAGGATCCTGTACGGTCTCGGGATGCAGCTGATCTTCTGGAATCTCAATTGTTGTAATATTTTCTTCAGTGATTTTCTCGTTCTTTTTAATATCTTGAACGGCTTGTACCGCTTTGACCATTGGAACTGGCGGCCCCGCCGTTCCTTCCATTTCCTTTTTTAAAAACACATAAAAAAGCATGGTCGTTATTAATCCGGAGACAATGGCCAAAAATACTAATCTCCTTGTTTTCATTTGATATTCACCTACTCCGTCAGCTTTATAGCATAAGCTCCGCGATCCAGTGGCGCAGCCGTCTCTGCAGTACCGGCCCCTGCCCTTTTAATAAAGATCCCCTTTATTGAATCATCCGTACTGCCCATTTGATCTGTTAGATAAAAATAGGCAAAGCCGGTTATTTTGACACTTTTCCGTTGTGTTCCAGTGGATATGTCTTTAAAAACCACAACAAGCATCAACCTTGAACAATCCCTTTGATCATATTCCCCGGGCGGCTGCTGGCATCCATTAGCTCTGTAGTTAACAGCTTCTCTTGTTGCTCCAGCAATATTACCTGTCTGTGTATTGAGAATATCACCCACTTTTAAGGGTTGATCAAAACCATACAGTAAATTTTCTCTATAAAGCTTGGCCCCCGGGCCTTCAAGGGCAAGAACTCCAAAATTCCCTGATGTGGAATCACCGGAATCTACTTTTAA
Source organism: Domibacillus indicus (assembly GCF_023715895.1). Taxonomy (GTDB): domain Bacteria; phylum Bacillota; class Bacilli; order Bacillales; family Domibacillaceae; genus Domibacillus; species Domibacillus indicus_A. Next base: position 79,823 of record NZ_JAMBOO010000017.1, on the reverse strand, counting down.
TTGATAAGTTTGCCCATATTGAAGATTAACCGACTCTTCAATTCCTAAAGGGACTACCCCTTTCGCTTCCCCCAATGGCTTTAAGGCCGCTTTAGCTTCGACTTTTATAGGAACATTTTCTACGCCAAATAAAGATGAAAAAAAGACAGGAACATTTTTCTCCAGTACGACATGCAATTCGCTGCTGTTCTTTATACTGGATTGTACCAGGCTGGTTGTTTCATTATGCGAGACCAAAATCCTGTTAATAACCTCCTGGACAGCTGCTTCATCGTTTGGAATTTCCTGTGCCCCCGATAATGCGGCGGCATTGGCTGCTTTCTGCAAATGGCTTTTCGTAACAAATAAATGCCCGCCGTCAATAACTAACCCTAACATGGAAATCATCACTGCTAAACCAAATGCAAGAAGAACAATGACATTGCCTTCCTCTTTTTTTAAAAAGTTCTTCATCTACATTACTCCACTCTGATGGTTGAACTAGTTTTAATAGTATATGGAATCGCCAAATCACCTAGCGGCTCGAGAAGATTTTCCGGGTAAGTTAATTCTACAGTCACATATGTTCCGGATTTTCTTATTCCACTTGGAGTAATATTCACTGCCAGCCGTGAAGGATCTTCTAGGCTAACCCGGTCTTGGGCATATGCACGAATTTCCTCGTCACTTCTGCCCAATCCGCCAAGTCTTACGGATTCCTGGGCTATAAGCTCTAGATTAAGATGGATGAACATCACTCTTCCAAAATCAATAATCCCAACTAGTAAAAGAAGAACTATTGGCAATGCAAGTGCCAACTCGACGATAGACTGGCCGTCTTCCTTCCTTACCATATACCTGGCATCCTCTCTGCTAGCATGGAAAGGACCGTTCCCCCTGCAATCGCAATACCATATGGAAACTTTACCTTAAGTGCATCGCTTGTATGAAACGAGTAATAAACTGTCCCGTTTTTTAAGCCAGATAAAAACTGGACAACGGACTTAAGAGCTCCACTTCGGATAAGGATGATAAATAAACTAATAACTCCGCCAATTAGTGCCATATAGATGAAGGATTCAAATACGAAGGTTCCTCCTTTTAATGCTCCGACTAAAGCAAGAAGCTTAACATCTCCTGCTCCCATTCCCCTCATCATATAAGGGATCAGTAATAAGACAAATCCAATCAAAAATCCAATAAAGGAATAGCTGATGCCCTCCCAGCCATCGATGGCAAAATGAAAGAGAAACGCTGCTATTAACGCCGGATAAATAACTTTGTTATAAATTTTTCTGCTTCTTATATCGGTAATGACACAGATTAATAGGATCACTAGTAGAAAAAGGTCGATCATACCGGCCGTCCTTTCATTCGATTTTTGCTAGGTCTTATAAAAGGACCCTATTTTTAATAGGGTCCTAGCTTTAAACAGAAAAACACTTTACTGAGCAAGATAATTTATAGTTTATTATCCATTTTTACCCGATATTGTATCTGGCATTCCTCCAGGTACCCTATTGTGTTCCTCCTGGTAACTTATCTGTAATATCTTTAAAGGTAGCTCCAATATCGTCACCTAACAAACCTAGCGCAGCAACAGCAGCAATCGCAATCAATCCAAGAATCAAACCATACTCCGTCATCCCTTGTCCTTCTTCTTCGATGATTAAACCTTTCATTAGTTCTAACACGTAATTCCCTCCTTTTATATAAATAAAGTTAATATTGTTTTTTTGATTACTTTCTTGTTTCTATAAAAGCAACAGTTTGTCCAACTGTCGTTGAGGTGTCTTTTATTCTCCCTGCCGGAAGCTCGATCACTGATTCGGCTTTTGAAAACCTTTTTCCTATTTTCCTTGGTACCAGGCTTTCTTCGATTCCCACAATCTCTTTTTTGTTATTAAGGTATAATACGTCAATCTCATACCTCATAAAGAAAGTATGGATGGAAGGACAAGGTGATATATGAAGAGCCAGGTTATCAGGCATGCTTTTTGTCAACATCAAGCCTTTAAATCTTGACCAAAAACGATAAGCAACTTTCACCTCCTTAGCAATGATCTGTTTCGTTTGAAGGTTCAGCAGTTTTATTTCCAAACACCCCCTTGCCTTTGTTGAACAACTTACAAGGCTTACTATGCTAGGTTTCGATAAAATAAAATATCCCCTGGATTACCCTTTCTACCATTCTCCTAACCTAGAAATTAATTCCTATATTTAATTCTTACCCCAGGTTCCTAATCTAAAAACCTTCTCCTAGCAGGAGGTTTTTAGATTAGCTTTTTCATAGGTCAAATAATAAACTTTGAAAATGGATATTATCTTAAAGAATCCGCTGGAGCATGTTAGTATACCGAAGCAATCACAAGAGCTGATCAATGAGAGTGGCGGAATCGATCAGCGGAATTACTGGAAGTAGAATGGATTAAAAAGCTTCTTAGAAGTAACTAAAAATGAATTGTCGTTTCGTGACCATGGACTTTTTCACCTTATAATTTATACTGGGTCACGCAAAGGTGAGTTATTAGCACTTGTATGGGATGATATTGACTTTAAGGAAAATTCTATCCGCTTAGTAAAAACATATTCTCATAACTAGGGTGATTTTCTCCTTCAGACGTCTAAAAGAAGGATTCAAGACGTTTACTTAGTCTAGATAGCCAAAACCCCTGCTCTACTAAACAAATGGCGTGTACGGCAAAATGAAGCGAATTTAGCCAATGGGGATCACCTGGATAATGGTAAATTTGTTTTCACTCGAGATGATTCCCCTCCGGTTGGCTTACCCTAAATGAAAAGCTCAATTCTTTATTGAAAAGAGCAGACAGCAGCAAAGTTCCAAAGGTACATTGAACTGTAAATTGTGGTCAAAAAATATTACGTGGTCAAACCGTGGTCAAAAGCTCTTTTTAAGCATAAAAAAGACCCCCAACCAAAATGGTTGAGAGCCTTTGAAACGTTGATAATTAACGTTTTGAGAACTGAGGTGCGCGACGAGCGCCTTTAAGACCGTATTTTTTACGTTCTTTTATTCCAGCACTTTCAGCATGGTTCATATATATAATTTTTTTCTTTGTGGTTTATCTTCTCGGCACAGCGGGTAAAGGATTAATCGTGGTAACCAATACCATCTCCTAGTTTCTCTACATATGCGACACTGTTTGCTGCGGAACTCTCTCCGCGGCCTTTTTTATGCGTCGCGGCGTGATTTCGCAAATTTCCGCTTTGTTGTTTATTGTTCTAAAAAGCGGGTAAGTAACCCAAGACATGGTTTCACTTTAAACCCCCTACCCGATATCTTGTCTTTTGCTGCGGTGCTGTCCCCGCAGCCTTTTTTATTTATTTGGTTTATCTTTGCATCAAAGCGGGTAAACTAAAAATCGTGGTAGTTCCCTACTACCTCCTGCGAGTTTCAACCCTTTGCTACATAATCAGTCTTTGCCGCGGATCTTTCCGCGGTCTTTTTTTGTGTATGTGGTTTACCTTTGCATCGAAGCGGGTAAAAGAGTGACAGTGGTATCCCACCACTATCTAATGTTCGAGTCATTCTTGTACATAGCTACCCCCAACCTTGCTGTGGATCTTTCCGCGGCCTTTTTTTGTTTATATCGCTCGATGTATAAACATGGTTCCACATACCACGCAGTCTCGTTTAAGCTGTGGGCATAGAGTCCTCCGTGGTCTTTTTTGTGCGTTTAACTACACTTCTTCTGCAAGCACATGTGCACAACCTTCAAGTACGAAACGCTCAAACATTTTAGTGAACCTCTCCATCAAAATCTTTGATTTAGGTGGAGAGGTTCACGCCTGGTCTCTGCTTCATAAATATCCATTGATAAACCCGTTAGAAAGGCTAAAACGTTATCTTTCTCGGAAAGTTTTCTCATAGTCTGAAATACAATAGGCTTATGCTGTTTTATCAATGTCATAACTTCAATTGCAGGCAACGCTTCTTTACTAGCATCTGTCCTTAAAAAAGCTCGCAAAAATCTTACAAATACTAAAGCCGACTCAGAGTCATCCGGATAGTTTTCCAGCAATAAAAAAACTTTTTAACATTTACTTTTAATTCGAATGAATAAACTTATTTTCATATCCTCTTAATCAATATATTTTTTCTATTAAAGAAAGACTGATCTCTTCATGGGCTTCTCGATTTGATACAATTGCTTCAATCAATTTGGGATCCAACGTATAAGCTCCTGTCCGATCCGCCCCACCTCTTGCGTCGGGATTCCAGCCAGATCTCGGCCATTGAATTGCAGGTTCCATTTCGCTGATCATACTGTTAATAAGCGTCTTATCTTGGATTTTTTGTTCGGATAATTCCTGTTTGGCTTTAATCGTTGCTTTCATTTCCTTTAGCACTCTTAGAGATTGTTTATATTGGTAAATGAGTGTCCGCATGTTCATTCTCCTTTATATTTTACTTGTATGCTCCATCACGGCCTCGGCGCAATATTTTCATATTTGTATTCATCAAGTACCTTAAATCTTGAGTAGGCAGCTTCTCTTGCTTTTTAACAGGCTGTTGCTGCTTTGGCTTGCGCTTTTTCTGTTTCTTTTTCGCTGGAGCCGGAACCGTATTCACTTCTCACCATTGTCTTAGCTGCTCTTTCATTGTTTTCATCTACTCCTTTTGGACAAATAGAAAAGGGCACCAAACAGCACACGGGTTTTCCGCGTCTGTTCAGTACCCTAGTCATTACTAAAAAACGGGTTGAGTTCATAAAAAAATGTCTATCTATTTCGCATTGCAAACTACCGAGCCAAATCAACTGGTTATCCAATTGCTCCTTAAAAACTATTATGCCTAAAAATACTGAAAAAGGTAATTAGTTTACCAAACAGCTGTATCCTTTGTTCAATATATCTTATTTGTTAGCTATATTGGGTTTTTGGATTATTCTTCATAACACACCTGTTTTTTACATAATATTGTGATTGTTGTTCAAATCAAAACTGGAGGTTACGCGATGAACAAAAATCATTTTTATAAAAAAGCAGCACTCACAGCAGTTGCTGCCGGACTGGCTGTCAGTCCAGCGTCCTCGTACACAAAGGCAGCATCCAATTTCTCGGATGTTTCTTCCCGGTATCAAGAGGCAGTAGATTATTTAGTTCATCAGAAAATTACCAATGGGATCACAAGTACTCAATTTGGCACACAACTTCCGATCAAGCGCGTGGATACTGCTATTATGCTGGCAAAAGCATTAAAATTAGAAACTGATGGTGTGCCGCCATCCGGATTTACGGATGTACCGAAACGAGGCGAGCCTTATGTTGCAGCACTTAAAGCAAAAGGTATTGTAAATGGGAAAAATAAAACGCAATTCGCATCCCAGCAAAATGTCACACGCGGGGAAATGGCTCTTATGCTGGCCAAAGCATACACTATTGGCTCTTCCACCGTGGATAATATCCCCTTTACTGACGTGCCAGAGCGATACTGGGCAGCGGTTAGTGCATTGCTCGAAAGCGGGATCACATCAGGAAAAGATGTAAACACCTTCGGAACGGCAGACCCAATTACACGCGGGGAGTTTGCAATTTTCCTTTATCGAGTTTCTAAATTCCCGGTTAAGGGAGAAGAAGTCAATAAATCAGGCTTACAGGGCTTAATTAATGATTTGGGTAATTACGATGAGAGCTATTACACAGAGGAAAGCTGGCAAAACCTCGAAGATGCCCTTGATGCAGCGAGAGACGTTTTAAATGATACCAATGCTTCGCAGGGAGAAGTTGACCAGGCTGCGAAAAACCTGACAACTGCGATTAATGGCCTGGAGCTCAAACAAATTTCCTTTACAGCAGGTGCGGGAGCGGATGCAAACGATGTTGAGCTTTCGTTCACCGATTCTATTGGTGAAGATGGCGTGATCAGCCCAGTGGACGGAACGATTGCCGACGCGGAAGTAATCCTTAGTGACAGCGGGACAACATTGACGCTTATAACAGACACAGGCGCAAAAACAGGCGAAACAGCGGAGTTCGATGTTAATCTTGGAGGCACAGATGTAGAAGTAGAAATAGCATGGAACGGCTCGAAATGGACCGTTGAAACAGTACCGGCAGATGTCTTCTTGGAAGTAGGAACTGGCGACGGTATCCTTGATGGTGTAATTGATCTCGACATTTTAGACAGCGGCCTGCTAGACGGTTCGATCTCACTGGATGAACTGTTAAATAGTTCTAATCTGCTTCGCCTGAACCTTCTCCCGGGAAGCGGCCTGGATGCAGGAGATGTAATCTCACTTCGTGCAGATGGAACAAACCTGCTGACAGCGACACTCACACAGGAAGATATTAACAAAGGTTTTGTAAACCTTTCCCTGAGCACAGACATTTTAAGAAATCTAACGGGGGGACAGCTGCTCGATATAGAAGCTACTGTGAACCGCGATGGGAATCAGCTAAGTGGAACCATAGGAAGTATTAAGCTTCCTGTACTGCCGCTCTTGGAGCCAGTGGTTGACTTAGCGGATGCAACGGTTTCGGATTTACTTTCCATCTTATCAGGCGATCAGGCTTTGCGTATTGACCTGAAAGGAGAAGGCCTCCAGCAACTAAAAGCAGGCAGCACTCTTTCTTTAACAGTAGACGGAGCAGAGGATGAAACTTTAACAAAGATTATTACCCAGGCGGACATTGACCGTGGTTATATTGAATACACCTTTACGAATGAAGATATTGTAAAGCGTCTGTTGGAGGGACTTACAACAGGCGATACAATCACCGTTACTCCAAAAATTACATCCGGTACACAAACATCTACAGGTAATCCCGTAACAATTACGGTTACAAAAGGTCTACTCACAGGCATTGACAATCTGCTGGATGAACTTTTAGGTGGCGGCCAGCTTGGCAGTGGACTGATTGAGGGGGGGATGGGCGACAACAGTCTGCTTGATCAAATCCTATAATTTATAAAATAGAAAAACATTCTGTAAATGGTATATTCGAAACAGTTTCAGCCTGCCTTTTAGCTTAATAAATGTCTTCTGCGTCAGCCTCTTCTTTAACTTCATATTTAATTAAATGTATAAATTTTTGTTAAAGGATCAATATTGATACAGTTACAGCTCATTGGAGGAGGAAGAAGCGGGTTAACCGTTCTTCTTCTCCTACATTATGGATGGACCGTTAATGACCAGTACGATTTTTTTTCCTTATTACACCGAAATGTTTTAAAATTGGATTTTATCCATTAAATCCCTCCTGTATTCTTTTAATAGATATAAAGGAGAATACTACAAATGGGCAAAATTTTTAAGTTTGGATGCTTGGGTATCATCGGAATTATTATTATATTGATTATCCTTGCCGTGGTCGCCGATAACGAAATGGAAGATATCGAAGTAACAACTACTAAAGAAGACGCAGCACCAGCATCAACTGAAGGAATTACTAAAACTGCTGACAAAACAGAAGGACTAACTCAAGAAAAATTCAATAAGTTAATTTCTGCTGTTGTTTTGTTCTCCACAAGTGCGTCCCCAGTATCTTAAAATAAAACTTATCCGTATTATCTTAAAGAGCTGAGGAGCTTCCTCAGCTTTGTTTTGTATATTTTCTATTGGTGAGGGAAATGATCATTACTGAGACGTTAATCCCCTTGCGATAAATTAACGTTCTTGATGGCCTTGGAGTTTGAGAACCTCCTTGGCTTTTTTGTATAAATTTTTCTTGAATCGTCTATAATACGGTACTGGTAAGCCGTTTCTGCAGTCAGGTTCCTTACACCTGGCTGCTTTTTTATCTTTAAACTTCCTCCACAATCAATTTGTTCAATTAATTTCTAATTCATGCATATTTTTAAGTAATTGGATATATTTATATAGTCTCGTAAACCTAATCATCATAAAATAAAGATAGATTCGTGATAATAAAGCCAAAAACGGAGTGTAATTCATGCAAGAATTAACATTTATTCTATACAAAGAATTAGGTAAATTAATTAATGACTATTACCAGTACAGTGATCCTGAAATCAAAAAACAAATCCAGGGTGATATTCAGTTGTTAAATGAGGCCATTCTTTTGTGTGATCAATCTATATAAGAGTAACTATAACTAGGTTTTTTATTTTTTAAAATAAATTTCGCATTATTGTTAATTTTGTTTTTTAATACCATGTTCCTTTTGCTGTGAATTGCTGCTACTCTCCATTTAGAACTGAACATCAATTGCAGCTTGCTGCGGATTTGATTTCACTTCTACGACGTTTCCAAGTCCGTACTGCTCACCTTCTTTATCTGTTAAAGACGATAAGTACTTCTGATGTGCTCGAATGAATAACCTGCGTTCAGCGTCTGCTAAATCTCATAACCTTGAATTGGTGCCACGTTGTCTTCCCCCTTTGTTTATAGCTACCAATTGAACAAAAAATTAGCGCCGCATTCCCCTTCAAAATCTTCGATTTAGTGGGGGTTAGGCGCTAAGGTCTTTATTTTCCCTGTTCTCCTATATATTTTTTTTATTATATCGCTTGCCGATTCTTACTTATCATTACTCTTACTAATTCTCTTTTCGTTTTACAAGTGATTTCCATTTTGGTACGATCAACATATCATAAAGACTAAAAAATGGAAAGGAGGGTTTGGCTATGAAAGTTGTGAAGTCTCTGCTACACAAAATTACAAACCAGACTGAAATCTTTAATAGTACGCTGGATATTTACAATGACGCCCTGTCCTTCATCATCCGGGTTATCGACAAAGAGTTTGATAATACAGATAACCTGACAACAAAATCGATTGTGCCGGCAGTAGAAAAACTGATTCAGCAACTAAATCAAACCCTCTTCCGAAATACAAAGAGTTTAACGAACGTTTTTATAAGTTTCCGTCCTACTTCCGTAGAAGTGCCATTGCTTCTGCTTTTGGCAAAGTAAAGAGCTTCCGCTCTAACTATCAAAACTGGGAAAAAGAGCAGAAGTATGCTCTTTCCGAAGGAAAGAGATTTAAGAAACAGCCTCCGCGCCTGCAGGCGGAACATAAAGAATTCCCTGTTTTTTATCGAGGGAACATGTTTAATAAAACATCCGATACATCTGCACAAATTAAGGTGTTCTATCAGAATGACTGGGTATGGATGGATATCGAATTCAAAGGACAAGACCACTACAAATGTGGTGTCTGGGAATGGAAAGAAAACAACCCTAAGCTGATTAAGCGGGGAAAGAAATTCTTCCTTTCCATCAGTTATGAAAATAAAGTTACTTTAACAAAAACACCTATTCAAGAGCAAAAAGTGTGTGCGGTGACCTCGGATTGACAAATTCTGCGGTTTGTTCGGTTATCGATGCAACAGGCACTGTCTTAGGACGGACGTTTATTGACCAGCCTAAAGAAAAAGACCGGCTGCATACGTTAACGAACAAACTGCGGAAAGCCCAGCGGGCAAGCGGCCGCATTCCTGCGCCAAACTTTTGGCGGCAGATCAATGGGTACCAGCAGCATATTGTCCGCCACACTAGCCATGAAATTGTTAAATTCGCGTCAAAGCATGACTGTGACGTTATCGTATTCGAATACCTGGGCAGAATGAAAACCCCAAAGGGGTTCTATGGAGCCAGGAAACTTCGTTTCAAGCTTCACGGGTGGCGGAAAATAGGCATCCAGAACAAAGTAGAAGAAATGGCGCACTGCCTGGGCATGCGCATATCTTGGATCAATCCGCGAAACACCAGCGCCCTGGCGTTCGACGGCTCCGAAAAAGTGGAACGGAACCAGAAAAAAGACCTTGCCACGTTTTCAACAGGCAAAGTCTATCATGCGGATTTATCTGCTTCTTATAATATTGGAGCTCGTTATTTCATTCGAGCTTTTCAAAAATCCATCTCGGAAACGAAATGGTTGTCACTTCAGGCAAAAGTTCCTGAGCTGGCAATAAGGACATCGCAGACCTTGTCTTCGTTCATTAGTCTCCATCATGCACTCAGGCTTCCGAAGGAAGCTTAACCAGCTGATGTTGTACCGTATTCAAGGTAAGGGATGCTCCATCAAAATCTTTGATTTAGGTGGAGAGGTTCACATCGTGGAAAAAAATAAAGTCCAGATTGCTAAACTGCACGAAAAAATCAAACACACAAGAGAAGATTTCCTTCACAAGCTGACGACCAGGCTTGTTCATGAAAACCAAGTGATCGCGATGGAAAATTTATCGGTGAAGAATCTCGTCCAAAGTAAAAAGCGAAGCAAAGGGATTCACGGTGCGTCATGGTCGAGGTTCAACGAAATGCTTGCCTACAAAGCGAAGTGGTACGGACGGACGATTATAAAAGTCGATCCGTTCTTCCCATCAAGCCAGCTCTGTTCCGGGTGTGGCCACCAGCATACGGATGTAAAAAATCTCGCTGTCCGGGTGTGGGAGTGTCCGTCCTGCGGCGTGCGTCACGACCGGGACCTGAATGCAAGCCTGAATATTAAAAAAGAAGCCCTTCGGCTTCTTTCACTTCAGTCTATTTAAGATTGGTCATAAAACCGTTGGAATACGGGGTTAGCCCGATTACTGGGGGGCGAAGATCCTCTTGCCCAGGAATCCCCCACTTCAACCGTCAGGTAAGTGGGCGGTAGTTCAAATATTGTTCATCAATCCATCTTCTCTTTCCACCGCTTTCCGTACCCGTCAATATTAGAAAACGATCATCCTTTTGTACGGCTGGTTGACCGAATTGGATGCTTTTTGATGTATGCTAGCCGCTCTTCTTCTGTCATGTACCAAACATGCACTTTACTAGAATTGCAATGTTCTTCCTCACATTCGCACCCAGGAACAAACTTCTTTTCTAACTGCAATTTCCTGATTTCTTTAGAAGTCAGATTTTCTTTTTTCCATTTTTGCACTTTTGATAAAGAGACACCAAATCTTTCGGCTGCATTTTTATCGCTTGCACCAGACTTTTTTAAAGAGAAGTAGTTTTTACGATTTAATTCCATCTTGGGCCTCCTCTATTTTTATAGTTTTGTATATTTTTATGCTTAATAGTTCATAATGTGACTGCTGGCGGCAGAGGTTGACCCATGAGTGAAGGGTGCTTTTTTGTTCTGCTTCGAAAAAACTTCGAAGCGGTAATTCAGCATCATCTCACTCATCTATTATTTAAAAAATAGAGTATGCCAAAAAGGAAAACATACATTTTAAATGCTAAGCAACAAACAAAAAAGAGGCCATTTATCTCCCCTAATTGCGAAACAATTTGAGGGAGATGAATGACCAGTAATGCGATAAACTCAGAACGTTTTTACAGTCAGGTCTCTCACCTGGCTGCTTTTTATGCAAATTCCCACCGCTTTTTCGCTATTTCCAAACGTTACGGCGTTAAGGTCTAATACCGAACAAAAATGTGCTCGCCTTCCACACGAGGCTGATGAAAAAGTCTAATTTTTAAAAAGCGACGAAAATACCCCCCACTTACCTTTAAAAAGTGACGTTATTTTGAGAATCGATTTTTTAACTTTCGAAATCAATGACTTTTTCAGCGGCCTCCTTTCACCCCTCTCTCTTTTTCATGCAATAAACTTTTATTTCTTCCAACGGCTATTTCTGCTCAATTACTGCTCCTCGATATGCCACTCTTTAATCCTTCAGTCAATTCTTCAAACCAGTCTTTGTCCTTCGTCATAAGTGCCAGATCAATGAGCGCTGTTTTATCCTGTATATCATCTAGCAGTGTGCCAATGGGTTCTAGACGATGCTTCCCAAATAGTAACGTCCTTGGCATTCCCCTTCCCCATTTCAGTAGATCGTTTTTGATAATGGCAACTATCGTTATCTCAATTTGACTGCCCGAAAAAACAATGCGGCTTATATATCCGATGACTGTAACGTCGCCGATTTTGACTCTTTTCCACTCTCCGATCTCCAAGGCTGCCTCCCCCTTTTTGAATAAGAAAAAGCGTATTAGGAATAAAAAGGAATTAAATCCATATATTTCTCCGCAATAGAAGTTAGGTTTTTAGGCTCTGTTATAAGAGCTTCCGCTGTCTTAGTGATAACACAGTTGTTAAAAATCTTTTTTAACCTCCTAAACCATTCGTTCCAACAACAGCGACGGTCATCAGCTTACTAATTTCAATATTCATAAGTTCCAAAGTTTCCGGCTTGTTTATAAAATGGTTTTATGGTTATGAATCCCTAGTTTTTTGAAAACAACGATTCTGTCTTATTTGAACAAAGTTAGACGTGAATAATATGCGAAAGTTCACTATTCAGCAAACTACATTTCACTTCTTCCATCGTTGCCGCATATAATACATTTACCCCACTTCCTTTCACGCGTATTGAGAAATTTTTGAAGTAACTATTCTTGGTTGGAATAGTTACTTTTTTCATCTAATAATGCGCCTCAAGCTTCTACTGTTTCACCTTGCAAATTTTCACTATTGCTCCTGTAAACATAATGTCTCCGCTCCGCCTCTAATCTCCCTGTTTTATATTCTATTACCGCTACTTTCTGCCCGATCCCCTGCTTCAAAAGCTTTCTTCAGAGCAAAGAAAGTTGGCTTGCCTCCAACATCGGCAATGACCCATTCTCCTTCGAAAATTGCAAGCTGTCACCTTTTTTATTCAATTTTTCAAGGTGATTCTATATTATGTATAAAAATCTATATTATGGTAATAACGGTAATGTTTCGAACTAATAAAATTCAAACTCATCAAGATCGAAACCATTTCTTGCAGCCGGGTCCAGCCTGGCTGTTTTTTGTATCAATAACCAAGTTGACACGTACATTGTTATAGGAAGAAGTAAGCAGGTTAGTCCTTACTTCTTCACGTACATAAAGATGATCTATCTAGACCCAAAAAGTTAGCCATAACTATTAAGCTGCTTTTTGGGCATGAATCCGACAATGAACCGGACTCCTGCCTTCTTTCCGCTACGGCACCTGAGATAATGGAAATGCAGGTAATTTCGCTTGAACAAAAAATTAGCGCCTAACCCCCACTAAATCGAAGATTTTGACGGGGCATACGGCGCTAATTTTTTGTCCAGAAAACAAACGGAATGGAAATAAAGTTACTCTGTTCCATTTTTTTTAACAGAAGCCTATTTTACCCTTGTTTTTTCCAAATTATCTCACACTTCATTCCATAAACTCATATAAAGTAAAGAGCTAAAAAGTATAGAAAGGAGGCTTTTGTATGAGCCGAACGAAACGATATGCTCTGGCGCTTTTGGTGGATTTTGGGATTATCCTTCTTTCAGTTGCAGTTTCCTGCTTTGTTTTCTATGAAAACAGCAGAGGGATTACACTCTCTGAAATGGTGTATCTCTTCGGATTGCTTTGGGCTGTGCTGACAGTTGGTTTTCATTACTTTAACCATTACCGCCACTTGTGGCGTTTTGCAAGTATGGGGGAAACAAAAGTTATTGGAAAAAGCTTCGCATTTGCCTTTGTCACTGGGGGTCTTCTCCATCTTCTTTTTTCCGCATGGAATATGACCACTTTGCCGTTCTCTCTTGTTTTTATGACCTGGACCGTTGCATTAACAGCATTTTTATTTTCCCGGCTGATTTTATGGTCTGTAAATGAGAACAAGGGGATTCCAAATAAAAAAGGAAAGCGGACACTGATTATCGGTGCAGGCAATGCAGGTATCCTAGTGGTGAAAGAGCTGAAAAAAACGATAGATTCCCCTTTGTACCCTGTTGCATTTATTGATGATGACCCAGAAAAAGTTGGCCTTCATGTGCGAAACATGCCAGTTGCCGGCACAAGTCACGAGATCGAACAGGTTATTAAACGATTCGATATTGAAACGGCGGTTATTGCCATGCCATCTGCTTCCGGAAGCGATATTACCCGGATTGTGAAAAGCTGCCAAAGCTGTGGCACTCCTGTTAGAATCCTGCCGCGTATCACAGATATTATTAACGGTCGTGTTACATTAAGTATGATCCGTGAGGTAAATGTGGAGGACTTGCTTGGACGCCCACCGATTCAGCTGGATACTCTAGGAATTTCCCAATATATACAGGAAAAAACAGTGCTAATTACGGGAGCTGGCGGCTCAATCGGTTCTGAAATCTGCCGGCAGATTTCTTCGTTTCAACCAAAAAAAGTATTAATGCTTGGCCACGGTGAAAACAGCGTGTATACGATTGAAAAAGAGCTTGAGCAGCTTTATCCCGATCTTCCTGTCAAAGCACTTATTGCGGATATTCAAGACAAAAACCGGCTTGAACACATTTTTTCTGTTTACCGTCCGGAGGTTGTTTTTCACGCAGCCGCTCATAAGCATGTTCCCTTGATGGAACACAACCCGACCGAAGCTGTTAAAAATAACATTTTCGGTACAAAAAATCTGGCAGAATGCGCCCACCAATACAATGTTGAGACGTATGTACAAATTTCCACAGACAAAGCAGTCAATCCAACAAGCGTCATGGGGACAACCAAGCGGATCGCTGAGCTGGTCATTCAAAATTTAAACCAGCAGAGCAAAACGAACTTTGTCGCAGTCCGGTTTGGGAACGTACTCGGAAGCAGAGGCAGCGTGATTCCACTGTTTAAAAAGCAGATTCAAAATGGCGGCCCTGTTACAGTCACACACCCGGATATGACACGCTATTTTATGACTATTCCTGAAGCTGTGCAGCTGGTAATTCAAGCAGGGGCGCTGGCAAAGGGCGGAGAAATTTTTATTTTAGACATGGGTAAGCCCGTTAAAATTAGCGAACTGGCCCGTAATTTAATCACACTATCCGGTCTGACACCAGGAAAAGATATCGAAATCCGCTATACAGGCATGCGTCCTGGGGAAAAGTTATACGAAGAACTTTTCACCACAGAAGAAGGACATATGGCGTCCAAACACGAGTTGATTTTCGTGGCCAAACCAGCAGATTTAAGTGGGTTTGATATGGATCATTGGATAGGCCGGCTCAAAAAAATTGTTTATGAGCCTGGCAGCGAGCAGACCGACGCACGCATTAAGCTGTTGTTAAAAGAAATTGTTCCTTCCTATCAAATTGATTTGTTTCATTAAGAAAAAGCAAGAAGGAGCGGCGCTGCCGCTCCTTCTTACTTTTCCAGCCAGTCTCTCAGTTTTTGAAGGTTCTGTTTTTCGATGTCTGTATACATATTTTCCGGTTTCAGCCCGCCTATTCCATTAGCAATGCCGACAATCTGCTTCGGGTTCCTGATTTGATCCAGAACAATGTCTCCTTCTTTCCCCATGACACCACCCGCTACTGCTTTCACCCCACAAAAAATGGCTTCTCCCTGCACATTCTCATAAAAATTCTGAATATACTTCAGTAAAAATAAAATAGTATGAGGAAAAGCAGCCCGAACATCAAGCCGGCAGCAATCAATCGATTTCCGTGCTGCTCCTTTTATAAAATCATCGGTGAAGTTATTGATACCTCCGTCAAGGGCTAATCCCCCTTTTTTTATACAAGTAAGATAGGCAGGAGTAATAATATGAGAGGCAGAGGTAAAGGAAATAAATATATCAATTTCGTTGTCCAGTGTGTTATAACTTTGCACCGGGTAAATCGACTGACTTGAACACCTTGGCATTAAATAATTAAGTGCCCGGATAATCTCCGCTGTTTTAACAGGATTTCGTGAATCTAAGAACACCTCGGCTCCCCGTTCAGCCAGGCGCAGTGCAAGCTTTGTTCCCAAGTTCCCTGCTCCATAAATAAAAACCTTTTTCCCCCGCATATTATCGGCAAAGGAGTGACGAAGAAAAAAGTCAGCCGCTTCAAGTGTTGTATCATTTGGTTTATACGAAACGAGTGTTGATTGCTGAACACATTTTCGAGCAATCTCCATTAAATCAATTTGTTTTTTCATTTCAATATCGACTAGTATATACTTTACTTTGCCATCCAGCGCTGTAAAGCATTCTTCTGCATACTCAGGATGCAGCACCAAAAAATTAATGGCCTCAAACCCAAGTGCATTCCGGCGCGGCAGAACAGAAAACGGCTGCGAATCTCTTGCAGTGGTTCCTACCGTTGCAATTCGCCCTTCAAACTCACATTGAAAGCTTCTCATTTCTTCTTTGACCCTCTTTAAAACGTTCATCGCCTTCCCTCCTTACCGCAGTGCCTTTTTCACACAATCGATGACCCGCTGCTGTTCTTCGTTTGTTAAGCTTGACCCTGACGGTAGACAAACCCCTTCCTTGAAAACAGCATCTGAGACACTAAGGTTCGGCTGATGAGGAACGTACTTGCAGTGCTGATAAAGAGGCTGTGCATGCATCGGTTTCCATACACGGCGCGCTTCAATATCAGCTTGAGCGAGAGCTTCGATTAGCTGCACAGGTGTTATTTTTGCACGTCCTTCTTCCAGTGTCAGTGCAGTCAGCCAGTGAGTAGCAGTACCATATGATGTTTCCGGCATAAAACGAACACCTGGAAGAGGTGAAAGTTCTTTTTTATACGTGTTGAAAATCGCCTGGCGAGCACTGATTCGCTCATTTAAAACAAGCAGCTGTCCACGCCCAATACCGGCAAGAACGTTGCTGAGGCGGTAATTGTATCCAAGTTCACTGTGCTGGTAATGTCCGGCGTTGTCTTTTGCCTGCGTGGACCAAAACCGGATCTTTTCTAACGCATCCCGGTCGTTTGACACAATCATGCCGCCGTTAGAAGTAGTAATAATTTTATTTCCATTAAACGAATAAATCCCAAATGTACCGATTGTACCGCTTGCCCGTCCTTTGTACGTAGAACCTAGCGATTCGGCTGCGTCTTCAATAACCGGCACGTCATACGTATTACACAATTTCATAATCGGATCCATGTCAGCATTCTGGCCATACAAGTGAACAACAATCACCGCTTTAGGCAGGCGGTTATTCTGCTCCGCTTCCCGAAAAGCCTGCTCAAGCGCTGCAGGACTCATATTCCAGCTTTCCGGTTCACTGTCGATAAACACCGGTTCCGCTCCTTCGTATCGGATCGGATTGGCACTAGCCACAAACGTAAAAGACGAACAAAACACCGTGTCTCCTTTTTGAAGCCCAAGGGCACGCAAAGCTAGATGGATGCCAGCTGTTCCAGAACTTAATGCCACCGCGCCGCCCGATCCCGTATAAGCGGCCAGTTCTTCTTCGAAACGGGCAATGTGAGGGCCGGCAGGAGCGATCCAGTTTTGTTTAAATGCTTCGTCAATAAACCGCTGCTCCAATCCGCCCATATGAGGCGGTGAAAGATAAATTGGCTTTTTGGAAGGCTCCATTAATCCTTCACCTCTTTTTATGATCATGAGAAAAGAATCCTCAGTTTCTCTTCCAGACCAGATTTTTGTATCACATTAGACCACCTGAATTGATCAGCATCCACCATTACCTGCTCTTGCTGCGTTGAAAAATCAAGTCCATTCAGATGCTCATCCACAAACAGAAAAGATGCTCCTTGCTGCTTCATAAAATGCCGGACCCATAAATAATCCGTTGTTACGATCTTTAATCCCATTGCTGCATACTCTAGCAGCTTTGTAGAAGTCTGCCTATTGTACGGATATTTATTAGGCATATAGTTAATCCCATAGACGGCAGTCGATGCATATTTGGCCACATCTTTATAAGCAACGTCACCGGTAAAAGTAATATTTGAGCATGAAACGTAATCTTTATAGAGGTCATCCGCCACCCTGCCGACCACTAAAAGGCTGCTGCTTTTAGCTCGATATTTAAAATGATCAAGCATTCGGCTGATCCCTCTTTGTTTAGATATAGCTCCCACATACACGCAATCGTACTGTTTGACAGCGTCCTGACAGTCAAAAAAATGATCACCTACACCCATATCCCGATACACAAAGCTGACGCTGTCGGAAAACGAAAATCCATCTTCTACAAATTCGTTTAAATAAATGCGAAGATCTGGCTTTACATTGACCATCTTTTTTACTTTGTTTTTCCATCTTGGAAAGAGTCCGGTGGAAAGAGAAGCGTACTCGTGAATAAGTGGAATAGACAGCTTTTCATTCCAATCAATGCCCGGAAACTTCCATACACCATCGAATTCATGCAGGCCCGCTCCTTCTGCTTCTGCAGAATCTACAAACTGTATGTGCGTATCCTGTTTGCAAAAAAAGTCAATTGTCGCTTCTATTTGCGGCAGATACGATTTCCCCGATCGCAGCATTAATACTCGTTTCATTTAGTCCTCCCTACAAATAGCCATCTTCCGGTTTTCTCGATCTGACCTTTTTGGCAGGGGTTCCATAAGCGACACAGTATGAATCAATTGAATGCACAACCGTAGAGCCTGCCCCAATGACCGTATGCTCACCGACACTGACAGAATGAATAACCCTAGCCCCGAGTGACACGGCCGTACTATTTCCTACCTTTACATTACCGCCGAGGACGACGCCTGGTGCAATACTGACAAAGTCACCAAGGATGCAGTCATGATCAACCGACGAGTTTGTATTTAAAATGCAATGCTCTCCAATGATCGCGTTGCGGTTTACAACCGTCCCGGCCATGACAATTGTACCGTCTCCTATTTTTACATTGCTGCTGATACAGGCTTTTGGATGCACGACCGACACAAACGTAAAGCCGGGTACAAGCGTACGGATTGCTTCGGCCGTTTTTTTTCGATTCCAGTTGTCTCCAATTGCAAGAATTCCTCCATGCACATCTTTCATGATCGTCGGCAAAACAGACTCTGTTCCAATCACCCGGTAACCATAAATGATCGTATTGACAGGACGGACGGGATCAATAATGCCATAGATCGAGTATTTTTTTTCTTTCTCAACTGCGTCAATAATGACGCTTGCATGCCCTCCTGAACCAATGATGATGATTTTCTTCACATCCATCACCTCTCATTGTTCAATTCTTTGTAAATGGCCTCCATTTCTTTAAGAACAGCCGGAAGCGAAAAATATGCTTCTATTTTTTCACGGCCCTTTACACCGAGCTGCCGGGCAAGCTGCTTATTTTCCAACAGAAACAGACACTTCTCGGCAATAGCTTCCGGCGTTTGAACTGGTACTAAAAAACCGGTTTCCTCGTTTTCAACAAGATCACGGTTGCCTCGTATATCGGTTGCGACAACAGGAATTTGAGATGCCATCATTTCCATGATCGAGCGTGGAAGTCCTTCCCTTATAGATACCAACAGGCCAATATCAGTGATAGCAAGAAGATCTGGGATATCAGAGCGGAATCCAAGACATTTAATATGATCGTCAAGCTGTCGGCTCCGAATATATTGCCGAATCATTTCTTCCCTTTCACCCGACCCAACGAGCAGCACCATGAAATCATCTCTCTCTTTTCTCATAAGAGCACAGGCATCGATTACATCGAACTGTCGCTTATTCTCATTTAATTCCGCAATATGGGTAAGTACACGCACATGTTTGGCAATACCAAGAGCTACTTTTTGTTTTCGTGTCTCTTCTTTTGATGGCACACGCTTTTTAAATTGTTCTGTGTCTACACCGACTCCATGAACATAGTGAATCTTATTGTTCGGCAGAAGCCTTCTCGCCGCTTTCAAATCATCCCGATTCGTAACCACAACGGTTTGTGGGCGCCAGCCGGCTGCTCTTTCAGCGAGTATATATATCCAATTGGTCCAACTCCGGCCTCCTTCATGAAAATGAAAGCCATGCACCATATAAAGAATGCGGTGCTGCCGTGAAGCCGCCATGCGTGCAAGAAAAGACGCGACTGGTGTATGCAGATGAAGAATATCGTAATCCTTGCTTACTTTTTTGATTCTCTTAAACGCTCTCCAATTTTTCCTGCACAGTACCTTTCGGTTAAACGGGACGTAATGAACTGTTACACCCATTTCAGTTAAGTGATCTAACGGTTCATCTTCCGTGTTTGTCGCTATACCGACGCGATAACCCTGTTCAAGAAAATAACAAATATGCGGAATCAAAAAAGCCTGCACGGTTCTGCTGATCGTCGTGATAAATAAAACACTTTTTGACACCAGTTATCCAGCTCCCTCCCCTTTTCGAAACGGCTTACGAAGTACGAGAGGCAGGAGTACAGCCAGTGCTGCAAGCCGGTAGCGATAGATGGAACCGATATTCGGCAGGCTGAACGATACCGCCAGGAAAATAGCAAAAGCATACAGCAGCAGGATTTTCGTGTCGCTTCCCGCCAGCAGTTCTCTCCGGCTGCGCCAAATTGAAAAACAAAGAACATACCAGACAATCATCTCTGCTCCTGAGAGTATATATAATCCCTCGCTGACGGAAAACCATTGCCATGGAAATGGCGCAAGAATAGAAAACGGAAGCTGCACGATCCACCGTACTTCTGGAGGAAACATCGTCACGAGCGGAATACCGGATCCGCCTTCAAGTGCAATTTCATCCGTTCTCTCTACTTCCTCTGCCGATGTGGAGTCTGTCAGGGCTTCCGAAATAATATCCCCGGCTGTTGTCGCTGCGGCAACTCCTATGCACAGCGCGAGAATCACTGTATTTCGAAGAAAATGGTGTTTCCCCCGGGCAAATTGCCGAATAACGATAAAAACGATGGGAAGGGCAATCGCCAATAAAAACTGCGGCCGAAGAAAACCAATTATGATAACCCCAGATAAGCCTAATACTGCCTCATGCACCTGAATGTTTCGCCTGTTTAGCCCAAGAATAAAAAACGCAGCCAAAATCATGCCTAATACAATAAATCCATCTTTTAATAAAGAAACTGACCAAAACATAGCGCTTGGAAAAAGGCTCCACAATACAGCGGCTGCAACTCCCGCCCGCCTTCCGCCTACCCGGTTTCCCAGTTCGTACAAAAGAGGGATCAGTAAAATAGAGGCACCTGCATTGACCAGCTGTGGGATGTTCATATCCGGGCCAAAGATGCTGTACAAAAACGCGACAAAAACGGTGTACGAAAGGTTGCCTTCAAGCGCCTGAAGCCAGGAATGCGACTGGATCGCGGCCAGTGCGTCTCCATGATACCCATACGCATCGATATCTCCTGGAAAAAAACCGTCCAGCCCTGTCGAAAAGGAATATATTTTTAAAATGATCATGGCAAAAAGCCGGACTGTCAGCCCAAATAAAACGATCTGCATGACCAGTTTGGGCTGACGAAAAAAAGTGGAAAGCAAAAAAGCGAATGCGTAAAACATCAGGACAATACCTGCGTACACACTTAAAGTTACATTATGCAGTGAAACAAGAGCACCGATCGTCATGGCGGCTGCCAGTGAGACCAAAACCCACACGCTTTTTTGCGTGATTGACTCTATCATCTTGCTCACCTGCTCTTTTTTTGTTTTCCCAGACGAGAGATAAGCAGTCGTCTTGCTTTTTTAAATGGTGGCACAAAATAAGAATAGACGATTAATATAAAGCTATATCCAGCACAAAACAGGATGGACTGCACCAGAAAATGAGCCGGCAGGAGCTGCACACACCATACGAGTAAAACCATCAGGATAAAGGGATGGATCATGGCTGCAGCGCATTTTAAGAAATAAAACAGGGTTTCCCCCATGTCCTTTAATACAGCGCGCATCACTAGGAAAGAACAGCATATAAGTGACACAATAAGGCCTGCAGCAGCTCCTTCCATATCAAAACCATTCATAGTCAACAAAATAGTGGTTCCCGCATTAATCAGGACTGCTCCAATTAGTATTTTCACGTAGGTCCACTGCCTGTCGACGCCGATCAAGTATTGAGCAAAAAGAGGAGCCCAAAGCCAGAAAAATAAACCTGCAATAATTCCTTTTGATAAATCAATTCCTTCTTTATATTCGGGCATCAGCACAGCTGCAAAAGGCGGGAATACAAATAGCAATGTACCTAAAAAAAACGGACTGACAAACGCCATGTAGTAAACGGGGCGGAGGATAATGTGTTTAAGGTGCCTTTTCTTTTTTGTTTTCCCATACATATAATTGATTTTCGGATACATAATTTGATGAAAAACACCCGGCAGTACCATAATACCTTGATAAACAAAAGCAATAATGCCGTAGTGCCCTGCTGCGGCTGCACCAAAAAAAGAATAAACGAGCAGCCGGTCCAATGTAGTCAGCAAGCTGGTTAAAAGGCCAATCAGCATAATCGGCAGGCCATATGGAAGCATTTTTTTCAGTACGTTTCCATCCCATAAAAGCCTTAGCTTATACGGGAGATGCTTCGAGCTGTACATAATCGCCAAGGCATTTCCTATAAGTACACCTAAAAACAAGCCGTATATACCCAATAGAAGGGCAAGAAGTGCCATTAATACATATTGAAGCGAGCCGATGATCAGCTGGATCACTGCTACATGATTGAACTTCTGGGTTGTAAGATGCAGTTGGTTATGAAACAAAGCAATATTTTGAACAGGAATAAGCGCAAACGCCATGATACCCAGTATCTTTTCAAGAGAAGTGAAAGGGAGCCATAAGATCAAGAGCATGAATGCGATAGCAATCATACCGGAGCCTGTCATCCAAGTGAATACAACATGGCGCAGCTGATGCGCTTGAAGAGACTTTTTTTCACCCAGAAGGCGCGGTATATCCCGGCTGAATCCATCCAAAATACCAAGGTGCATATAGTAGCCATACATAAAAATCATCGAAAACACGAGCCAAATCCCGTATTGTTCCGGCCCTAGAATATTCCGAATCCAAATGCCTGTTACAGCTGATACAGGAGCAGACAAAGCCATAGCGAAAAAAAGAGCCGACGTTCCTTTTAAAAGCTGCATTTGGATTTATATCCCCTTCACGCCTTAAACGCGAGACAGTTTTCGCGGCTTCTTAAGGTTATGAACCAAAAGAGCTGCCCAGATTGACAAAATAAAGGAAAGTACAAAGGTACACCCCATAATTAATAATGGCTTTGGCGAAACCGGATCCGGGTCAACTGCAGCCGTGTTCATAACACGCACATTTTTTGTTTTTGTATTCATAATAGAGCTGACATTCTCATCGAATGCTTCCGCGATAGCATTGGCCACGACCACAGCTTCCGCCTGATCCTCGTTTTCTACAAGGAGCGCAAATACTTGAGATTCTTCTGTGTGTTCAACAGAAATGTCCTTCTTGTCAATTTCAATGTTATGGCCTTCTGTATTTAAAGCACGCTGAGCACTCTGTAGAATATAAGGACTTTGAACAATATCTTCATAGGTCGTCACGAGCTTGAGTGATTCATCGATAGGTGACAAAGCAGTTGTCTGTTTTGCATCAGGCTGTATACTGACGAGCATATTGACTTTTGCTTGGTACACAGGTGTAAGCACGTAATAGGAAACAAAAGCACTCGTTAGCACTGCTGCCACCGTGATCAATAAAATAATCCAAAAGCGTTTCAATACAATGCGGAAAAATTGAGGAAAATCAAGATGTTCTTCTGCCATTTCCGTCTTCCTTTCTCTAGTAGGCTTCTTTATGTTGCTGTACAATGTATGCAGCCTACCTTCTTTCCATGCCCTACTTTTTCCAGAAAGCAGATACAATCTAACTCTGGTCAGGATTGGTTCATGTATCCGAGTCACTTCCTTTGAATGGCTCAACCGTTGCCTGCTCGGGCTGATTAATGCCTACTGGACGCAACACACGCCAGACGGTAAGCAAAAGAATATATAAGTCAAGCCAGAGCGAACACTTTTCTACATACCACACATCCAGCCGGAATTTTTCTTCCCAACTGATCGCATTTCTCCCATTTACCTGCGACCAGCCTGTAAGCCCCGGTTTTACTTCAAGGCGGCGTGCCTGCTGAGCGTTATACAGCGGCACATAATGGACAAAAAGCGGCCTCGGTCCCACCAGACTCATATCTCCCCTCAATACATTCCAAAGCTGTGGAAGCTCATCTAAACTGTAGCGGCGCAAAAAAATACCCAACTTCCCCAGACGTGATGCATCAGGCAGCAGTTCGCCTAATGCATCCCTCTCATCCGTCATCGTACGAAATTTGAATACATTAAATGGAATTCCATTCCTGCCTGCACGCTGCTGTTTATAAAACACGGGGTTCCCTAAAAACTTGTATACCGCTAACCCTGTGCAAGCAAAAACGGGCAACAGGGCTATAATCATACAAAAAGACAGAACTACGTCAATACACCTTTTCATGGCAGCCACCTCATGCTCTTCTTCTCACTTCCTTCCATTTATATGATTTTTTATAAAAGAACGTTCAAAGACTATTTTTGTATTGCAAAAAGACCTTGCGAATCATTCGAAAGGTTTTAATAAATTGTCCATTTGTATATTTTTATCTAGATTTGACGAAACACGATTTATTAAGAACAGAACACAAACAACGATACCATTTACTGTTATAAACAAATATTTTTCAATCATAGTAATGTACTCTTGGAACTTCTTATTAGGTGCTATATGATTTTATTGTTGGATTATATACCCGTCCAACCTCAATAATAGAACGCGCTTTTTTTACAGACTTTCCGAGCAGAAAAGTCAGCAAGACTCCTCATTTTCAGTTACGTATTTCTTTAATCTCTGTATAGACACGTACCCGATTTCGGCCTTCTTGCTTTGCCGAATATAAAGCTTTATCTGCTTTATTGAGAATCCCGTATAGTGTCTCTTCGTCTTCTTTCGTTGCTTCAGCCATCCCTAAGCTTAACGTAACAGAAAGAACTCCCTTAGTAGTAATGAGCGGCTGTGTCTCTAGATAGCTGCGTAACTGATTAGCTAACGCTTCACCATCTGCTACTGACTCCTCAATGTAAGCACAAACTCCTCAACGCCAGACCGAGCAAAGAGTTCTCCTTTCGTGAACCTCTCCACCTAAATCAAAGGTTTTGATGGAGAAGTTCACCTACCGGTTACTTAGCGGGCTAAAGAAGAGGATATCCTTGCTAGGAATGATAAAAATTTTATTTTATTATCATGTGAGTATTTTATATTCACACAAGTGTACATATACAAAAGTACACTTGTGACAATGTATACTTTTGTGTAGGTATACTTGTGATTACCAACTTTTTGATCGCATTACAGGCCAGAAGACTCCTTCAAATTGCTTCACAGTATGCGGAAGATGAAGGGCCGCTTTTTTCGTTTGTTACTTAGCAAGTAAAACATACATTCCTTTTAAGTCAACCTCTTGTGCACATTCACGGCAACAAGTATCGCTGAACTCTTCTACGCAAGTTTCGCAAATGGCGGCGCCAAGTTTGCAGTTTTGTTGAACGAACTAGCTACAGTGGACCAAAAATGAGACGGCCTGCCAGCAAACTTGAGCGCATTCCTGCAGTGTTTGGACGCCGTTTTTTACTTGAACGTCTGTCTCTGCAGGAAAGTCGTTGTACATTCTTCGCACGCTTAGACACATTTTAAACATTCCTCTACCACTGTGTTTTCATTGGCAGTTGATAAATACTATAAAGAACAGGATTCATATAATGTGGCATGGCCCCCTTGCATTTGATGATGACAAGGTAGATTCTTTTTCTCATTATCATCCTTCAGGGGTTATATTTCCTGTCCCGGCTGAAGTATTTCTACACCTTCGATTTTAACTGTTTCCGGATATTTGAGGCCTGAGCCCGTGTTAAGACATACAACATGCTCATCCGCCTGGATCCATCCTTGTTCACGCAGGATTCTCGCTGCCGCAAAGGTTGCTGCTCCTTCTGGGCAGACAAAGTTTCCTTCTAAGGAAGCTACTTGTTTTTGCACCTTCAATAATTCCTCATCTGAAATGGCAATCGCACAACCTTCTGTTGCATAAAGCCCTTCAAGAACTAAGAAATCGCCTAACGCTTTAGGGACATTGATCCCAAATGCACAAGTTGCTGAGTCTTCAAAGAATTTGGATTCTTTTTCGCCTTTTTCCCAGGCTTCTCTTCTTTTTCCGAGTGATTCATCATTGATAGAAGATCTAGATGCCTGCTAACAAGGAAAAGCTGGATCCATTTCGGAAACCAGCTTTTCCTTATTCTGATATAAAAAATAATTAAACAAACAGTACCACTTCATGTGATTCAGTCATTTGAATTCTAATCTTGTTTCCTTGAATATCAATTTTCGGTTCGTCTGGTTCATCCTGATTGTGAGGCGATCCATACACAGCACTTGCAAGCCAAGTAACTCCTGGTTCGATGCTCGTTTTAATGGTCGGGATTACTGTCCAGTTATGAATTATATTCATATTGGCATTCGGATAAATAAGATCCGCTGTGCCACCACCATGAAGCGATTTAATGAAGCTTTTACCTGCATGCGAAATGGCTCCGCTATGCTGGCTATGCTGGTCTCTTATAAAAAGACAAGTCTTCCTGTTGCCCAATTCCCAAAGCAAAACCGCCTTCTGCTGCATCCAGCGGCCGGTCTGTTTGAATGCAGTGAATGCGCATATGCCAGGGAGCTCCCGGAACGATCCACGTCTTCACTTCTACATCCTCCCACGACGGCTTCCACCTGAAAAATAAAACATCTTCTTAAATTTTAAATTCTTCTATTTTTCTTTTAACCCTATATAAATAATCGCCTAATCGAACCTTTGACCTATCAAAGACATGCCCGGTTCTACCTCGCTCTCATCCCACCTCTGAAGAAGTGGGCTTTCCCGCTTGGAAAGTCTGTAAATTGAGCAATTTAAATATTATTTGAAAAGAATGGATTTCATAACAAAGCCAAAGAAAGCGATCGGGACTGACATAAATGGTGCTTTGCTCCCTTTTAATAAAGGGAATAGCGCTTTTTATGTTTTCTGCTGATTTGTTCATGGTTGAAACTGGGTCAGTCTGCGATTAGTCCGTCCAGTTTTATGCTAATGTTCTATATTAAATACCACTTGCCTGCTGGCTGTTCTTGACGATCAGCTTGGAGACCTCCTTCAGTACCCATAGCTAGGACTGTATATAGCTGTCACTGTTTTTAATCTCGTATTCTCAATACTGGTCACACCGCACAGCATCTGTAGCAGCGAGGGCTCTACATTACTGACACAATTTTTAACATAAAATGTTATCGTTTGTTGATAGAATTTATCCAATTCTTTCTATATAGTTAATTCTATACAGAGGTGAAAATATGATTGGTATGAATATACGTGTTCTACGTAAAAAGCACAAAATGAGCCAGGAAATGTTAGCGGAGAAGGTAAACGTATCTCGTCAGACCGTCGCAAAATGGGAAAGCGAGGAGGCGCTGCCTGATATACATAAAAGGGAAAATGTTAGCTGATATCTTTCAGGTAACATTGGATCAATTATCCGATGATATGAGTACAGAAGATGTAAAACAGCTTGGTCCCAAGGGTAAACAGTTCTTCGGTGTTGTGAAAGTAGGCGAGCGGGGACAAATAGTCATCCCAAAACAGGCGCGGGAAATGTATCGGATTCATACAGGTGATAAGCTTGTTGTGCTGGGGGACGATGCTACAAAAGGGCTTGCCATCTTAAAAAGTGATCGTTTTTTAGAGTTTGCAGATATGATTCGTAACGCCGCATCGGCCGGAGAGGAGCCAGAATGAGTAAAATTGTGTTCTTTTCAATTCCCGCCCATGGCCACACCAATCCAACACTTCCGGTTGTATCAGAATTAGTAAAAAGAGGCCATGAAGTTTGGTACTATTCATTTTCGGAATTCCAGAAAAAAATAGAAGAAACCGGAGCCAAGTTTATTTCCTGTGATAAATTCTTGCCCTCGATATCAGAAGAAGAATTAAATCGCAAAGTTGGAAAAGATTTTGCAGCGTTGATTGAAATGGTTGTGGATACGACCATTGCTTTAGATGAAAAGGTATGTACAGAATTAAGAGCGTTTCAGCCGGATTGCATTGTATCGGATTCCTTATGCTTTTGGGGTAAATTATTTGCCAAGAAATTAGGCATCCCGTATGTCTGTTCAACAACATCCTTTGCATTTAATCAGCATACGGCAAAATTGATGAAACGCGGCATAAGAGAAATGTTTCGAATGATCATGGGCATGCGGCGCATTAATAAAAAAATGCAATTGTTAAGAGATTACGGATATCAAGCGGATAGTTTTATATCGATTATCCAAAATGATAATGAGACGGATACCATTGTGTATACAAGCAAAGAGTTCCAGCCATTGTCGGAAACCTTTTCTGACAGATATGCCTTTGTCGGCCCTTCCATCCGGCAGTCTCCTGAAGTACAGGTTGATAAAAACGGCAGAAAAGTCATTTATATTTCATTAGGAACAGTGCTCAATCAAAACAAGGAGTTTTACCAAAGTTGTATCCAGGCATTCGCTGGCTGTGATTATGATATTGTAATGTCGATTGGTAAAAAAATAGAGATGGCTTCGCTTGGCCGTATACCGGACAATTTCACAGTGAAAAATTATGTAGATCAGATTGCCGTTTTACAGAAGGCTGATGTATTTATTACCCATTGCGGGATGAATAGTGTAAATGAAAGCCTATATTATGAAGTTCCAATGGTTTTATATCCGCTGCATAGCGAAGAAGGAGTAGTGGCTGACCGAGTGGCCGAGCTCGGGGCAGGAATCAAACTAAAAGGAAACAAGTTTAAACATATTAGAAAAGCAGCAGCTGAATTACTAGCAGATACGAGTTACCTTGAAAAGGCGCAGAAACTGTCAGAGTCCTTTCGAAATGCAGGAGGAGCAGCAGAAGCAGCAGATGTGATCCTGGATAAAATAGAGGAAAAATCCTGAAGACCTAAAAAACTTGTTGAGGATCAATTATTAGGCTTGCACGGCTTCTTAACCGTTTTTTACGGTTATTTTTCATAAACCACAAGAACATCCTTTATTCTTGGACTCCTGGGCTACAATATAGCGTTTGTAGCAATCTGTGATAACTTTATAAATAAATCTTTTGGCTGGGAATACCTCAGCAACAACAAAGGTGTATTTTTGCTAAAGTATACTTTTGTTTAAGTACACTTATGATTACTAACCTTTTGATTGCCTTAATATCGGGAATACCTTTTAATAATATAAGTGTACTTTAGCAAACACACACCTTTGCTAAAGTACACTTATTATTAAGTACTCCTGTGATTACTAACTTTTTGATTGTGGTTAATAACACACGATTTTAGTTTGGTGACCTAATATAATGAGCTGCTTTTTGGGCCTGTGCTGCTGCCTGCACAATCAGTTTTGAATCTTCTTTAAGTGCACGAAGCCAGGATTGTATATAGCTCGCACTATTCTCAATCGTCATGTTTTCGATGCCTGCTACCCCGCATAGCATCGCTGCCCCAATTTCCGCAACCAACTCTTCTTTAGAATAGACTTCATCTCCAAACGACACGCCGCTTTGTGTAATCCCTTTGCGGGCAAGGCGGCTTTTATGGCCTGTACTGTGAACCATTTCATGAAACAGGACCGAGTAGTACTCTTCTACTGTGCGATAGTCTTTTAATGGCGGCACGCTGACACGATCCAACCTAGGAAAATAAACAGCACGCCCGGAATGATGATGGATAACAGGTGAATCCTTGTATCCACGCACGATCTGCTGGGCAGACTCAATTGGATTATGGTCAAATGTTTCCGCCTCTCTCTTGCTTTGGAGACCCTCTGCCTGCTTGATTACATTAAACACTTTGTAGTAGCGAAGAAACGGGATCTGTTCCTTTTCGCCGGTTTCTTCATTTTCACGCTCTATCCAATTCCAGAACACCACAATATGTCCTTTTTCACCTTTACGGACTTTGCCGCCAGCTTCTCTGATCTGCTTGAACGTAGAATACTCTCCCGGCTCCAAGAGAAGAGAATTGATGCCGCGGTACGGCTTTTGGGTTACCCAATTTACTGGCGCACCATTGTTCCACGGGCGGCGCCATGGCACTACACCTTTTTCAAGCTGCTCGATGATCCGGTTTGTGACCATTTGATAGATTGTATCGCTCATTTTTATGCGCTCCTTTGTGTAGGGTTTTTAAAAGACAAAAAGCCAAATCCGAGAATGGATTTGGCTTTAATAAGTCACTATTAGTTCTTAATGGTAAGAAGGCTGGTTTACAGGCAGCCTTTTTCTTTCAGGGACACATACTTTTCTGAGCAGACCACCAAATGGTCAAGCAATTCAATGCCCATCAGCTTGCCGCATTCCGCCAGCCGCTTGGTGATATCCAGGTCTTCACGGCTTGGTGAAGGATCCTGCGACGGGTGATTGTGCGCACAGACAATGCTTGCAGCCGCATGCTGGATCGCAAAGCGATAAGTTTCCCTCGGGTGCACTAACGAAGCATTTAAGCTTCCTTTAAAGACAGCCCGCTCATAAATCACCTGGTTTTTGGTGTTTAAATAAAGCACGTAAAATACTTCCTGCTTTTCATAGGCAATCTTGGAACGCATGTAGTTATACGCATCTTCCGGGCTGCGAACTGTAAAGCGCTGCTCAGCCGCCGAAATGAAACTCCACTTTCTGCCGACTTGAAATCCGGCCATGACACGCTGAGCCTGCGTAAGGGTCAGCCCTTCTTTACGCAGCTCATGTTCTGTCAGGTCAGCCAGGTCTTGAAGCCCTTTGGCGGAAAGACGGCCGCACAGCTCCGGAGTGGCTTTCGGTCCAATTAAAACCGCAAGCAGATGCTGCAGGTCCACACCCTGGCCTGAACCATAATTAGAAAGTACTTCACGCGCTGTTTCAATATATTTTTTCTCCATTATTTTTTCCTTTCCATGAGCCCCCGTGCCGCGGCGGCACGAGGATTCATGCCACCGTTTTTTATATGCCCGGGGTGGAAGGCTTATTTTTGATATGCTATACTATCACTTACCTCTATTTATCTCTTTCGGGACGAAAATTTTTTCGTCTCTTTTTTTTGCCCAAATTGGCACAGCACCTCTTCACTCCAACCGATTTTTTTCAGGTTTGCCGCGGAAATCGTCATGAGCTTCCACGGGTTCATCCCTTCAATCACCAGCTGGTCTGCCATGTCTCTCAAGCCGGACTCATGAAACTCCCAGGAGACCGCCACATTATAATTCCACACTTTTTCTTTCGTTTCTATTGCACCGTTCTGGTCTACAAACCTTTTCAATTCGGCTTTCAATGTCTTGAGTGACGATTCCATGCGCTCAATTTCCGCAGCAAGCTCTGCCGCATCCTGTGTAGATTTGATTTTTGGAACAGCCATTAACATAACGGATCACCGCACTTTCGATGTTCTCCATGCCCAGTGTTCATCCTTTTTAACATGGTTACTCCTCCTTTGAATGAAACAGTTCGTACCATCCTGCTTTTCATTACCGCCTGCTGCACTGCATAACAACCCACTCTTTTACTCCGCTTCAATGTGAGAATACGGATACTTGAATGGATTGGAGACATGCAGGACAAAGGCTTCTAGCCGGTTGACCTCTCTCGGCCGCTCGGAAAGAGAATACACAGCCAGCACTTCCTCAAGTAGCGGTGTGCCAATTTCTCGTTCTCTTTCCCGAATGGATTCTACCGTATGTTCATACGTTCCGCCTATAATGCCTGAAACAAGCAGCTGATAGGCAAACCGCTTTTCATTCCACAGAAACTGCTTCCATGCTTTCCAGACGAGTTCCCTCAGTTCTTTGTAGGATTGATCATCAAAATGGCGGATATCAACCCAGTCTGGCTTTGCGCCCAGCCCCATCATTCTGCACTGGCTGCCCGTTAATTTCTCAGCCGGGTGCCGTTTATAGGTGCTGCCGCTCTTTTTACGGTACCGGTCGATGGCTTCGTTTTCCGATACGCCCTCCAGAAGAGCCATAAACCGGAAAACACCGCCGGATTCGCCGCAAAACCAGCACTTGAAAATTTGCTCCTGTGTATTTAAGGAAAGGTAATACTTTTTTCGCTTCCTGTGCTGGTCGTCTTCTTTGCAGAAGGGGCATTTGGCGAGTGTCTGCTTTTTTCCGAATGATTGCGGCTGGAACGTCAGTCCATGTTCAGCGGCAATATCCAAAATATTCGGCAGCATGCCACTCCTCCTCTCCAATCTGCTGGATGATATCCTGCACTGTGCCCGGAACCGGAATTTGAACCCATTCTGGCTTAAGGGTAATAGGTGCCGTTTTTACAATCACCTTTGTGCGCGGATCCCACCATTGCCACACATGGTAACAAGCCACTGCTTCTTCCACGTATAATGCCTGGTTTTCTGGGCTGCCAGATACCGAGTGAGTAACTATAAGGCAGCCTTTTTCGGGACGGACCGCAATGAAATACAGGCCGCTCTTTCGCTCAGATGACATTGCACAAATCAGCGTATTACCGTCTGTGAATGCGGTGGTGATCATGAGATCGCGCCCGCTTCCATGTGGTTGACTGATTCTAAAAAGAGATAGCCGTTTTCTTCCCGCACATCCATGAGAAAGGTTTCTTCTTCTGGAATCTGCCGGGTCAGTTCCAGCGATTCTTCTCCTTTGGCCAGAACCAGTTTTTCTTTCTTCGACTCCTGATCGACCACATACAGCTTGGCATATGGAATGCCGCTCGGTGATACACCGGAATCGTAGTGTTTTAAAACAAAGCCTTTTGAATCTGATTCTTCAGCAGAGGTCAGCTGGCTTTCTTCTGTTGAGCTGCTTTTTGATTCTTCATCTGACGGCAGATTTTCTTCTGCCTCTTGATAGTGAACAGGCTGTGAAGAATCAGGCGTATTGTTTTTAGAACTCTTTTGATGGTCCGGAATAATATCTGCCTGTTCGCTTTTAAACTCTTCCAGCCCCATTTCTTCGGCTGTATAAAGGCCGCCGAGCGGGAACTGGCGTTTTAAAACGAGCACTTCTGCCACTTTAATGATTGCGGTGCTTGGCATAGCATCCCAAATAGATGAGCCGCCTTTTCCGCCATCTCTCTCTGAGCGTGCATTGGCTTTAAAGTATTCGGCAAAATTGACGAATACTGCGCAGGGGCGGAGCCGTTTATGGTATAACACGGCGTAGGCGCCGATAATGTTCCCACGTTTTTGGCCAAACACATGCCGCACAGTCCCTTCTGAAGGGATGAACTCAAACTCATCTCCTTCTCTTACTTCTGCCGCACAAGGGGCACCGACATAATCGGGATGCTGGGCCGCTATACGAAGCAGGCCGTCTCTTGTGGTAATGAAGTTTGTACGTGTACCCTGCTTTGTTTCGTATTTTTGAAACACAATATCCCCAAGCAGCGGGTTCAGTCCAAACGTTTCGCAGACTTCTACGAAATGCCTGGCTTCTTCCTGTGTTCCTTCATTTGGTCCGACAAAGCGGCTCCAGATCAATGACTTCTGTTCCTGGGAAAAAACCAATGCTTTTTCCATTTTGACAAACACCCTTTCTGAGAATTTTTTATATAAAAAAAGCGCACTGCTCTTAGAGAGCAAATGCGCTTCTTTTAACGGGATCATGGAGCATTAAACGCAAAAAAAACCGATTTCATCCATACGGAATCCACCGGTTTTAAGGTCTGCTCTGTAAAGGCATAGTGAAATAAGGATCACATGCCTACTTTTAAAAAATCCAATAAATCACTTTAGGATGGCTGAGCCATCGGCCTGCTGTTTCTCTGATCTATGCAATGCATAGTAAGAATAGCGGCAATTCCTTTGTGTCGATTCTCCCCTGACAAAATGAAGGGTACAATGACTTTCACTTGAAGTGACAAATAACTAAAACTATGAAGGTAGAGTAACAAATATTCTGATAATATACAAGCGTTAAAAAGCTAAAGAAATTGACCTTTCTCAAAGTAAGCTAAAAATTAATTTTAAGCCTTGCTTATAGCCAGAGGTAAAGAAAGCTCCTCCCTTCTTTTGGCTGAGCTTTCTTTACCTCTATTTATACAATCCTGCCGCCTTTTGAAAGGATAGCATCCTTCACCAACCGCCTGGTACTTAATAGATATTCTTGTGTTTGGGTTGTGGTAGCTTCTCCGGGTATCGGTGCTCCTTGTTCGTAAATTCTTTCCATAGAATTAATTCTTTTTTTGCCTGATCCTCCTCCACTAAGATTAAATGCATGGTTCCAGGGAGCCAGCTGATCAAACCAAATACGTTCAGTTGTAAAGTCAAAAAGCTTAGAGTGCACTTCACGAGCAATTCTATCGATTGCATCTTTTTTATCGCTATCTGTAACATTGGCTGGAATCCAACGAACGGGTTGACTTAGATAAATACGTATATGATACATTAAACAATCTTTAAGTTCAGACACTGGACGGAGAGTATCGTATTCCCCGTTATTATAGCTTAGTGCAAGACGTTTAGATAATGCCTTCAACCTTGCCCAGTGCTGCGGCTGTTCATTAGAGATACTCGTTTTCCCAAAACGTCCTTTCCAAATATCATGAAATTTCTTTGTGGCGTTTTGAACAGCAAAACCTAAATCTGCTTCATTATAAAATGGGATAGCTGCAGGCATTTTTTCTTCAAAAATACTTGTTTCTAAAGTTTCAATTAACTTTTTTAGTTCTTTAGATGTATGTTTGTTTCTTTCGTGCATAGTTCGATCCAAATTAGCTAAGAAAAATGAACGTGCAGGCAACATTAAGTCTAAATTAATCGCAGCTTCATGACCTAATGTTTCTCTAATGTGTGAAACAACTTGATTTAATGAAGCAGTTATATGATTAATACGGCTTTTTCTATTTGGCAGATTATCTCCTTTTAATTCATCCAGGTGTGTGAAACATATGCTTAATTTTGAAATATGTCCACTAGCAGCCAGTTCTTTTAGAACCGATAAGGAGGCTGTTTGCATCGGTTGTTTGGCACTATCAACTAGTAAAACTGCGTCACACGCTTCGAATTTTCTAGAGGTTTGAGCTGGTAAACTAACGGCTGAAGATACAGTATGGCCTATTCCTTGACCGTCAATCAACACCAAGTTAGGTACAATGTCGCTCCAACTCGGTATAAATGGACCTTTAACCCTAATTCCTTGAACTAGAGGTGTAAGCAACTTTCCAAATTGAGGTGCATAATTACTGGATAAGCGCCGCATAATTTTAAGAAAAGCCGTTCTATCTTCAGTTCGAAATCTCCACACCGAAGGCCACTGCTCTGTTTCTGGCTGTAGCTCTCCCTCTTTCAAAAGCTTAAATCGCTTGGCCATTTCATTCATCATGTCATCTACCAGCGTATGAAATTCTCTTTTCTGCCTAAGTTCTTCTTCTAGAATCTCTTCAAATGCTGTGTTGTCCTCCGAATTCAATGAAGCAGGATTGATATTAAGTTCTCTAATTAAATTTCCCTTAACTTTCTCACTTACAGAAGTAAGGGCCGTTACTTGTGCTAAAAATCCTTTAATTACAGTTAAATATTTTTGTCTCTCTTCAACAGTTATCTCTTGGTCATCAATTGATACATCCTCGTCTTCTTCATCTTCTTCATCTAAATCTGTGTTAGGATCTCCAAGTACATAAAAAAAACGAAAACGTTGCTCGCTGTGTTCAAGAAGCCGCATACACACTATTTCATTGTCTAGACCATTGATTTTAGCTAATACCGCTGCCATTACACAATCTTCAACGTGTAACCTTACTTCTCTTCGTTCAAAGAAAGTAACGGCCGCTTCAAATTCCCCACGGGAACATATTATCTCAATATCAGAAACGGTTGTTTTATTTGGTGAAGTAGATGGAAACCGATCTTTTTTAGGATCAGTGCCTATAATTTGACGCAACAAAGTGGTTTTTCCAGCCCCTGTAGAACCAACAAGTAGAACTTTTGCATATCCCTGTTCAGCGCCTGGCAAAGGTAATAAGTCTTCTCTGAGATTAAAATAATCTCTGTTTTTTGGTTCTAAGCAATCATAAAAAGCAGTTACGATTTTTTTGTCAAAACGCACGGCCGCAATCGGTCTTGCACTAAGATCCCAAAATGTTTTATCCGACAATATTTCATTCATTTGGTCGACTAAACGTTGCGCTTCTCTTTCATCAGTTGTACCTAACCCTCTTCTTACTCTAAGACCAGCCTTGCCACTCAATTCTTTCTTAACTGGGTGCCTAAAAACAACTGACCAGGAGTGCCTGCCTGTTCCCTTGACCTTACTAGCCGTATAGCTCACGTAGCATCCCCCCCCGTAAGTGTTCCAAAGCACGTGATTTGTGTTCCAGGTTATGTTTAACAGTATTCTTTTCTTCTCAAAAAATTCTTCGTAAAAATGTTTTTTTATCGTATGGTGTAAATGCGAAAAGTGATTCTGAAAGGCTGGGTCATAGTAACATCGCCAACACTAACTTATTATCTAGCATTAAATTACAAAGGCCAACTTCAACCTCCCCCCAATCTCAAGTTTTTTTGCCTTCCGTATTACTGTTGTCAGGAAAGTAAGAGGGGAATTGAATTATTTACTGATCTATTTCTCTCTGCTCAATGTGAAAGAGTGAATCATGATGGTCTCCTATCACGTATGGAACAATCCCTCCGTCATACCGAAATCCAATATGATCTTCGCTGTAACTTGGACCTACAAACTAATTTAAGACTACACCTGTTCTTTTATGTGCATCCCCATTAACAGTGAAAGTTCTAACTACTCGGAATTACTAATATATTTTAACGTTGGAGATTAATACGAGGACGAGGAGGCTACGTATGACAAATTTTCATACAGGCCAGGCTGTTGCATTAAACACGAAAACTGTAATATTAACTGGACAAAAAAAATATTCAGTTAAAAAATATGCTGGACCTGGAACTCTCTTGTATCCAGTTGAGGACAAGCAACGATGGAGTGTTATATTTAAGGACAAGTCTTCTAATGAATATGTTATCGAAACCTTTCATACGTCAGAGTTAAAGCCCTACAAAAATAAATGTTGGGGTCATGATTGTGAAGGTCAAGTAGATAGTTCCGTTAACACAACATGTAATGTATGTTACTGGGTAAAGTGTCCAAAGTGTGGCAGGTGTAAAAAATCACTTTGTGAGTCAAGTGGCTTTACCGTTAAAACCGTTCCTATCAAAATCCGAGTAATACCAAAATGATCTTAAAAACAAAAAGAGCGGCTATTTAGCCGTTCTTTTTAAAGTATTTTTTAACCAAGTATCTGCTCTTTTATTCTACAGATCAATAAAATGTTTAACATTCAGCATGTTGTCTTTTATCTTTTAACTACTGGCTTGCTAAACAGTCCTATATTAAGGCACTTACTATTTTTAATAGGGAATGACGATATAGATAGAAAAAAGCTTGGAGTTATAAGGATAGCTATATTAATAATTATCCTTCTATTGCGTATTGCTTCAATTGTTTCTTACATTTGTAATGACAAACTACCAAGAACATCTATCGTAGTTTAGTGATATATTTATTCTCTTATTTCCAAATCCTATGCTGATTCGTAAACATCATTCAAAAACACATTCAACACAGTCTCCTGAAAGTTTTTATCGGTAAACAATCGCCTAAACAGCTATCTAGTTAAATTCTTGTCAATATACGATCGAGCGGCTCGTTATTGTATTTTTTCTGAAAAAATTTATATATTTCTTGAACACTCGATACATATATAAAGCCGCTCAATAATAATTGAGCGGCTCATTTTTTATTTATTTAAAGTATTTTTAAGTGCTTCATAAACACCATTTATACCAGAGCTAGTACCAGTAAATACAAACTTATTTTTCTCAGGAATGTAACTGCCCCCATAACCTTCCCATACTGAACTATTATGGGACCAATCAATAGTTCCCAACTTCCTGATTTCATTTTGCCAATCGAGATTATTTTGATTATAAATCACTTCGTTAAGGTATTTACCAATCCCTTGAATCGTAGCGGCTGTACCAATAATATATTTATCACGATTAGAAGCATCTTCTGGCAATACTTCAAACAACAAGTTAATAATTTCATCAAGTGTATTACGCAAATCATCATAAGTTTCAATGTTCAAGAGTCCATCTTTGTCCTTGTTTGCGCCTGTAATAATAAAACATAACATGTTTCTTAAAGTAGAAAGAACCATGATTTGATTGTTATTACCACGAATTTGAGTCTTTTCAGTTTCAATGTTCAATCTTAATAACTGCTGGTTGTTTTTAGCCAGATCCTTAGCAAGTTGATTATATTGATCACTTGAATCAAAATTTAATGCAATGGACTTATTAGGTTTACCAGCCAAAAGATTCAAATCATGGAATAGTTGTTGCTCACCCTTTTGATCAATTCCTGTGAAAATCACAACTGGAATAGTCATATTTTCTAAAATATTAAGTTTTTCATTAAGCTTTTCTTTTTCATTATGATTAATAGATTTTTCAATATCTTCTTTTAGGGTTGCAATGGCCAATTTAATAGCTTCAGATCGATGTTGCCCATCATTAATAGAGAAAACAGTGCTAATATCTACATCAATTGTAGATTCTTCTTCGTTATAATCAATTTCACTCTTACATGTTACTGTAATAGCACTTAAGAATGTCATTCTCTTTTTGTCAATACCATCTAAGATGTATTTTGCAATTGATTTGACACGCGGCTTACTTAATTTCCGTTGAACTTCCGGAAAAACTTTAAAGAAACTTTCCAATTTATTAAAAGGAATCATTGTTACGTAAGTTTCTCTCCCGAATTGGTTTCCTTTCGATCCCTTGAATGAAATTTTGATTGAATTTGACGTCGACATTTCCTCACCTCTAGATTAATATGTAATAAACTTACCATTACCTCGAATTTATTGCAAACCTTTTTCATTTTAATTACCAAACAACTTTAAAACTGAATTAGAATAATAACTTTCTTTTGTATCAACACACATATTTTCTGAGCGGCTTTTTATAAAAACCGTTTTTCGTTTTATTTATTAAAAAAATATTTGACAAATCATGATTCTTGTTATTTAATAATTACAAACGAGCCGCTCAAAAACATGGAGGTACATAATTATGAGTATTGTAAAAGACATATATCTTACATCAGATGAGGTAAAAGCAATTTGTAATATCGAAACAACTCAAGAACTCATTGATTTTCTTGTAAAAAAAGGCTATTGGCACGATGACAAAGTATGGAGATATTTAGGTGACACTGAAAACAACTACTCTAGCATTGGAAATCAGCAAAGTCATCCAGTTTCTTCCATAGTAGAAAAGGTTGTCAATTCTTTCGATGCTATCTTAATGAATGCTGGTAAAGAGCTAGGAATTGACTTAGACAATATCCTAGATCCAGCTAGAACTAAAGAAAAAATACTTAAATATATTCAAGAACGCTACAGTACAGCTTCTGATATAAAACTGATTAAAGACGACATTTCACGGTTAGTTGCAGTTTCCTTAACCGGTGCTAAATCGCCTGAAAATCCTAATATTACAATTGCAGATCGCGGAGAAGGACAAACACCTGACAGCTTACCCGACACTATTTTATCACTAGGAAAAAGCAATAAAATCCGAATCTCAATTGTTCAAGGAAAACATAACATGGGAGGAAGTGGCGTAGCAAAGTTTACAGAGCTACAAGTTGTTGTTACTCGTAAAAACCCTGCTTTAGTCGATCCTACAAACTCTCGTAATAATCAGTGGGCATTTACAGTAATTCGGCGTACTCCCCCAACTGGCAACATGCGCAGTTCGGTAGTTGAGTATTTGGCACCAATTGCTGCAGATATGAATCCGAAGAAAGGCTCTATTTTAGGATTCAGTGCAGATACATTCCCAATTATTCCGAATGCATCGGCTTTATGTGGTACTGAAGTAAACTATGGAACATTCATTAAGTTATTTGATTACGAAATTGGTGCACATAAAACTAGTATTCTTTTAGATAATGGATTAGGTCATGCTATTAAAATGCGTTTACCCAAAATGACAGTTCCTGTTCGTTTTTGTGAATTCCGGGCTTTTAGAGCACAAGGGTCTAAAAATGTATTTGCTGATGGATTATTAGACTACTTTACTGATTCTCGTCAAGGAGACTTAGAGGAAGGCTTCCCCACGTATACTACAATGACTGTGCAAGGAGAGACTCTAAGCTGTTCAACATATGTCTTTAAGAGAGGAACGCTTTCAAAGTTCTTACGTGGTACCGGGGTCATTTTCTCTTTAAATGGCCAAACCCATGCCATGCTTGATAAGGCTATTTATTCACGTAAGAGACTCAAACTAAATGAGATTAAGGATGATACTTTAACAATTGTTGATTGCTCTCACCTAAGTAATGTAGCAATTGAAAAATTATTCATGAACAGTCGTGACCGGTTAGTGGATTCGCCTTTCGCTGAAGAAATAAAAAAAGAGCTAGAAAATTATCTAGCATACGAAGCAAATCTTAAGCGATTAAATGAGGCTCGAATTCAAGAAATGATTAAAAACAATATGGCTGATAATAAGCCTTTAGCAGATGCTTTAAAAAAAGTCGTTAAGAATACAGAAGTTTTAAACCAGTTACTAGATTTAGGAATTGACATTCCAGGTGACGATGGTATTGGTTCTGGTGAGATTGACGAGGAAGGTGACGGATCAGAAAATTTTGTAGGAAAAGAGACTCCAACCTTCTTT
The DNA here is from genome assembly GCF_023715895.1 of Domibacillus indicus. GTDB lineage: Bacteria > Bacillota > Bacilli > Bacillales > Domibacillaceae > Domibacillus > Domibacillus indicus_A. Next base: position 39,473 of record NZ_JAMBOO010000017.1, on the reverse strand, counting down.
AGATTTTATGGCCAGCAAGACGGTTATGTCTTTAAAGGAAACAATCAAGAAGGAAAAAAATCTCGCATTAAATTCGAAACAGATGCTAATGATGACCTTTTCATAAGAGAAGGATCAGATTGGAAAAGCCAATTATTCTTAGTACAACCTGGATTGAATCCTACACCATTAGATTACTCACTAAAGCTTAAAAATGGTAATGCATCATTGTCATTTAACCCTCCAAGTGTTTATACGGAAAATGATATAGTAAAATTTAGGTTTGATGTGGAAAATGACACAGCAGATGAAATTTTCAGCAATGAATTTAAACTTACAATTGTCAAGCCTTTTAAACCATCTGGGGGAGATGGCGGAGGTGGCACCACTGGTGGAAATACCGGTGGTACAGGAAATGCCCCGTCCCAAAGTAAATTAAAGCTGCCAAATATCTCAACAGTTACAAAAGAAGATTGGGAACAACATAATTTTAATGCTAAGCGTGTATTAAAAATTATTGACAGCACAGATTCTTTAACTTTTATGTTCAATGCGGATAATACAGCATTGAAATCAGAAATAAGTTCTGCCCGTAAAAGCTTAAAAGACTTAACTAAAAACAAGTTTATCTATGGAATGACAATGTTAGGGCTAGCAGCATATTCTCTTGTTAAAGAGGATGAGGAGAATTCTAAAGGATTTAATTCTTTAGAAGATGTCGAAAAGATTTGTGAAGCATATGCTCCATTTATTATTCCTACATTAAATATGTTGAATTCTTTTACCGCAGTAGAAGATTGATTTGATTAGTACTAAAAGCACGTGCTATATATTAGCACGTGCTTTTAGTATATTATAATGAAGAATATCGGAAATGTTAGCGACACAGCTGATACAAAAAACTATCAATTTATTATAAGCTACTAGGAGCGAGCTGCGGGTGAATGCGGTTGAACTTCCCTATGTAGATAGAAAAGCATTGTTATCTCCCTTCAACCTGAGAATGGCCGTTTGTTACTGATTAGGTAAAGGAGCTGATTACATGATGAAAGAGAATCTCGTTGTAGTATGCACGGTTGCTAAGTGGAAATTAAAAGGAGCCCTTTGTTTAAAGGGCTCCTTTCTATTAATTAACTTTAAAATTCAAGACTTGGAGTGGAGCGTCTACACTTATCTGGACAGAAAAATTAAGGTCACGTACACTTGACCTAAAACAGATGAGGAGCTCCAACTATGACAAAGCGAGAACGCCGCACATTCACGCCCGAGTTCAAAAAGCAAATGGTGCAGCTGTACCAGAATGGAAAAACGAAACGAGCCATTATTAATGAATATGATCTGACTCCGTCCTCTCTTGACCGGTGGATCAACCAGGATGAAACCTCCGGTTCTTTTAAAGAGAAAGACAATCGTTCTTCTGAACAGCAGGAGCTTTTGGAACTTCGCAAGGAACTAAAGCAGCTTAGAATGAAAAATGATATTTTAAAGCAAGCCGCGCTGATCATGGGACGAAATTAAATGTCATTAAGCGAAATAAAGACAAATACTCGGGTATCATCAATGTGCAGCGTCCTGCAAATCTCACGTAGTACGTACTATTATGAGGCCAAAGAACGTCAGTCAGAAGACGACGTAACAGGCGCTGTCATAGAGATTTTCGAACAAAACCGAAGTGCCTACGGCACGCGCAAGATCAAAGTCGAACTGCATAAGCGTGGATTTACGGTTTCCAGGAGACGTATTGGCCGTATCATGAAGGAACAAGGGCTTGTTTCTCCCTATACAGTGGCACAGTTCAAGCCGCAGAAAACTCCCTATAATGAGTCAGCTCAGGCAAATGAATTGAAACGCGAGTTTGAGCAGACAAAAGCGAAAAAAGTAGTCGTCAGTGATTTAACATATTTCAAAGTCAAAAACAAATGTCATTACGTATGTATCTTTGTCGATCTCTTTAATCGCGAAATCATTGGCTTGAGCACAGGACCCAACAAAGATGAGAGCCTTGTCGTACGGGCTTTTTCTTTCATTCAAGGTGATCTGCGAGATATCCAGCTGTTCCACACCGATTGTGACAGTGAGTTTAAAAACCAGCTCATCGACGAAACGTTAGCGGCCTTCCAGATTGGCCACTCTTTAAGCATGAAAGGCTGTCCATATGATAATGCCGTGGCGGAAGCCACGTTTAAAACCATTTAAACAGAGTTTGTCAGATAGACGAAGTTTGATAGTTTAGAGCATTTTACGCTTGAATTCAGTGATTATGTTAACTGGTTTAACAAGCTGCGAATTCATGGAACACTAGGCTACATAAGTCCAATTGAATACAAACGATCGTCCCTTAAGAAAATTGTCTGGTTTAGTGTTGACATTTCAACATTACTTCATCTAAATGAATACTTTTATCCTAAAGTGTAAAAAATATAAATTATCTACACTTAATAAGGAGATATTTGATGCATAGTAAAAATCAATTATATGAAACATTAGCACTGGGCATCTATAATCGTTTCAAGAAAAAAGAACCCATTGTTATAAGTTCAAATGACCCTAATGTTGAACAAATTATAAAAATAACAGAGGAAGTAATAGAAGATCCATACAATTTTGAAGAGTTTGTAGCTCTTATAATGCAAGATATTCTAGGTGGAAAAGCAGAGACAACTAAAAAATCTGGTGACTTTGGTATTGATATAAAACATGCAATCAATGGAGACTTATTTTTAGCACAGGTTAAATGTTATAAACCTAGTGACAAAATTACTTATGAACCTATCTCTATTCTTCACTCTAATATAGTAAAAAATAACGCAAAGGGTGGTTACTTCGTTACAACATCTTCCTACAATGAAAATGCTCTAAAGTATGCGGATGGTCTAGGTATTGAGCTTATTAGCGGACACGATCTGGCTATGTATTGGCTTGGTAAAAAGGAAAGTTGGTTAAACCAACCACTACAAAAAGGATTCTTTGATCTTATATTTGAAGGTATAGATAGATTCTTTGAGGAATTATTTAATCCAAGTAAGGAAAAAAAGCAAAGTAAGGAATAGAAAAGCCATATGTTTTCATCATATGGTTTTTCTACAGCATATACTTAATAAAATATTAAATTTTTAAAGATATTTAATTTTAAAATCTTAGCCTTTTACACCCCGCAAATTTCAATTGATCACAATACGTTGTTTTCTCCTTTAATGATTTTCAACTTTTTCTGGATGCAGGTCAGGGTTTTTCATTTAGAAGTTCACAGTTTCGCTATATTATTTTCTGCAATTTATTTTCTTACATTCAGCATGTCATTATTTAATTTTCTTTTATGAGTTTTTCCTTCCTATATTCATTAAAGGACTGCTTACATTTGCTTGTCCCCTAACTTGTCGTCTGCTAACGATTGAAGATATGTTTGGGTAACTGTGAGCGAAGAATCCCCTAAGCGTGATAAAAAATAAATGTCACAGCTATTTAACAAAGTATTTAAGGAAAAATGATATCGGTAGGTATGAGTTTTCCTTCGATTCCTACACGCTTTCCAGCCAGCTTAAAAACTTTATCGGGTGAACTGTAGGCCATTCCTTGTAATTCATAAGACAGGAAGTAGGTGTCTTCTTTGAATACCTTGATCTTTTAGATTCTCGATTAGTTTAATCATTTATTTCTTCTCCTAAAAAAATAGAATTATGTAACTTTTTTAGCATGTAGCCTATCCATTCAAGGCATACGTATAACCATAACTACTTCCAAAGGTTTACTCAACGACCCTTTTGTACTTTTTCCACCTAATACGACTAATTCCTCATAATTCGCCAACTTCTTGTTTATAATTTGTTGCTTTAATTCATCGATGCTAATAATGTCCGAACTTTTAGAACCAAATGAAACATCGTAATTTGATTCAACAATATCCTCTGGAAACAAAAATCCATGTTTCACTGAAAGTATAACCCACTTTTAAAAAACGATTAGCATATTTCTGACAAGAGTTATGAGATGAACCGATATAAACATCCCATGCTTTTGTTGGTCCAGCGGCCGGATTCTTATCGCATACTTTTTCCCCCACAAGGAATAATACATAGTCTTTCCATTACTTTCTATTCACTCCTTCTTGATTCAAAAGCGTTCCGGGAAACAACTCACTAGCTAAGCCAATTAGCAAATATTCAAGAAATGTAAGTGATGTTTCACCAAATTCTTTCCAAACCCCAATATCTTTTTTGGACCATGCTTTAATCCAGAAGTAAACAGGAGCTTTTAAAATAGGGTCTTCAACTGGGTATTTTTCAAATAATAGAGCTGCCCATTTAGAATATTTATTTAGTTTTTTAACTTCAGGATGTCCCAAACAAACTACTGCACTTAAATCCCCTATATGATAAGCGTAATTGTAACCCCATCTACAAAAGTTTGCTTTATTTTGTCTAATATTTTTTATGTTTATGGATAAATTACCTCCGCTTTTTCCATATTTTTCAGATTTCCCTATATATAATGGAATAACCTTATTATCTTTCTTCCAAAACATCATATAAATCAAACCATCGTATTTCTCTGTCTGCTCTATGTAATCAGTTAGGACCTTTTCTACTTCATTAATTAGGAAGGATTCCATGCTAGAACTTCTTTTAAGCATGATCCGATTATTAGTTCCATACGGAAAGGTTTCTACATTGTTTTCACTACCTTGAAATAAAGGTACTCCCTTTTCAAACACTTGGTAGTGGGAACAAAAATCTTCCCAAATTCGAATCTTATTATTCACTATACATTATCTCCTTTTTATGACTGAATCATTCTTCTTCACCCATAACCTCCAATATACACCAAGAAAACAGAATGTTTCTTTTTGTTACAATTAAGAAGCTATAAAGGATTGAAATGAAATGGGAAGTAACAAATTGACAGATGAGAATCGCTTATCTATTAAACGTGCAGACATTGCAAAATGGCTTGCACCAACAGAATTAAACAAAAACATAACGGCCGACCAATTAGCTGTTAATAGCAACAAAAAAGTTTACTGGGTTTGTGAAAATTGTTGATTTGTCTATCCCATGAGTGTGCAATCAAGAGTAAAAGGCAGTAAACCTCGGCTATGTGATTGTAACCGGCTCTCGATAAACAACCCTTACTTGTCATCTGAATGGCCTCCAGAGAAAAATGGTGTACTTGTTCTTGAAGAAATTAGTGTAGGAAGTCAAAGAAAAGTTCGGTAGAAATGTCATCGATGTCAATATAAGTGGGAAACAACAGTTTGGCTGCGTCATGTCAGAAATACAGGGTGTAAAATTTGACCGTTATTGTCTATGTGGGTGTACGAGGTTGCTTTTAGATAAGAAATATAGCAACCTCATGTTTCGAAACTATCCCCTATAGCTCTGTATACTTCGTACTTACTCCGTATGCTTTCTCTACAGGATATTTTTTATTGTTCTTTTGGAGCTTCTCTTCAATCGCCTGTTTAACATCAATTCCTACCTCATGTGCAAATAGCAATGCATACATTAATACATCCGCAAGTTCTTCTTTCATATTCTCATGTTTTTCGGCTACTGCTTCATGACTACTTTGCCATTGGAAATTTTCAAGTAACTCACTTGCTTCAAGAGAAAGAGATAACGCTAAATCTTTAGGGGTGTGAAATTGCTTCCAATTGCAATCATCTCTAAATTGAATCACTTTATTTGTTAGTTCCTTAATCTCATTCATATATACACCCTATTTCATTGATTTTTCAAACCGAAATACTGCATAAAGCATTGTTTTGGAACGCTTACAATTATCTGAGCAAAACATTAAGGTCACGTACACTTGACCTAAAACAAATAAAGCGCCGCACGATAAGCAAGCGAGAACACGGTACTTTTATATCCAAATTCAAACAACAGGTGAGGCAGCTGTACCAAAACGGAAAATTGAAGCTTACAATTATCATTAAGCTGTTATTAAAGATTTCCTATAATGAACTATCTTAATACAAATACTACAGAAAAATAGGATACGCTTGAATAAATCATTTATTCTTTTTTAACATACGAGATCACTTAATTTTTCTATTTACTGCGCTCCCGTATATATTTTTCCAACTCTTTATCACTGCAATAAACATAGCAACCCTTCATTCCTCTTGTCATTAGGGTTTTGTAAGTATTACGAACAAGATTCTCAAGAGAGTCAGGCTGACCTTTTTTTGGTTTAGCCGGCTTGGCTCCTTTATCTTTGAACTCGTCTCTTCGAACAATGAGAGATTTTGTTTCTTCATCATAGCCTAAGTCTTTCCCAATAATAACTCCGACATAGTTCATTTCAAGCCCTTGCACAGTGTGAATGCAGCCTATTTGGCTAGCACAGTCTGGATGGATAGCCCAGTCAATACGATTTGGATCGTTCCATGGTAGGGCAAAGTTATGCTCCTCTATAACAACGTCAGTTGGCAATTCTGCACCTTTTGTATTCTTTGTCCAATCCCATGCATATCCAGCTAAAAGCCTGCCACCACGCTTATCCACGATTTCTTCTTTCAACTCATGAGGATTGGAGACAACCTTAAATTCAAAATCACCTTCGAGTGAAATAGAATGGTCATTCTCGTTAAAAATACTCTCTAACCATGCAATATAATTTCCGGAACCGGCGCAGCGATACTGTGATTCTAATTCAACGATATGGGCCTCTGCTCCAAATCTCTCTGCTTCCTTTTTCAACAACTCTAGGCTTCCAATATCTTTTCTAGAGATTTGTTGAAAATCATCGATAAAAAAGACACTAATCTTTGAAGACCTGATAATTTGGGTAGCTTGATTTTCGCCCTCAATTTTCTTTTTCATATGACCATGTTCTTTTAAACGATGAGCTTCATCACAAATAAGTACATCAAAGTAGTTCTCAGGTGCATCAACATAGGAAGCAGACCCTTTAAACAAGTCCCTTACTTCCATACGTCCTGATGTTCCAATTAACTTTTTACGTAGTACCTCTCTGAAAGCTTGATTTGGTGTAATATACTCCACATACGCCCTGTTTTTTAACATATAGCTCATTAAGTTTAAGCCAATAACGGATTTCCCTGTCCCTGGCCCACCTTTAATCAAAATGACATGTTTTTGATCTGTTTGATTTTTAAATTCATTATATTTACTGATTACTTTTTCGTATGCTACCTTCTGTTCATCTAGTAGAATGAACTCTTCATTTCCCTCAATAAGTGAACTGACTGTTTCCACCAACTTTTTAGATGGTCGGATTTTTCCATTCTCAATCGTTTCTGCAATTTCTCTCCCATTTCCTTGTGCAACACACTGGCCAATCTTTTGAGCCAACTCTCTATCGTCAAACTGAAAATATAATGGAGAATCGTTAATATAGTCCTTATACCGTTCATCTAACAAAGGCTCCTCATTCCTAGCTGCAATATAGTTATGTAAATAAGCACAAGAATGAAGTTGGATAGATGAACTGCTGTATAGGGATTCATTGAAGTTTTGCAAGTATCGTTTATAAGAAGCAGCTTGATACGCAGGATGAACTGTTTCCCGCTCCCGGCCGCCCAGAAAGGTTCGAACAATTCCATCCCCTTCAGCAACCTTTGATTTCTGCCACTGTTTCAGCTCAATAATTACGGCATTCTTATTTCCTTTCTCATCTTGGCCCGTAACTAGAAAATCAATTCTTTTTTCTGAAGAGGGTAACTTATACTCAAGTAAAACATGAGTATCCTTCTGTAAATCAGCTTCACGTAACACTTTAGCCATCTGCGGAAGAGAATTTTCCCAGGATCTTAGTTCGCTTGATGAAACCACCTTGTTCATTTTAGACAGCACATTTTGTTGTAGCACATAGCCAATTTTATTGTCATACACATGATCTAAAAAGTTTGATGAAGTTTCATTATATATAATCATTTTTTCTCTCCTATTCTATGGAGTATTTTGCTGTGTTTTTCAAATTTCTATAACCTTTTTCCTCTCTTTAAAAACAGCTTCCTTATAAAAGATAAATTACCACCTATTTTTATAACAGGAGCAAGTTCTTATACAGGAGCAAATTCTGCATCCTTCTCTAACCAATCTAACTAAGATACGAAATGCTTGTTGTAATAGGACAAGTTTCAATACTCATATGCATGGTGTAAGGGGGGTGCTTGTATGTTTACAAAGACGAGAACCGAGATAAATATCATCACAATACCAATAGACAAAATAAAACCTCTATATAACCCAAAAGTTACAGGAACGTTCTCAAAAAGGATGCACAGGAGTCTTGATTACCTCAACACTTTTGACTTACTTCTACCCGTTGAAAAACATCCTCAAAAAGATGAGTATTATTTAGTAGGGAGCTACGATCGTTACTCTTTCATCAAAGAGATGGGGTTTAAAAAAGCTCCCTGTATAATAGAAGATTTTACAGACAAAAATTCGGAATATCTTAAGATCCTGAAAAGACTTGATAACAAAGGAGACTCGAACAAAGCTAATAAGCAGTATATTTTAAATAAGCTCCTGTTGAGCAATGTACCGTCAATAGAAATTCTTGAAAAGACCGGTTTCACAAATCAGGATTTCACCAATTATCAATACAAACCAACCGTTCCAGCTGAATATAAAAATGACTACACAACAGAAGAAACCTTAAATTGGATTGAGGGTCTGAAATTAGAAAACTCTGTAAAGGATTTTTTGTACGAAAGAGCAGGTCTAAACAATGCAGAAAGACTGACAGGTGAAAAACGCAAATTTTTACAGCACTTTTTTAAAAACGCTCAACGATTCCAAGAGTTATCTGCCTTTCAACAAATTGAAATACTAGCTGCTGCCTTAAACTTTAACAATGTAGCAATGTTATATTTACAAGGGAAAATCGACGAGCATTTAGAGTAGCATTTTTAAAAAGTCCACTTTGCGAATACCTATAGCAAAGTGGATTGTTTCGCTAACTCCGTACGTTTGGGAAAATTTAATTGCACTTTTACTTGTGAATTTTCCGACAAAATTTTTCCTTAATCGGTGTTCTTATCTTTTAATAAAGTTGTTAGTTCCTCAATTGTTAACACATCATCTTTTCGTCTATGTATCATCCTGTGACAGTTAGCACAGATAGGTACAAGGTCTTTTCTAGGGTCAATGAGCATTTCTTCTACTAATGAGCTAAGCGCCTTTACATGATGTACTTCGATAAAGTCCTTGCCTCGCTCCCCGTAAACCTTTTCAAAATTAAACCCACATACCTTACACGATAAACCATGAATTTCAATAGCATGCTTGCGATTTATAGGGTCGCGTTCGTACCTTTTGCCAAAGTAATGTTTAACTTTCCCTTCAAATCGATGTAGGTTTTCTTCTAAAAGTTCAGCCTCAATATCTCCATAAACTGCCTTTCCCAATTCACCATTATATAAATTTCGAGTTGTATGTGGATAAATTCCTTTAAGTTGAATAAACCATTCCATTAATTTAGATTCATAATTGTTCAGCCTTAGAAAATCTTCTCTAGAAATAATAACCCCTACTCTAAAAGAAAAAATATCATTGTGTTGCTGTTGTTGAATCTTGAGTCTTGCCATTCGAGAATCATTTATAAATTGATTTAAAGTGATAGGCTCAGGGTTATTGTTGACTACCCAAAAACTAAATTTATTTAAGTCAATGTGGTAACCGTTCACCCAACTAGTTATGAAATTAATCCATTGATTATGCTCTTCTAAATTATTTACTGACCTCTCACTCTGCTGCCTGTTCCATTCAAGATATACTTTTAATTGCTCCTGATTTACTGAAAAAGAAATTGATGATGCAGAATTTCGTCTATCTTTATGTTTTATTTCAAACCAAAAATACTGCAAAAGACGTTGGCCAATAATCCACCTATGAGGGATTACATCAAAATCATAAGCAACTTCCTCAATAACTTTTTTTATTATATCCCTCCATTGATTCCAGGCTTCTTTGTGCTTTTCTTTTTCGAATTCTTTTTGAATCATCCTGCTAGTATCGTAAAGCTCCTTGTCAAACACCTCGAAAAGACTTTCATCGGCTTTTCTTTGAATAATAGCATGAGGATTGACTTCTTTATTCATTTCACTATACTCAAAACGAGTTTCTGCTTTATTTATTGTAGTTTCAACTATGTTAAAGCCTAGTTTACTAAGAAATTTATTTGTTTCTTCTCCGCCGCTAAACTTTGAAGATGAAAGTTCTTCACCATTTGCGAAGATATTTGCAATTGAAATAACATATTTAGGAGGATAATGCTTTCCTTCATATAAAATACTGAACCTTGTTGATCCTCTCTTTTCTGGCACTCCCTCTTTACTGATTTTTTGTATTGCCTGGATTATATGTTCTTGGTTAATATTTTTAGGTATAGGCATCTGTGCAGCACCTCATTATCTATAGTGTTACCTGGTGTGGGTTGTATAATAGCTTAACTGTTCACCTATCGCTTTTCCTTCAAGAGGTACATTACATGTAAGCCCCTTTTTTGTAAGAGTAGGTATTAAATATTCTCTATATTTAGCCCCTGCATAGAAGTCAACATTTGTTATATCCAATTGTAAATCTTCTAGTTGTTTAATCACCATCTCGGACCATTTTCTTCTTTCTGATACCTTCATGGTGTTCAGGGTTAAGTCGGATGGCTCAATCAAATCTTTTTGTCTTAAGAGTCCATACTTTGCAGACAACACATACCAATCATCATAGCCTTGCTGCTCAATAAAATTAACCGCCTTCTTAAACAAAGTAGATTCCTGGTACATCTCTCTTGCGGTGCACGGATAACTAGCTTTTAGTTTTGTGCAGCTTACTAGCGCAATTTTCATTTTATATTCTCCTCGTGATTCATATCCTCAAAAACCAAATATGTTTATACAAAAAAGAGTAGCATCCTTTAACTATTACTCCCAATCTGGTTAAATAAACATGCCTCAATTCGCTTTATATAAAATCCATGCCTGTAGCGCGAAGAAGTGCAATAGTTTCCATGTTTCTAGCTTGCTTAGGTATATATACAATCAAGCTCACTCTGCCTCTAGACATTAAAACACGATATACATTTTTAACGGCTTGTTCAGGGTTCTGATATTACTTTATCGATCTCATTATGCATTTTTATATGAAGAGAAAAATCTTCCTAATTCGATTACATTATTAGCAAAAAAGAAATGCACAACATCATTTGTGGTATTTTACAGATAAAAAAACTATAGAAAAATCCATTATTTTGTAACAAATTAAGAATAATGTCTACTAAATGTTATGGTATGGTGGATATTGTTAAATTTAAACTATATATCATTTCTTGTCCTGTGAACTTGTAAATAAAATGGAGGTTTTTTATGTATAAAGAGAAATGGCAGCATTCTGTCTGGTTCATTTCCCTTCTCTCAGCACTCTGGTTTTTAGTTGTCCCTGTTATCATTGCAATTGTTCTCATTATTCAGCGTCGTAGTGAAATGAAAAAAGCTCAAGTTGATTGGGAAAATAGTGGATTTGCAGAATTAAAAGAGGTTCAAGATAAGCTAACAAGCCTAAAACACGAATACCAAATGCTTTCAGACAAAAAAACATTGATACTGAAAGAGCTGGATGAATTTGCTCCTCTTCATGATCTTTCAGTTACAAAGACACAACTCAAGAAAAAAATAGACCAGTTAGAGAATCAAAAGACAGTTCTATTGACTCAATTAAGTGAAATTAATTCCTTCTCAGAAATACAAAGCAAAAAAGAAAAAGTAACGAATGATATCGATAATTTGCATAGCAAAAAACAAGAACTAGCAGAAAATATCTCCTCTTTGCAACAAAAACTAGTCGACGTAGAGGAAGAATTACAGATGCAGTCTTTCGGTTTCTATGAACCTAAATATGGTTTTGAAACCTCAGAAATGTACCAGAAGAAATTGGATAAAATCCGTTCTGAACAAAAACAACTTGTAAAGGACCGTGCAGCTACCCACCACTCCTTAGATTGGACAATCGGTAATGACAAGAAAAAAGGCCGGGAGTTTATCTTAGATACAATCAAATTAACGTTAAGAGCGTTTAACAACGAATGTGACAATATTATTAGTAAGGTGAAATTCAGTAACGTTGAAGCAAGTGAGAAACGTTTAATGAAAGTCTATACAGAATTAAATAAGCTTACTGATATGCAGAGTGTTTCCATTACCAAACACTATTGTGAACTTAAACTAAAAGAGTTGGATTTAAAATACGAATTCGAGCAGAAGAAACAGGAAGAAAAAGAAGAACAACAGGCGATTAAAGAACAAATGCGTGAAGAAGCAAAAGCACTCAAGGAGCTTGAAAAAGCAAAAGAGAAAGTCGAAAAAGAAGAGAAACATTTTGAGCAAGCGATCGAAAAAATGAATATGCAGCTTGCTAATTCTAATGACGCAGAAAAAGAAAAGCTGCTGGCTAAACTAAGAGAGCTTGAAGCTCAACTTGCAGATACTAAGAGAAATAAAGAGGACGTTCTGTTCCGTGTCCAAAATACTCGCGCTGGGTATGTATATATCATATCCAACATCGGTTCTTTTGGAGAGAATGTTTATAAAATCGGTATGACCAGACGTCTTGAGCCAATGGATCGAGTCAAAGAACTTGGTGATGCTTCTGTTCCTTTTACATTTGATGTCCACGCAATGATTTTTTGTGAAGATGCTCCTGCTCTAGAAAATGCTCTTCATAAATCCTTTGCAAAAAACAAAGTAAATAAAGTGAATGATCGAAAAGAGTTCTTCAGAGTTACATTACAGGAAATTGAACAGGTAGTTACGAAAAATTATAATAAAACTGTTGAATTTACCAAGTTAGCCATCGCAGAAGATTACAGACAATCTGTACAGATGGAAAAAGAAATGTTGCAATTAGCTTAATTCATTATTCGATACAACATAGAAAGATTTCTACTTACAACACAGAAAGCCCTATCAGTTCCTTGACTGATAGGGTCTTTCTTTTTCTCTGTGGATATTGCAAGCAAATTTATTCTGCGGCTTGCTTGTTTTATCAGGCTGGTTTTGATAGAACTGCTTGAATGATATACCGGTCGGGGGCATTCCCTACATAGGAAAAAGGATAACATGTCGTGAGCGTTAATGTAGGTTCTTCTTTATCCACTATTACCGAGCGGTCTTCTTTGTTTGTAATCCATATCTTTTGAATAATATAATGATAGGTTTGGTTGTCATATTCCACCACCAAAGAATCACCTATTTCCAATTCACCTAATCGAACAAAAACTGTATCTCTATGACCGCTTAACACTGTATGTTTTTCCCCGGGAGGTGTCGTTCTTTTGCTGTCAAACATCCCTACTCCCTTTTTCAGCACCTTTTCATCGGTTCCCCAAAATATCTGATATTTTTGTTGGATTTTTGGAATTACAAGCATACCTACTTTTTCACCTAGTATATGCTGATTGTTTATCGTAACCTTTTCTTTACTCGTCGACTGTGGAGAAGGTGTAACTTTTCGGTCGTCCGTTGTTTTCTCAGAAGTATTTTTAATCCGGTTATAGTGGGCTACTTCTTCTGTTGTCATATTTTCAGCTGATGAACGGCCTTCCTGCCAGCTTACAAAATTAGAGACCCCGAGAACCAATCCAGCTATCAACAAGAAAATGCCTATTGTTTTTCTCAAAATAACACCTCCGTTGACCGTATGTAATTATCTTTTTACCACCTATAAAAAACGACAGGTTGCCCTGTCGCTCTTGTTACTCTTTCACTTTTTTGCGGCGGATAAGAAGGGCTCCGCCAGCTGCAGCCATAACAGCGGCCATTCCTATCATCCCGACATCATTGGTAGCCGTATCAGGCATTTTTTCACCTGCTGCATTTGATTGTTGAGTGTTAGCATTGCTCTGATCCTCAGAAGTACTATCAGATGATGAATCCGTGTTTTCTGATGTAGAATCATTGCTGTTAGATGTAGAGTCATTGCTTTCCTGGGAAGCAACAAAGTCGTTGTACTCTGATGAACTCACTTCACAAGGGGCTCCGTCATTGTCACGGTCTAAATCATGCGGATCATTAGAAGCGCTGTATCCATTGTCATACCAAAATTGCATAACTTCCTGATTGCTTGAAAACTGTGGACAATCTCTGTCATCCGCAGGTGCCGCTAAGGAACCGCTTGCAAACGCCATTAATAAAAATGAAACCACTGCAAATCCTGAGAACCATTTCTTCATCTTTCGCCCTCTTTTCACTATATTTTTTGAAACATTACTACCGATAAGTAAAGTGTCAATTATGTAGTGATGCATTAAAACCTTCATTTTTTAAACTCAACAATTTTTAAGTTTCGATATACTATCTTTTTAGCAATGAACCATAAAGATTATGAAAATAACATTTCACGCAAAAAAAGCCTTCAACTAATTGAGATAATAGATGATTCATATTCTTTATTGGGTTACCCGATTTTTGCCTTTATAATCTTTATTTTCATTTTTTTATTACTTTTTAATATTTTTTTGTTTAAAGAATCGTCCTTTTTTCTAAAAAACTGATTGTTATCCACCTCTCAACTACCTGTTGAATTTACATAAAAATGTAGATAAGATTGCTGTTCACTTCTTTTGTCGTGATTTGTCGAACTAAAGTTATAGAATTTTACTTGTTTTTATAGGAAAATACAGAAGGTCCTTTCTTTACCAAATCCAAACATATCTTGTTTTTGTACGCTTTTTATTACTTAAATGAGAACCTCAATACTCATCATGTCGCCCCTGACTCTGGATTATATAACTTTTTAAGGAGCAAAAAACATGTTTAAATCTAAGTTTTTCAAACCGCTTACTGCCTCTCTTCTCTCTTTATCACTAGTCGCTGGTTCTTACGTGCCATTTGCCGCAGATCAATCCATTCAAACAGCTGAAGCTGCATTGCCAAAAACAGCAGCTAAAGTGACTGTTAAAGAAGTGGTCGACGGCGATACAGTCAAAGTTGTATACAAAGGAAGAACAGAAACAGTCCGCATGATCTTGATTGATACACCAGAAACGAAAGATCCAAATAAATGCGTTCAACTGTATGGTCCAGAAGCAGCTGCTTATACAAAGAAATACTTACTTGATAAAACGAAGACAGTCAGCATTGAGCTTGATAAAGATACTCGGGATCAATATGGCCGCCTTCTTGCTTACGTCTATGTGAATGAAACCATGTTTAATGAGCTGCTGATTCAAAATGGATTAGCCAGAATTGCTGTTTTTGAACCAAACACAAAATACCTAAAGAAACTGCAGGAAAGTGAAACCAAAGCGAAATCAGCCAAAAAAGGAATCTGGTCAAATTCAAATGCAATTAAAGGCGGATGCGCGCCAAAACCAGCCCCGGCTCCTGTTAAGCCGGCTCCAAAACCAACACCAGCTCCTGCACCGAAGCCAGCTCCAAAACCAGCTCCGGCTCCAAAGAAAGAAACATTTAAGAACTGCACAGAGCTTCGCAAGAAGTACCCAAATGGTGTTAAGAAAGGCCACCCTGCCTATGATGCTAAGCATGATCGCGATAAAGACGGATGGGCTTGTGAAAGATAAGAAAGAAATATTGATTTATAAAGAAAAGCCATATCAGTTACTGCACTGATATGGCTTTTCTTATTGTTTACGTTTTAGCTACTGCTCTTTAATTGCTCTGGCTTTTTCCTTAATACTCTCGTTTCTCTCAACCTCCCTTTATCAGCTCTTCAATTGATTCACCTTACGCTATAACAGTTTCATTTACCTTCCGATTCAAAAATTGTATAGTTTTTTCAAAAAATAATTTCGGATAGGAAATGATCATACCTACCAGGCATTAAGAAAATACAGAGAGTAAAGCAAGAAAAGTTTCAGCTTATTTGGTAAATCATTAAAAATAAGAGTCTATTTCTACTCTTCTTCCTAAATTGCCGGCAAAGCTACTTTTAACTTACAGTTTGATTCTGATTTAATTTCAGCATTGCATTTAAAATCTAATTCAAAATTTTTCCGCTTTAACTTCTAAATGTAGAGGAACTACCCGTAAGTTTATTCTGTTATAATAGATACTAGCAAATTACATAACAGGAGAAAACAACCATGAAAAAGCCATTGAACATTTTAGCTGCCACGTTACTTGCCGGAACCATATTTTCCTCTTCAATCTCACCCGCGTTTGCAGAAGATCCCACACCATTTACTGATGTAAACGGAACGGAATACTCAAAAGCTGTAGAGTTTCTCTACGACAATGGAATTACTAAAGGTATTAGCGCTACAAAATTCGGCGTAAGAGATCCAATCACACGAGTGAATGCGGCTGTAATCCTTGGAAAGTATTTAAACGTTGATCAAAGCAATCCAAACATTCCTAAATCCGGATTCAGAGATCTCCCACCTCGTGCAGTTAACATTGTTTCGTTCCTTAAATATAACGGCATTATGAACGGCAAAACAGATACATACTTTGGGGCCGGAGACAATATTACACGGGGCGAGGCGGCGATCATGCTTTACAGAGCCTTTGGCTATCAACTTCCGGATGCCGATGGAACAACTTCATTTACAGACATTTCGCCTCGATACGAAAGAGCTGTACAGGCATTAGTCAATAAAGGTGTTATCCTGGGAATCAATGATACGAAGTTTGGCACAAACGATCCTTTAACAAGAGGACAGTTGGCTTTACTGATGTATAGAATTAGCCTGCTGCCACCATACTCACCGCTCCCAGCCGAAGAAAAGCATGGTTTTGTTGCATTTGGCGACAGCAATACAGAAGGATTCTATTTTGAAAAACAGTTTCCAGAGTCTCTAGGAAATAAGTGGACGGACCAGGTAGCGGCTGTTTACGGCGAGGGAATAAATTCTACTATATATAATGCAGGGGTGAGAGGAAACACCACAGAACAAGGGGCAGTACGTTTTAAAGAGAAAGTGCTTGATGTAAATCCTAAGGCCGTAACAATTATGTTTGGGATTAATGACGCCTTGTTACTTGATAATGGCCAGCCGCAGGTAAGCAAAGTGATTTTTAAACAGAATCTTACCAGCATGGTTTTCCAGCTTAAAGCAAGAGACATTGAAGTAGTCCTAATGACGAATCCTCCGGTTATCGAAGGAATTTACTACAATTCCCAGATTGTAACCAAAAACAAGAACATTGCACCTTTATACACTGATAAAGATGGCTTACGCAACTGGATTAACAGCTATAACGATATCATCCGTCAAGTTGCCAAGGATCAGGGTGTTCCACTTGTAGATGTTCATAATATCCTCGTTGAAAAAGCTGGCGGTGCAACTGATTATTTGCTTGGCAGCAGTGGCCTGCTTGATGATAAGACAGGAATCCATATGACTCCAAAAGCAAATGACATCATTGCCGAGCACGTAAAGAACAAACTTTCGGACAAAATCAATAGCAATCCATCAGATGAACTTAATGTCTCAATTAAGGTAGATAAAGATATTTATGATCTGTCCACCGATAAGAGTATTAAAATCACTATATCGAATATGGATAGTAAATCATACTCTTATTCGCCGCCGAGCTTTCTTCAAAAAAAGCTAGATAATCAATGGGTTACAGTGGAGTACAGTGATGAATTAGCTTTTCCTGGTATCGTCGAAACTTTAATGCCTAATACAACTGCTACAGCAGGTATCTCTCTTGATGCACGTTCATTTAAGCAGCCTCTTACAGCAGGAGTTTATCGAGTTGCGCACCCTCTAGGGAAATCAACTGATTTTAAAATTGTTGAATAGGAGAAAACCGCAAAGGTTTTCCCCCTTCAGTGTTAGAATTCATTAGATTTAAGTTTTGAACTTGAAATTTTGCCCTTAACTAAAATTGGTTAATTGGAGGTATCGAACCGTCCCGTACTTCTCAAACACTTTAACGCTTCACACTTTAACAGAGCGGGGGGCAGACCCGGCCACCTGCTGCTTTGTTGTTAACCCTTTATAAGCAACGGCTCCCCCTATCGCACCGATAATCGGTCCAATCACATAAACTGGAAACTGTGCCCAGCTGATATTGCCACCTGCTAAGCTATTTATCACATAGGGGCCAAATGTCCGAGCGGGGTTAAACGAAGCGCCAGTTGCCCCAGCTGTTAACATGATCAGTCCCCCTACCGTCAATCCAATCACAAGCCCTGCCCAATTTCCCGGGGCGTCCGAATCAACAGCAATCCCCATAATCACAAACATAAGTACAAATGCTGCGATCGCTTCCACAACCATCCCCTGTACATAGCCCGTACTTGGACCAAGTGATGTTGCACCTAACCCTCCAAGGTGAAGACCGTCCATTCCAAGAACAGCAACAATCGCCATTGCACCGATGATACCGCCAACGCACTGAGCAATGAGGTATGCGGGAACTTCTTTCCAGGCAAAGTGACCAGTGGCTGCTAAACCAATTGTAACGGCAGGATTAATATGGCAGCCGGAGATTTTTCCGATTGTAAAAATCATCGCCATGACGACAATCGCAAAGGCAACACTTATTACGCCGATATCCGCAAGCGTCGTCGCCGCATTATTACTTGTTGTAATGACCCCATTAAACGCCGCAGTTCCAGCACCAATGAGTACGAGTAAAGCAGTTCCGATACCTTCAGCCACACATCGTTTGAACAGAACTGGGGGTTCCATGACAGACCTCCTTTATTTTACAAGTCCGTGAGGGTCAATGACATACTTTCTCGCTGCACCTTGATCAAACTCTTGGTACCCTCTTGGCGCATCTTCTAAAGAAATAACGGTTGCATTTACGGCTTTCGCAATTTGTGCTCTTCCACTTAAAATCGCTGCCATTAAGTCACGGTGGTATTTCATCACAGGTGTTTGCCCAGTTACAAAGGTATGTGCTTTTGCCCAACCAAGGCCAAGACGCACCTTTAATGTCCCGATTCGTGCATCTTCATCAATTCCACCAGGATCCCCTGTTACATAAAGCCCTGGAATACCAAGTTTCCCGCCAGCACGTGTTACGGTCATAATTGAATTAAGTACGGTTGCCGGCGCTTCCCCTGCATTTGCTCCATGTCCTGACGCTTCAAATCCCACGCAGTCAACGGCGCAGTCGACTTCAGGAACCCCTAAAATTTGTTCGATTTGCTCACCAAGATCCGGATGTTCACGAAGGTTTACGGTTTCACATCCAAAGCTTTTTGCTTGTTGAAGCCGATCCCCGTTCAGGTCACCGACAATGACAACAGCCGCACCGAGTAATTGAGCTGAGTGCGCTGCTGCTAACCCAACTGGACCTGCTCCAGCAATATAAACCGTCGAGCCTGGTTTGACCCCTGCACTGACTGCACCGTGATAACCTGTTGGAAAAATATCTGAGAGCATTGTTAAATCTTTTATTTTTTCCATTGCCTGATCTTTATCTGGGAATTTTAATAACTGGAAATCAGCATACGGAACCATAACATATTCAGACTGACCTCCGACCCATCCGCCCATATCAACATAGCCATACGCTGAACCTGGACGATCAGGATTTACATTTTCACAAATATGAGTGTCACGCTCTTTACAACTACGACAGCGCCCACAAGCAATATTAAATGGAACAGATACGAGATCGCCTTTTTTAATGAACTCAACATCGCTTCCAACTTCAATGACTTCACCTGTAATTTCATGTCCAAGAACAAGTCCAGTTGGAGCAGTCGTTCTTCCGCGCACCATATGCTGATCGCTTCCACAAATGTTCGTTGTGACAACCTTTAAAATCACACCATGGTTACATTTACGACCAACATTCAGTGGATTAACACCTGGGCCGTCTCTTAACACTAAATCGGGATAACCTATGTCCTGTATTTCCACCTTGCCTGGCTTCACATACGCGACTGCTTTGTTTCCACTCATTTTGCAATTCCCCCTTAAGATAAATGTCAGGCAGTTCACTTTATATCTTGCAAGAATCGCGCCATGATCCAAGTTTTTGTTTAAAGCCCCTTTTTATGATGAGTGATTATTAAACCTGCTTATTTTCTGAACAACAACCCTGTCCTATTTTAGGACAGTTGTTCATTTGAACTTGGAAATATTTATCCAAATAGTATAATAAATTTAAAGTAAACGTTACTATTTAAAGGGGGACAAGCAAATGCCACAGGAGAACCTTGTCGAGCGGGTTGATATAATCAACCGTTCTTGGAAACGTTGTCAAAATTTTGGACTTTCACCCTCCGACCCTATGGATGACTCGATTTTAACCGGTAGTGCCTTACAAGAGGTATTAACTGAAAATCAGTCGATGATTCGGCACGCAACATTAATTTTAGAAAACCTTTATCCTGCCATTCACTCCCAAGGACTCGTCACAGTGATTGTTGATCGGAATGGAACCATTATTCACAAAGTAGGCCATCTGGATAATAATGAGACGATTGATTATTTGCCAGTTGGTTCCAATTGGTCTGAAAAAAGAAAAGGCACCAATGCGATGGGACTCGCCATCTACGAAAAGAAACCAATCATTACGCACGCTGAGCACCATTTCTACGTGAAAAATCACTTTCTTACCTGTGCAGCAAGTCCCATTTATTCTCCAACTGGAGAGTTAATAGGTGCGGTTAATATTAGTGCAAAAAAAGAGATGTATCACCTTTTTACGATTTCCTTAACAACGATGATGGCCGAAAGTTTACAGACCCGGCTGCTTCTTGACCAGACTAAGCAAGAAAAGGTGTTAGCATTAAAAGAACTTGAGCTAACATCAAACTTATCAACCGTTCCGCTTCTTACCCTTGACCGTGAAAATACGATTATTCGTGCCAATCAAAAAGCCCGTTTTATTTTAGGGGAAGATTGCATCGGGGATGAGTTTCATGTCGGAAAAGGTTACTCGGTTGAAATCATCTCTGATCAATCACAAAAAGTTTACAGCTCCGTTGTTTCTTTAAACGAAGCAAACAAGAAGGACGAGACGGCAAAAAAACTATACAGCACCTCAGATATCATTGGCTCTTGTCCCAAAATAGAAAAGGTTCGAAACATGATAACAAAGGCGGCTTTTTTTGATTACCCTGTCATTATTTACGGGAAAAGTGGAACAGGAAAGGAACTTATTGCACAATCATTACATAGCCATGGCTCACGATTCGGGAAACCATTTGTCGCTGTGAATTGTAGCGCGATCCCAGAAAATCTTATCGAAAGTGAATTATTTGGCTACGAAAAGGGGGCATTTACAGGGGCGAATCACAAAGGATCTCCGGGCAAATTTGAAGCAGCAAACGGCGGAACCATCTTTCTCGACGAAATTGGCGATATGTCCTTAAAGGC
Organism: Domibacillus indicus; assembly: GCF_023715895.1. Classification (GTDB taxonomy): domain Bacteria; phylum Bacillota; class Bacilli; order Bacillales; family Domibacillaceae; genus Domibacillus; species Domibacillus indicus_A. Next base: position 18,218 of record NZ_JAMBOO010000017.1, on the reverse strand, counting down.
CCAAGCAGCTTTACTCCGTGTCTTACAAGAAAGTATTGTTACACGAGTCGGCGGTGTGAAAGTCATCCCGATCAACACAAGGGTTATCGCGGCTACAAACAAAAACTTACGTGAAGAAATTAAAGCAGGACGCTTTCGAGAGGACTTATACTACCGGCTTAAAGGGATTTTCATTACCCTCCCGCCGCTGAAAGACAGAACCGACATCCTTGAATTAACCGAGCATTTCATTAATACATTAGACCATTCACCAGTCTCGTTATCGGAGGAAGCAAAGCAAAAAATCCTCGCCTATCATTGGCCAGGAAACATCAGAGAACTTAAAAGTGTCCTTATCCAAGCCTCCTTTTTGGCCGTAGGAAACGAGATTAAGGCGGATGATTTACACTTTGAAGATGTGTATGAACAACAAACTCAGCAATTAGCAATTGTAGAAAAAAAACTGTCTTCACTCAGGCAGACGGAAAAAGAGGCCATCACTCAAGCACTAACATCTGCTGGATGGAATATAAGCAAAGCTGCGAGGATATTGAAGATTAGTCGCAATACACTGTATCTTAAAATGAAGAAGTATGAGTTGTGAAGCGAGGGGGCGGTTCGAGCCTGGTGAAAAAAAGGAAAAAATAACTGTAAAGCGACCTTTCCTTTTCTGAAAGGTCGCTTTTGCTTTTTTGCTAACGTGAAAAATAGCGCTTAAAAGATGTGCAAGCTTACATTTCGCCCCCTAAAGAAAAATTTTCAATGTATTTTTAAGCCTTGATATGACTGGGTTTCTTCTTCTTTCCCTAAAAAATAAGTTTAAATGTGCTGCAACGCTATCACTCATCATTACCGAGGTGTACGGCTTTCCATCACTTAAGATTTTCAAAATAGAAATGACTAATTCCTTTTGGGTTGGCACAGATTCCGCTAATTGTTCATCGTAATCTAAGTTCCTTTTACTGTACTTATTAGATAGTAGCAGAGTTTCTAATTTCTCCTCACTTGGAACACCATCCACTTTGAAAATTCCTTGTATTTCTGCACTTGTATAACCTAGTTCGCTCATTTTTTTAATAACACTTAGAACTCTTAATGATTCTTCTGTATAAAAAGGTTTTGTACCTTGTTTAACATAAGGAATATATTCTTTAAACTTCTTTACCTATTGTCTGCCGGTTGATTCAGACCAGCCAACACTATGAGATAATTGAATTTTGGCCATTAATTTATTAGTCATTATCCTACCCCTCAAAGAAGCTTTTGGTTATATTTTTCCATGTTATTCATTGGCAAAGAAAAAATTTGTCCAATATCTCAATCTTATATAATTAAAAAACCGCCCTAATGGACGGTCTCTAGAAGTTTAGTGAGTATTTAATTGTTTATTGTATTTTTCAACTTCTTCAATTAAACGTTTGAACTTATCCTCATCACTTTGCGATGAAGATGATTGATAGCCTACCGGATCATAATATAAGGTGATTGTACTATACCCAAATTTATTGGTTACACCAAGTGTTACATCGTATCCATCTAAGCTCCACGTAGTTGAGAAGTCAACATAATCGCCATTCTGCGTGTGATTGTAATAATAATCGCCACCGAATTCTTTTATTCCTTGTGCTTGTAGCTTCATGTAGTAGCTACGTAATTGACTGATGGGATGATAATTTCTCTTTGGATTGAAATCATACCAAACATTAACTAAACTCTTATAATCAAACTGATAAACAAGATGAGAAGTCATATTATACTTAGACTTTTTTAGATCGTATGTCAGATAAGAAGTTATTAACGGATCATAGTAGTCATAATACAATCCTCTAGTTTCTCTATTTTTTACTTGCTGATATGTCATTCCAAATTTAATATCTTTCATTAATATCGGAGTTGTTTTAGTACTGCTTCCTTGTCCTTTTAATCCACTCGAAGCTATGTATCCCGCTTTTCCATTATATTTAATCCTTGACCACCCACCCGGCTCAGTACTATAAACAAACACAACCGTTCCTTTTTTTAGAGAACCTACTATCTTTGCCTTCGGGCTTGGTTTTTCACGTACGTCCAACTTTGCAACGTTTACTGTGTAATGCTTGTTTACAGCCGCTGCTTCTGTCTGAATACCGAACAAACAAACTGTTAAAAAAAGAATTACAGCTAAAATACTTGATGAAATTTTTTTCAAATTAAAGCCCCCTTTTCGTCTATTACTTTCGACGCGAAAGAGAGTTTCCCTTCAAAGTATTATATTTTTCCATTTAAAGAATAACTTGGATAGAGAATTGATATTCTCGATATAATTACAGGCATGTATTTCGAATATCTTAATAAAAAATATTCTCTAGATAGTTGACCAAAACTGTTAATTAATTTAAAGAAATGTTTGGTCAATCAGGTGGATGTTATTTCATTTCAGGCTTTATAGTGAATTAATGGGAGACTTGCTCATTTGACTATATTTTAGGCGTTAGCTTACCGAAAAGCTTACCATATGATATAAAAAGTCCTCTAAATCCTTGGTATATCAAGGGTTTAAGGCGCTAATTACATCATACCGCCCATAACACTTCTAAGTAGAATATTTTATCTTAACTGACCATCGCGAGACCTCCCCTGGTAAGGGTTATCACTTTCCTCCCATGTAACTGCTGTATTTACTATACGGAAGCTGTGCAGTATTGGACTTTGTTTTGGATCGCAAACTTGTCCGTTCTAAATCTGCCTTGTATTCAGTTTCTGTTCGTCAGTTCAGGATTTTGCGTCCGGCTTCCTTCAGATTCTAACCCACGATAGACATCCATTCGCTAACAGTTTCTCCTGCCAGTTCTGTAATGGACTTTCATCACCTAGTTATAACCCATGCCGGCACACGAAAAAAACTGCCGACAATAGTCGGCAGCTTAGATATTTTGAATGACCAATTGCTATTTTTTTGCTTTGATACTTGCAATAACACTATTATCTTTATATTTGACAGTTACCTTGTAACCACTAGCAGTTACATTATCGAATTTACCTTTCACCTTGTCGGCAGTCACCAAAGTAATGTCTTTAGCCTTCCCTATTTCATAATTAGAAAGATCTAAATTCAGGTCCCCACCATCAAGGTATAACAGTCCATCAACATTTACTTGACTGCTATCATCATCCATTGCAATATCTAAGTTTCCAGCTTCTATTGTGAAATTGCCATTTAGATTTAAAGGTCCATCTGCATCAACTGAAACTGTTCCATTTTCTACATAAAGATCGCCTTTACCAAAAGCAGCCGTAGAAGTAGCTTCTAGCGTTCCTTCTTTTAGCAATGTGCCTCCTATATAACTGTTATCTCCTGTCAATGTAAGCATTCCTGTCCCTTTTTTGGTAAGCATACCACTGCCAGTAATATCATTTCTCCACCAATCATGTGCATTAAATCTTCCTTTTGAAGCATCCATATCAACTGTTACATTGTTTAAAAACGCACCATATCCATCAGCTGCTGTTACCAAATCAATTCTTCCCCAACCATTTGACTCGTCTATTACAGGGTAGCCTGATTCAATTTCTGTGGTATATAATACTTCTCTGCGTTGTTGATCTGTTAAATAAGGCTGACGAGTTTCCAATAAAACTTCGGCCCCTTTAGGCACTACAGGGGCTAAACCTTTTGTTCCTGTTTGAGGTAATCCGTAAGTAAGTTTTTCCCGATAGAAAGCTTTATTTGCTTCATGATCTTCCCACTTTTCTTCATCATACGCACTTTCAAACTTATAATCCTCTGTTACCGTATGTGCATATTCGTACAAGCTCATTCCTTTTGATTCAGCTAATTCACCGAATACATTTCCAGCATTTTCATACGCCTTGTCTAATACCTCTTTGTTTTCTGGAAGATTGTATGCAAATGCAGTCATTGCTGTAGATTGTATTCTTGCTCCTATCACATCAAGTGGAGAGTGCATTCCGGCCACTATTCTATTTTCTCCCATTTGAGCTGCTCTTGTTAAAAATTCAGCATATCTTTCCGGTGTTGCATATGCAAATCCGAATGTTGACAAATATGCTGCACTTGTATGCCCACTCGGAAACGCTCCATCTTTTCCTCTTCCGTCTTCCGCTTTTCTTCTTACATATTCTAATGCAGGAATTACTTCCACATTCGTTTCATATTGCTGGAAATGTTTTTCTCCTGTTTCTTTTTTACCGCCTGAAGGCAATTCTTCTGCTGCACTCTCACCACTGCCGATTGTTTCCCAAACAGGTAAACCATTCTGATCAACAACTTCTTTCACTTCTCCATTTGAATTCATTCTGTACGGTCTTGGAGAAGAGAAAAAGTACTTAGAAGGGTTTGACGAAGAAGGACTTCTAAATCTAATTAAATGAACTAAATCCATCGCATCTGAAAGTTCAGATTCCTTCCATTGCCCCATTCCCTGGCTTTGGTCTTCAACAGTTGCTTCTTCCAATACCTTATTCATGTCCTCTGGTGATCTTACAATACTTGTTGTCGGTTTAACTATATCTACGTATGTATTAGCTAAAGGCCCATAAGCTTCCATCATACTATATATCTTATCTCTTTGATCATCATAATAGGCTGCTAACGCCTCTTCATCTGTTCGGTTTTTCGTAACATCTTCTACATATTTTATATTAGCTTTCCAAGTCTCTGCATTTCTGATTTCTTCGTTTGCATATGTTTTCTTATCAGCTACTACTTTTGTTTCATCATTTTTATATCCATCAAAATAAACGGTAGGTCCGTCGCCATAGTCTGCAATCTCACCATTTGCACCTGGTTTAGTTAACGCTGTTCCGTCTCTCCAATCCGGTTGATTCATTGACCAGATTTGATCAAAACCATCTAAAATATTAATAAAAGGATTGGTCGCAGCTATATTCTTTAAGACAGAATCATTTGCATTTCCGCCATTATCCACTGCGGGTAAAGGTTGCTCAGCTTTAGGAGCATCTATATTTACTTCTTCAGTAGTTCCTTGTGGTTTAGAAGGTTTTGAAAGCTTATCTTTCGCAAAGCTCCCCTCGATATCAGAAGATTGGCTGGCGGCCTGAACAGGAAGCGCGGAACATCCCATCGTTAGCACTGCAAGTGTTGTTACTGAGTTCATTAATTTTCTTTTCATAAACTTCATACCTTTTACATCTCTCCGTTTCTACTGCGAATTTCTAAATGATTTCTTTTTCAAATACTTTATTTTCACCTTTAATAGTTTATTCAATCTCTTAGCGGACATTTAAGAAGTTGAATACTTATTAACAACACAAATTCCAGTATAAGAAGGTTATATTGTATAAATATATTGAATCTGTAAAGATCATGTAAACTTTTGCAGCACACTACTAATTATTTCTTTAATATTTCTAACTCCATGATTAATACAGTAACCAGCAAATACACCAAGCAATACTTTGTAATTTTGAATATTAATCTTAATTGTGTTTCTAAACTTCCAGTCTCCATTCAATCCCGATATGTAAATTCAAGAAAAAAAGACTACCTCCTATTTTTAGGAAGTAGTCTATAATTTAGAAAAAATTAATTTATTTGAACAGTTCTCATTTTGAAAAGCAACCGTAACTGCTTTTCAAAATGAAATGGTGAATAATACTTTAAAACGTTAATAATTCAACGTTTTAACTTACATCATGCCGCCCATTTCACCCATTCTGCATTTTTCTAAGCTACTCTTCGATCATAAATTTCTTCATTTTTTTACTTATCGGCGGCCTGTACTTTGACGAACAATGAGTTCCGCGCCTTTAATGATCATCCCCTGTCCATTATCTTTCCCTTTTAAAATGCCGACCATTTTTTTAACAGACTGGCAGCCCATTTCGTAAAGCGGCATGTTAACCGTCGTCAATGGCGGCTAAAGTGTTTCAGTGAAAAAGACGTCATGAAAGCCGATCACTGACACATTTTGTTTTTCTATTCAGATACTCAGCCGTTATATGTTCCTTTTTTATTGATACAGAAATATTTAATCTGTCAGAAAACCTTACATGAATTAAGAAAAATGTTTTTTAGTGCATTAAGATCAACATAACAACCAACATAGAAGTAATAATTTTTACATTGTGATCACATATCACTGATCACAGAAAAGAGGTGAATCATTGTCTGAGCTTATTACAGTTTCAACCGTAAACAAGGAAGTCTATGAACAGCTTCGCCAGCAGATCAGAACCGGAAAAATTAGGCCAGGATCAAAAATTACCATTCGGGAGATTGCAACACGCTTTGGTGTAAGCACAATGCCGGTCAGAGAAGCCATACGCCGTTTGCAAGCAGAGGGGTTTTTATCGGTAGAGACCAGAAGTGTAACCGTGAATAAACTTTCATTGGATGAAGTGAATCAGCTGTTTGTGATTAGGCAGCGTCTAGAATCGCTTTCTATTGAATGGTGCCTTCAAAATCTAAATGATAATCATGGGGAAAAGATAAAAGAGCTTGAGGAAATTTTAGAAGAAATGGACAACAAAGAAATCAGCTACAATGACTGGCAACGATTAAATCGCACCTTTCATCTAACTATGTATAAATTAGCGGATTCCCCATCCTTGCAGCAGTTAATTGAAAATGTCTGGGATAAGGTTACGCCTTATATGTTTATTTATTCGTCTACTATTAATTCCTTTGAAGAAGGACAAAAGCAGCACTATTTAATGTTAGATTACTTCATAAAAAAAGATAAAGAAGCACTGCTTGACTTACTAGTGGAACATTTAGAAGACACATATAAAGCCATACAAAAAGGGCTCGAAGAAAGCAACAGTTAACATTTATATTATCAGAATATTTAGAATTTATTTTTATAAGGAGTGACTAAAATGGGTGCATCTTCATTTTCATTTTTAGAAACAACCATCGAAGAGATTCAGCAGGCTATACAAAAAGGAACTTTGACTAGCTTAGAACTGGTTGAATGGTATATAGAACGCATACAGTCTTTTAATCAATCTGGCCCGGAATTAAATGCAATAGTCAATGTAAACGAAAAAGCCCGCCAAGAAGCAGTAGAGCTTGACCGCTATTTTAAAGTGAATGGTCAGTTAAAAGGGCCTCTACACGGAGTTCCTGTTTTAGTAAAGGATCAAGCCGAAACAAAAGGGATTCCAACCACGTTCGGCAGCAGCGCTTTTAAAGAATATGTACCTAAATCAGATGCAACCCTGGTTGAAAAGCTGCGGGAAGCAGGCGCTATCATTCTGGCGAAAACGAGTATGTGTGATTTTGCTGCAGGATGGTTCTCATTTTCATCTGTCACCGGCCAAACTAAGAACCCCTATGCGCTAAACCGCGAAGCAGGAGGCTCAAGTGCAGGTACCAGCTGCGGAATTACTTCAAACTTTGGGGCAGTTGGAATCGGAGAAGATACAGGCGGTTCCATTCGTATCCCTTCTTCGTTTAACAATTTGTTTGGTTTGCGGGTCACGACAGGACTAATCAGCCGATTTGGCTTTTCTCCGCTCGTTCATTTCCAAGACTCTCCGGGACCCATTACAAGAACAGTAAGAGATATGGCGAAGCTGCTTGATGTAATAGTCGGTTATGACGAAAAGGATCCTTTTACTGCAGCAGCTATTCAAGCAAGAGATGCAGGCAAATACGAAGAACTCCTTAAACACTCTAATTTAGAAGGACGAAGAATTGGAATATTAAGAAGTGCTTTTGGGCCTGATAATGACGATTCGAGACCCGTTAACCAAGTCATCGAGTCCGTGATAGAGCGTTTAAAAGCAGCAGGTGCCGTTATTGTGGATTCTGTTGAAATTCCGGAGCTGGACCGCTTCTTGGAAGAAACGTCCATGTATACCCTTCAATCAAAAAAGGACATCACCCGCTTTTTAAGCAGCAGAGAGAACACACCGTTAAAGTCTTTTATGGAGGTTTATAACGCTAAAGCGTTCCATCCTTTAAATGATCTATTCCATGATATTGCAGATGGACCTGAAGAACCTGCTGAGCAGGCGGATTATTACCGCCAGCGTTTTGCTCAAGAAGAATTTAGAAGAACCGTTATGAATGTGCTGGCTTCTTATGAAGTTGAAGCTTTACTGTTTCCAGACGTAAAAGTTTTGCCGCCAACCTACGAAGAGCTGCATGCGGAAAAATGGTCTTGCCTGACCTTTCCAACGAATACAACGATTTCTTCTCAAACCGGCCTGCCTTCTATGTCAGTTCCGGGCGGATTTACACCAGACGGCATACCCGTTGGATTTGAATTGTTAGGAACGCCTTTTTCAGAAGCTTCTTTACTCCAACTGGCTTATGCATACGAAAAGTTAGCAAAACCAAGAAAGCCGCCTGTACTGCCAGAAAAAATAGTGAATCATTAATTGCCTTTTATCCTTGGCTGGAGGTTGTTTGATGAAAAAACAAATAGATATTAACGCCGACATGGGAGAAAGCTTTGGTGTATACAAGTATGGAGCGGATTCAGAATTAATGCCTTATATTACTTCCGCTAACATTGCCTGTGGATTTCATGGTGGTGATCCGCATGTTATGAGAGAAACTGTTCAGTTAGCCGCCTCTCATGGTGTACGTATTGGGGCACATATAGGTTTTCCGGACAAACTTGGATTTGGAAGAAGAGAAATCAATGCTACTCCCCAAGAGGTCTATGATTATGTGCTGTATCAGCTTGGTGCGCTGGATGGATTCTTAAAAGCAAATAAAACGGTTATGTCACATATGAAGCTGCATGGGGCCCTTTATATGATGGCTTGTTCAAGCAAAGCATTAAGTCAGGCAGCTGTACAAGCAGTGGCCGATTACAATCCACGTTTGGATATATATGCACTTCCCTCTTCAGAGCTTGCTGTTTCCTCTGAAGAAGCCGGATTAAAAGTAATGAATGAATATTTTGCGGATCGCCCCTATACAAACGGTCAAGTCAAAATGTTTAACTGGAATCTAAGTGAAATCGGAAGTCCGCAAAAGATTTCCGAAACCATTGTCCGTCTGCTGGAGAAACAGCTGACTGCTGAAAGTGCACATACAAAAATCGATACGATTTGTATTCACAGCGATACGCCTAATGCAGCATTAATTGCAAAATGTATACACGAGGCTTTGCAAAAAGAAGAACGCCTTATTTCTTTATAAGCAGACAGAAATCAATGACAGCTTTAACCTCAAAAGAAAGAAGGAATGTAAATGTATATTGAAGCCAACCCCTATCTGTATCCCTTTAATGGAGAGTTGACCGCCGAGAATACGGCACTCGTTATTATTGATATGCAAACTGATTTTTGTGGTTATGGAGGCTATGTTGATCAGATGGGCTATGACATTTCACTAACAAGAAAAGCTATAAAGCCTATCAAAGAACTTCTTGAACTCGTAAGAAAAATAGATAATTTCACTGTCATCCATACAAGAGAAGGACACCGGCCTGATTTATCAGACCTTCCTGAGAACAAACGCTGGAGAAGCCAACGAGCCGGCGCAGAAATCGGCTCACAGACAGCGAATGGACGGATCCTTGTTCGCAATGAGCCAGGATGGGAAATTATCGAGGAGCTGACACCGGCGCCGGGAGAAGTGATAATCGATAAACCTGGAAAAGGCAGTTTTTACGCCACAGACCTTGATTTAATTTTGAAAACAAAAGGCATTAAAAACTTGATTTTAACCGGTATTACAACAGATGTATGTGTTCATACAACCATGAGGGAAGCAAATGACAGAGGTTACGAGTGTCTGATTTTAGAAGATTGCACCGGTGCAACAGACCACGATAACCACCTGGCTGCACTTAAAATGGTGACGATGCAGGGCGGCGTATTTGGCAGTGTTTCAAGTTCAACCCATGTTATAAAAGCACTCAGCGAGCTGCTTGTTAACGCTTGATTCAAAATAGAATTTAACCAATTAAAGGAGGCAGAGAAATGAGTACAAACGAAAAAGCGATCTTAGAAGAAGAATATGAACGTTCCGCTGTCCCTGTCCAAGCCCGGAAAAGTTTATTGTCCGTGTCATTGGTATGGATCGGCTTTCCGATGATCATCACCGCTTCTGTAACGGGTGCTGCCATTGTTACCTCCTTAGGTTTTTGGCAAGGAATGCTTGCCATCCTGCTTGGAAACCTTATCTTATTCGGATATGTAGGGCTATTGGGGATTTTAGCAACAAAAAAGGGTTATAACTTTTCTCTGCAATCAGCTATTACCTTCGGGCGCAAAGGATCAATGATAGTATCCGGCTTGTTATCTACTCTTGTTATCGGCTGGTTCGCTGTGCAGACAGGATTAACAGGCAGCAGTATGAATCAGGCTTTTGGCTCTAACTTCTTTTTGATTACATTAATCGCAGGGGTCTTATACATTGGGGTTACTTTGGTAGGTGTAAAAGCTTTAACTTATATTGGTGCCCTATCCGCTCCTTTCTTCTTCATTTTCGGCCTTTGGGCAGTTGGAGATGCCGTATCGGCAGGCGGCTGGTCTTCTATTACAAGTTTTGCTGGAAACAATACGCTAAATCTGGGTATCGCAGTTACAATGGTTGTTTCTTTATTTATTGATTCAGGAACGTTAACAGGAGACTTTAATAGATGGTCTAAGAATACAAAAGAATCTATTATTGCAACAGGTACTGCTTTCCCTTTTGCCAATATGACGGCTATGGTATTTGGCGGACTGATTGCTGCAGCTGCCAGCCAGAATGCCGACCTTTTTCAATATATTGCTGCAAAAGGCGGAGCTATTTCACTGATTGCTGTATTGCTATTATTTTTGAATTTAGGCAGTGTTTGCTCCCATTGCCTCTACAACGGAGCTGTTGGATGGTCAAGTCTTCTCGGAAAGAAAATGAGAACAACCGCTTTGGTCTTGGGTGTGATTGGTATCGTTATTGCCCTTTCAGGTGCTTGGAATCACTTTATTACATGGTTGAATTTGTTGGGAATTATTGTTCCCCCAATTGGAGCAATTATTATCATCGACCAAATGTTTATTAGGAAAAACGCCGACATTTCCGAATCATTTCGCTCACAGCCGTTTGTTGCTTGGTTTATTGGTTCATTGGCAGGATTGGTTACGGAATTTTATGCTCCGTTTTTATCCACGGCTTTTGCAGCAATGATTGTGGGCGGCGCGGCTTATGCCTTGCTCTCAAGAAAAACCGCCAGCGCAGGTGAAATTCGAAATGCAGGTTGAGTTTTGGAATATAGAAATTAGCATAAGAAAAGGAAGTGGATTTCAATGAGTGGTCTTGGAGGATTAAATAAGTCTCCCGATGGAGTTGTCATCGGCTTAGTTCAGCTTCAGCTTCCAACGGTGAAAACAAAAGAAGATCTTCGAAAACAGACAGATCGTGTGTGCGAGCTTGTGGGCAAAGCAAGAAGAAATCAGCAGACGATGGATCTAGTTGTATTTCCGGAATATTCACTGCATGGACTCTCTATGGACATGAATCCGGAAATTATGTGCAAAGTAGACGGACCTGAAGTGCAGGCTTTTCAAAAAGCATGCATAGAAAATAAAATATGGGGCTGTTTTTCCATTATGGAATATAACCCTGATGGAAACCCCTATAACACAGGATTAATTATTGATGACAAAGGTAAAATCAAACTAAATTATCGAAAATTACATCCTTGGGTGCCTGTTGAACCTTGGGAACCAGGCAATTTAGGAATTCCAGTGTGCGATGGCCCGAACGGCAGCAAACTGGCACTTATTATCTGCCACGATGGAATGTTTCCAGAGATGGCGCGGGAGTGCGCTTATAAAGGCGCGGATATTATGATCCGAACCGCCGGCTATACAGCACCGATCCGGCATTCATGGGATATTACCAATCAATCAAATGCTTTTTGTAATTTAATGTACACTGCCTCCGTTTGTTTAAGTGGCAGCGATGGAACCTTTGACTCGATGGGCGAAGGATCGATTATTAATTTTGATGGTGTGCCCCTCGTAAAAGGTGGAGGCCGGCCGGATGAAATCATTACAGGAGAAGTAAGACCAGCGCTTGTACGAGAAGCGCGCAAAGTATGGGCAGTAGAAAATAACATTTATCAGCTTGGCCATCGAGGTTACGTGGCAGTAAAAGGTGGAGCTTCTGATTGCCCATATACCTATATGAAGGATCTTGTTGAAGGCCAGTATGCTTTGCCATGGGAAGAAGAAGTCGTCCACACAGACGGTTCTGCTTTCGGATTTCCTCCTCCAACCCGTTCTTTTGAAAATAAAGCGTTAGTGAACAAATAATTTATTCTCTGTTTTACTTAAACAGCCGCGGCTTATTTACCGGGCTGTTTTTTACTTTGCGATATCCTTTACTTTTCATCAATCCTTTTTATTTACGCAATCTTTACAGTGGAACTATCCGTCTATCTTCTATAATGAAGAAAAAGGCTAGGAGCTGATAACGTGAAACGAACGGAGAAAATGTTTTGCCGGAAGTGCCAGCGTTACATTAGATATACGGACTATGTAGTGATTGACAATTTATTCAACATCCATCACTTCGCCTGTGGATCGGCTACCTTTCCGTCCGCCGAACCGGTAGTCGAAGAGGAAGAACCTGCGGTAGAGAGTGTATTCTATGAAAACTGTTCCGCGGTAAGAGCTGCTGGTACTGCACCAATTCGCAAAGGAGATCCTGGATTTGGGGATCACTTAGACCGCGATGGCGATGGAGTTGCTTGCGAATAAAGTGTGTGTATCACTCTCTCTTAATCGGAGAGAGTTTTTTATTTATTAATGAAAGTTTTTTTCTTTTGATGAATTATCAACAATGAGAACATACTTCAAGAAGAGAAATGGCAGGAATTTGCTCAGGAGGTTTGTCATCTATTAAGACACTCAGGTAATCAAACCGTGCCGCCCTTCCCTTTTGTCCAGCTACAAGAGTGGCAGGCTGGGACCTTCACCCTTCACTTGTGCATGCCGACTTTTATGCTCGAGAAACTAATGTTGAACACTCTTTTGCGGAAGAGCGTCCTGCTCTCTGGGAGATTCAAATTGGGAGATTCAAATGATGGGCGTTATGTACGGAAAATCCCCTTCTCTTTTATGAGTTAGAAGATCTTCAATAAACCGTCTCTAAACTGTTCTTTAAAGAGATGAATGAAGCACCGGAAGATCACTTGGGGAAAATGCGGTAGATTTAGGGAGCTATCAATAACCGAGATCATAATAAAAAACAAAGCTGGATTCTTTATCTCTCCAGCTTTGACTGATGCTATCCGACAATCTGATTACCCCTGGAAAGTCTCTGGTTTTACTTAGCTTTTTTTATATCATAAATCGGAATTTTAATCGTAAAAACTGTTCCTTTATGCGGAGTACTAGAAACATAAAGATTCCCTCCGTGTAACTCAATAATTTTTTTTGAAAGCGACAATCCCAAGCCGGTTCCGGTGTCCTTCGTGGAGAAAAAAGGGTCAAAAATATATTTTAACTTTTGGTCATCTATTCCAACCCCATTATCTTTGAATTGAAAAATAATATTATTCTTTTCTTGCGTGCAGACTAAACTAATCTCCAGGTCATTGTTTCCTTTAGATTCCACTGCGTTATTAAATAAATTCACAAATACTTGAATGAGTTCACTTTGATTTATAAGAATGAGCGTACCTTCTAAATCCTCACTAACGATTACAATTAGCTTCACTTTCTTAAGAAGAGCTTCACTGTCCAGAAGCCTTTTAAAATGCGCTACTAAATCACTTACTAGCTTAGGTTCCTTTGTCATTGGTGATGGCTTCGAAACCATCAAGAAGTCGTTTATAATTTTATTTGCCCTGTCTAACTCTGGTATTAACAGTGTACGAAATAAGTTAGGATCTACCTCTAGCTCTCCTTGTCCCAACAACTGCAAATACCCGCGTACCGTTGTTAAAGGATTTCTAACTTCATGAGCAATACTTGCTGATATTTGTCCGATCATATTCATTTTTTCTGCTTCTTTTAAATGGTTTAAGAAATGAAAAAAACCAACGATCCTCAATATATCGCCATTATCATCATATATTATTCTAGTATTGATAATTCCGTAGTTCGAGTCTAAAATCTCTGAGTTATAAAATTCTTTCCCAGTATTCAGTGTTTCTAGCAGTTTAATATCCTTCTCCTCTATTTTTAACAAGTAAGAAATGTTCTTACCAATTACGTTTTTTTTCGTTTCATTTAAATCAATTAACGTTTGTGCGTTACAAAGTGTGATAATTCCATTCTTATCGATAAAAACAATGTGATGGGGTACTACATCTAGGAGTGGTTGTAAAAACGTTTCTAACTGCTCAAATTTATATCCAATCGACGGATAAACTAAATCGCTTTTTTCGATATCTTCTACATTAACTTCTTCCATAACAATAGATCTGTCATTTTTATTTTTGAAAACTCTGATATTTGTTTTTTCGTCAATATAATCTATATCTACAGGGAGCTCTGTAACTAATCGTTTATATAGCTCTAATTCCTCTTGAACTGACTTAAGTTTATTAAAGTTTCCTTTATCCTTAGACACATATTTCAACTCCACTTCTCCATCCCTTTTGATGGGTAAACTAAAAAATTATTTATCACTTAACTGCGATTGCATACATTGTAGACATTGTTTTATTATTTTACCTACCCTAAAAGTTTTAATTCAAAAAAATGCTTACATAAAAATAGAAATGCTACATTATAACGTATTTTCCTATAGATAATTTATCTAATTAGTGACAGGTTTTTCTTTTATGATGATCAAGTTAATGAAAATTTATCTAAAGCAGAACAATGGCAGGAATTCGCTCAGGAGGTTTGTCATCTATTAAGACACTCAGGTAATCAAACCGTGCTGCCCTTCCCTTTTGTGCAACTGCAAGAGTGGCAAGCTAAGACATTCACCCTTCATTTCTGTATGCCGACTGTTATGCTTGAAAAATTGGATCTGCCCTTTGATAAAAGGTTGGCCATCAATAAAGCTCCAGAGCTATTTAATGTTGAATATTTCTTTGCAGTAGACGCCTTGCTTTGTAGGAGATTCAAATGATGGGCGCTATGTAACGAAAATTCCCCTCTCTTTTATAATGGCGGTTTTGTTTTAATAAAGGCTCTATTAAACGTTACTGTTGATTTTTTATAAAAATGAAATTAAGTATTAGACCGAAACTGTTAACGGACCACATCTACAAAAAATAAAGCAGTTAGGCCAATGAAACATACTGGCTATTATTCTTTCCGTTCGCAAAGTTCGATTGCTTTCTGTAAGAGCTGGATATCTATTTGGATTTGCTTTTTAAGAGTAATGTTTGAGCACCGCCTATATTCGTCAGCTAAGAGGGATAATTCATTAGAAAAGATATTTACTATTTGTTTCATAGCAATAGCTCCGCTCTATAAGTGGGTAGTTGTTAATCTTTCTTGCAAAAAGCAGCCATTAAAAAACGGGAATGTATCCCGTTTTAGGCGAAGTATCTGAGATGTCATTCTAATTTTCATATACCCATTTTGTAGAAAAATATGCAAAAAAAGAGCCGAAGAACCAAAGGATCTTCGGGAAAAAAGATGAGTTAACATTAGATGGGGGTAGTACTTGCTACTTTACTGATAATACCCCACAGAGCTGGAAAGCAAACCAAAGGCTGCTTGCGAATTTTACAATGATAAAGTGAGTTGAAAAGATACGTTTTAATCAACAGTACGTCTATATAGTGCATCATAGAAACAACAGGGCTTTTATCGACATCGGGCTTTAACAGAGCCCTAACAAAAAGGAACTTTTGTGCATAAATTAAAAAAGCTGTACGCAGCTATAACTGATACGGCTTTGCTTTGTTGGTATGTTTAAAAACTTCTTTCCATCTCATAGTATCAAGAGAAAAGACTAAGCATTCTTAATACTGTGCCAGAATAAAAAAATACATATAATTGCTGTAGCAAATACTAAGATAGAATCCAGACGTTTTCTCCTCAATTTAATACCATAGGCACAAAAAAAGATAGCTGCAGCTAATTTAGAGCCACCCTGGTAATAGGCATTATCCGAAAAAAACGAACTGCTAAAAATAATTGAACTAAGCAAAGTGATAGAGATTAGTATTTTAAACCACAATGGCTCTTTCAGGAATTGTTTCATCATAAATTTAATCCAATGCATGGCAGTACCCCCTTCAAAAAGCTTTATGTTTCTGCCTGTTTGATTAGTACATTTAGGAAAGAATAATTAACAGTACTCTTATTGTTATATTTTGTCGAACGAAAAAGCTAGCAACATGTCCTCTTTCATAGAAAAATAATCTTAGATAATTTACTAAAAGAGGAGAAAAAGAATGCTTAAAAAGAAATTATTTAAACCAGTTGCCACGTCCCTTCTGTCTGTTTCATTATTAGCTGGATCATTTACACCTGTATTTAACGATCTATCGTCTCAAACTGCTGAAGCTGCACTGCTGAAGCTGCACTGCCAAAGACGGCTACAAAAGTGACAGTTAAAGAAGTTGTTGACGGTGATACCGTTAAGGTTGTGTATAAAGGAAGAACAGCAACAGTCCGCATGATCTTAATTGATACTCATCTATTAAGGCACTCAGGTAATTAAACCCTACTGCCCTTCCCTTTTTCCAGCTGCAAGAGTGGCGAGCTAAGATCTTTCCCCTTCACTTTTGCATGCCGACTTTTATGCTTGGAGATTACGTCTTTACCTGGAAATAAATACCTGCCTTCATCGTCAACCATAACCACACGATTAGCAGGAATACCAACGTGAGAAGGGACAAGGGTGGTAGCTTGTACTTTCTTTTTTTTGCTCAAAAATTAGCTTCTTCGCAGAGCAAACGGAAAATAATGCAGTTGCGATCGCCATAAGACTGTAGCGCCCGTCGCGGCGTTACTTCGCCTTCAAGACGACGGCAAACATTTGCTCATAGTTAACGATTGCTTTCCGGATGTTCTCCATCCAGCCGTTGCTGCGTCTTTTCTTCGTCTTCTTTCATACGCTCAAAGCCTTCCTTGAGCTCTTCAGTCCGATCGCGTGTAGACAGACTGCTATTCACCCGCTCCCATACGAATAGTCCTCGGCATAGGTGCCGTGGATCCAGACGCGGATGCGAGCGTTATTGCCTCCGCTGTCAAAGGCTTCCTCACGGTCCGGGCCGACATACGTAGTGTAATGATTTTCGTTGTTTAAGACGCTGTATAACTGATAGATCCTCATGCTATAAATTCCTCCCTGTTGTTTATTGTTCTTTCGATCGGGTAAAAAATACCATGCAACGATGCACAACATCTTGGATACCTCACCAGTCGTTGCATCATTACTCATCTTTTCCCGCCGCGGAGTCGCGACCGCGGCCTTTTTCTATTTCTTTGGTTTACATTAGTGCCGAAGCGGGTAAATGTTTTCCTGTGGCACACACCCGCCACCCATTCTCCTGAACTCTACATAGTTCATCTTGTTTGCTGCGGCGGTCACCGCGGCTTTTTTTGGCGTCTATAGTTTATTCTCACATCAAAGCGGGTAAATTAGCGTCAGGGTAGTCCCCCAACTACCTCCTGCGAGTTTCAACCTTCGTTACATAATCAGTCTTTTGCTGCGGAGCTCCCTCCGTGGCTTTTTTGTGCGTTTAACCACGCTTCTTCTGCAAGCACACGTACACAACCTTCGAGTACAAAATGGTCAAGCATCTTATTTATCCAATATGCCATTGTAGAATCCGACCAGATTGCGGGCTTTCTTCGTTTTCGTACGCATAACAGCTGTATATAATGCAATCATAGTGATATTCTTAATGTTGTGCATATCGAAAGCTCCGCCCTTAACTAAATAAGAACCCTTAATTTCACAATTCTAAAACAGGGAATAGCAATTCAAATACAAAAACACCGCCTGAATTTCATTTCAGGCGGTGTTTATCTATATAAAAGGAGGTGACTGTTGCAGCACCTTGCCTTTTCTTTATAACTTTTCCTTAAATCATATGCTGTTTCATGGAATATAATTCCAAAGTAAAAGAACAGCTTACGCTGTTCTTCTTTTTTGCCTGGCGGCGTCCTGCTCTCACAGGGGGAAACCCCCAACTACCATCGGCGCTGAAGAGCTTAACGGCCGTGTTCGGGATGGGAACGGGTGTGACCTCTTCGCTATTGCCACCAGACTATGTATGGAACAAAATTGTTCCTTCAAAACTGGATAATCTCTGTAAAGTAACGGCATACCGTGCCATTGTTAATCTTGATTAAGTCCTCGATCGATTAGTATTCGTCAGCTCCATGCGTCGCCGCACTTC
>NZ_JAMBOO010000179.1 GCF_023715895.1 Domibacillus indicus | reverse complement strand
AGGATAGGAGATCACGCAGCTGGATACGCGTGTTTAAGCAGTCAGGCTGGAAATGAGGCAAATCCCGTTTCCATTAAGGCTGAGCTGTGATGACGAGGGAATTTTAGTACCGAAGTCTTCGATTCCACACTGCCAAGAAAAGCCTCTAGCGAGATGTAAGGTGCCCGTACCGCAAACCGACACAGGTAGGCGAGGAGAGA
>NZ_JAMBOO010000178.1 GCF_023715895.1 Domibacillus indicus | reverse complement strand
AGATTTCCCATTACGCAAGTAAGTAAGATCCCTTGAAGATGACGAGGTAGATAGGTTCGAGGTGGAAGTGCGGTGACGCATGGAGCTGACGAATACTAATCGATCGAGGACTTAATCAAGATTAACAATGGCACGGTATGCCGTTACTTTACAGAGATTATCCAGTTTTGAAGGAACAATTTTGTTCCATATATAGTCTGG
>NZ_JAMBOO010000177.1 GCF_023715895.1 Domibacillus indicus | reverse complement strand
CGTTTGACGTTTGATTTTGTTCAGTTTTGAAGAGTTCAATCTCTTCTTGTGCCCGCATTTATTTATGCAGGCAGCTGAAACTGTTCTTTGAAAACTGGATAGAAGCAACACATTGTATGACCAAAGCAAAAAACCGAGTAAGATACACCGCCATTTTAGGTTAAGTTAGAAAGGGCGCACGGTGGATGCCTTGGCACTAGGA
>NZ_JAMBOO010000176.1 GCF_023715895.1 Domibacillus indicus | reverse complement strand
CGTTGTCCGGAATTATTGGGCGTAAAGCGCGCGCAGGCGGCCTTTTAAGTCTGATGTGAAAGCCCACGGCTCAACCGTGGAGGGTCATTGGAAACTGGAAGGCTTGAGTGCAGAAGAGAAGAGCGGACTTCCACGTGTAGCGGTGAAATGCGTAGAGATGTGGAGGAACACCAGTGGCGAAGGCGGCTCTTTGGTCTGTAACTGA
>NZ_JAMBOO010000175.1 GCF_023715895.1 Domibacillus indicus | reverse complement strand
CGTTGTCCGGAATTATTGGGCGTAAAGCGCGCGCAGGCGGCCTTTTAAGTCTGATGTGAAAGCCCCCGGCTCAACCGGGGAGGGTCATTGGAAACTGGAAGGCTTGAGTGCAGAAGAGAAGAGCGGACTTCCACGTGTAGCGGTGAAATGCGTAGAGATGTGGAGGAACACCAGTGGCGAAGGCGGCTCTTTGGTCTGTAACTGA
>NZ_JAMBOO010000174.1 GCF_023715895.1 Domibacillus indicus | reverse complement strand
CGTTGTCCGGAATTATTGGGCGTAAAGCGCGCGCAGGCGGCCTTTTAAGTCTGATGTGAAAGCCCCCGGCTCAACCGGGGAGGGTCATTGGAAACTGGAAGGCTTGAGTGCAGAAGAGAAGAGCGGAATTCCACGTGTAGCGGTGAAATGCGTAGAGATGTGGAGGAACACCAGTGGCGAAGGCGGCTCTTTGGTCTGTAACTGA
>NZ_JAMBOO010000173.1 GCF_023715895.1 Domibacillus indicus | reverse complement strand
GGGGCCTTAGCTCAGCTGGGAGAGCGCCTGCTTTGCACGCAGGAGGTCAGCGGTTCGATCCCGCTAGGCTCCACCATATTATGTTCTTTGAAAACTGGATAGAAGCAACACATTGTATGACCAAAGCAAAAAACCGAGTAAGATACACCGCCATTTTAGGTTAAGTTAGAAAGGGCGCACGGTGGATGCCTTGGCACTAGGAGCCG
>NZ_JAMBOO010000172.1 GCF_023715895.1 Domibacillus indicus | reverse complement strand
CGCTCGCCGCAACTCAGGGACTCGCGTTTGCATTCTCGTCCTCCGGGAACTTAGATGTTTCAGTTCCCCGGGTATGCCTCCTCCTGCCCTATGTATTCACGCAGGGGTACCATCCCATTACGGATGGCGGGTTTCCCCATTCGGAAATCTCCGGATCAAAGCTTACTTACAGCTCCCCGGAGCATATCGGTGTTAGTCCCGTCCTTC
>NZ_JAMBOO010000171.1 GCF_023715895.1 Domibacillus indicus | reverse complement strand
GAAGGACGGGACTAACACCGATATGCTCCGGGGAGCTGTAAGTAAGCTTTGATCCGGAGATTTCCGAATGGGGAAACCCACCATCCGTAATGGGATGGTACCCCTGCCTGAATACATAGGGCAGGAGGAGGCATACCCGGGGAACTGAAACATCTAAGTACCCGGAGGAAGAGAAAGCAAACGCGATTCCCTGAGTAGCGGCGAGCG
>NZ_JAMBOO010000170.1 GCF_023715895.1 Domibacillus indicus | reverse complement strand
TCAAGATGAGATTTCCCATTACGCAAGTAAGTAAGATCCCTTGAAGATGACGAGGTAGATAGGTTCGAGGTGGAAGTGCGGCGACGCATGGAGCTGACGAATACTAATCGATCGAGGACTTAATCAATGTACACTTGGCGTGTAACCGAAAGGTTTTTGCCCATACAATAACGCTTCTATCCAGTTTTGAAAGAACACTTCTTTCAAAC
>NZ_JAMBOO010000016.1 GCF_023715895.1 Domibacillus indicus | reverse complement strand
TTGTCTTCGTTCATTAGTCTCCATCATGCACTCGGGCTTCCGGAGGAAGCTTAATCCGCTGATGCTGTACTGTATTCAAGATAAGGGATGCTCCATCAAAATCTTTGATTTAGGTGGAGAGGTTCACTACAGGTATAATCCTACAATTCAAAGGTATGCATAACCAAACTTCGAAATTTCCATAAAAAGTACATTAAAGAATTAACAGGACTTAAACTTGATTGAACTGCCCCAACAGAGCAGGGAAGTCCTCGTTGATGGGCAGTTTTATTATTGCTTATTGGCTGAGTTTTTATTTAATTGAGCAATTTTCTTTTTTACTTGTTCTGCTGTTCATCCTGACCTTTTTTCGCGTCTTCGCTTTCTTGCTGTTGCTGCTCCACTTTAGTGAGCCGACAAGCTAGAAAAATTTTAACAAATAGGGCGTGCGAAAACTGGATAACTTGATATTAGGCAAAACCACTGCACATATTCCTTTCCTATCTATACCTTATAGGGAGGAAGGAGTGTTGGAATGTATGATAAACATGTATCCAGTAGTTATTGAAGGAAAACAGTTTACCGCCGTAACGATTAACTTTCCGAAAACGTATTTCTCCGCTGTAACAAATGAAAAAGGCTATATTATGTGCGGAGCTTTAGATGTGGAAATACTGAATAAGAAAAAAGAGAGAGGCATTATTGCAGGCCGTGCATTAGGTGTAACCACAATTGAACAATTGTTGGAAGCACCGTTGGAATCGGTCACTGATGAAGCGAAAAAGCTCGGCATTGCGGCAGGGATGAAAGGGAAAGATGCACTGCTCTTGATGGCTGAGGATTAATATTGCACATGAATAAAATCATGACTAAAACAAGATAAGAGCACAAGAAAAGGACACAGTAAACCGTGTCCTTTTTCTGCTTTACAGCGATACAGGTGCCAAAAAAGCGCCTATTTCTGTGTTTCGTATGATTCCAAATAAAAGTGCCAGAATGGCTGCGCTGATCATTAAGCGTTCAGCCCATACTCGATTCCCCTTATAAGACCAGTATATATAAAGTCCAAAGAAAGGGATCAGGACATAAACGAGCATATTATAGCGGAAAGATTGATACAGATTCCCATCAATCAGGGCTAAAGATGCTCTTGTAACACCGCAGCCGGGGCAGTAAAAGCCTGTTACTTCCCGGAACAAACAAGGAATATGCAGACCCCATTTTGGAGAAAGAACTTTAAGGTAAATAAGGGCTGCTATAAGAAATGTGGCCCCTATCAAAAGCTTTCTTTCCCACGCTTTTCTATTAGTCCACGAGCTTATTAATCTCTGCCTGAGCGATTGCCATGGATATAATCCCAAATCCAAACACCCCTAGAATGACAAATAGAACGCCTTGATCCGAAGAAGAAACGCCTTTCGTTTCTTGTGCTGTGCGTAAAGCCCGGCCGATTTTATAGTACCAGTATAACGTATAAAGTCCACACGTAATCAGCCCTAAAAGAATGGCCATTCCTCCAGACAAGGAGTAATCGCGGCTGAGTTCACGAAGATCCTCTGACAATGTGTACTGCCAGTACAAAGTGTACAGACCGCATGTAATTAAGCTAAGAATGATTGCAATTGCAACGCTGCGTTGCTTTACCATGATGACACGTCCTCTTTCAGCAATTTTATAGCAAGTTCATTCCTGCCAAGCAGGTAAGGGTGAACGACTATACCTCAAACTCATGTCCCTCAATCTTTTCTGTTCGAAAGAATATGTACAAAATAAAAAGCAAACCGGGATAAAAAGATTGATTCAACAGACCTAATCTATATTAAATGAAACAAAACTATAAGTAAAAGGGAATTTTGAAAAGAAAAGTATGAGATAGGAAAAAATTGAATTTGGGTGCTCTAAAAACTTCTTTTCCTCCAGATTAAGCCGATTTGTCCTCTTTAAAATTCAGAAGTTCATTCGATAAATACCGCTATTTAAAGGGGGATAAAAAGTAAAAAAAGAAGCATAAAGCTTTGCTTTAGACTTTTAAACTATAATTTCTTTTAAGGTTAAGCTGTATATTATTGTCATTACAACAACTAGCAAAACAGGTGCGTATTAAAGAGGACGATTAAGAAATGCTTCTCTTCTCGTTTAAAATCTTAATACAAACGACTTTTGGTTCTTTTTTTACTTACAGGTTTATATTTCGATTGAGGGGCAGCCATTAAAAATACTAGAGAAAAATCGAATGGGTATAAATGATTAATAACGCCATTGACACTCATATAAAGAATACATATAGTAATTATTATAATAACTACTAATTAAGGGAGAAGCTAATGGAGGAAATCTATAAAGAATTGCAAAAACTAGGCTTTTCCCAATACGAATGTAAAGCCTATATTAATTTGTTGAAAAATTCACCTGTAACAGGATACGAGGTCAGCAAGCGATCTGGTGTGCCTCGCTCTATGATTTATGAGGTTTTAGGCAAGTTGTTGGATAAAGGGGCTATTTATACTGTTCCCTCAGAGCCGGTGAAGTATGTGCCTCTTCCGGCGAAAGAATTAATCCAGCGGATGCGGAAAAGCTTTGATGAGTCGTTCGATTTTCTAGAAAAGAACCTGCTAACGTTAGAAAATGAACAGGAAACAGATGTAATTTGGCGTGTAAATAGTGACGAGAAAGTGATGACTGAAATCATAGAAATGATTGATGAGGCACAAGAAGAAGTCTGGTTATCCATTTGGAACCCCCAAGCCGCAGCTGTTAAGAAAGTGATAGAGAAAAAAGTTAGTGAGAAAATCAAGGTATTTTCAATGCTTTTTTCAGAACCAAACACGAAACTAGGTATCACGTACCATCATGATTTTATGGCTCACGATATATCAGAAAAACGGATGGGCGGACACTTAACAATTGTTGTCCGGGATAAGGAAGAAGTATTAATTGCCAATTTCTCTCCTGATACAGCTGCTTGGGCAGTTAAAACAAAAGACCCCGCTTTGGTTTTAGTGGCAACCGAATATATCAGACATGATATTGCATTTGGGGAGCTTACAAAAGAAGTAGGAATTGATAAAGTACAATCTTTTTGGAGAAATGACCCAGATCTGTACTACGTAGTTACAGGAAAACGGTTCGAATAATGAGCCGTCTTTTCTTTGCTTTTTTAAATAGGCGTTAGGATTATAACACCTAAAATGAATACGGAAAAGAATTAAAGAGGAAAGGACTGAGAAGAGTGATGACCCATACTATATCAATTCTTGTACAAAACCAGCCGGGAGTTTTGGCTCAATTATCGGAATTGTTTAGAAGCCATGGTTATAATATTGAGAAAATTAAAGCGGGGAAGAGTAAAAAAACAAGCCTCACTAAAATTAAAATTGCTGCTACAGGAAGCGATGAATCATTCGAATCTCTTGCTGTACAATTAGGAGACATATCACATGTAGTAGATGTAGATATATCTAGACAACGCCATTACTCTTTTTGGTTAGTAGCCTATTGCTTATGTATTACGTTACTTGGCACTAATCTTCCCGCCCCTCTTTATGCGGTATACCGATCAGAATGGCAAATGTCTTCAGGAATTATTACTTTTTTGTATGCACTCTATGCGCTCATTGTAATCCCAACTATTATTATTGTGGCGCAGTTTTCTAAACAGTGGGGAAGAAAAAATGTATTATTTGCAGGTGTCATCTTTTCTATTTTAGGTTCTGTTGGTTTTGCCTTATCAAGTGGTGTAAGTGGATTACTTATCGCCCGTTGCTTCCAAGGACTATCAGTTGGAATTCTAAATGGGATCGCCGTTACGTATATGACAGATTTTCATCCTAAACACGACAAGGTGAAAAGTGCATTTGTTGCTGCCATTGCCGGAACTTTAGGAAATGCGATAGGGCCGCTTGTTTCTGGTTTCCTTGGAGATTATTCACCCTATCCTATGCAATTTTCTTATGCTGTCCATGTTTTACTTGCTGTCGCAGGGCTTTTGGGCCTGAATTTTATGTTAGATAGCAAAACTGCTGCAGAACGTGTAACCGTCCTTCAAATACCAGTCATTTCAAAATCATTAAGAAGGCCTTTCTTGCTGGCAGCTTCTGCCTCTTTTCTCTCCTGGGGCGTTATGAGTTTAATGCTGTCGGTTATACCGACCTACCTTAATCTTTTCTCCAACCAGCCTAGTCTTAGTTTTTCAGGGACCATGGTGGCTTTAGTTCTAGGTTTGTCAACTATTCATCAAGTAATATTGAGAAAACAGCCTGTATTTCGTCTAATCGTAATAGGTTATGTTCTTTTAATTCTCGGATTGCTGTGTTTATTTCTCACCTTATGGTCAAAATCCTTATTATTGCTCGTTTTAACGACTATTTTTATCGGATTGGGGAATGGACCGAGTTATGCAGGCAGTTTAGCTTACCTTAATCAAATTTCCACAGACGACAATCGAGCAAATATGACTTCTTCTTTTTTCGTGATGACATATTTAGGAGTCAGTATTCCAGTCATAACGCTTGGTTACATTGGACAATGGCTGGGTCTTACTCATGCCATTCAGGGGTACTCTTGTATTATGATTGCTTTAATTGTTGTCAGTCTTTTCGCCTGGTTGCGCAAAAAAGAAGAGTAAATCTAGATGTTGAAAGATAGGGAGTTTAATTAAAGTGCTTACAATCACTAAATAGCTGAATGTAGGGTTTGTCTTTCATTCGAATGAAAGAAACAAAATTTGTACACCGAATAAAATATAAAAGAACCTTGAGTTTACTCAAGGTTCTTTTATATTTTATTTAATCTGTTTATAAACCAAAGCTATACAGGAGCTCTTTTCTTTTTGTTTCTTTCTTTATTGTTCGCCTAGAAATCGCTGAGCAGGTGTAGAATCTTAGGGAAGTTATATTTCTAATCCGGCAATTCCAAAGGCACCAGGACCGCCATGAGTGGAAATAACAGCGCCAGCTTCAATCCA
This sequence comes from Domibacillus indicus, assembly GCF_023715895.1. Lineage (GTDB taxonomy): Bacteria > Bacillota > Bacilli > Bacillales > Domibacillaceae > Domibacillus > Domibacillus indicus_A. The sequence continues at coordinate 89,819 of NZ_JAMBOO010000016.1, read as the reverse complement.
TGTTACATGGTTAAACCCCGCTTCTTCAGCCATTTCATCTATCCGTTTTTTTATGCTGTCATCAAGCCCGCTTGAATACAGAAAATAGAGCTGCCCTTTATCTAGATTATATTTATTTAAATAATCGTGCATCATTTTTTCTGTGACCCGGTTCATATTGCCACGGTATTTCTTAGTGGATACAAGCTTGCCGTCCACTAGTTCAATGAGCGGCTTGATTTTCAATAACGATCCACTAAGGTAAGCGGCATTTGAGACACGGCCGCCCGCTCTTAAAAAATCAAGGCTGCCGGGAATAAAGGCAAGGCGTGATTTAGGAACCTGGGATTCAATTTTTTTGATCAATTCAGAAGGAGTGACAGAAGGCTCCGCTTCCAGCAGGGTAACCGCATACATAACAATCGCCATAAGGCCGCCTGACACATTTAAAGCATCAATCAAAAAAATATCGTCAAACTCCTCGGCCGCGATAACCGCATTTTGAAAAGAAGAAGAGGCACGTGATGTGTAGCCGATATGAATGATAATGCAGCCGGGAAAATCTGATTGGATTTTCGTGAAAAATTCGTGATATTCATTGGAATTGACAGAGGTGGTAGAAGGTATTTTTTTCGTACGTTCATAATAGTTATAAATATCACGAACAGGAATGGAGCCATCCAAGTAATCCTGTCCGTCCATAATGACATGCATGGGCACGACTTGAACACCGCACTTTTGTGCTACATGAACTGGTAAATCGGCTCCGCTTTCAGTAGAAATAATAATTCTTCTCATTAATATCTCCCCTTTTCCGTTCTGCGGCCACTTTTGTATGTTTATTCTATTTTCCAGCTATATCATATGGTGAAAGTATGAGATGATTAATAAAAAGTGTATATGATTTTGAATATTTTTTAAAGATGAACAGTCACTGGCTGTTCATTTTGCTGTATATTGGCGGCCTGATCCCTGTGAATACGTATTTAATGAAAGGCTACATGGAACCTATCCCAATGTATTTAGATGAAAGTGCCCAGATCGCCGGAGCAGGCAATACAAGGATTTTTTTGCAAATTATTTTGACCTTGTCAAAACTAGTAGTAGCTGTAGCAGCTATGAACGGATTTGCAGGCCCGCTGGGTGACTTTATTCGATCTTCTACTATTCTCAAAACGCCGGAACAGCAAATAACGCTTGAAACAACAGTAAAAGATATAGCAACCGAAAAAGAACTGGCAGGGGAAATCACACTGGCAAAATATGAAGTGAAAATAGTAGAGAAAATAAAAGTTCATTAAGCTTTGGAAGCATCCACTTTATGCCGCAAAATTGCTAAAGTGGATTTCTTTTTGCATTTTTAGAAGGTGAAAAGTGCATTGTCTTGCAAGCGATTACTTGATAGAAATACGGCTTTGAGAGATACTAATCATAGGCGTGGAAGAAGAGCGGAAAGAAAGAGACGTAAACTTTCATTTTTAACTATGCTGCATGTACTTGTCATGACATTTATTTTAAGCAGGCTACAACCAACAAGCAGCCTTGTTGCTGGGGTGACATAATCCCCTGTAGCTGCTGACACCTTTGTGAAATGAACAATCTATCTATGTTTTTGCAGGGAAGGGATGCACACAATTCGAATATGTATGTATATGCCCGGAGAGGTGAAAAAGAATATTAAGTAGATAAGACTGTACAAGGTTGGACAAACTGGAACAACCATATAGTGAATAATATTCTTATTGAGGATGGAGCAGTTATAATTGGCGCCAGAATAAAGTATCAGTTTTTGGCAATGATAAATGAAAGAGATAGACAGAAGACAGCGTGGATACAGCCATGCTGTCTTTTATATAAATCAATGATTAAAATCTGTACAAAAAGTAGATCATAATAAAAAGTTGATTAGGTGCTCCCTGGTTCATTATGGATGAATAAATATGAATTTTTCAAAAGTAATAATAAGAAAATAAAACAGAGGAGTAAGAAAATGAAAAATAAATCACGATTTCAAGTCGGTCAATGGGTGGAAGGAGAAACGTGGGACAAACAAAGGATTTACGGTTATGTGGTAAAGGTAGGAAAGCCAGCAGATATCACAAAAGTATATATTGTCAATTCAGCCAATGAAGAATTACGTGGAAGAATGATTCATGTTTTGTCCAAATCACTTCAAAAAGTTCCCGAGCAAACACCAGCTGAAGCGGCAATTGAACAGCTGATTGACCTGGCACTTTTAACAAAGGACCAAGGCTGGTTTGAGCATTTGTCGAAGCAACTGTGTAAGTTGAGAATGCAATATTCATAGCTGTTGTATTTCCCTCTATTTGAAAAGCCAATTTCAAACGGAGAAGCAGTGTATACAGCCAATGAAAAGGAGCTCACAGTGAAAATAAATAATTGTCAGGTTTAAGCAGCATCCACTTTGCACATTAAAATGGCTGAAGTGGATGCTTTTATAATGTTAGAAAGACGATAGAACAATAGGATTTAAGCTGTTTTTATACTTATGTTTATAGCATTCCTTTTCTAGTTATGAAAAGTGATTTAAGATAAATTATTTAAGTTGAACAGAAAATTAGCGTCGCATTCGTCTTCAAAATCCTCGATTTAGTGGGGGTTAGGAGCTAAGATCTTTATTCTCCCCGTTCTTCTATCTTTTTCTTCATTACATCGATTGCCGATTTTTACTTATCATCACTCATACTGATCCTTTTTTGTTTTACAATTCCTTTCCATTTTGACACGATCAACATATTACAAGTACCGAAAAATGGGGATTTGGGTTTGGTCATGAAAGTTGCGAAGTCGCTGCTGCACAAAATTTTAAATCAGACGGAAATCTTCAAAGAACAAAAAGTGTGTGCAGTAGACCTTGGACTCACGAACTCTGCAGTTTGTTCGATTATCGATGCAACAGGCACGTCACCATGATTATGGGCTTTTTACTCTTTGCTTTCATGCTATCAGCGTTCCTTTCAAAAATGGGTGTTAAGTCGAAGCAGGTCGCAGAATATAAAATATAAGTTGAAAAAGCATCCTGCCAGTGACAGGATGCTTTTTTTGATTAAGAGGAAAGAGATAAAGCTTCGCTTTGCACGCTTGCTTCGATATTGCGCAGAATGGAAAACAAAAACTTTTGGGAAGCCCGGCAGTTTTGCCAGGAAGACAGCATAGCTTGAGGGGATTGAATAAATGGGCCTTCTTTCAAAGAAGGATGCAGATGTTTCGCAATATATTGTACGCTCTCAGGCGTAAATTCTGGATGAAATTGAAGGCCAAGCACCCGGTTGTTTACAGAAAACATCTGCCTTGTGCATGCCATGCTGCCAGCTAAGAGAACCGCTTTATCCGGCAGTTCAAATGTATCTTGATGAAATTGAAAGAAACACTCAGGGATCATAACATCTCTCAAAAACGGATGCCTCCGGGCGTGGGGATGAAAAGCGACCGGCCACCAGCCTGCTTCACTATATGTGTGCTGCCGTACCTCTGCACCAAGTGCTGAGGCAATAAGCTGGGCACCCAGGCAAATGCCAAGCACATGTTTCCCGCCATCAATGACGTTTTTCAGCCATTGTTTTTCTGTTTTAAGCCATGGATACTTGTTTTCTTCATAAACAGACATGAGGCCGCCAAGCAAAATCACCAAATCAAATTCCGAAGGGTCGGGGAGGCGTTCTCCTTTATGCAGCCGTGTAGATGTAACCAGCTGATCGGTTTCTTCAAGCCATTGGTGTATTGATCCTAGTCCAAGCAAATCCATATGTTCGATAATGTGTATTCTCACAGCCCTCACCCCTTTTATATTTCTTTTTATTATAAGAATTTCAGGTGGAAAGAGGAAAGAAAGGGTTAGATTTTCTGACAGGATTCTTAAAGATAATTTTAAAACGATATAGTCAGAAAGAAACTAACTGAAAGAAACTTGAATTGGCTTATTACAATGCCGTTTTACTGCATAATGATCTTCAGGAGCATATGTAACAAAAGCAGATTCTCTTTTTGGTTATATCAACCAAAAATCGGCAACTTGCACAAAAAACACAACCGAAATTTCGTCACTTTGTTACATAACATATTTTCTGAAAATTTAATAAAATGAAACTCATCAAAATTGAGGAGGTAATATCTTGGCAGAACTTAAACTAAATCACATTTATAAAGTGTATGATGGCGACGTTACAGCAGTAAAAGATTTTAACTTAAGCATTAAGGATAAAGAATTTCTTGTTTTTGTGGGACCCTCAGGCTGTGGGAAATCTACAACACTGCGTATGATTGCTGGGCTCGAAGACATTTCAAAAGGTGATTTTTTTATTGATAATAAAAGAGTAAATGATGTGGCACCAAAAGATCGCGATATTGCTATGGTATTTCAAAATTATGCACTATATCCGCATATGACAATATACGATAACATGTCATTTGGTCTTAAGCTTCGCAAAACACCGAAAGCAGAGATTAAACGGCGTGTGGAGGAAGCTGCACGCATTCTTGGTCTTGAACCGTATTTGAATCGAAAGCCTAAAGCTCTATCTGGAGGTCAAAGACAGCGTGTGGCACTTGGACGTGCAATCGTTCGTGATGCAAAAGTGTTTTTGATGGATGAGCCGTTATCAAACCTGGATGCTAAACTTCGAGTTCGAATGCGGGCTGAAATTTCTAAGCTTCATCAAAAATTGCAGACAACCACAATTTATGTCACTCACGACCAAACAGAAGCAATGACAATGGCGACCCGTTTAGTTGTAATGAAGGATGGGGTTATTCAGCAGGTTGGAACGCCGAAAGAAGTCTATGATCATCCAAACAATGTTTTTGTCGCAGGATTCATCGGATCGCCTGCCATGAACTTTTTTAAAGGAAAACTTGAGAAAGACTTTTTTGTGGTGGATAATGTTCAAATTAAACTGCCTAATGAGAAGTCAAAACGCTTAAAAGCACTAGGCTATGCTAATAAAGACATCATACTCGGTATACGGCCAGAAAGCATCTATACCAACCTCGATAAATCTCCCGCTGGCCCCGTTGTCGATGTGAAAATTGAAGTGGCAGAATTACTGGGTGCAGAAACACTTGTATACTCATCTATAGGAGGAACCAATTTTGTTGCAAGATTAGGTGCAGACATAGCAGTAAAGTCTGGTGAAATTATGCCGTTAGTACTTGATATGGAAAAAGTGTATTTTTTCGATTCTAATAGCGAGGAGTGTATAGATTTAAAAACAGCTCATACATCCAATTTACTGGCAGAATCAATTTAAAAGGGAAAGAAGAGTGACACTTAACGAAAAGGCAGCGTTTTGGACTATGTACAGGCAGCCAGCTGGCTTATGGTAGTTTCTTTAGTTAGAAATAAAGCAAAATAATACTCAATTCAGGCAGAGAGAACACGGTTAGATTATATAATAAATAATTTTTAGAAAATTTAAATAAATAGTAGACAAATTAATTATTCTCTTTTACTATAAAGGAGAAGTTACTGGTTTAAAGATTTGAATTATCGTTTTGTAGGAGGTGCTTGAAAAAGTTTAATAGAGGGGTTTCTTGCCGCATAATAAAGTTCCTTTAGTTATACTCAAAATTATGACGTCATATGATGTATACAAATTGTTTTATTTTTTTAACCTAAATTATGACGTCGTATGATGTCCTAAAAATATCATATGCTCTAGGGGGAGTAGATCAATGCCGATTAACGTACCGAATTTAAATGAAAATGTAAAAACCATATTAAATGGCCTGGAAAACCGTAATATCACTGACGTGTTTTTTGTAGCATGCGGTGGTTCACTTGCTGTGATGTATGCGAATAAATACTATCTTGATCGTTATTCTAGAGCTTTGAGAGCCAATTGCTATAATTCTGATGAATTTGTTTACCGTAATCCTGTTGCTTTATCAGAACATTCTTTAGTGGTCTTATGCTCGCAAACTGGTACAACGAAGGAAACAGTAAGAGCAGCTGCTTATGCTAAGAGTAAAGGGGCAATTACGGTAGGAATGACAGTCGATAAATTCTCTCCACTTGCCAAAGAGGTTGATTATATTCTTGAATACGAAGCATCCTACACGACTGGCATTCCTATTGATGCGGTAAAGAGTAATTATTCTGTGATGTACCAGCTAGATGCAGGTCTTGTAAAGCTTTTTGATGGTGTAGACCGGGTGTCTAAAACCGTTGGAAGTTTAATGAACCTTCAAACGGTGATTGATAAAGCCCAGGAGCAATACGACGAAATGGGAACGAATTTTGCCCATGCATTTAAAGATGAAAAAGTGATTTATACCATCTCAAGCGGCTTAAGTTATGGATCAGCCTACTCTTATGCTATTTGTGTACTGATGGAGATGCAGTGGATTCATTCCCAAGCAATTCATGCCGGTGAATTTTTCCACGGGCCATTTGAAGTGTTAGATGAAAATGTACCATTTATTCTCTTAAAGGGGATTGATGAAACAAGACCTATAGAAGACAGAGCTCATGACTTTTTATCAAAATACGGCGGCAAATTGATGGTTTTAGACGCCAATGAGATTGATTTTTCAGGAATCGATGAAGAGATGCGGGCATATGTAACGCCGCTGGTTTTCTTTGAGGTTCTATGGAAGTTTTCTTATAAACTGGCGGATCTCAGAAATCATCCAATGCTTGAAGGAAGAAGATACATGAAAAAGTTTGCTTACTAAGCATCGGTTTAAACAGCTTGTATAACAGAGCAAGGGGGATGAGTGGTCAATGAAGAAAGTTTTAGCTAGTTTGGTATCGATCCTGATGATAATCAGTATGTTGGCAGGGTGCTCCGCAGGCAGTTCTTCTGGAAACGGCTCAGGGCAAGAAGATGGCATCACATTAACCTTGCTGCATCGGTGGCCTAATGAACCCTTTAAAGGATACTTTGATGCTGCTATTGAAGAATTCAAAAAAGAAAATCCGGAAGTTAATTTTAATGTAATAAGCGTTCTAAACGAGGATTATAAACAAAAAATTAACGTTCAATTAAGCAGTGATACACCACCAGATATTTTCTTTACATGGGCGGGTGAATATGGAGACAAATTCATTCGTGACGGAAAAGCCCTGGATATTACAAAATACATGCAAGAAGATGGGGAATGGGAAGAGACGATTATTCCTTCTGCTTTAAAACCATTTACTTCAGAAGAGAAAATTTACGGTGCACCTGTGCTGATGGACGTTCGAATGATGGCCTACAATAAAGATATTTTTAAAGAACTAAATCTGACTCCGCCTAAGACGTGGGATGAATTTATCAAAGTGTTAAAAGCGATCAAGAAAACTGAAACGACTCCTCTTGGCTTAGGAAACAAAGCCCCATGGAACGGTGGTTTGTACGTTACAAGTTTAAATCAGCGGATGGTAGCGCCGGAAGTATTAGCAGCTGACAATAACCGGGCTACTGGAGAGTTTACAGACCCAGGATATGTGGAAGCGCTTGAAAAATTGCAAGAACTAGTTCCTTATATGAATGAGGATCCAAATGCATTAAGCCGCGAAGAAGAAAGAAGTTTATTTGTAAATGGCCAAATTGCGATTATGCCATTGCATACGATTGAATTCCCTTACGTTAAAGATGCTCCGTTTGAATGGGGAACGTTTAATTTCCCAACGATTGAAGGCGGCAAGGGGAAAGAAGCAGTGGTAACGGGAGCTCCCGAAGGATTTATGGTTTCATCCGAAACGAAACATCCAGAAATGGCAGCTAAGTTTCTAAAATTTTTAACATCTAAAGAAATGGCAGAGAAGTGGGTAGAGACAACAGACGTAATCAGTACAACAAAAGGAGCAGTCAATGAGAGCAACTCTTCTCCAATTATGTTGGATGTAACAAAAGAGGTAGAAGAATCAGACGAGATGGTAATCTGGCTTGATACAGCTCTTGAAGGAAAAGTGTTCCAGCCTTACTTGTCTGGTATTCAGGAATTGCTGAATGAAGAAAAAACGCCAAAAGAAGTGATGAAAGAAGTACAAAGCGCCGCCAAGGAAGTCCGAGAAGCAGCAAAATAATAGAAATAAAAGATGCAGCGGTCCGCGGCATGCCGCTGCATCTTTAATATCATAAAAGGGAGGTATAAGGTAAAAATGAAGACGAATCCGGCAGTCCCTTACTTGTTTGTGACCCCTGGTCTTCTGATTGTCTGCTTGTTTATTTACTATCCTGTAATCGATAATCTTCAATCCAGTTTTTATAGCTGGAACTCCTTTTCACCAAACCGAGAGTTTTTGGGGATTGCTAACTATACAAGAATCTTTGAGGATACAGTTTTTCAAACTGCATTAAAAAATAATTTAATTCACGCCTGTATTTCTCTGATCATTCAAGTTTTTGGCGGATTGGTTATTGCCGCTGTTTTAGAAGATACGATTTTCAGAAAAGTGGCTCCGCTCCTTCGTACCGTGTATTTTATTCCAGTTCTAATTTCTATCACGGTTATAGGCCTGCTCTTTTCATTTATTTATAATCCGCAAATAGGGTTGTTAAATAAGTTTTTAGAAGTGATTGGCCTGGGCGAATTGGCAACAGGGTGGCTTGGAAACAGTGATACCGCTTTTTATGCGGTCGTTGCGATGGGCCAATGGATTGGAACAGGATATATTGCTATGTTATATATTGTGGCTATGCAAAAAATTCCTGGTGAGTTGTATGAAGCGGCAAAAATGGATGGGGCAAATAAAATCCAAACCTTTTTCAATGTAACCGTTCCACAGGTTAAGGAAATGACTTTTGTAGCCGTTATTTTCACGCTGAGTCAGTCTATGCTGACTTTTGCCGACGTGTATGTTTTAACACAGGGAGGTCCCGGAAATTCTTCACAAGTCTTAAGCACTTATCTTTATGATAAAGCTTTTGTGGATAATGAAATGGGCTATGCTTCAACGATTGCAAACGTTATTTTTGCAATTTCGATTATCTTTTATATCACTCAATCCAAAATCCTTAAAACTGGCAAAGGAGATTGAAGATGGCAAATAAACTGGTTCAATATAATGTCGTCGGAAAAAAAGAAACGGTCAGAAGCCTTACGAAAAGCGGCAAAAAAAGCTGGCTTTCCTGGTCAGGTATTGCCATAACTTCAGCTCTGTTACTGCTTTACTTTTTAGCGGTAGCTTACCCTTTATTTTGGATGGTCATTAATTCGTTTAAAGAAACGAACGAAATCTTCCGCAGCAGCTGGGCGCTCCCTTCAAAATGGATGTTTTCTAATTATCAGGAAGCATGGGCTACAGGTGTATCAAAATTCTTTTTAAACAGTGTATTCGTAACCGTTATGACTGTTCTATTTACTGTTATTCTCAGTGCACTTTGTGCATTCGGTCTAGCAAGGTTTGAATTCAAAGGAAAGCTGATTATCTTAGGGCTTTTGACTGCTGGTTTAATGTTTCCTCCACAGGTAAGCTTAATCCCACTCTATAAATTAGTTCAGCTGATGGGGATTTATGATACACATTGGGCATTGATCATTCCTTATGTTGCGTTTAGAATTTCACTGATCATGCTTTTGATTCGATCTTTCTTTCTTCAAATTCCGAAAGAGTTGGAAGAAGCGGCTTATTTAGAAGGGTGCTCCATATTTGGCGTGTTTTTTAGAATTTATCTACCACTGAGTAAACCTATTTTGGTTACTTCGATGCTTTTGACAGCATATTGGGCATGGAACGAATTTTTATTTGCCAACTTGTTTATTGACAGTGATGCACAAAAAACGATTACAGCAGGACTGCTGGCATTTCGTGATGCACTTTATACAAACTGGGGTGTTCTAATGGCTGGACTGGTTATTTCTTCTCTTCCGCTGATTATTTTATTTTTGTTTATCCAAAAATCTTTTGTTCGTGGGCTCGCAGACGGCGGTGTGAAAGGATAATCTGGCTTACAGATTGGACAGTTTACAAGACAAGGAGATTCTATTATGAAGATATTAGGTATTGGTGATGGAGTAGTTGACTACTATCAAGACCAGGGACTGTATTATCCCGGGGGAAGTGTCGTAAATGTAGCGGTTTTTGCTAAACAAAATGGAGCTGAACAAGCTGGCTACATGGGGATTTTAGGAACAGATCAAGAAGGGGACCATATTCTTTATTCTTTAGAAAAAGAAAAGGTAAATACTGAACGGGTCAGACGGGTACATGGCGTGACCGGAGAAGCCGTTGTTACATTGGATGAAGAAGGGGACCGAGTATTTGTCGGTACAAATAAAGACAAGAGAGTTCAATCGCTGGTTTCTCTTCGCCTAAATCAAGACGACCTAAGCTATATTGATCAGTACGATTTAGTTCATGCTACGATCAGTATCAATCATGGCATTGAAGAAGAACTGCCCAAAATAAGCAGCAAAATGATTTCTTTTGATTTTTCTACAAAGGAATACTGGACAGAAGAATACGTGAAAAAGGTTTCTCCTTATTTGGATTTTGCTTTTTTTTCAGGCAGTGATTTAACAGTTGATGAAATTCACCAGCTGATTCAACAAGTCCATAAGTCAGGCGTGAAAGTGGTCGGCGTCACAAGAGGAGCACAGCCGGTCATTTTTTCAGAAGAAGGAATGATATTTACTCAATCGCCCCTTGAAGTTGAAGCAGTCGATACGATGGGAGCTGGGGATTCATTCATCGCTTCCTTTTTAATGTCCTATACTCAATCAGAAGACATGGGGGCGGCCCTTCGAACAGCGTCCGAGTTTGCCTCAAAAGTATGCGGGCACTATGGTGCTTTCGGATATGGAGCAAAAAAATAAAGGGAAGAGGGAATGGGGAAATGAATTTTGCGAACATGAACCTGGCCTACCAGCGGTATCCCATTGATTATTTTTTAGACTCTACCGTTCAGCTTGACCTGGAGGCAATTGAACTTTGGGGAGGGGAGCCGCACTTACATGTGGAAAGGGTAACGGCTTCAGAAGTTCAGTCCCTTTTAAAAAAAATCAAATCAAGAAACTTAGAAATCGTCTGCTTTACGCCGGAGCAGTGCAGCTACCCGGTCAACTTAGCGGCTCCAGATAATGAAACACGAAAAAGCAGTATCCGCTATTTTGAAAAAAGTTTAGCGATTACAGATTCCCTGGAGTGTCCATTTCTTCTGATTTCAGCTGGATACGGTTTTTTTAACGAACCTGAAGAAAATGCTTGGAAAAGAGCCCGAGATTCTATTTATCAGATCGCCCAATTAGCAGAAAAGAAAGGAATCACTTTGCTGTTAGAACCCTTTTTTTATCCTTATTCAAATGTAGTCATCAATGCAAGAACAGCAAAACGAATGCTGGAGGAAATAAAAACCCCCTTTTTAAAGGCGATGATCGATATACCGTGCATGATAGTTGCTGGTGATACGATTGGAGATTATAACACCTTATTTGCGGATGATTTGGTACATATCCATTTTGTTGATGGACAATGGGGCAATTCTTCCCACCTTGCTTTAGGAGAAGGGGAATTTCCTTTAGATTCATTGAAAGAAAGCTTGGAGAATATAGGGTATAATGAGTATTTAACCTTGGAATTCTTCGGAAACCAATATAATGCGGATCCTGAAAAATGCGTGCAGGCCAGTTTGGACTATGCAAGGAAAAAGTGGGGCAGTGTAAATTGATGGACAGGAATTTAGGAAGTCTTTATGATTAAATTGAAAGGGGTTGCTCATGATGCGGATTTCTAATCGTGCTGTTAAAATGCTTATTTCAAGTAGGAATGATAACACTATTGTATCGTCTAGAAAATTAAAGAGAGCTAACCCCAAAGGCTCTTTGACAGTTGAGGTTGTAATATGAAAACTAAAGTTAAAAGATATGCAAAACCACTATATGTTCAATTAAAAGAAAAAATCAAAAAAAATATTGAGAATGAACAATACGCTATAGGAAGCCAGCTGCCGACAGAAGCAGAATTGTGTGAACTGCATGGGGTTAGCCGTATTACGATACGAAGAGCGATTGCAGAGCTCGAAGAAGAAGGTATTGTTCAAAAGCAGCACGGTATCGGAACTTTTGTAAAATCTGCTGGGAAAATTAAACGGGAGCTTGTCTCAGTGGGCGGGTTTTCAGAGTTCCTGGTCCAGTCAGGTAAACAGCCTAAAACGAAAATTCTTTCGACTGCCGTGGTGACGATTGCAGATGTAAATATTGATTCCTTGCATGTAGAGCTGGAAGAACCGATACTAGAAATTAACAGACTGCACTTGATTGATGATGAACCTATTCATTTAGAAAGCAGTTATTACTCATTAAAAAAATTTCCTGATTTAGATAAGCATCTGGAAGAATCAAGCTCTATTTATAGCATTATTAAAAACAGATATAAGGTTGACTTAGTGAAAAATCAAAAAACACTAAATGTCATTAATCCGACCATGGAACAAGCCGCCTTACTGAAAAGTTCCCCGGACCATTCATTTTATGAAATTGAGAAAGTAGCATTTGATCAAGACGATGTTCCGATTCATTTTGCTAAATCCTATCTGCCGACACATAAAGTTACGTTTACTATTACAACTGAATGATCAATCTGGAGTGTAAGTATTTAGCTAAACATACAATGAACCCGTTACCTGCCGTATTTTTGTAACTGCCGCTTTGTCCCGGACGAAACGGTTGAATAATTTTACTTATACTATATAAAGTTACTTGAATACATTGTCTCTGATCAGATCATCAACTATTCTCCCCGCCTGCTGAACTGCATAAATTGCTGTGAACTATTTAAGGTTTCGGCTGAAATTTGTAAACAAACAATTAATACTTCCTTATCAAATCAGATATATCCCAGCTTCTCTCTAATAGAGTCGTATTCCTCTTGTCTGTTGAAAGGCATGTTATAAAGGACTCTATTCTTATTCATTAAAAGTAGTTAATATGGATGATGTAGGTATTGAATGAATACCGGTAAGGCCGGTTTCAATTATATGGACTCATCCTTATTGATGGAGTACAAAAAGGAAATGCCTTTCACACAGAAGAAATGGTCAGGATCTGATGTACCGGCAGGGCACCTAGTCCAATAGGAGTAGCTGTGGCCATGTGTTAGAAGCACTAATTAATCTGAACTGCAATAAGTAAAAAGTAACTGTCTATGATATACAAATGAAGTCGCTGATCCATTTAGGATCGGCGGCTTTTTGATAGTGGATCTTTTTTCCTGTTTAAAAGATAAGAAGGTAGTCATAAAAGCACGCTGCTTTGCATAAAAATAAATTCTATAAAAAGATTTTAGTAGATCTGCAAAGAAAGGAGGGGGTTGAATACTTTTTGTGCAATCAGGTGATTCTACCTTTAAATTTAGCTGGCCAGAAACTAGCATTCTATTCTTTAGAGGAACTTATTGGGAATTTATATGAACTGGGCAGGTTGATTAAATTGGAAAATATTTTATAAGGTTTAGTGCAAAAAGCCTATTAATAAGATATAATTCATTTAAGTAAATTGGGAATTTATTCATTTTACAAGTTGTACATAAAGGTGAAAAATTAGAAGGAGCTTTATGCGTCTTAGACATCAGAGCTTCTTTTCCTCTAAGAGCAAGATTTCTCAAAGGAGTAATGATGAACATGAATGAAAAAACAGTTCCTGTTGTAGATGCCCTGCATCCAGAAATCGCTTCTTCTCTTCTTAATCATATACCGGATGCTGTGATGCTCCTCTCTGTTGAGGGTGAGATGTTTTATCGCTTTGCTTTCATCAATGACGCAGCCTTGGCCTGGTTTAATTGGCCTGCAAACGTGTGTGGAATGCTTTTACACCAGATGTGGCCGGAAGATTCGCAAGGCATAATCCTAAAGCACTGCAGGGAAGCGGCAGCTTCTCGAAGCAGCATAACCTTTAATGAGCTAGTCTGTCTGCCGCAAAGTAGAACGGCCAGACAAATGGTTTTGACGCCTCTGTTTAATCAAAAAAATCTTTGTACTCACCTCATCTTCACTATTCAAGGGATCAGCAAATCATCCATCCAGAAGACGCAAATTGAGATGGACCATTCTTTTTTTGAAGCATTTTTTACTCATTCGGTGGACCCAATTTCGTTATGGACGGTGCAAGGTGATCTTCTGGAATTGAACCCTGCTTTCAAAAAAGTGTTCGGTTGGGAAGAGGGGGCATTTGAAACAGAAACAGCTCTTCATACGTGCGGCTTTATTCCCAAGGATAAAGGAGAAGAAGCAGAGATTCTTTTTCAGCAAATGCTTCAAGGACATACTATTTCTCATTATGAAACGCAGCGGCGGCATAAAGATGGAAGACTGCTTGATGTAGCCATTACCTATCTGCCTATTAAAAATCAAAAAGGAAATGTGACAGCAGGAGCTATCAGTTTTTGTGATATTTCTGAGACGAAGAAGCTTGAAAGAGAGCTGCGTAATGTGAAAGAACAGCTTGAGCTCGTTTGGAACAACACGGCGGACGCGATTGACTTATTTACACTTCAAGGACGGCTGCTGCATATCAATCCTGCTTTTACTTCTCTTTTTGGCTGGACAAAGGAAGACACAGAAGGGGAAAGGCCAGCCATTATCTTCACGCCGCCTCATTTAAAAGAAGAGCTTCAGCAAATACGCAGCCAGCTCCGAAAAGGACAAACCATTGTTAGTTTAGAAACCGAACGACAAAAAAAAGACGGCAGTATGCTAGATGTACTGGCGACTTACAATCCTCTTAAAAATAAAGCAGGAGAAGTATGGGCTGTAATTGGGGTATACAAAGATATTACGAAACTAAAGCAGGTACAGGCAGAGTTAATGGAAAGCGAAGAACGGTACCGCATCATTGCTGAACATTCACATGATATTATTAAAGTTCTTCATTCGAATGGCCAGATTACCTATGCTTCTCCTTCCCACGAGAAGGTACTTGGTTTTAAGCCGGATGAGTTAGTAGGAAAAACATTTTTTGATACTGTTCATAAAGAAGATGTCGAGCAGGTAAGGAAGCAGTTTGAGCGTTCAATAGAGGAAAACGGCATGTGCCAGGTACAGTTCCGCCAGTGTACAAAAGACGGCTCATGGATCTGGGTAGAAGCCATTTTTTCACCGGTCAGTGGCAAAGAAGGGCTTGTTCAACAATACACAGTAGCGGCCCGGGATATCACACAAAGGAAGCGTGACGAAGAGGAACTGCAAAACTATGCATCATTCGATTCATTAACGGGTGTATACAATAGACGAATGTTCACTGAATTTATCGATAAGGAAATTGATGCAGCGAAGCATTCCTGCCGCAGTTTTGCCGTTATGTACATGGATATCGATAAATTTAAAGAGGTTAATGATTCATATGGCCATGAAATAGGAGACGAACTATTAAAACAGTTTGTCCAAAGGCTGATGAAAGCAACACGCAAAAGTGACATGATAGCCCGCATGGGAGGAGATGAATTTACGATTTTACTCTCCGATATCAACAGCTTAAAGGAAGTAACGGAAGTAGCAGAAAGAATTCAGCAGGAACTCCGGATGCCCTATCACCTTCAGGGGCACATGATCAGGGCCACATCAAGCAATGGCATTGCTTTTTATCCGCATCATGGCGAAAGCACACAAGTATTACTGCGTCATGCAGACAGAGCACTATACAAAGCTAAAGAGAACCGTAATACGTATCATATTTATGGATAAAAGTAGGAAAAAGGCAGTGCCTGGTTCATTTTCCTCGTAAGCAAGTTTATAAAAGAACAAGGAAAACAACAAACACCTGGTAAATAAATATGTAAAACCACAGACAAAACTGCTTACCAATCTTAGATTGGAGGTGGCTTTGTCTTTTTTGCTTTCTACTCTTAAAAATAAAAAAGTACAGATAATCTTAAAAAATTATAGAAAAACAGGGCGCCTAAACAGCCTATAATCAAAATTGTTAACGCTTACATAAGGTTGACCTCTCATAAGAAGCAGGGTGATTTGTTCAACGGCTGTTATGTTTATTCCTATATTTAGGAAGTTTTCAGAAAGGTTTAGCGTATCTGTGTTTAAAACAGCAGTTTGTGAAGCAAAAAACTACTTTTAAGCAGGGAAACTCAAAAATGGGAGGTATCATAATGGGAAAACAATTGAAAAAAATCAAAAAGACATCACAGCTGAAACGATTCGCCGCTTTATCTGCAGTCGGCGTGTTATTGGTTACTTCTAACGCTGGGGGAATGGCTTATGCACAAACATCTGCAGCAGAATCCCTTCAGGCCGCTGTCTCTGCTGACTCCCGGACTGAAACACCCCAATTAATCAACGCACAATCAATCGATTCCGTTATTCAAGCTATGACCCTGGAGGAAAAAGCAAAACTTGTAGTAGGGACCGGCATGCCTGGCATGTTTGGCACCCCAAAAGCAAGAGTAGCCGGTGCGGTTGGACAAACATATGGCATTCCGCGTCTCGGCATACCAAGCTTGCTGATGGCCGATGGACCGGCCGGGCTGAGAATTAGTCCAACAAGAGCAGGTGACGAGAAAACCTACTATGCGACGGCTTTTCCGATTGCCACATCTCTGGCTTCCACATGGGATACAGAGATCGTGCAAAAAGTAGGACAAGCACAGGGAAATGAAGTAAAAGAATACGGGATTGATATTTTTCTTGCTCCTGCTCTCAATATTCATCGAAACTTATTAAATGGCCGCAACTTTGAATATTTTTCTGAAGACCCGCTGGTGGCTGGCAAAATGACAGCAGCTCTTGTAAATGGAGTAGAATCAAACGGGGTTGGGGCTACGATCAAACACTTTGCAGCGAATAACCAGGAAACCAACCGGATGACGATTGATACAGTAGTTTCAGAGAGAGCTTTAAGAGAGATTTACCTAAAAGGGTTTGAAACGGCCGTAAAAGAAGCGCAGCCGTGGGCCGTGATGAGCTCTTATAACAAGCTAAATAGCCTGCCGGCTTCTCAAAATAACGAGCTGCTTACCAATGTGCTTCGAAATGACTGGGGATTCAATGGGTTTGTCATGACAGACTGGTTCGCTGGGACGGACCCAGTTGAACAGATGAAAGCGGGCAATGACCTGATTATGCCAGGTATGGGACAAGCGGAGGCGATTGCCAATGCGGTAACGAACGGACTGTTAGATGAATCAGTACTTGACCGTAATATTAAACGAATTCTGCAAGTGGTAATTGAAACACCGACTTTTAAAGGGTATGAGTACTCCAGTCAGCCGGATTTACAGGCACACGCTAAAGTGGGAAGGCAAGCCGCGGCTCAAGGAATGGTATTGCTGAAAAATGAAGATGGAACATTGCCTCTTCGTACAAAAGAAAAAGTGGGGTTGTTTGGAAACACACAAGTTGAAACGATTAAAGGAGGTACCGGAAGCGGAGATGTTAATGCAGCCTACACCGTCTCTATTGCGGATGGATTAGAGGAAGCGGGCTTTCATCTAAATCAAGATTTACTGAACAGCTATAAAACTTATATAGCAAACTTGAGAAGTATGGATGAGTATAAAATTGTCGACAGTCCATGGGGAAGCGACTTTGGAAAGCTGACGCCGCCGATTCCAGAAAAGACACTGGCAGCAGACGAAATTCAGTCAACGGTAAAGGAAACGGATACCGGGGTCATTGTGATTGGAAGAAATTCTGGCGAGAGCGCAGACCGAAAAAATGAGAAAGGGGATTACCTTCTGACAGATCAAGAGCAGGCGATGATTGCAGGAGTAGCAGAAGCTTATCATAAGGAAGGCAAGAAAGTAGCGGTTGTCCTAAATATTGGCGGACCGGTTGAAATGGCCAGCTGGAGAGATAAAGTGGACAGCATTCTTCTAGCCTGGCAGCCTGGCCAGGAAGCCGGGGGTGCAGTAGCAGATGTGCTGTCAGGAGCCGTGAATCCGTCAGGAAAGCTTGCAACCACATTCCCAGTTGCTTATAGTGATGTACCTTCAGCAGATAACTTCCCGGGTGACCCGGCTGAAAATCCAGAAAAAGTGGTCTATGAAGAAGGGATTTACGTCGGCTACCGTTACCATTCAACATTTAATGTAAAGCCTGCTTACGAATTTGGCTATGGCCTGTCGTATACAACATTTGATTATAGTAACATTCGAGTAAATCAAAAAGAATTTAATAAAAAAATAAAAGTTTTTGCCACAGTAGAAAACACGGGCAAAACAGCAGGAAAAGAAGCGGTTCAAGTTTATGTGTCCGCACCAGATGGAAAGCTGGAAAAGCCAGCACTGGAATTGAAAGCATTCGGCAAAACAAAAGAGCTTCAGCCAGGTAAGAAAGAAAATATGATATTTGAGCTTGATGCCAAGTCGCTTGCTTCTTTTGATGAAGATAAGTCTGCCTGGATTGTAGAAAAAGGGACGTATACGGTAAAAATCGGTGCTTCTTCTGAAAATATTAAAGGAACCGCATCCTTCCAGGTAAACGATGATATTGTAGTAGAAGAGGTGGAAAACGTTTTGTCACCAAAAGAACCAATAGACGAACTTTCAAAGGAAAGTAACTAAGCATGCTGACACGATAATTTTGCCTGCAGAAGAAAAGAAAAACCCTGTTAAACAGTTGTTGACTGTTTAACAGGGTTTTCTTCGTTTCTATGTGAAATGTAGCTGTGTGAAATCATTCCGATAATTACAAAAAGGATACCACACCAAGCTAACGTAGAAGGAGCAGGGATTGCTAAAAACAGAAGCTCCCCGGCTAAAGCAAAAAGCACTTCCATCGATTGTGTAGCTTCAACTGATGCCAGCTTTTGCATATTCCCTCTTACCATATCCGTTGCTTTAAAAAACAGTACTGTTGCAATCACACCTGAACAAAGGGCCACTAATAAAGATTGGAGATTTTGTTCCTTGCTTGGCAGGCCGACGGTATAAAAGCCGTATAAAGAAAGCAGAAGCCAGAATGGAAGACTGGCCAGGGTCATGCCTAACACCCTCTGAAAAGCATCCAGTCGTCCTTCACATACGTCCATCATTTTACGGTTCCCTAAAGGATAGGCAAATGAGGCGATCAGAACAGGAACCACGCCCAGTAATACGTTTTCGGCAGAAAACTGCTTTGCATGTTCCATTTGCATGAATACAATTCCCAGCAAAATAATGAGTGACATGATCATGCCTTTAAAAGGAATTTCCCCCCTTACCTGCAATGGACCGTCCTTTGTATACACTGTTTCAAAAAATAAAGGGGCAAGTAAAGCGCCGGAAATAATGGTAATTTGCCACGTTCCGGCGATCAGCCAGCCCGGTGAATAAGCAGCGGCATAACATAACGGAGCATAAAAAAGGCCGAACCCAATAAAGCTCCATAAAAGCCATGTTCCGGGCTGCTTTTTCATTTCCACCAGGAGCGGACGTAAATTTTTTCTTATCATCACAATACATAAAAGAAAGGGTACCATAAAAATGTAACGGAGCGATGCACTCCATATCCAGCTGCCGCCGGACAGCTCCATGGATGCATTAAGCACAAAAGTAAAAGCAAAAAAGAAAGCAGCACAAATTCCAAGAAAAATAGGCTTCATATGACTATCACCTCGATTCTGTTTGCTGCGTAAGCAGTGTTCCAAGACTTAGCCAGTTTTCCTCTACAAGATGAACCGCTTTTTCAAACTGTTGATTTTCACATGCTAATATAATCTGATTGTGCTGATCGATCGAGTTTAATGCTTTTAATGTAGCGAATTGTGAAATCTCTAAACGGTGAATTTTTGGCTCGCTGCGTTCTAAGGCCAGGACAATTTCGGGATTTCCGGCCGCATCCAAAAATACCTTGTGAAAAGCGGTATCTGCTTCAATTGCTCCAATCACATCTCCTTTTTCAATTGAAAGCTGCAGCGTTTTATTGATTGATTTTAAAGCTTCCATATCAGCTTGATTCAATAAAGGACACGCGAGCCGGGCGGCTAGGGCATGTAAAACAGCTACCACGGTAAAAGCGTGCTTCGCTTCCTCTACATTTAGTGGAGCCACACGTGTAGAAGAACCGGGAAGTGATTCTACCAGCCCTTCATCTTCCAGGCGTTTTAGCGCCTCCCTGACAGGAGTACGGCTAATGCCAAACTGTTCAGCTAATTTTTTGTCGTGCAGCCGTTCTTCTGGCTGAAATTCTAATGTGACAATCGATTTTTTTAACGTTTCGTACACTTCATCTCTAAGGGACAAACGCTTAATAGGTTTTATTATATTTTTTTCCATAAAACCAATATATCGCATATTAATTTTTAACACAACCGCACTTTTTAACACAAAATAGCTCAGAAGATGCAATGGCAATTTACGCGATGAGCTCTGATTTAAAGTGAAAGGGAGAACAGCGATTTATTTCATCCAGGCACTTTTTTAAACTCATCAATAAAAATTGCTATATTAAAATCTTTTTAGTCCAGGGACAGATGATGTAGAACTTAATCCAAGCACGACGGTTTGGAAACTAAGAGAGCTTCAAAATCATTTATTCCCGGAAGACGGCCTGCAAAAAGAGCTTCTTTCGAGCCTTATTACTTTGTAACAGACAATCTTCCATAGCAGATTATGCTGAACAACTTGTATAATGGGCAGGGAGGGTACGCTCATGGAAACATGGCTCCCTGCTTAATCAGCATGTCAAAGGGGTAGGAACAATGACGTTTATTGAAGACCGGCGGGCTCTAGTGAAAATGGCACACATGTATTACGAAGAAGGAGCCACACAATTAGAAATTGCAAAAGAAATGGGCGTAAGCCGCTCATTGATTTCAAAATATTTAGCAAAGGCAAAAGAGCAGGGCATTGTGGAAATTATCATTCACGATGATGTTATTCATCCGTTTCGCCAGCTGGAAATGCAGGTGGAACGTTCTCATGGCATTCGGGAAGTGGTATGTATTCCGAGTTTTGGCGGGGAATCGTCTAAAAGCAGGCTCGGTGCGGCGGCAGCCAAGTATTTGCTGCGCATTATGCAGGATGGTCAGGTAATTGGTGTTTCGTCGGGAACTACACTGTTTGAAGTAGCAAAAGCAATGACTTCCAACCAAACATATCCTTCTGTTCGGTTTGTCCCGTTTGTGGGCGGAATGGGGAATGAACGTGTAGATATTCATGCCAATCATATTGTAGCGACGATGGCTGGACAGCTGCATGCTGAATATAAGCTGCTTCATACACCGGTTATGGTAGATTCCAAAGAAGCCAAAAAGGTATTTATGAGCCAGTCTTCTATTAAAAGTGTATTTGATCTTGCTGCTCAGTCTGATATTGCGGTTGTCGGCATTGGCGGAACGCCTGAACATTCCACAATGGTACAGTCTTATCTTGGACAGGAGCATCAAAATCATTTTGTTGATCAAGATATTGTAGGAGATATATGCTATAACTTTATCAACAAAAATGGAACAACTTCTCAAAGTACTTGGAATGAACGAATTATTGCTTTTGAGGCTGAGAAGCTAAAAGACATTCCTCTTGTTATTGGAGTAGCGAGCGGCAAAGAAAAAGTACAATCCATACAAGCAGCTTTAAAAGGAAAACTGATCGATGTGCTGATCACAGACGAGGAAACAGCGAAAGACCTTGTTGCGGAACAGGATAAAAACTAACCCTTTTTATTGTCCGTTCTAATGAAGCTTGACTCAGTGAACCTCTCCACCTAAATCAAAGATTTTGATGGAGCATCCCTTATCTTGAATACAGTACAACACCAGCTGGTTAAGCTTCCTTCGGAAGCTCGAATGCATGATGAAGACTAATGAACGAAGACAAGGTCTGCGATGTCCTTTTTGCCAGCTTAGGAACTTTTGCCTGAAGTGACAACCATTTCGTTTCCGAAATGGATTTTTGAAAAGCCCGAATAAAATAACGGGCGCCAATATTATACGAAGCAGACAAATCCGTATGATAGACTTTGCCAGTTGAAAACGTGGCAAGGTCTTTTTTCGGGTTCCGTTCCACTTTTCCAGAGCCGCCGAAAGCCAGGGCGCTGGTGTTTCGCGGATTGATTCGGGAAATCCGCATGCCCAGGGAGTGCGCCATTTCTTCCACTTTGTTCTGGATACCTATTTTCCGCCACCCGTGAAGCTTGAAACGGAGTTTCCTGGCTCCATAAAACCCTTTGGGGTTTTCATTCTGCCCAGGTACTCGAATACAATGACGTCACAGCCATGCTTTGCCGCGAATTTGACAATTTTATGGCTTGTGTGGCGGACAATATGCTACTGGTACCCATTGATCTGCCGCCAAAAATTGGGCGCATGGATACGGCCGCTTGCTCGCTGGGCTTTCCGCAGTTTGTTCGTTATGGTCTGCAGACGGTCTTTTTCTTTAGGCTGGTTAATAAATGTCCGGCCTACAATAGTGCCTTTTGCATCGATAATTGAACATACCGCAGAATTGGTGAGCCCAAGGTCTACCGCACACACTTTTTGTTCTTGAATAGGTGTTTTCGTTAAAGTGACTTTATTTTCGTATCTGATGGAAAGAAAGAATTTCTTTCTCCGCTTAATCAGCTTAGGGTTATGTTCTTTCCATTCCCAGACACCACGTTTGTAGTGGTCCTGCCCTTTAAATTAGATATTTATCCATACCCAGTCATTCTGGTGGAACACTTTGATTTGTGCTGATGTATCGGATGTTCTGTTGAACATGTTCCCTCGATAAAAAACAGGGAATTCTTTATGTTCCGCCTGCAGGCGCGGAGGCTGCTTCTTAAATTTCTTCCCTTCGGAAAGAGCGTATTTCTGCTCTTTTTCCCAGTTTTGATAGTTAGAGCGGAAGCTCTTTACTTTGCCAAAAGCAGAGGCAATAGCACTTCTCGATAAAAAAATATATAGAAGAACAAGGAGAATAAAGACCTTAGCGCCTAACCCCCATTAAATCGGAGATTTTGAAGGGGAATGCGGTGCTAATTTTTTGTTCAAAAAAGGCAGAAAAACCTTTATGGATATGTTCGCCGGTATCATTCCGACACTCATTTGTTTGGTTCTTGCTGTAAACGCTTTAATTAAGATTATCGGAGAAGAGCGGATTGACCGCTTTGCCCGAAAACAACGAAAAATATTATTTTGCAATAAACAATAAAAAGTAAAAAAGCTGGCCTGAGGATTCTGGCCAGCTTTTTCAATTTCAATCAAAGAAAGCATAGAAAATTTTTAAGTAACCGCTAACCCTTTACGCGCTTGCTTTACCTGCCCTTCCGGCTGTTTGGAAAGCTGGGCACATTCTTTAAAGGCACGCTGTCTGCAGCCGAGGCACGTTCCGGCATTTAAACGAGCTAACGCATAGTTTAACGCTTTTCCGGTACGGTCAAAGAAATATTCTTCACCGAGATGCTGATAAAAACCGGTGCTTGAAAGCAATTCTTTCGGCTGTCGTTTCAATCCTGACAGCAGCAATTGTCCGCCTTGTTCTTTCAACTGATTGGCAATGGAAACAAGAAGCGCTTCACCCGAGGTGTCAATAAAAGAAACGTTGCTCATACGCAGCAGCAGCACTTTTGGTTTTGACTCTAAAATGTGGTCAACCGCTTCTTCAAACTTTTCAGTTGATCCAAAAAATAACGGCCCTTCAATGGTATACATGCCGATTTGAGGACAGTTTTTACCTTGAGCAACCATTTCTGGCTTTACCAATTTGTCTTCTGGATCCGGAAGTACTTTAGAAACCTTTAAGCCGCGGCTCATTTTAACCACAAACATAAGCAGAGCCAATAGCAATCCGGCTCCTACCCCAGTCGTTAAATCGGTGAAAACTGTTAACAAAAATGTAACGATCAGGACAGCTGAATCCGCACTTTTTGTTTGTACAATGTGACGGAATTCTTTTCGTTCACTCATATTCCAGGCCACGAACATTAAAATCGGCGCCATACTTGCCATTGGAATATGAGAAGCGTAAGGAGCTAACAAAAGCACGACGAGCAGCACGACAAGGCCATGCACAATGCCTGATAAAGGAGAAGCCGCCCCGTTTTTAATGTTGGTAGCCGTTCTGGCAATGGCACCTGTAGCGGGGATGCCGCCAAACAAAGGAGTCACCATATTGGCAATTCCTTGTCCAACGAGTTCCTTGTTGCTGTGGTGTTTTTCTTTACTCATATTATCAGCTACAACGGCTGATAAAAGAGATTCGATTCCTCCTAAGGCGGCAATCACAAACGCAGCTGGCAAGAGCATAATCACCGTTTCCCATGTGATCGCTGGAAATTGAAAAGCCGGCAGTCCGCTTGGAATCGCTCCGAATGCCGTGCCGATGGTCTCTACTTGACCGCGAAAAAAGAAAAAGGCGATAACACTTGAAACTAGCAAACCAGCCAGAGGCCCAGGTATTTTAGGAACATATTTTGTCATTAAAATAATCGTTCCCAGGCAGATGAAGGAAATCAGCACGCTAATTGGATTAACTGATCCAATGTGCAGCATAATCTCTATCATGTTTAAGTGAAATTCTTCATGTTTCTTAATGTCTCGCAAACCAAGAAAGTTAGCGATTTGCCCAGAAAAAATAATGACGGCAATGCCAGCTGTAAATCCTATTGTAACAGGACGTGGAATGAACTTAATAAATCGTCCTGCTTTCAAAAGACCGGCAAGGAGAAGCAGGATTCCGGCCATGAATCCGGCAATCAGAAGATTTTCATATCCATACTGGGAAACGACCGCAAAAAGAATAGGAACAAAAGCTCCTGTAGGGCCCGCAATCTGGAATTTGGAGCCTCCTAAAAGCGAAACCAAAATGCCAGCAATAATGGTTGTATACAATCCATACTCAGGTCTTACACCAGAAGCAATCGCAAAAGCCATTCCTAAGGGAATCGCAACAACCCCTACTACCAACCCAGCAAGCAGATCTCTTTGAAATCCGCTGATGCTGTATCCTTCAAATCTTTTTAAAGCGATCATGGGTTCATTCCTTTCTAACACAAAATTTAGTTATTAAATATAACTATGGAATATTATAGTTATTTATTGTAAATAAAATGTTTCTGTTCCATTACTATCCATAGGATTATTGTTCCTTTTTTTGTAATAATCAGAAAATATAATAAAAGACCAAAATTGGGGAAAGAGAAGGGTTTTAGTTCATAAAAAATTAAATTTAATGTATAAAATTTAACACTTAATTAAAATAAAAGGAGTAATTACTCTAAAATGATAAAAATTACCTTATTGTAAAATGGCCCTATTTTATAAAATTGTAAAAATGAATAAAAGAAATTAAAAGTTAAGAAGGGGAAATGGGAGTACCGCCAAAATTGGGTAAGTGGGTGGTAGTTCAATTAAAGACAATTACTCAGTTTATCGCTTAATTAAAGTAGAAAAAGCAGCCGATCGGCTGCTTCAAAATGCTATTATTTGTATCCTTAGCCTATCCAGACACTTTCATCATAATCGCATTGCCCAGACCGCTCCCTGAACAGATAGTTGCGATACCCATTCTGCCGCTACGCAAAATACAAAATAATTTAGGAAGCTTCCTTTATGTGAACTTCTCCATCTGCATCAAGGATTTGGCGGAGAGGTTCACATGGCTTTGTTTCTACCATCACTTCTGTCCTCTTCAGGAGTAATCTGTCTGATTATTGTTAATGACCACGTTTGATCTTAACCTTCTGTATGCTCCGGGTGCGGTTCCGTACTTTTTCTTAAATACTTTGCAAAAGTAGGAATAAGAACCAAATCCACATTCGATCGCAATATGTTCAAGTGTCATATTCGTGTATATCATCCGGTCAATGGCAGAGGACAAACGAATCTCTTGAGCATATTCAACCATCGTTTTTCCAACACAGCTTTTAAAGAGATGGACAGATCGTGATAGGCTGAGTCCTGCATGTTGTGCTACATCGTCTGCTTTGAATGTTGTCAGTGCATGCTCCTCAATATACCGCATCATACGTGTCACTGAGTAGGGACGAGAAAAAGCAGGACTCGTTTCAGTGGAGGCCCGTTCGAGAGATAGACAAAGCGCCCGCAGCAAATAGCTGGTGATCATTTTGTTGTCACTGGATGAGGGCCTGCGTTCCTCAATGATGATGTTCTGCCACAAGGAAATGAGGGTTTCATTAATCCCGATATGTGAAATGGTCCGCTTTGCTGATCGGGACCACCATTCATCAAGCCAAGCGTCGTTGCAAATGAGATAATAATCACCGCTGCCAACCTTTTCTTTAATAAAAAGTTCGTAGTGATCTTCTGGATGAACCATTAAAAGATCCCCTTTTTTGATCAGAAGTTTCTCCCCATTGATTTTGGCTTCACACGACCCTTCCGTTTGCAAACGAAACAAATAACTTGCAGATCCAGGTTTGTGCTGGGAATAAAACCCCTGTGTGTGATAAGAGTAACCGCATACATGTATATCCATATCATTCACTCGCTTTTTTTACATAATAGCAAAATTGTACATGTTTTAATTATATCATTTATGTTCATTTTTAATTGTCCGTTATATGCTGTAGTCAGATTAATCATATAACAAGAAAAGGGGAAATAAAATGAAAGCGATTCCGATAGCAGTTCAAATGTTTACTTTGCGTGATGAAAGCGAGAAGGATTTTGCCGGCACATTGAAAAAGGTAGCAGAACTTGGCTACGATGGTGTTGAATTTGCAGGATATGGAGGGCTGTCCGCTGCTGAAGTCCGTACATTGCTGGATGAACTGGGGCTAAAAGCCGCGTCAAGCCATATACCGCTGGACGAATTGAAAACAAATTTGGCACAAGTGATTGAAGATCAAAAAACATTAGGCAGTAAATTTGTAGTTTGCCCATATTTACTTCCAGAGCAGCGAACTGAGGAAGATTATAGAGCGCTTATTGCCTTGCTGAACGAAGCCGGGGAAACATGCCGCCAGGAAGGCATCACGCTTTGCTATCACAATCACGATTTTGAACTGGACCGCTTATCAGATGGCCGGCCGGCACTTGAAGCCATTTTTAATGATACGGACTCAAAAAATGTAAAAGCGGAATTCGATGTGTATTGGCTGACTAAAGCTGGGGAACGGCCGATTGACTGGCTTCGTCGTTATAACGGAAGAACACCTCTCGTTCATTTAAAAGATATGACAACAGATGAGGAGCAGTTTTTTGCAGAGCTCGGCACAGGCGGTGTGGATCTTGATGAGGTCCTGGCAGCAGGTGAAGAATCCAATGTAGAGTGGTGGATAGTAGAACAAGATATGACTCGTAAGTCTCCGTTTGAAAGTATTGAAATCAGCATTAACTATTTAAAAACGAAACTGCCGCATCTTACAGGCAACTAAAAAGGGGGATAAAGATGGCAGTAAATGTTGGCGTCATCGGCTGTGGAAATATTAGTGGCATTTATTTGGAAAATAGTTGCCGCTTTCCGCAGTTTAATATTATTGCTTGTGCGGATTTAGACAAGGCAAAAGCCGAAGAAGCAGCTCGTAAATATGGTGTTGAATCTGTATACAGTGTCGAGGAAATGATCGCTTCACCGGACATTGATATGATTATGAACTTAACGGTTCCGCACGCTCACGCAGCAGTAGCACTCGAAGCTATTGAACAAAAGAAGCATGTATACTCAGAAAAGCCGCTTGCTGTTTCATTGGAAGATGGAAAGAGGATTATGGAAGCTGCACGTTTAAACAATGTCACAGTCGGTTCCGCACCGGACACTTTTTTAGGCGGCAGCATTCAGCTTGCCGGCCAATTAATGAAAGATGGAGTTATTGGAAAACCAGTTGGTGCAACCGCATTCATGATGTCACGAGGGCCTGAATCATGGCATCCGAATCCCGAATTTTTTTACCACGCAGGCGGCGGGCCGATGTTTGATATGGGTCCGTATTATCTTACGGCACTTGTCAGCCTGATGGGTCCGGTAAACCGCATTACTGGATCCGCTCGAATTACGTTTCCAGAGCGTACCATTACAAGTGAAGCAAAATACGGAGAAAAAATTACCGTTCAGGTTCCAACTCATGTTACCGGCATTCTAGATTTTATAAACGGGGCCACGGCAACTATTACAACAAGCTTTGATGTATCTGCAGCACGCACGCCATTCATTGAAATTTACGGTGAAGAGGGCACGATTAGCCTCCCGGATCCTAATCATTTCAACCAGCCTATTTTAGTGAAAAGACATGATGGGAAAGAATGGAAAGAAATCAAACCAGAAGGAGATGCTCTCGATAACTTGCGTGGAATCGGACTTGCAGATATGGCGGAAGCGATTAAAGCAGGCAGACAACCACGCGCAAATGGAGAGATGGCACTGCACGTTCTTGAAATTATGCATGGTATTCATCTGTCATCCGAACAGGGAAGGCATTACATAATGGAGAGCAGTTGCAATTGCCCGCCGTTAATAAAACAACCAAATGCAGCAGTATAAGACGGGGGAGGAAAAGAGAATGAGCAAATTGAGGGTAGCGGTTATTGGATGTGGGAGTATTGCAAAATATCGTCATCTTTCTGAATATAAAGCGAACAATCAGGTAGAGATTGCAGCGGTATGCGACATTGTGGCAGAACGTGCAAAAGAAATGGCAGCAACGTATGATGCAAAAGCCTACACCGATTATAAAGAGGTAATAGCTCTTGATGATATTGATGCTGTCAGTGTATGTCTGCCTAACTATTTGCATGCGCCTGTATCTATTGATGCGCTAAATGCAGGCAAGCATGTTTTATGCGAAAAGCCGATGGCTACTTCAAAAGAAGAAGCGGAAGCCATGATTGAAGCGGCAAAAGTGAACAATAAAAAGCTGATGATTGCCCACAACCAGCGTTTCGTGTCTTCTCATCAGGCGGCAAAAGAGATCATCGACAGCGGCAAGCTTGGGAAAATTTACAGCTTTAAAACAACATTTGGCCATCCAGGGCCTGAAGCTTGGAGTGTAGATGAAGCTGGAAGCTGGTTTTTTAATAAAGAGCAGGCGTTTATCGGCGCAATGGGCGATCTTGGCGTACACAAATCAGATTTAATGCGTTATTTGCTTGGCGAGTTTTCAGAAGTAGGTGCGTTCATTGAAACAAATGCAAAACAAAACACGGAAGTGGATGACAATGCCGTTTGTATTCTCAGAACAGAGAGCGGCATTATCGGCACGCTTGCTGCAAGCTGGACCTACGTTTCGGGCGGCGACAATTCTACAATTATTTATGGAGAAAAGGGTGTGCTCCGTCTAGAAGCAGATCCGGAATATTCCCTCGTTGAAGAATACCGCAACGGTAATGTAGTGAATCATAAATTGGATAAAATCCAAACAAATGAAGAAGGCGGGCAGACAAACTCGCATGTAATTGATCATTTTGTTGAAAGCATTCAAGAAAACAAGGAACCGCTTATCAACGGCGAAGAAGGCTTAAAATCTCTGCAAATTATTTTAGCGGCACTTGAATCACAGGAAACAAAGCAAATTGTTTCACTAAGACAGGAAGTGCCACTCGGATGAAATTAGGTGTTTTACTGTTTGTTTTTTAATAACTAAATGAAGTAAACCAGTATGAAGAAGCTGTTCTATCGAAACATAAAATTGCGAAGACAGAGGAACGAAAGAAATCCTCTGTTTCTTTTGATTTTTTATTAGTTGTATAAATTGATGGATGGTTTTTTAACATTTCTACAACATGAAAATCCCTTCTCAATGATTAAATCATTTAAAGAAGCAGTTAAAGAATTTAAAGTATAAAAAAATAATAAAAGATACTTAAAAAACAGTAAATGTTTTGCGGGATGAAAGCAATCCTGAGTAACAGCTCTTACATCGGAACAGGAGAGGACGCCTTGTCTCTTCTGTTTTTTTTTTAAGTAGCATTGTGAAAAAATGAGCAAAACAAAAACCATTAGAAGAATATAAAACCTGCTTATTTAAAAAACCTATAAACACAGCGCACTTGAACTACCACCCACTTACCTGACGGTTGAAGTGGGGGATTCCTGGGCAAGGGGATCTTCGACCCCCAGTAATCAGGCTAACCCCGTATTCCAACGGTTTTATGACCAAGCTTAACTAGACTGAAGTGAAAGAAGCCGAAGGGCTTCTTTTTCAATATTCAGGCTCGCATTCAGGTCCCGGTCGTGACGTACGCCGCAGGATGGACACTCCCACACCCGTACAGCGAGATTTTTTACATCCTTATGCTGATGCCCGCACCTTGAGCAGAGCTGGCTTGATGGGAAGAACGGATCGACTTTTATGATCGTCCGTCCGTACCACTTCGCTTTGTAAGCGAGCATTTCGTTGAACCTCGACCATGACGCATCATGAATCCCCTTGCTTAGTTTTTTGTTTTGGACGAGATTCTTCACTGACAAATTCTCCACTGCGATCACTTGGTTTTCATGAACGAGCCTGGTCGTCAGCTTGTGAAGAAAATCTTCTCTTGTGTGTTTGATTTTTTCGTGCAGTTTAGCAATCTGGGCTTTATTTTTTTTCCACGATTTCGAACCTTCTTTTTTACGTGCAAACGCACCCTGAAGAAAGGCTAATCGCTTTTCGTATTTTTGATAGTATTTCGGGTTGGCAATGGATTCACCGTTGGAGAGCACGGCAAACTCTTTTAATCCCAAATCAATGCCAACGGCGTCGTTGGTGCTTGGTTTGTACGGAGAATAAGGCATTTCGCAAATGACCGAAATAGAATACCGGCCGGTATTGCTTCGGCGCACGGTGACACGCTTAATGTCGCCTTCGATGTTTCGGGACTTGGAAAAACGAATCCAGCCGAGTTTCGGCAGCTGAATGTGGTTGTCTATCATTTTAATATTGTTGTTTGTCATTTTGGTCGTATAGCTCTGGACTGGGTTTTTCTTACTTTTGAATGTCGGATGCCCCTTGAAATCATACGCCGTTGGCGTATAGCCTTCTGCACATTTTTTCGCGGCTCGTTTTTTTAATTCTTTTTTTGGCTGATCCTTATATTTTTTGAATCCTTCGTACTGATATTCGATGCTTGCCTGAAGAGCAATACTGTCAGAATCAGACAACCATTTGAACGTTTCTTTTAGCCCAGGGAGGAGCTTTTTAGCGGCTGTTTCTGTATACCGTTTTTTTGTTTTTTCGAAACTCTTGATGTTTTCATTTAATATATAATTGTAGACAAACCGGCAGCAGCCGATCGTTTGGTTAATCAGTTGTTTTTGCTCGTCACTTGGATGGATTTTAAACCGAAAGGCTTTAAAATGAAGGTTCTTTGTTTCATCTGTTTTGGTTTTCATCATTTTCTCCACCCCCTGAACATTTGTTCTATACCTAATTATACCATTTTAGCAATAGTGCGTTCAAGGAAAAAGAATGACTGAAAGAGCAGCGATTCATCCCCCACTTAGCAAGCTTGAAGTGGGAGTGTTCTCGCTGAAAATGATAAAAGAAAAAGTGCTATTGACAACCGGTATCCAAAAGTGGTCTATTTGTTTTACATAGGGAAAGGGGATGAAAATGAATAAATGGGATAATTTGATGAAATGGGTACGCCCCGTTAAGATTCGCCAAAAATATTTTGTAACCATGCTGATTATTTCGATTTTGCCGATTGCCGCACTTGGTTTCATTTCCTATAATATCGCCAAAAATACACTGGCTGAGAACCAGCTGCAGGCAACAGCGAACCAATTAAAAACATCGAGTGAAAGTGCAGATTTACTGCTTCAAAATGTTATTAATTTGGAACGGCTTATGTCATGGAACCAAGATCTTCAAAGCGAGCTAAAAGAAAGTGCGGCAAACAATGAAATAGACAGTGCGACGATGACGAATGAGACACTTAACCGGATTGATTACATCATTTACAGCTATTTTATTGATACACAAGATATCGACTCGGTCTGCTTATTTGATATTCATCACCGTCCATACTGCTACGGCAATTCTAACAGCATCGGTTTATTCGATAACGGCGGCTCATTCCCAGAAATCGAAGGTGAAAAATGGTATCAGGAAGGACTAAAAGCAGAAGGCGGCATTACCTTTTTCAGCAGGAATGTGCTAGTCGGCAACCAGTCTGAACAAACCTTTTCTTCAGTTAAACTGCTTCGGGATGCGGAAGGGGTTTTTGAAGAAAGAGATCTCGGCATGCTTGTTGTGAATGTAAAAAAATCGTTATTTGAGCGGGCTATAAATGAAAGCGGTAACAGTAAAACGATGGTGTTTGATGATTCAGGTTCCATTGTTCGAAGTGTGTATAGTGATCCCATTGTCAGCAGGTCTTCTCTTAGTCACCGAAGTACACTTGAGGGAACAATTGACAGCTTGAAAGAAGACGGAAACCTTGTCAGCAGTTATCAAAACGATACGACTGGCTGGACATTTGTGCACACCATCGATGAAGACGAACTGTTCAGCCAGTCGAGCGGCATCCGGAATGCGACCGCACTTCTTGCTATTTTAATGGTTATGGTCTCTTTGTATTTATCATTTGTTGCATCCGGCCGGCTGACCCAGCCTTTTCTTCAACTGAAATTACTAACATCGGATTGGAGCAGCCATGGGATAGGCAGTGAAAACAAAAAGAATGATGAAATTACAGAAATCGGTGAGACATTCAAGCGGGTCACAACGGAAAACAAAGAATTGAGTGAAGAGCTGGTTCGTGCTCAGCTAAAAGAACGGGAAGCTGAGTTGAAAGTGCTGCAGGCGCAAATTAAGCCGCATTTTTTGTATAACACGCTTGATTCCATGTACTGGATGGCGACCATTAACAACAATCCGGATATCGCCAAAATGGCGCTCGCCCTGTCAGAAAGCTTTAAGATCAGTTTAAGCAAAGGAAAAGAACAAATTTCTGTGAAGGATGAACTCGATCATATCCGCCATTACATTACCATCCAAAATTTACGGTATCAGGACCGTTTCACGTACATAGAAGACGTAGACCCTGCAATGCTGGATAGGCCGATGCTAAAGCTGCTCCTGCAGCCACTTGTAGAAAATGCCATTTATCATGGTCTTGAACAGAAAGTTGGGCCGGGTACGATCCGCGTAACCGGATGGGAAAATGATGGCCTGTTCAAATTTACTGTGGAAGACGATGGTGTTGGCATGGAAGATGTTTCAAAAGCGAATGAGGGGTTTGGCATGAGCAATGTAAAAGAGCGGCTTCTGCTGTTTTACGGACCGGAAAGTACATTCAAAGTTGCAAGCGAACCGGGAAAAGGAACAAAAGTGGAACTGCAATTTCCAGAAAAGAAAGGAGAGAAGTAGCGCGTGTTAAAAGCCGTTGTATTTGATGATGAGTATATTGTGCTGCAAGGTTTGCGCATGATGATTGACTGGAACAAACACGGAATTGAACTGGCTGGTACAGCTTCAGACGGTTTAGAAGCGCTTCGCTTATTTGAAGAAATGAAGCCCGATATTGTGTTAACCGATATTCGTATGCCGGGCTTAACAGGTCTGCAGGTCATTGAAGAAATCATGAAAGAAGCCCCTGAGACTGCGTGCATTGTGTTTAGCGGATTTAATGAAGTGGACTATTTGAAAAAAGCGATTAGGCTGGGTGTAGTGGACTATTTAGAAAAGCCAATTACACTACCGATGATTGAAGAAGTTCTATTGAAAACAATCAAGAAAATTAAAGAACAGAAGCGTATTGAACAGCTGGAGGCGGAATGGGAAGGCACGCAGCAGGAGCGGCTGGAAAAAGCGACAATGGATTTGCTGCTGGGGCATGAAGGTGCCATTGAGAAGTGGCGGGAAGCATTCGGCGATGACGCAAGCCGAGTACAGGCTGTGACCGTGCTTGCTTTGTCAGGTGATCACATGTTCCTGCCGGATCCGGATGATTACCGAATTGTCACAGTTCGCAACGGGCACGAGCGGCTAGGTATCGTGTTTCATTTTACGCTCCATTCTGAAGAGCTGATTCGGCGATTACTTGCGTTTCCAAACAAATTAGTTATCGGCTCTGGCCGGACAGTAACGGCGCTTGTCGAGGCTCCGCAAAGCTACGGTGATGCCCAGCATGCTTTAAAATACGGTTTATTTATGGAAGAGACTGGCTGGATCCGGTTTGAAGACATCGGAGAAAATACGCGGCTGCCGCGCTATCTGTCAGAACTTGAGAAAAGCATTATTTTTAAGATTCGCACAGTAGATGAAGGCGGTCTGCTTGGTGAGTTAGAGCATTTTAGAGAAGAGCTGGAAACACAAAAGCTGAATCCGGATGTACTTGAAAGTGAAGTCCTGAAGCTTATCTATTTGGCACAGGAAGTCGCGAAAGAAACAGGCGGAGATATACATACCATAAAAGAGGGAGGCTACTTTCCGCAGCAGGAAATCCGAGCTATCCAGACAAAAGAGCAGCTGTTTGACTGGCTGTATGTACAAATGGACTTGATTATGAAGTGGATTTTGCGGGTGCGCACAACCGAAAAACAAGGGGCGGCAGAGCGTGCATGTGCCTACATGGAAAGCCGGTTTAATCAAGATATTACCTTGCAGGAAGTCGCCGATCATGTCGGCATGAATAGTACCTATTTTAGCCTGCTCTTTAAAGACAAAGTTGGCAAGTCCTATATCAAATACCTAACGTACATCCGTATTGAAAAAGCAAAAGAGCTGCTCCTTGCGGGAGGAAAAGTCGCCGAAGTCAGCGAACAAGTTGGTTACCACAGCTACCGGCATTTCTCTGAGCTGTTTAAAAAACAAACAGGAGTGAGTCCCGGCCAGTATAAAGAAAGTCAGTAATTTTTTCTTCGGTATTATAACGCACCTAAAATCGATTTGCGTCATCGACAGAATAAACAGGCATTGAGGAAGCCTGTTTTTTTGTTTTCTAAAAAAATCGGACATCAATACAAATTATGAGCACTTATTTTTAATTTTGTAAGCACTTACAATTAGGTTATCAAAGAAAAACAGAAACGAGGGGGCAGGAAAATGAAAAAGAAAAAGTTTCTTACAGCATTATCAAGTGCGGCATTATTTGCAGGACTGCTTGCAGGGTGTGGCAGTGACGCAGAAGAAGCCACTGGCGGCAGTGGAGGCGGGGATGGTGCAACTCTGACGCTACTCATTGACAACCAGTCTTCCCGTGCATCGGTTGAAGCTATTGCGGAGCTTGTGGAAGAAAAACACGGTATTAAAACGGAATTTGAAACACGTCCTGGCGGTACAGAAGGCGATAATATTGTTAAGACGCGGCTTGCCACAGGCGATATGAGCGATCTTGTTTACTATAATTCCGGCTCCCTTTTGCAAGCGCTTAATCCAGAACAAAATTTTGTGGATGTAACAAATGAGCCGTTTATGGAAAACGTCACAGATGATTTTAAACAAACGGTTACAGTTAATGATAAAGTTTTTGGTGCACCAGCCTCCACAGTGGGGGTAGGCGGATGGTTTTATAACAAAAAAGTATACAAAGAGCTCGGCCTGTCTGTACCAAAAACATGGGAGGAGCTGATGGCAAACAATGAAAAAATCAAAGCAGCGGGCAAAACAGCTGTAATTGGCTCATACAAAGATACATGGACATCGCAGGTTCCCGTGCTGGCTGACAATCACAATGTGATAACTGAGGAACCAACTTTTGCTGAAGATTTTACAGCCAACAAAGCGAAATTTTCAACAACACCAGCGGCGCTCCGCAGCTTTGAAAAACTGCAGGAAATTCATGAAGGCGGCTACATGAATGAAGATTACTTGGCAACAACACTTGATGCAGGTGTAAAAATGCTGGCAGAAGGGACAGGTGTTCATTATCCAATGATTTCACTTGCTATTCCGATGATCGCACAAAATTATCCGGATCAAATGGAAGACATTGGTGTATTCCCTCAGCCTGGTGACAGCGCAGAAACAAATGGCTTTACGGTTTGGATGCCTGGGGCTGTGTACATTAACAAAAACAGTGAAAATGTCGATGCAGCGAAAAAATGGGTAGAAACATTAGTTTCACCCGAAGGGGTAGAGGCATTTCTTGCTGCTGAAAAACCAGAAGGTCCGCTTGCGATTAAAGACACAACTCTTCCAGATGACGTATATGGTGTTGTAAAAGACATGCTTCCTTACATCAATGAAGGAAAAGTAACACCGGCACTTGAATTCTTAAGCCCTGTAAAAGGTCCAAGCCTTGAACAGCTCACAACAGAAGTGGGCAGTGGCATTAAAACAGCTGAAGAAGGTGCGAAAGCATATGACAGCGATGTTGAAAAACAGGCAAAACAGCTTGGCCTTGAAGGCTGGTAAGAAAGAAATGAGACAGCCCTGCTCTTTGGCAGGGCTCTTCTCAAAAGAAAGGAGTACGTATTTATGAACAGTTTAACTGCAAAAACATACAGCTATTATTTTCTGCTGCCGGCTGGCATCATCTATTTCATCTTTTTTCTGCTGCCAACTATCCTATCTTTTTTCTTTAGCATGACATGGTGGTCCTTAACCGATTGGAAATTTATTGGACTGGAAAACTTTAAAACATTTTTATCAGAGCCGTCGCTAAACATTGGTTTTAAAAACACGGTTATTTATGCGGTCGTTACCTGTGTTCTAAAAGTAGTGCTGGGGCTGCTTCTTGGCGTCTTTCTCAGCCAGCGTCTCCGGAGTGTTGGATTTATTCGCTCGATGATCTTTTTTCCAACACTCCTCAGTACGATAGCGGTCGGTATCGCGTTTTCAATGATGATGCATCCAACACAGGGAATGATTAACGCGGCGCTTTCAATTGTTGGCATTGCCGGTCCAGACTGGCTTGGTGATACGCAAATTGCACTATTGTCTGTGGCGTTAGTGGATGTTTGGAAAGGTATTGGGATGGCAACGGTTATTTTTATCGCCGGTATCATGTCGATCCCGCAGGATTATTATGAAGCGCTCATGATTGACGGCGGTAACGGGTGGAATAAGTTTTGGAGTATTATTCTTCCGCTTAGCCGTCCGGCCATGAACACGGTTATCATTCTTGCGTTTATCGGCGGCCTGCGCTCCTTTGACTTAGTATGGTCTATGACAAAGGGCGGTCCTGGTTTTACGACTGACTTGATTGCTTCGATTATTTATAAGCAGTACCAAGCTGGCTTCTACGGGCTGTCGACTGCTGGCAACGTTATTTTATTCCTGCTTGTTTCCATGCTGGCATTCCCGCTTTATGCGTATTTAAACAGAAAAGAGGTGGACTTATAATGAGCAAAGCTGTTGAAAGTACATCAAGGG
Organism: Domibacillus indicus; assembly: GCF_023715895.1. Classification (GTDB taxonomy): domain Bacteria; phylum Bacillota; class Bacilli; order Bacillales; family Domibacillaceae; genus Domibacillus; species Domibacillus indicus_A. The sequence continues at coordinate 52,791 of NZ_JAMBOO010000016.1, read as the reverse complement.
TCCAGCCGTCTTTAAAAATGAAAAAAGGTTTTAAAGTAAAACGAAAGGGTATCCGGCAGGTTTTCATGGAAGTGGTTGCTGTATTGGTAACGATGATTCTGTTCGGTATCCCTCTTTATTTTGTTTTTGTCAATGCGGCTAAAACTACACCTGAAGCATCTCTTCTTAATATGGCATGGCCGACAGAGTTTCAGTTGACAGAAAATATTGCAGCTGTATTTGCAGCTGAAAATGGAATGATTGTACGGGCGTTTATGAACAGTGCGCTCATTACTGGCTTTTCTATTGTCCTGTTAATCTTGTTTGGGGCAATGGCAGGATACGTACTGCATCGGAAAACCACAAAGCTCTCACCATTTTACAACTTTTTGCTGCTGGCAGGCCTTATTATTCCGCCGGCTGTCGTACCGACGATTTGGGTGTTGGAAGGCATCGGTTTATTTAAGACAATGCCAGGTATTGTGCTTGTAGAAGTAGCACTGAATCTGCCATTTACCGTTATTTTGTACCGAAGCTTTATGGCGACGATTCCGAAGCAGATCGACGAAGCAGCATTGATTGACGGGTGCGGCCGGCTCCAATTGTTTTTTAGAATTATTTTGCCGCTGTTGAAGCCCGTGTCAGCAACGGTCATTGTCCTTACTGCTGTTGGTATTTACAATGATTTTGTCAACCCGCTTTATTTCTTCCCGGGTTCTGAAAATGCGACTCTGCAACTGACACTTTACAACTTTATGAGCTTATATAGCACACAATGGAACTTGCTGTTTACGAATATTTTAATTATCTCGATTCCGCCGCTTATTTTGTTTATTTTCTTTAATAAACAAATTGTAGCTGGAATGACAAGCGGTTCCGTTAAATAAAAAGACTGCACCTGTTTAAATAGGTGCTTTCTTTCTATTAATAAAAAAGCATTTTTCACGTGGTATCTCGTTTTGTTGCATAACTCGGAAATAATTTTAAAACAATAAAAGAAATTGGAGGAGTACGATGAAAATTTCAAAGCTTCGCACCAATCATGTTGAAAATCCGCTTGGTTTCGAGTTCAATAATGTTCGGCTTTCATGGATCACTGAGTCCAGTTCAGACCAATACCAGACAGCGGCCCAAGTGGAAATCGCAGAGGACGAACTATTTCAGGAAATTGTGTTTGACAGCGGTAAACGAGAAGCTATTGACAGCTTGTCATTTATGCCGAATATTGAACTTGCTCCGCGCACCCGCTATTTCTGGCGTGTTACAGTCTGGGGAAATGCAGGCGGGCAAGCAACAAGTGATCCTGTTTTTTTTGAAACAGCAAAGATGGATGAGCCATGGCAGGGGAATTGGATTGCAGCAGATTTTGACAAAGACATTCATCCGCTTCTTAGAAAGGAGTTTAGTCTTCCAGAAAATATCATCTCGGCACGTGCTTATGTTTGTGGAGTAGGTTTGTATGAGCTGTTCATAAACGGTCAAAAAGCGGGCGATGAATATTTAGCGCCGGGCTTTCATGCGTACGATTTTTGGCTGCAGTACCAAACGTATGATATTACAGATCTTTTAACGCCGGGAGAGAATGCAATTGGCGTTATGCTTGGAAACGGGATGTATAAAGGGCGCTTTGGCTTTGAGGGAGGATACGAAAATATTTACGGTGATCAGCTGGCGTTTATTGGCGAGATCATCTTGACATTAGCTGATGGCTCAGAACGGCGGATTACAACAGATGAAACGTGGCAGTCCGCGCCTTCTCCTATAACATTCAGCGGTGTGTATGATGGAGAAGCATACGATGCAAATAGAGAAGTGGAAAACTGGGCTTGTGCCCCAGTGGGAAATGATTGGCATGGTGTTCAAATCGTGGGTCTTGATAAAGATAAGCTGACAGCCCGTCTCAGCCCCCCGGTGAAAATCATGGAAGAAATCAAGCCGATCGGGATCATCCACACGCCTGCCGGTGAAACAGTGCTCGATATGGGACAAAATATGACCGGATGGATTCGTTTTAAAACCAATGCACCAGCTGGAACGAAGCTGCACTTGCAGTTCGGCGAAATTTTGCAGGAAGAGAATTTTTACCGGGATAACTTCCGGACAGCGAAAGCAGAGTATACGTATATATCGGATGGGAGCGAGCGGGAGGTGCAGCCGTTTTTCACATACTTTGGCTTCCGTTATGTGAAAGTGGATGGCTTTGAACAAGTGAATATTGATGATTTTACTGGCTGCGTTCTTTACAGTGAATTAGAAAAAACAGGTCATATTGAAACATCAAATCCAGATGTGAACCGCTTGTTTTTAAATGCGATGTGGGGGCAAAAAGGCAATTTTCTTGATGTGCCGACCGACTGCCCGCAGCGTGACGAGAGAATGGGCTGGACAGGAGATGCGCAAATCTTTGCTTCAACAGCCTGCTATAACATGTATTCGCCCGCTTTCTATCAAAAATATATGCGAGACCTGCGTGAAGAGCAAATTCGCTTAAATGGCTCGGTTCCATTCGTTGTGCCGACAATTAAGCCGAAAGACGCTCAAAATATGTTTGCAATGAACGGATCGGCTGCATGGGGAGACGCGGCAACGGTTATTCCTTGGATCCTTTACATGCATTATGGTGACAAGGAGCTGCTTCGCCAGCAGTTTGATACGATGAAAGACTGGGTGGATCATATTAAGCGGGTGGACGATGAATCGGGCGGCAGCCGTCTTTGGAAAGCAGGTTTCCACTTTGGAGACTGGCTGTCACTTGACGTGAAAGATCCATCTATTTTAACAGGCGGCACCGACAGCTATTATATTGCATCCGCTTATTATTGCTACTCTGCCCAGCTGGTCGTAAAAGCAGCCCGGGTGCTTGGGTACACAGTGTTGGCGGATGAGTACACAGCGTTAGTTGATGAAATTAAAGAAGCCATTCAAAAGGAATATTTTACGGCCAATGGTCGATGTGCTATTCCTACGCAGACGGCGAAAATTGTTGCGCTGTATATGGATCTGGTTCCGGAATCGTACCGCCAGCGTTTGATCGAAGACTTGAAACTGCAGCTGCGCGATGATGACATGCATTTAACAACAGGATTTGTCGGCACTCCATATTTTTGCCCGGTTCTATCGGAAAGCGGTGCCAATGAATATGCGTATGAGCTGCTATTGAATGACGATTATCCAAGCTGGCTATATGCGGTGAAGATGGGAGCAACAACGATCTGGGAACGATGGAATTCTGTGCTTTCAGACGGCAGTATCAGCGATACCGGCATGAACTCGTTAAATCATTACGCATATGGTTCCATTGCCGAATGGATGTACCGTTATATGTGCGGTATCACACCCGTTGAATATTCGCCTGGCTTTAAGCGGTTTGAACTGAAGCCGCAGCCGTTTGGCAGGCTGTCTTATGCGAAGGCATCCTTCGAGTCGGCATCCGGGCTCATTAAAAGCGAATGGACAATTGAAAAGGACGGCTCTTTGACATTTGATTTTACCATTCCATTCAATACAACAGCGGATATTATACTGCCGGATGCAGACCTGCAAAACGTGCAATTAAACAGTCAGCCGCTGTCTGAAGGAAAGCAGGAGGGAACAGCTGTCGCAATCACGCTTGGCACCGGGCATTATATCTTCACGTATATGCCAACAAAAACGTACCTGCTTATGTACAGTACAAACGATACGGTGCGGGACTTGCTTGGAAATGAAGATACAAAGGAAGTACTGCTGGGCGTTTTGCCGGAAATTAACGAAAATCCGATGATTTTAAAGCAGGTTTTGAAAAAAACCGTAAAAGAAATGCAGGAATCCCCATTTGTTTCGCATTTAGTAACGGAAGAAAAAGTGAAAGCACTTGATGAACAATTGGGCCGTGTTCTTGTCCGCGTTTAAACAGAAAGGGTTCGTATTTTCCTCCTGTAGAAAGGTGATCGAATGATTCAGTATATTGAAAATGAAGATGGTCCTGTATTGGGATATTCACAATCATCACGCATTGGCATCATAACGGTAGATGGAAAGAAATTCAAGGACTTAAATAAAAGCGGCAAGCTTGAGCCTTACAAAGATTGGCGTCTGCCGGCAGCAGAGCGAGCGAAAGACTTAGCATCGAAAATGACGATTGAACAAATCGCCGGATTGATGCTGTACAGCCCGCACCAGTCGATCCCGGCTGCTGACCGAGGTTTTTTTACAAGCACATTTGGCGGCAAATCATTTACAGAAAGCGGAGCCAAGCCATGGGAACTATCCGATCAGCAAATTGAATTTTTAACAAATGATCATGTAAGGCATGTGCTCGTTACATCGGTTCAAAGCCCTGAGGCTGCTGCCAAGTGGAGCAATGGGATGCAGGCGTTTGTCGAAGGGATTGGGCTTGGCATACCTGTAAACAATAGCTCAGACCCTCGTCATTCTTCAGATTCCAGCAAAGAGTTTAATGAAGGAGCAGGCGGCCACATTTCGATGTGGCCGGAACCGCTCGGCTTGGCCGCTGCCTTTGATCCCGATTTGGTTCAGAAATTTGGGGAAATTGCCTCCAAGGAATACAGGGCACTCGGTATCACAACCGCTCTTTCACCACAGATTGATCTCGCTACAGACCCTCGCTGGTTTCGCTTCAATGGCACATTCGGCGAAGATTCTGACCTGTCTAGCGATCTAGCACGCGCGTATGTTGATGGATTCCAAACCTCGTCCGGAGAAGGAGAAATTTCACACGGCTGGGGATATGACAGCGTAAATGCCATGGTGAAGCACTGGCCCGGCGGCGGCTCAGGAGAAGGGGGAAGAGATGCCCACTATGGTGCGGGCAAGTATGCAGTTTATCCAGGAAACAATTTTGAAGAACACCTGCTTCCATTTACAGAAGGTGCCTTCAAACTGGCCGGTGAAACGGGAGAAGCGTCTGCCGTTATGCCGTATTATACGATTTCAGTTGATCAAGACACAGTAAACGGTGAAAATGTAGGCAATTCCTATAGTCGTTATTTAATTCAAGACCTGCTTCGCACAACGTACCGATACGACGGGGTTGTATGCACAGATTGGAGTATTACACGGGATTTTTCAGGAAAAATGGATGTCTTTATTAATGGAAAGCCCTGGGGTGTAGAACAGCTTTCTGTTGCGGAACGGCATTATAAACTTCTTATGGCCGGAGTGGACCAGTTTGGCGGCAATTTTGATATCGACCCTATTCTTGAAGCGTATCATATGGGTGTTCAAGAGCATGGAGAATCATTCATGCGGGCACGAATGGAGCAATCAGCTGTTCGCCTGCTGCTGAATATGTTTCGGCTCGGATTATTTGAAAATCCTTATTTAGATGTGGAAGAGACGGTTAAAACAGTCGGAAATTCAGATTTCATGGGTGAAGGCTTTGCGGCTCAATTAAAATCCATTGTACTTTTGAAAAATAAAAATCAACTTCTTCCGCTCAGTAGACAAGTGAAAGTATATATGCCGAAACAACACTATCCAGCTAAACGAGACTGGTTTGGAAATTTGATTCCAGCACGAACAGATTACCCGATAAATCGAAAGCTTTTAGAAAAGTATTTCCAAGTGGCGGATGAGCCGGCTGAAGCCGATGTGGGGCTTGTTTTCATCTCTGGGCCTGATTCCGGCATTGGATACAGTAACGACGATGCAGAAAAAGGCGGAAATGGATTTGTGCCTATCAGTCTGCAGTATCGGCCGTATACAGCGGAATACGCTAGAGACAAAAGCATTGCTGGTGATCGTGCCTACAAAGGAAAGACGGTAAAGACGATCAATGAGTGTGATCTAGATTTAGTGCTGGAAACAAGAAAGCAGATGGAAGGAAAGCCAGTGATTGTATCAATGCTTTTATCTAATCCAGCTGTTGTTGCAGAATTTGAAGAAGAGGCAGATGGACTTCTTATCCATTTTGGCTTACAGGATCAGGCTGTTTTAGACATATTGAGTGGAAAAGCCGAACCGTCCGGGCTGCTGCCTTTTCAAATGCCGGCTAATATGCAAACCGTTGAGGAACAGCTCGAAGATGTGGCTCATGATATGGAGCCCCATGTTGATACGGAGCATAATGTGTATGATTTTGCTTTTGGGCTTAATTGGGAAGGTGTTATGACAGACAGCCGGACAATAAAATACCGAAAAAACAATCGTTAAAAAATCATTAAAAAAGAACTCTGCTTTTAACGTGTTCGAGCTGCTTCCTTTTTTATTGAAGCGGCTTTCAGAATCAAAATGAGCACACAGCTGAAGGTGTTTAGAATAGAAATTAGCTTTACAGATGTCATACTGCTCATGCCCTTTTTAGCCTCTTTTGTTAGATCATTCGTCAGCGAGTGGTTATATCGGCAGACAAAAAGGGCAGATTGATGGCGCGCTGAATACCCCTAGTTTTGCGTTTGTGTGCTGACTATTTTTGCTTTTTACAGCTTGTCTTGCTTTGTTTTCTACAAACTTGATAAAGAATGCTTACGTATTTTAGAAGAATTAAGACTGGGAAAGTGATCAGGGAGGGAAAAGCATGAGTGTTCAAGTAAAAAAAGAGTATGTGACGGTTCGAAATAAATCTTTTATTGAAAAGGCAGAACAGTTAAAACCAGAATTGCTAACGAAAGTGGTCAAGCCTGTATCTATTGTCAATGTCAAAGCCGATCAGAAGGCAATTCACGGCTGGACCGCAGAATATGCAGCGCCGGTTTCCGAATTAAGTGAACGTGAATTAGCCAAAAAAGATTCATTTATTTTAGATTTCGGTGATCATCAGGTTGGCTATCTATCGATGGATATCCGTCCTGCCGGAAGTCCGCCGGATGCGCCCCTGAAGCTAAAGCTGACGATTGGTGAAATGCCGGTTGAGATGGCAGAACCGTTTGAATCCTACGATGGATGGCTTGCGGGTTCGTGGCTTCAGGAAGAAACCATTTTCATTGATGTGCTGCCAGCCAAACTAGAATTGCCACGCCGTTACAGCTTCCGGTATGTAAAAGCAGAAGTGCTCGAAACCTCTCGTAAATACCGGGTTGTTTTTGAAAATATAAAATGCAATTCGGTCACATCCGCTGATTACCAGGCTGTAAAACCCCTTAAGTACGTAGATCCACTCCTTCAAAAGATGGATGAAATCAGTGTAAAGACGCTCGCTGACTGCATGCAGGAGGTATTTGAAGACGGACCGAAACGGGATCGCCGTCTTTGGTTAGGGGATCTTCGTCTACAGGCGCTGGCAAACTATAAAACATTCTGTACAAATGATCTTGTGAAGCGCTGCTTATACATGTTTGCCGGCGTACCGGATGACAATGGACAGGTGGCCGCAAATCTATTTATAAAGCCTGAGCTGATCGCAGATGATATACGGCTGTTTGATTACTCCTTGTTTTTCGTCTCAACCCTGTATGATTACTATGAGGCAACGAAAGACATGGAAGCGTTAATCGATCTTTGGCCGATAGCGCTTCGGCAGGTGGAATTGGCGCTTGAGCGTTTAGATGAACGGCATATTGTGACAGATTCAGAAGAATGGTGGTCATTTATTGACTGGGAGGAAGGCCTGAATAAGCAGGCACCATCACAAGCTGTCTTAATTTATGCCCTGAAACAGGCGATTCACCTGGCTGATGCGTTAAATGCGCCTGAAAAATCAATGCTGGCATCATGCCTGGTGGATATAGTAGAAGCTGCAAAGCAATTCTTATGGGATGAAAAACAGCAATTTTTCATCAGCGGGGCAGATCGGCAGGTATCTTGGGCGAGCCAGGTATGGATGGTATTGGCTGATATTTTGCCAAAAGAAGAAAATGCGGCATTACTAAACCGGCTGTTAATGGCTGACAAAGCCGTTGGCATGGCTACCCCTTATATGTATCATCATTATGTGGAAGCTCTTCTGCTTTCAGGAGAAAGAGAAAAAGCTATTGAGCAAATGAAAGTGTATTGGGGCGGTATGCTCGAAGATGGGGCAGATACATTCTGGGAATTGTATGATCCAAAAAATAAAAGCTTTTCTCCATATGGCAGTCATTTAATCAACAGTTACTGCCATGCGTGGAGCTGTACACCAACGTATTTGATTCGAAAATATAATCTTTAAAAGCACAAAAAACGCCTTCAAATGAAAGCGTTTTTTGTATGTTACAATTATAAAAAGTCTTTTTTTCGCTTTTAATATTAATGGCTAAGTTAAAAATAAAAAGCTAACAACATTTCACTAAAATGAAAGCTGAAAGAAAAAGGTCTTGGGAAAAATTCTTTATTGTACTTGAGGTAGTAATAGATTACTATAGTCAAGCGGCGTATATTAAAAGCTATCTGTACAGCAGGCTTGCAGTGATTACAATGTAACGCTTTCCTATGCCCGTTTACAGAGTTTACATTTACAGTTGATCTAAGCTAAACGGCAAAGTAAAATACAAAAACCGGCGAAAAAGTGAACGCAGGTTTGCATAAACATTAGTGTAAGGAAACAAAGGAAAAACGTGATGGACCGTGCGGAGGCATTCAGGCTAAAAGCCAAAGCGGCTTCTAATAAGGTGTAGTTAAAATAAAGAACAGAAGAGGGGAAGATATGGACTGGGAAATAGAATTATGGATGATTGGGAAAATCGGATTTGCGGCCTTTTTAGGTTTCTTGCTCGGTGTTGAAAGGGAATTTAAACGCAAGCCTGTCGGCATGAAAACCTCTATTGTAATCGCTGCGGCAGCCTGCCTGCTTACCATCGTGTCGATTGAATCAAGCTTTCGCTATGCAGAAGCAGCGATCCGGCCGATGGACCCGCTGCGCCTTGCAGCCCAGATTATTTCGGGTATCGGTTTTATCGGAGCGGGGGTTATTCTCCGCCGGAGCAATGAAATGATTTCAGGTTTGACCACAGCTGCCATTGTTTGGGCATCGGCGGCAACAGGGATCGCAGTCGGAGCAGAATTTTACCTGGAAGCCGTTGTAATGGTCATACTCGTGATTTTTGCGGTTGAGATTATACCTTTTTTAATGAAGCTGTTTGGCCCAAAAACACTTTTGATGAAACCCATCTACGTGAAAATTAAGGTAGAAGACAGCGTGAATTTAACTCTTTTGCTGAAAAGTATTAAACAAACTGGCGTGAACGTAAAAAATTTGCGGCTTAAAGATCTAGAAGATGACTGCAAAAACATGTATCTAGAAGCCGAAGTAGAAAAGCAGCGGTATACAACGGACGTTTATGAAAGCATCCGGAGCATTGAAGGCGTAATATCTGCTGAAGTACAAGGAACGTAACATCCTCGTACTTCAGCTTTTTTTTATGAGAAAAAGCAGCGCTGGTTAATTGTGATTTAGAAAAATGCAGCCTACTTACGTACATATTTGCATATTCGGAAATAGTAAAGGTGGCTTGTTAATACATCCGCTGACTACGATGTGGAGGGATTCCATTGAACTTTCGTGAAGGCTTAATTCCAACCTTATTGGGTTCAGCTGTTACGGCTACTGGATATGCCCTAAGACAAAGAGGCGGGACTAGTAAAGCTATTGCAACACTGTTTTTGGTTTTGGATTAGCCCGCATTGTATTAGGTGCCATTGACCTCGTGGAACATCGTCGTTAGTTAAAAGGCAGGTACAAATTTGTGCCTGCCTTTTTAATTTTAAAGAAAAAAGAGTCTGACATAAGAGCGGCTTAGCTGGTTCAGTTTAAGGAGCGGAAAGAAATATGAAAAATCTTTCAGCACAATCAGTTGACAGACCGAAAAGAATCAGGTATATTTATCTCGAATTCAAGATAATTTATTTTGAAGTGGAAACTACTTAGAAAGAGAAAGCAGAATTTTTTAAAAAAGTTCTTGCCCTTACTTAGTTTTAAAACAGAAGGTTTATCATCTTTTATACATTAATATCTCGAATTCGAGATATTTGTTCTAGGGGGATGTAAAAATGATTGAATTCACTCAGCTAGTAGAAGAACGGCGCTCGGCGAGCAATTTCCTGGCCGATACACCCATTACCAAAAACGAATTAAATGACATTTTCTCGCTCATCAAGCTGGGACTATCGGCTTTTAATCTGCAGCATACGAAATATATAACCGTAATGGATCCAGAACTGAAAGAAAAGATAAGAACGGCTGCCTACGGGTAATATAAAGTGTCAAGTGCTTCAGCTGTGATTATTGTGCTTGGAGACAAAGGCGCATTTAAGCAGGCTTCACAAATTTACAAGGGTTTAAAAATGCTTGGAATTGTGAACAAGCAAGAATATGATCAAATGGTGGAAGATACCGTTTCCTTTTATGAATCAAGAGGACGAGAATTTCAGCGGGACGAAGCAATCCGGAATGCTTCTTTATCCGCCATGCTGTTTATGCTGGCGGCCAAAGAAAAAGGCTGGGATACATGTCCCATGATTGGATTTGATCCTAAAGCGGTAAGAGAGCTGTTAAATATACATGATGAAGATGAACCCGTTTTAATGATTACGATTGGAAAAGAAAAGACAGAGAGCAGAAAGCCGCGCGGGTACCGAAAACCTGTCAGTGAATTTGTGACGTACTACTAAGTCGTTCAATCAAGAATTCGGTGCATAACGAAACCGAACCAATCACATCAAAAAGGAGCAGGTAAAATGAACAAACAAACAGCAGGCATTCACCATATTACAGCGATTGTCGGCCATCCACAGGAAAACGTTGATTTTTACGCAGGTGTACTGGGGCTGCGCCTCGTTAAACAAACGGTGAACTTTGATGACCCCGGAACGTACCACCTTTACTTTGGCAATGAAGGCGGAAAACCGGGAACAATCATTACATTTTTCCCTTGGGCAGGCGCCCGCCAGGGGACGATAGGAGATGGCCAGGTAGGGGTCACTTCTTATGTTGTTCCAAAAGGAGCGATCGTATTTTGGGAAGAACGGCTGGCGAAATTCAATGTGCCGGTTACCAAAATGGAGCGCTTTGGGGAGCAATACCTCGAATTCGACGATCCTCATGGACTTCATTTGGAGATTGTGGAGCGGGAGGAAGGCGAAAAGAATACATGGCAGTTTGGAGACATTATACCAGACACAGCCATTAAAGGGTTTGGCGGGGCTACTTTATTATCAGCCCAGCCGGAAAAAACGGCTCACTTACTGGAGCAGGTGATGGGGCTAAAAAAAGTAAGTGAAGAAGGAGACTTCGTGCGTTTTCAGTCTTCAGCCGACATTGGAAATATCATTGATTTAAAAAGAACGCCGATTGGGCGGGGAACAATGGGTGTTGGCACTGTGCACCATATTGCCTGGCGCGCCGAAGATGATCAGGATCAGCTGGAGTGGCAAAAATATGTGGCTGAAAACGGATATGGCGTGACGGCAGTACGGGACAGAAATTACTTTAATGCCATTTACTTTAGAGAGCATGGTGAAATCCTATTTGAAATTGCGACCGATCCTCCAGGGTTTGCGCATGATGAGACATTTGAAACGATGGGAGAAAAGCTTATGCTGCCGGAGCAGTATGAACCCCGCCGGCAACAAATTGAACGGGTGCTGATCCCTTTCCAGGTAAGAGAACTCGATTAAATTCTGATTGGAGTGAGTGCTTTGCTTTCCATTGACCCATCTGCAAACACAGAACGAGAAAATTACAAGTTTCTAATAGGGAGCATTATCCCGAGACCGATCGCTTTTGTAACGTCGATGTCAAAAGAAGGAACGCTGAACGGCGCCCCGTTTAGTTATTTCAATATTGTTTCGTCTAACCCTCCGATGATTTCTTTAGCAATTCAACGAAATCAGGGAGAACGAAAAGATACTGCCCGAAACATTGTTGAGTCAAAAGAATTTGTCGTTCATATTGTAGATGAACAAAACGTAGAAAAAGTGAACGAAACGGCTGCCAACCTTTCTCCTGAGGAAAGTGAAATAGAACGGGCACAGCTGACGCCGGTGGAAAGTGTGAAAATTTCCGTTCCAGGCGTAAAGGAAGCAAAAATTCGAATGGAATGTCTGCTGGAGCAGTCACTGGAACTAGGAGGCTCTGATGCTCCTGGGTGTGACCTGATCATCGGAAAAGTTGTGCAGTTTCACATTGCGGAAGAGATTTATGAAAACGGCAGAATCAACCCAGATGGATTAGGAGCTGTAAGCAGGCTGGCGGGAAATGATTATGCAAAAATCGGCGAAATCTTTACTATTGACCGCCCAAGCTGAGAAAAGTTGAATCCGGGAAGCGGGGTGTACAACATGCAAAAAATAGCGGGCATTCATCATATTACTGCGATGGTGAACGATGCACAAAGAACGATTGATTTTTACGCAGGGGTGCTTGGGCTGCGGCTCGTAAAGAAAACAATCAACTTTGACCGTCCAGAAGTATATCATCTGTATTTTGGAAACGGATCAGGAGACCCAGGAACAGTCATTACATTCTTTCCGTGGGCTAAACAGCCGAAAGGCCGTATCGGTACAGGACAGGTAGGCAGTATCAGTTTTGTCATCCCAGCCGGTTCAACGGAATTTTGGAAAAATCGGTTACAGAAGTTTGGCGTAAAATTTTTTTCATCGGTCCGTTTTGGCGAAAAACATATCGCTTTTCAAGATCCAGATGGCCTTGAACTGGAACTGGTCGAAAGGGAAGAAGAGTTTTCATATAGCGGCTCCTTTGACGGTATTCCATCGGATAAGGCGGTTCAAGGATTTAGCGGGGCGATGTTAATTTCCGTGCATCCTCATAAAACGGCGGAAGTACTTGAAAACATTCTAGGATTCGAATGCCTGGGACAGGAAGAAGGCTTTCTAAGGTTTAAATCAGAAGCACCGGTTGGAAACACGGTTGATATTAAGCTTACTCCTTCTGTCCGCGGGCTGATGGGAGCAGGAACGGTTCACCACATTGCCTGGAGAGCAAGAGATGAAGAAGAACTTCATAAATGGAGAGTGGTTCTTCAGGAAAAGAACTTCTATCCGACCGAAATCCGTGATCGGCACTACTTTAAAGCTCTTTATTTTCACGAAGGGGGCGGCATTTTGTTTGAAATCGCCACTGACCCACCAGGCTTTGCGGTGGATGAACCGATCGAGAAGCTCGGGCAGAAGCTGATGCTGCCGTCCTGGCTGGAATCAAAACGACAAGAATTAGAAAAAAACTTGCCTCCTGTAGAGGTTCGTGTTTTGGAAGGAGACCAGAAATGAAACACCTTTTTCAAAAAGGCAAAGACCCCTCAAAACCTACACTATTACTGCTTCACGGAACAGGTGGCAACGAATTAGACCTGCTTCCTCTTGCTGGAAAAGTAGATGATGAGGCTTCCATTTTAAGTGTAAGAGGAAACGTACTGGAAAACGGTATGCCGCGTTTTTTCCGGAGACTGGCGGAAGGGATATTCGATGAAGAAGACCTTATTTTCCGCACAACAGAATTAAATGCATTTTTGGATGAAGCGGCTGAAACGTATGGATTTGACCGAAATAATATCATTGCGATTGGCTATTCAAACGGAGCCAATATTGCAGCAAGCATGCTGTTTCACTACCAGCATGCACTAAAGGCGGCGATTCTTCATCATCCTATGGTGCCTAGAAGAGGCATAGAGCTTCCTGATTTGACTGGAACGTCCGTTTTTATTGCAGCCGGTACGAATGATCCGATTTGTGCCCCGATGGAATCAAAGCAGCTTCAATCTTTACTGGAACAAGCAAACGCATCGGTAGACGTTCACTGGGAAAATCACGGCCACCAGTTAACGCTGACCGAGGTAGAAGCAGCTGCTGACTGGTACCGCAATTTATCACTTTAAATAGATCGGTTATCATTTCGAAATAAAGGGAAGAAGTGATGATAATGGAACAGACTTATAATGAACTAAAAGCCGTTACAGTGATTTTGCGGGCTTCTCAGGCGATTCAAGACGTCGTTCGAAAAGATGTAGCGCTCTATGGGTTAAACCCAACAGAGTTTGCAGTTTTGGAATTGCTGTACCATAAAGGCGATCAGCCGATTCAAGTGATTGGCAAAAAAATATTAATTTCAAGCGGTAGTATCACATATGTGGTCGATAAACTCGAACAAAAAGGGTATGCCGTTCGAAAAGGCTGTCCGAAAGACCGCCGTGTCACGTATGCAGCCATTACACAAAAGGGCAGGGAGCTAATGGAGGAAATATTCCCTAAACATGAACGCACAATGGGGAAAGTATTTGAAGGCTTGAAGCCTGATGAACTCCATACTGCTATCCAACTGATTAAACGAATTGGCTACCGAGCACAATCACTTTAATGAAATAAAAAAGAAAAGATCTTTTTAACGTTTATATCTCGAATTGAAGATAATTGAACCTAATTGGCTAGGAGGAAAAAGAAATGAATCATTTAAAAGGCATTCATCATGTCACAGCTATTACAAGCAGTGCAGAAAAAAATTATGAGTTTTTCACATATGTATTAGGTATGCGATTAGTCAAGAAAACAGTAAACCAGGATGATATTCAAACGTATCATTTGTTCTTTGCTGATGATAAGGGCAGCCCCGGAACCGACATGACGTTCTTTGATTTCCCTGGTATCCCAAAAGGCGTGCATGGGACAAATGAAATCTCAAAAACGTCTTTCCGGGTACCGACCGATGCGGCGCTTGATTATTGGGTGAAACGATTTGACCGCTTAAACGTGAAACATACAGGTATTAAAGAACAGTTTGGCAAACAGACACTTTCGTTTATTGATTTCGATGATCAGCACTATCAGCTTGTTTCAGATGAACATAATAAAGGAGTGGCTTCTGGTACACCTTGGCAGAAAGGGCCGATCCCATTAGAATTTGCGATTACAGGCTTAGGCCCTCTGTTTGTCCGCATTGCTGACTTTAAGTATTTCAAACAAATGATGGAGCAGGTGCTGTTATTTAAAGAAATAGCAGCGGAAGGTTCCCTGCATTTATTTGAGGTAGGCGAAGGCGGAAACGGGGCTCAGGTTATAGTAGAACATAATACGGTGCTGCCGCAGGCGCGCCAAGGGTACGGTACTGTTCACCATGCAGCCTTCCGTGTAGAAGACCGGGCCGTGCTGGATGAATGGACGGACCGCCTTGAAAGCTTTGGCTACCAGACATCCGGTTACGTAGACCGTTACTTCTTCGAATCTCTTTATTCCCGTGTTGCACCGCAGATTCTATTTGAATTTGCGACGGATGGACCTGGATTTATGGGCGATGAGCCTTACGAAACAGTCGGCGAAAAGCTTTCATTACCGCCGTTCTTGGAGCCGAAACGTGAACAAATTGAAAAATTAGTACGGCCTATTGATACCGTGAGAAGCACTGTTGAATTTGAGAAGGAATACGAGTAACAGGATAGCTATTAGTTTCTAAATATAGAGGATGCACGAAGAAAAGAAATACTCACATTGAAATCACCTTTACAAAAGTAAAAAATACCGGATTTTACAAAGGAACATCTTTGTAAAATCCGGTATTCCTGCTTAATTTACAAGGGCTTGTTTGATTCGGTCGGCTACGGCTTCTGCAAATCCCGAGGTTGTAGCGCTGCCGCCAAGGTCTCTTGTTTTAACACCATCCTCAAGTGACTGGTACAATCCTTGTTCAACGAGCTGACCCATTTCCTTTAGCTTTGGATCATTGTGCCGCTCTGACAGCCAGTCCATCAGCATAACAGTAGAAAGCATCATACCAATCGGATTGCCGATGTTTAAGCCGGCAATATCAGGTGCGGAACCATGTGCTGCCTGTGCCATTGCAACATTGTCATTTGAGTTGATAGAAGGAGCCAGTCCCAGGCTGCCTACAAGTTCACCAGCAAGGTCAGAAAGAATATCTCCATACATATTTTCCGTAACAATGACATCAAAATCTTTGGCACGACGTACTAAGTGGGCCGCCATTGCGTCAATATGGTAATCGTCTATTGTCACTTCAGGGTACTGCTCCGCTACATCCCGGCAAACCTTTAAAAACAAGCCGGTACTCAAACGTAGTACATTAGCTTTATGAACAATCGTTACTTTTTTGCGGCGCTGCATCGCCATTTTAAAAGCGCTATGGGCAATACGTTCCGCTGCTTTTCGCGTAAAGACGCCTGAAGTCACCACCACGTCTTCCGTGATCTGCCATTCACCATGCCCACTGTACATATTGCGGTCCGCATAAAAACCCTCTGTATTTTCACGGTAGATTACTAGATCTGCTTCTTCTACAACACTTTTAATTCCAGGCATTGTTTTAGCTGGACGAATGTTGGCATACAAATCAAGGTTGTGGCGAAGGGCACCGCTCGGGTTCAGCTTGATTTTATGTTCTGGAGGATAAGCAGCTGAATCATGTGGTCCAAGAAGCCAGCCATGAGTGGTTTCTAATGTTTTCGTTGTAATTTCTGGAAGAGGGTCATTATGATGTTTAATGCCTTTCCATCCCATGGGAAGGTCAACCCACTCAATATCTACACCTGCTTTTTGGGCCGCCGTTTTGAAAACATTCACTGCAGCGTCCACAATTTCAGGTCCAATGCCGTCTCCAGCTAATACTCCGATACGATAAACAGTCATTGTTTCGACTTCCTTTCTGAATTAAAAAGTGTCCCAGTTCAGTAAAAACATATTGATTGTGCTGTTTTCACTGTAAACGATTTCAAACAATTAATAAAATAGAATTTTTTATCACTTAACTATTACATTTTTCTATGTAAAAGCCTGAAATTACAAAAGTAGAGTCCAAAAGGAAAGTGATTTTATTCAAAATTAGAATACGTAATCATGAATTATCACTATTTTTCAAAGGATTTATGAATCGAGTACACTTTAATCAGAGAAAACAAATCTTCATTTACAAAAAAATGAAAGCGTTATCTCGGCAGGTGAAGGGAGGTTTGTTCTACACTTCAATCCTCAATAGAGGTTGATTGAAAAAATAGTCAGGTGAGCTTGGCTTGGCTCTCTTCAAAACTTAAGAGAGAAAGAAGTGTACCGAGGGAGGAATGAGTATTTCAAATCAAGTCCGTCGCTTTTCGAATTAAAACAAAAGAACCAAAATTTACTGATTAATCAGATAAATAATAGGGGGGATTTTGATGAAAAAGTTGATGGTACCTATTCTAGCTGCTGCTTTAACGCTGGGAACGGCCGCCTGTAGTAATAGTGGAGGAGAAAAAGCTGCAGGTGGACAAGGCGGATCAGGCAGCAGCTATCCGGAAAAAGCGATAACCTTTTCTGTTCCATCTGGTGCAGGAGGCGGGCTCGATACAACAGGAAGGGCGCTAAGCAATCTTTTTTCTTCTGAAGGAATTGTAGACAGTACCATTACCGTTGAAAATAATCCAGGCGGCGGACAAGTTGTCGGCACAGTTGATTTTGCGAACAAAGACAAAGGGAACGACTACCGGCTGCTGATTGCATCTACACCATTTATTTTGAATCACATTAAGAAAGAAGGAAACAGCCCGGTTTCTTTTCGGGATATTACGCCAATTGCCCGGCTGGTGACAGAATATGACGTACTGGCGGTCCCGGCAGATTCTAAATATGACACATTGGAAGCTTTATTTGCTGACTTAAAAAAAGATCCAGCGTCTATTTCATTTGCGGGCGGTTCTGGTCCAGGCTCTTTTGATCACTTAAATGCCATTTATCCGGCCATGAAAGCCGGCGTAGATGTCAAAGGGCTTAAGTATATTTCTTTTGATGGCGGTGGAGAGGCGCTTACTTCTCTGCTTGGCGGAAACGCTGACGTTATTTCTTCTGATGTCTCTTCCGTATATGAGTATGTAAAAGCCGATAAAGTGAAGATTTTAGGCATTTCTGCTCCTGAACGCCTGGAAGGAGAATTTGCAGAGATTCCAACGTACAAAGAGCAGGGCATAGACGCCGAATTAACCAACTGGCGCGGTATTTACGGACCGGCTGATATGTCAGAAGAAGCGAAAGCTTACTGGGAAGAAAAAGTAGCCCAGCTAGTAGATACAGAAGCCTGGAAGAACGAACTGGAAAAACAGGGCTGGCAGGATGGCTATATGGCATCGGAGGACTTTATCAAGCTGATGGAAGAAGAGGAAGCGATGTATAAAGAGATTTACGAAGATCTCGGCATGGCAAAATAATGATCCTCAAATAGGAGAAAAGCAGCGGCATGATATTTCTTGATGGGCTGCTGCTTTTTCAGAGACAGGAAGGAGGAAAACAATGAGCAAAACATTTGACCGCTATGCAGGCATCCTATTTCTTGCGATCGGCGCCATGTTTGTAGTGGAAAGCTTGAAACTTTCTCAAAGTGCCTATGGCAGTGAAATTGGACCGAACATTTTTCCGATGTCTTTAGGCATTGCCTTAATCTTGCTGAGCATCCGTCTTGTTTATGAAACGTTTCGCTACACAGAAGTGAAAAATAGCGGTACGAAACTGGATTATAAGCGGTTTGGCATTATCCTGACTGCGGCCATTTTATATGCGGCACTTTTGGAAACACTCGGATATGTCATTACTACCTTCCTGTTTTTGTTGATTGGTTTCCAGACGATGCAGAAAGGAAAGGTATGGGCATCTGTTTTAATTGCTGGATGTTTCTCCATAGGGGTTTACTACTTATTTGTCGTTCTTTTGCAAGGTTCACTGCCACCATTTCCATCATGGATGAGTTTCAGTTAGGAGGGGTTAGATGGGCACGCTGGATTATTTAATGCAGGGTTTTGCAACAGCCCTGCAGTGGCACAATCTTTTATTCGCTTTTTTCGGAGTATTGATAGGAACGGCTGTTGGCGTTCTTCCTGGGATTGGCCCCATGAGCGGGATCGCTCTTTTAATGCCTATTACCGCGTCTATTACAAGCGGGCTTCCTGCTGAAGCAGCAGCAACAAGCTCTATTATTTTGCTGGCTGGCGTGTACTACGGAGCCATGTATGGCGGCTCTACTACATCGATTCTTTTGAACACACCAGGTGAATCATCCTCTGTTGTTACTACCCTTGATGGGCACCAAATGGCTAAAAACGGCCGGGCCGGAATTGCACTGGCTATTTGCGCAATCGGCTCTTTTGCCGCTGGATTAATCGCTTTAATCGGTCTTATTTTGTTAGCTAACCCGCTGGCCAGTATTGCGTTAAAGTTTGGCCCGGCTGAATATACGTCTCTTATGCTGCTTGGCCTCCTGGCTGTAAGCGGGCTTGGCGGCAAATCTATTACGAAAGCCCTGATGATGACCGTCTTCGGACTTCTTCTAGCAACAATTGGCATTGACTCTGTATCGGGTGTTACCCGTTTTACATATGACATGCCGGTTTTGTATTCAGGACTAGAATTCTTAACGATCGCAGTTGGTCTTTTTGCGGTAGGGGAAGTGTTTAAAGCCATTTTAGAGCGAGAAAGCAATGACGGTGACATTGCTAAGATTACGCGGATCATCCCGACTAAACAGGATTTAAAAGACAGCTCCCTTCCGATTGCCCGTGGATCGGTTTTAGGCTTTTTCATCGGCGTTCTTCCTGGTGCAGGGGCCACTCTTGCTTCATTCTTTTCCTACATTATGGAAAAGAAATTAAGCAAAAATCCTAAGAAGTTCGGGACGGGCGCTATTGAGGGAGTAGCGGCCCCGGAATCTGCAAACAATGCAGCGGCCGGAGGGGCCATTGTTCCCCTGCTCACGCTCGGTATTCCAGGATCCGGTTCCACAGCGATTTTAATGAGTGCATTTATTATGTTTAATATTACGCCTGGCCCGCTTCTTTTTGAAGAACACCCAGATGTTGCCTGGGGATTGATTGCCAGCATGTTTGTTGGAAATGCGATTTTATTGATCTTAAATCTGCCTATGGTTAAAGTGTTTGCCAAAGTAGTCGAAACACCTGCCAAATACTTGATTCCGTTAATCATTGGCTTTTCTTTCTTTGGCGTTTATGCGGTCCAGTTTTCTGTTTTTGATTTAGGCCTGCTGATTGCCTGCGGAGTAGCCGGCTATTTTCTTTCAAAAAATGATTTTCCGATTGCCCCTCTTGTACTGGGCTTGGTATTAGGGCCGATGATTGAAAATAATTTACGGAGAGCGCTGACGCTGTCTAATGGCGATGTAATGATTTTCTTCCAAAAACCACTTTCCCTGGCTTTTATTATTGTCGGGATTTTGTGGATTTTAACGCCGCTGTTTTTAAAACTGAGAGGGAAAAAACTAATTTTAAATGAAGAAGGATAATTAAAGGAGAGAGAAAAATGACTGTTGAAAACCAAGTTAAAATGAATATTGTAGAACAATTTGAGGGCATTCCAACCACTTGTATTTCAGATGCGCTGCAGGGGATGAACAATTTGTCATCAGCGATTCAGCCGCTCAAAGAAGAATACCGTGTTGCCGGGCGGGCTTTTACAGTGAAAATGCCGGTTGGGGATAATTTAGTCGTGCTGAAAGCGATCAGAGAAGCAAAACCAGGTGATGTTTTGGTCATTGACGCAAAAGGAGACACATATCGGGCGATAGCAGGCGACTTTATTGTCGGAATGGCGCAGACGCTTGGCATTAAAGGCATCATCGTAGATGGCGTAATTCGAGATGTAGTTGGCATCAAAGAATTAAATTACCCTGTTTTCTGCAAAGGGACGACCATTGCCGCGAGCGGAAAAGCAGGGCAGGGAGAAATCAATGTACCGATTTCCTGCGGAGGTGTAACGATTCATCCCGGCGATATTATCGTGGGGGATGCGGATGGCGTCACCGTTGTCCCGCAGGAAGCAGAAGAAGAAGTGTTAAAACAGTCGATAGAGAAAGCGGACAAAGATATTAAACGAGCTCAAAAAGTATCAGGCAATAGAGAAGAAATTATTGCGTATTTAGATCGCTTCTTATCATAAGAAAACAGGCCAACTTTGGCCTGTTTTTGCTTTTTAACCACAGAATAGCCTGCTGCATGTATGTAAATATTTTTATGATTAGCCGTTTCACCTTAAAAGCAAGAAATTGACTGTCTTTGTAAAACATCGTTTTACAGACTGGCATAAAGCGATTAAATAATAGGGCGGGTAGAATGTGTTCAAACGCCGGAACAAAATGTGATCAATGGAAATTGGTGATGCTTAACTATGAAAAATCGCTATTTTTACAGAGAAGCGCCATTCAGTATGATAGAAATGAGCCTGCTTGATGCAAAAATAAAAGAGAAGAAGGGGGACAAAAACAAGTAAACACGTCATAAAAGAAGGGTGAAAATGGTACATAGAGCTGGAATTGTCCAGTTTCAGGTTTTGATGAAGCAGCCATTTAACAGAATAAAAGACTTGCAAACAATGAATGAATGGTCAAGAGCGGATTGTTGCGGAGCAGGATAAATTGCATTTTATTGTAAGCGTATACAAATGGAACGGGAGGGATTGTATGGTTTCGTTATTGGGTTTTGTCATGATGCTGGTGTTTATTGCTTTAATCGTTACTCGAAAGATGTCCGCTTTACTTGCTTTAATTGTGGTGCCTCTGTTTTTTGCGATCATTGGCGGTTTCGGAAAAGACCTGGGCCCCATGATACTGGAAGGGCTTAGCGGGGTAGCACCGACAGGGATTATGCTCATGTTTGCGGTTATGTATTTTGGCATTATGATAGATGCTGGTTTGTTTGAACCGCTTATCAAAAAAATATTAGCTATCGTTAAAGGAGATCCTTTAAAAATTGTCATCGGAACAGCGGTTCTTTCTGCCCTTGTTGCCTTTGACGGTGATGGGACAACCACTTATATTATAACCGTTTCAGCGATGCTGCCTCTTTATACGTACCTTGGGATGAACCCTCTTATTTTAACCTGCGTATCTATGATGGCTTTTGGCGTTATGAATATGCTTCCGTGGGGAGGTCCAACGGCAAGAGCTGTAAGCGCCTTGAATTTAGATGCGAACGAAGTTTTTCTTCCTCTTATTCCAATCATGGCGGCAGGTTTGGTTTGGGTATTTTTTACAGCTTATATATTGGGGAAAAAAGAATGTACTAGATTAGGAATCATGGACTTAGATATGTCTAAGCTTCCGCTGCAGTTTCAGGAAGAAGCAGCTACTGTAGTGGATTCGGAGTTAAAACGGCCTAAGCTAATCTGGTTCAATTTTCTTCTTACGTTGTCGTTAATCACAGCGCTGGTTATAGGGATTCTTCCTCTGCCTGTTCTGTTTCTGATAGGGTTTGCTTTGGCGCTGTTAGTGAATTATCCAAACCTTGAAATTCAAAAAAAAGTATTGGCTTCTCATTCTGACAGTGTCCTAATTGTAGTCGCGTTAATTTTTGCTTCAGGCGTTTTCACAGGTATTCTTTCTGGAACGCACATGGTGGATGAAATGGCGAACAGCCTCATATCCGTTATCCCTGAAGAACTTGGCTCGTCTTTTGCTTTAATAACTGCGATCACCAGTATGCCTTTAACATATGTCATGGCAAATGATCCATATTATTTTGGTGTAGTACCTATTATTGCGCAAACCGCGGCAGCGTACGGGGTGGACCCGGTTGAAATTGCAAGAGCATCGGTGCTCGGCCAGCCGCTTCACGCCATGAGCCCGCTTATCGCTTCCACTCATCTATTAGTCGGAATGGCAAAAGTAGATTTTGGAGAGCATCAGAAATTTATTTTAAAGTGGGCAATCGGAACTTGTGTGGTCATGATTATTGCAGCACTATTAACAGGAGCCATTTCTATGTAAATACCCGGTCGCTATAATCCTTGTTCAAAAAAAACAGGCCAGAAAACTGGCCTGTTTTTTTAGTCCTTGAAAGCGACGTTCTGCTTAACAAAATCAGCAAATGCTTTCACAACGTTTAATTCTTCAGCTTCTGGGTGGTACACCATCCATGTTTTTTGTGTAAGTGCCTGTCCCTCTTTAGTCTGAAGCGGGATTTTGTAAATAGCATCCGTGTCATTAAAAAATAAAGATGGCAGAATGGCATACCCTAAACCGTTTAACACCATTTCTTTGCATGTATCAGCCCGGTCTACCGTGATGCCGATTGAAGGCGGATGTGAATAGTGCTCAGCCCACCAATTGTCTGTCATATGCTTATAAAGCTGGTCCGTTTGATAATCAATCCTGGCCAGGTGAGGCAGGTCCTCGAGTGTGACCGGTTCATTGGAAAATACACATAAATTCTCTTCAAACAGCTGCTCTTTATAGCCGGGCCAGTTGTATTCCCCACGGATAAAGCCAATATGGATATCATGATTGTAAGCAAGCTGGTAGATTTGCCTACTGTAGGCGGTTTCAATTTGAAATTCAACGTCCGGATACTGTTCTTTAAACTGTTTTAACCAGCCGGGGAGTTTATATTTGCTGATAAAATTTGAAACACCAACCCGAAGTGTGCCGGCCACAATATGATTAAAATTATCGACTTCTTCTTTAATTTCACGAAATGTATTTAAAAGTTCTTCAGCACGTTTTGCTAAATATTCTCCTTCAGGCGTAAACTGTACGCCTTTAATACCCCGGTTTACAATTTTAACCCCAAACTCTGTTTCAATCTGCTTCAGCCGTTTCGTCAAGGTCGGCTGGGCAATAAAAAGGGTTTGGCCTGCTTTTGTAATGCTTTTTTCATGAAAAAGCGTATGTAAAATTAACCAGTCCCGATCGTCCATATGCGTCCTCCTTTTTCTAAAACATATCATACCCTTTGTGGTTTCTAAAGAAGAAAGATGGAAATCGTTCATGTTTAACTATGAAAAAACGCTATTTTTTCAGAAAGAAACGATTCAGTATGATAGAAATAAGCTAATTTCTATTTAGAACAGAAAAGGGGAAACGGCATGAAGACAAAAGGATATATCAAGCCAGTCAGCCTGAAAGTAAATGAAAACGAATACACGTATTATCCCATTCATCAATTAGACAATCAAAAGTTTCAGCATATAGCAAGACTCCCTTATTCGATTAAGGTACTGTTAGAGGCGGCCATCCGTACATTCGATGGAACCTCTGTAACGGAAGAGCATATTCGGAAGCTGGCGGACTGGACAGTGGAAAGGGAACCAAATGAAGAAGTCCCATTTAAGCCTGTGCGCATCTTATTGCATGATACAACAGGGCTTCCGGCCATTGTGGATTTAGCCGCTATGCGTGAAACGATGAAGCGCTCAGGAGGAAATGTTTCGGCTGTCAATCCTTTGATTCCAGTTGATCTAGTTGTCGATCATTCGGTAACCGTCGATTATTTTGCCCGGCCAGATGCCCTGGAACTCAATGAGAAAGTAAACATGGAGCGTAATAGTGAGCGGTTTCGTTTCCTGCGCTGGGCACAGCAGGCATTTGATAACCTGAACATTATCCCGCCTTCTTCCGGCATCATGCACCAAATTAACATGGAGTATTTGTCCACTGTTACGGCCAAAAAGAGAGAAGAAGGGCGCAACGTTGTTTATCCTGATTCACTTGTTGGAACAGACTCTCACACGACCATGATAAATGGCCTTGGGATTGTGGCATGGGGAGTAGGCGGTATAGAAGCGGAAGCAGCGATACTAGGACAGCCTTTATATTTTGCCACACCGGAAGTGATCGGCTTCCGGCTGACCGGATCACTTTCAGAAGGAACAACATCCACAGATCTTGCCCTAACGATTACAAACATTCTCCGTCAAAAAGGTGTGATTGGAAAGTTTGTAGAGTTTTTTGGTGAAGGCGTGCGTTCTATGAGTGTGGCTGACCGGGCTACAGTTGCGAATATGGCGCCAGAATATGGAGCCACCATGGGCTTTTTCCCCGTAGACGAGCAGACGATTCACTACCTGCGGCTGATCGGTCGTGACGAGGAACAAGTAAACCTGGTTGAAGCGTATTACAAAGCTCAAGGTATGTTTATGGAAAAAGACAGC
This sequence comes from Domibacillus indicus, assembly GCF_023715895.1. Lineage (GTDB taxonomy): Bacteria > Bacillota > Bacilli > Bacillales > Domibacillaceae > Domibacillus > Domibacillus indicus_A. The sequence continues at coordinate 28,041 of NZ_JAMBOO010000016.1, read as the reverse complement.
AAAGATCCGGATTATCTTGAAGTGATTGAGCTGGATTTATCTACCGTTGTTCCATCCTTAGCTGGCCCGAAACGGCCGCAGGACCGGATCAGCTTAACAAACATGAAAGAAAATTATCGGGAAGTCATCCGCAAGCCGGTGGCCGAGGGGGGCTATGGCATTACCGAGGAAGCACTGAAAAAAGAAGTTCCGGTTACGCACGAAAGTGGGGAAACGTCGGTTATAAAGAATGGCTCTGTCGTGCTGGCAGCTATTACAAGCTGTACCAATACGTCCAATCCAACCGTTCTCATGATGGCAGGGCTGCTTGCGAAAAGGGCAGTCGAAAAAGGATTGTCTAAGCCTGCTTTTGTAAAAAGTTCCTTAACGCCAGGATCACGTGTAGTCACCGATTATCTTCAAGAATCAGGGCTGCTTCCATATTTAGAAAAGCTAGGCTTTCACATTGCCGGGTATGGATGTGCTACTTGCATCGGCAACTCAGGACCGCTTCCTGCCGAAGTAAGCGAAGCGATCAACCAGCACGACTTGACGGTAGCAGGCGTTCTGTCAGGAAACCGTAATTTTGAAGGCCGTGTCCATCCTGAGGTCAAAGCCAATTATCTGGCTTCACCACCTTTAGTTGTTGCCTATGCACTGGCTGGTACAGTTGATATTGATTTTGCAACAGAGCCTCTTGGGCATGACTCCAGCAATCAGCCTGTTTATCTGCGTGATATTTGGCCGTCCTTAGCAGATACACAAAAATGGCTTGGGAATGCCCTGCGGCCTGAGCTGTTTCAAATGAGGTATCAAAATATACTCAAAGCTAATGAAAGATGGAATGAGTTAGAGATTCCAGAAGGACCGCTTTTTGACTGGGAAGAATCCTCAACCTACGTACAGGAGCCGCCATTTTTAAAAGATTTGCCTGCCCAGCCAGGAAACATCGTTGATTTTCAGCATGCCCGTGCGATAGCCGTATTAGGGCACTCGGTCACAACAGACCATCTGTCGCCATCTGGCGTAGTGCCAGCTAACAGTACGGCCGGTTTATATTTAAAAAGCCGTGGCGTGAAGCCGAGAGATTTGAATTCTTATCCTTCACGGCGCGGAAATCACCAAGTCATGATTCGGGGAGCACTGGCTAATCATCGTATCCGCAACTACCTGGTTCCCGGCTCGGAAGGGGGCGTAACGAAATACCTGCCGAGCGGGGAAGTCATGTCGATGTATGAGGCGTCGTTAAAATACAAAAAAGATCATACGCCACTATTCATTATTGCTGGAAAAGAATACGGCACAGGCAGTTCGCGTGACTGGGCGGCGAAAGGCACAGCACTGCTCGGTGTCAAAGCGGTAATTGCCGAAAGTTTTGAACGCATTCACCGCAGCAATCTGGTTGGAATGGGCGTGCTTCCACTTCAATTTGAGAACGGGGAAAACGCGGAATCCTTAGGGATTAAAGGAACAGAAATCTTTCAGACAATCGGCTTATCAGACGAGATTCAGCCCGGACAAAAGATTAGAATTAAAGCAATAGGTAAAGACGGAAAATCTTTTGAATTTAATGTATTTGTGCGGCTGGACAATATTGTAGATGTCGAATATTACCGGCATGGGGGCATTATGCAAAAAGTCATCCGGCAATTAATAAACCATACCTCCACGCTAACTGTGAAATAAAGCAAGTAATCTGTTCGACTGCAATCATTGATGTGAAAATGACTGTTTGAAGGAGGAGAAAGCATGGAAATAAGCAATACATTTGCCGAATTTGTTGTGGCAATTAATAAAACAGCACAGGAATTCCAATCCAGCATTGTCATTAAAACTGATCGTAAAAGTTTTGATGCAAAGAGTATTCTTGGGCTGACGTATTCTGTTCTAAACTCCAAAACCTTTGAACTTGAAATTCATGGGCCGGATGAAGATGAAGCAAAAAAAGCGATGGCCCATGTATTTCATCAGCATAATGTACCTGTATGCGTGAATGAATGACAGAAAGGCTCCTGGCACTGATCAGGAGCTTTTCTGTGCCCAATAGAAAAAGGAATAAAAAGTAGTGAATAACAAAGGTTTTATTTAGAATGAGTGGTTTAATTAACTAGCAATTTTTTTATTTTTCTTCAGAAGTCATTAAACCATACATTTGTACAAAATCAACAAACTCTTTTACCATTGCCAATTCTGTTAACTCTTCCCGGTATAACATACGTGTTTTCCAAATAACAGGAGAATCGTTTTGATCCACTAAAACAACTTGCTGCAACAGATCATGATCCTCTAATACAATACTAGGTGCGATACAGTAGCCGAACCCATTCAGCACCATTCTTTTGGCTATTTCTACATTATCAACATCCATATGATTGATAGGCGGTTTAGAAAAATGAGCCTTCCACCAATTTTCAATTACCATATTTAATGCCGGATCTGTTTGGTAAACAACTCTTCTCATGGAAGGAAGCTCTTCTAAAGTAATTTTTTGAGAAGAGAGAACACAAATATGCTCTTTGGAAATCGTAATGCTTTTGTTTGGCCATGTGTGATTTCCTCTTACAATCCCTATATGTGCTTCCTGTTTATAAACCGTTTGAATCACCTCATGATTAACGCCTGTTGTTACATGAAATTCAACATAGGGAAATTTTTTATGAAAAGCTTTGAGCAGCTGAGGCAGACGGTAAAAAGCGAAGGTCCTTGATACGCTTAACCGCAAAGTTCCTTTTACTTCACCTTCTCTATTCTGAAGCTGTTCCTCTATTTTCTGTTCTTCTTTTAACATAGCGGCAGCGTGCTTAACCAATAATTCTCCTTCTTCCGTAAAATCAACACCTTTTCTTCCACGATAAAAAAGTTTAATATTAAATTCTTTCTCGATCTGCTGAAGCCGATAAGTTAAGGTTGGCTGTGCAATATACAGCCGTTCCGCTGCTTTGGTAATATTTTTTTCCTCGTAAACGGTTTGTAAGATAATCCAGTCTTTTGTTCCCATTCTATTTCCCACCTTATCATCGAAAAAATCTATGCTTCTTTATAAAAATTAAATATTTTATTAATTAATGTAACTATAATATATTTATCGTACAGAAAGTGAGTAAGTTTTTTTAAAAATTTTTTATCATCTCTGTAAGCGAATTCAAGGGAGGGAGTAGAGATGCAGGAAAAAGAATGCCAAATTGGGCTGATTCACGCAACCATGAATTCTGTACAACCGATTTTGGAAGCTTTTCGCGAGCATGCGCCGGATGTCACGGTTGTGAACTTTATGGATGAAAGTTTGATTTTTGAATTAAATGAAACGAATACAGTAACGAAAGATATGGTCAGGCGGCTGCTGAATCTAGCCCAGAAAGCGGCTGATTATGGAGTAGACGGAATATTGCTGACCTGCTCATCTTTTACGCCGGCAGTAGCCCAAATCAGCCATCTATTTGAGGTTCCCATGTTAAGTGCGGATTTAAGTATGCTTGAGAGAGCCGTAGAGATTGGAAGCCGGATCGGCGTGATTGCTACAGTAGAGGCGGCAGGACCGACCACTACGGGACTTTTAGAAGGAATTGCTGCAAAGCATGGAAAAGATATCTCAATTGACACAGTGATTATCCCTGAAGCTTTCGAAGCTCTCCAGAATCGAAATCAAGCAAAGCATGATCAATTGATTCATCAAAAAGCGGAAGAGTTAGCGTTAGAATGCGACGTTATTCTTTTTGCCCAATTTTCTATGGCTAGAGCGTTAAAAACATTAAAAGCAAAACCAAAGCCAATCTTAACAAGTCCTGAAATCAGCGTAAAAGCAATCATTCAAGAAGTATCTAATAAGGAGGCAGTTTTAAATGATTAAAACTAAAATGATGCATGTAACATCATTAATCGAAGGAAATCCTATCAGTCGAGCAGAAGGGAGAACGGCTAATGTCATTAGCCCATTTAACGGTGAAGTAGTAGGAAAAGTAAGTTTAGCATCTGCAGAAGATGCAGAAAGAGCGATCCAGTCGGCTCACCGTGTTTTTCATGAAACCATGAAAAAAATGCCAGCTTACCAGCGTGCTGATATTTTACGTAAAACCGCTGACTTACTGGAAGCGCAGACAGAAGAATTTGCACGCATTCTCGTATTAGAAGCAGGAAAGCCGATCCGGGATGGTCGCGGAGAAGTAGGAAGAGCTGTACAGGTACTTCGCTTTGCAGCAGATGAAGCGAAGAAAATCGAAGGAGAACTCGTTCCAATGGATGCAGCAGTTGGAGGAGAAAATCGGATTGGCATGGTGCGCCGCCTTCCAATCGGAGTGGTATCTGCGATAACACCGTTTAATTTCCCGCTAAACCTGGCCTTACATAAATTAGCTCCAGCTTTTGCAGCAGGAAATACTGTTGTGTTAAAACCAGCAGGCAAAACGCCGCTTTCCGCGTTCATGCTTGTAAAGCTTTTTGAAGAAGCTGGACTGCCGAAAGGTGCACTGAACCTAGTAATTGGAAACGGATCAGAAGTTGGCGACATTCTGGTAACAGATTCACGTGTCAGCAAAATTACATTCACAGGAAGCCCGGCTGTAGGAATTGATCTTCGTCAAAAAGCAGGATTGAAAAAAGTAACGTTAGAACTAGGGTCTAACTCTCCAAACATTGTTTTTGAGGATGGGGACGTCAAAGCGGCGGCTGCTGGGCTGGTACGAGGGGCTTTTGCATTCTCAGGCCAGGTGTGTATTTCGGCGCAGCGCATTTATGTGCAAAAAGGGGTTTACCAAGAGTTTCTGGACCAATATGTTTCTGCTGTTAAAGTGTTAACTCTTGGAGATCCAGCTGACGAATCAACAGATATCGGGCCAATGATTAGTGAAAAAGAAGCGATTCGTGCTCATAGCTGGATTCAGGAAGCGGTAAAAGCAGGGGCAAGGCTTGCAACAGGCGGCAATCGGGAAGGCACGCTGCTTGAGCCAACTATTCTTGTTGATGTGAAACCGGATATGAAAGTAGTTTGCGAAGAAACGTTTGCTCCAATTGTATCTGTGATTCCATTTGAAACAGAAGAAGAAGTGATTGAAATGGCTAACGATTCCGTGTTTGGCCTCCAAGCAGGAGTATTTACAAGCGACATTAATCGTGCAATGCGTGTAGCAGAAGGTCTTGAAACAGGAGGCGTTTGGATTAATGAAACGTCTACCTACCGCCAAGACAACTATCCTTATGGCGGTGTAAAGCTGAGTGGTATTGGAAAAGAAGGTGTTAAATACGCGATTGATGATATGACAGAAATTAAATTTATCGGAATTAAACTAGGTTGAGGAGGAAAAACATGGGAACTTCATATTTTTGTACAGCAGGTACGCTTATTACAGGACCAGGCTCTATTGCTGAAGTAGGGGAGCAGGCTAAGAAACTAGAGGCAACAAAAGTAATTATTGTAACGGATAAAATTATCCGTGAAACAGGTCTTTTGTCTAAAGTGACAGAACCACTAGCTGCGGCTGGCCTGGAAGCAGATATCATTGATGATGTGATACCGGAACCGCCATTTGAAAATCTTGAACAGCTTGCTGCACAGATTGAAGGGAAAGGCTATGACCTTCTTATTGGTGTGGGAGGCGGCAGTGCACTTGATATTACGAAAGTGCTTTCCATCATGTTAACAAACAAAGAAGATGTGCGCGATTTTGTCGGCATTGACAAAGTAAAGAATCCGGGAGTTCCTACAATTCTAGTGCCGACTACAGCCGGAACTGGCTCGGAAGTAACGTACAATGCTATTTTTACTGATACAAGAGACAAAGTGAAAAAAGGAATTGTCAGCCCGTACCTGCTTCCAAGTGTAGCCATTGTAGATGCTGAACTAACATTGACTGTCCCTCCAGCGGTTACAGCGGCAACTGGAATGGATGCGTTAGTGCATGCTGTAGAGTCTTATACGGCTATTCGTGCGGGGGAACTAACAGACGGCATCGCTTTGCAGGCAATCAAGCTGATTTCGCGTTCTATTCGTAAAGCCGTGTATAACGGAAAAGACCTGAAAGCACGCGAAGATATGGCAATGGGCAGCCTTCTGGCAGGGATCTCTCTTGGAAATGCAGGGGTTGGGGCCGTTCACGCTCTTGCTTATCCACTTGGCGGTAAATTCAAAGTGCCGCATGGTGTAGCGAATTCGCTCCTGCTGCCGTATGTCATGAAATACAATGTAGTAGCGGACCTGGAGAAATTTGCGGAGGTAGCAGAAGCGCTTGGAGAAAATATTGAAGGATTATCACTTCGTGAAGCTGCAGATCGTGCTGTTTCGGCGCTTGCCCAGCTGTCCCAGGATGTCGGCATTCCTTCCAGCTTGAAAGAAGTGGGCGTAACAGCTTCCGATATTCCAGCTTTGGCGGAAGAAGCAAGCAAAGTCGATCGTCTGTTGAATAACAATCCAAGATGGCTGACAGTAAAAGAAATCCAGAAGATTTATGAAGAAGCATACGGCGCTGTTGAAGAACCATCACATGCTTGATAAGCTCCGTTAAACATACACGTCCAGATTCATTGAACTAAATGAATCAGCAGGAGGCAAAATCATGAGTTATTTTTCAGAACTAAAAAACAAAAAAGTAGTCATTGTCGGCGGAAGCAAGGGAATTGGCAAAAGTATTGCCCTTGCCTTCGCTGAGTTAGGATCAGACGTTTTAATTACTGGCAGAAACGAGCAAGATCTTCAAGAAGCAGCTGCGGAACTGCAACAGCATAATCCTCAATGTTCCTATTTAACAGCGGATATCCAGGATGTCCCGCAAATTTACAACATGATCGACCTTGCTTATAGACGTCTTGGCCGGATCGATGTGCTGGTGAATAATGCAGGCATTAATATTGCAAAGCCGTCATTAGAAGTGACAGAAGAAGACTGGGATCGCGTGCTTGATACAAACTTAAAAGGAACATTCTTTTGTACCCAGCGGGCTGGGAAATACATGATTGAGCAGGAACATCCGGGTAAAATCATTAATATTGTGTCCCAGATGGCATTTGTTGGCTACATCAAACGTGCAGCCTACTGCTCCAGTAAAGGAGGAGCGGTACAGCTGACAAAAGCTTTGGCGGTTGAATGGGCTCAGCATCAGATAAAAGTAAATGCGGTAGCTCCGACATTTATTGAAACAGATTTCACCAAAGCGATGTTTGAAGATCCTGACTTCCACCAAGATGTACTGAATCGGATACCGCTCGGTTCATTAGCGAAGCCTAATGATGTGACAGGAGCGGTTCTATTCCTGGCTTCTGACATGGCGAATTTTATTACAGGTGAAACGATCCGTGTAGACGGCGGCTGGACAGCTATATAAGTAAAAGAGATTTATATAGTGGGACTGGATAGTCTTCTGATTTTGGATGCCTCCTTGATTTATAGTATAAGAACGTTTTCTTATTCTATTGGTTAAGGAGGCTTTTTTATCACAATAAGAAGGAGGCCCTTTTATAAAAGCAATTGTCGCGACTCAATTCGGAGGTCCAGATTTATTAACCTATACCGACATTGACCAGCCTCAGGCGGGTCCTGGTCAAGTGCTCATCAAAGTGGAAGCCTGCAGAGTGAACTTTAGTGATATTAAAACACGGCGGGGATCCAAAGGAAATGGAAAGGTTCCTTACGTGCCAGGAATTGATGCAGCAGGAGTCATTACAGAAGTAGGCGGGAACGTACACGGATTCACCGTCGGGCAAAGAGTAATAGCCTTTCCGAAAGGCGGGGCTTATGCTGAGTATGCGGTTGCGCCTGCAAATCTTACCTTCCCTATTTCAGAAAAGATTGACTTTTTAACAGCTGCAGCGGCACCCATTGCTTCGTTTACAGCTTACCAGCTTCTTGCGGACGTTGCACGTATTCAGGCAGGGGAAACCGTCTTGGTTCATGCAGCCGGCGGAGGTGTAGGGACAACGGCCATTCAATTAGCCAAGCTGCTAGGTGCGGGCAAGGTAATCGGTACTGTAAGCAAGGATGAAAAAGCAGACGTTGTTTTAAAATCTGGAGCGGACCATGTCATTAACAGATCAGCAGAAGACTTTGCCAAAAAAACACTCGAATTCACAAACGGTGCAGGAGTTGACATTGTTTTAGATTCCATTGCAGGAGACGTAACCGAAAAAAGCCTGGACTGCCTGGCGATGTTCGGAAGAATTGCACACTTTGGCAATGCCGGAGGAAAGAGCGGGTTGATCCAAACGAAAGACCTTCATGCAAGCTGCCGGTCTATACGCGGCTTCAGCTTTGGGATTGTAAGAAAGCATAAGCCGGAATTTGTACAGCCTGTTGCCGCACAAATTATTCATTATTTAGAAGAGGAGCAGTTAAACATGGTTGTTGGCCATACCTATAAACTGGCCGACGCAGCCAAGAGCCATGCGTTAATCGAAGAAAGAAAAAACAAAGGGAAAATTGTTTTAATTCCGCCTCATTCTAAGTTAAATCAATCCTTGCAGATGTAATAGTTTTCAAGGTTTAAGAAAACTAATAGAAAAGAGATCTAAAAAAACAGTGAACCGGCAAGATTTGAAAAAAATCAAATAAGCTATGCCTTTGTGTTCCACTCATAAGAGAGAAGAATGGAGAGATACAGAGATGACGAATCCTAAACAAGCTGTACTACAAATGCATGAAGAAAAAAAAGGGGAAAATCGAAATTCATTCTAAGGTTACCGTACAAAATATGAATGATTTAAGTTTAGCTTATTCTCCAGGCGTTGCAGAACCTTGTTTAGAAATCAAAAAGGATGACGACAAAATATATGATTACACAATGAAAGGGAACCTGGTGGCTGTTGTATCTAATGGTACAGCGGTGCTGGGTCTTGGAAATATCGGTCCAAAAGCGTCCATGCCCGTAATGGAAGGAAAGGCGTTACTGTTTAAAGCATTCGCCGATGTAGATGCTTTCCCTATTTGCTTGGACACAACAGACACTGATAAAATGACAGAAACTGTGAAGATACTGGAACCGTCTTTTGGCGGTGTGAATCTTGAGGATATTGCAGCTCCTCAATGTTTTGAGATTGAACGCCGGCTGCAGGAAGTATGTCAAATTCCTATATTTCATGATGATCAGCATGGCACCGCGATCGTTACCGCTTCGGGCCTTGTCAATGCGGCTAAACTAGCCCGAAAGAAAATAGAAGACCTTTCTGTAGTGATTAATGGTGCAGGTGCAGCAGGCGTTGCCATTATGAAGCTGTTACGCCACATCGGAGTAGATGACATTATTTTGTGTGACACTAAAGGAATCATCTACGAAGGACGTCCTTTCGGCAAGAACTCCTTCAAAGAAGAAATGGCCCGCCTATCCAATAAAGAGAACAAGAAAGGAATGTTGGCTGAAGCATTAGTAGGAGCGGACGTATTTATCGGAGTATCAGCAGCAGGTGCTCTCACTCAAGAAATGGTCCGTTCTATGAACCAGGATCCGATTATTTTTGCCATGGCAAACCCGACACCGGAAATCATGCCAGATGAAGCGAAAGAAGCGGGGGCATTAGTCATTGGCACAGGAAGATCAGATTTCCCGAACCAGGTAAACAACGTGTTAGCTTTTCCTGGTATTTTTCGAGGAGCGCTTGATGTGCGTGCTAAGGAAATAAATGAAGAAATGAAGCGGGCAGCAGTTTACGCGATTGCTGAGCTTATATCGGACGAAGAACTAAGCCCTGAGTATGTTATTCCATCTGCATTTGACCGCAGGGTTGCGGTGAATGTAGCCATCAAAGTAGCCGAGGCTGCAATGAAGACCAAGGTGGCACGACAGCCAATAAATACGGATAAAATTCGTGCTCGACTGGCAGCGCTCAATCCTGAAGAGTCAGCAGAAGCGCTTATATTACGATAATCATATTTAAAAAAAGAGCGGAGGCGGTCGAATGGATTACCGGGATTGGGAAATCATCAAGGCTTTGTATGAGCACAAAAACATCACAAAGACCGCTCACTCTTTTTTTTTAACCCAGCCGGCCCTAACGAGTCGTTTGAAGCTTATGGAGCGTGAACTGGGTATAAAGATTATAGCTGCCCGCAGCCAAAAGGGTATTCACCTTACGCCTCAGGGGGAGTACCTAGCCACGGCAGCGGATGAAGCTCTGTCTCTTTACCGGGAAATCAAAGAAAATGTGCTTAACATGAACAGCGAGGTAAGAGGGACGTTACGGATAGGGGCTTCTAATTTTTTCACAAAGTATAAACTTCCGCTTATTTTAAAGAAATTTAAAGAACAGTATCCTTTAGTAGAATTTAAGGTGCGTACGGGCTGGAGCAGTGAGATAATGAAAGCCCTTTACAATAAAGACATTCACATTGGGTTTGTACGAGGTGATTATAGCTGGAGAGATCAGAAGCATTTGCTTTTTGAAGAAACCCTGTGCGTCGCATCAATCGATAAATTAGAACTCGACCAGTTGCCCTTCAAACGAAGAATTGAGTATAAAAGTGAGTTTTTACTAAAGTTATTAATTGATAATTGGTGGGTTGAAAATTATGCTGCTTCACCTTTAACCAGCATTGAAGTGAACAGGGTGGATACATGCAAGGAAATGGTGCTGAATGGGATAGGGTATGGCATTCTGCCCAGCATGATCCTAGAAGGTGAAGAATCCTTACATAAAATAACTTTAAAAGACAAAAATGGTGATCCAATTTTGCGAAGAACGTGGATGTATTCATATAAAGAATCAATGGAATTAAAAATAGTACAGACATTTGTTCAATTTATCGAAAATGACTATTTGAGCCACATGTCTAGAAGAAAATAAGGAAGTTTCCAGATGGAAGAATCGGTTGTTCAATTGATGGAAGGTAGATAAAGACGGTGGAGTACCGTGATTGGGAAATCTTAAAAGAACTTTACCAGCAAAAAAATATTACAAAGACAGCAGCCGTTTTATTTATCTCCCAGCCAGCCTTAACCAACCGTTTAAAGCAAATACAAGATGAGTTTGGGGTTAAGATCATGAACCCTGGAAGAAGAGGAGTTGAGTTTACGGCCGAAGGAGAATATCTGGCTAAAAGCGCTAAAAGAGTACTTGAACATTATCAAAATGTAAAAGCAGCCCTAACAGAGATTAGTAAAAATCCTTCGGGTATATTAAGAATTGGGGCATCTAATTTTTTTACTAAATATAAGCTTGGCCCTATGTTGAAAAAATTCCAGTCAAAGTACCCGGAAGTTGAATTTGATATACTAACCGGATGGAGCAGCGAAATTGTTAAAGCCGTTTATAACCAGGACATTCATATTGGGTTTGTACGGGGAGATTATAAATGGGAAGGGAAAAAGCATCTTCTTTTTGAGGAAACCATGTCCGTTGTATCCGTGCATAAGATTCATCTAGCCGATCTTCCAAATGAGTCGAGAATTGACTATCAAACCGACTCTCATCTTAAAGCCATCATCGATGACTGGTGGAAAGAACACTATTCAGATGCACCATCAACCAGCATAGAAGTAGATGATGTAGAGACTTGTAAAAACATGGTGGTAAATGGAATAGGATATGGCATCCTGCCGAGTGAAATTTTAAAGGGCACAAATAATTTATATAAAATAGAAATCACAAACCGGGAAGGCGAGCGGATTAAAAGAAATACATGGATGTATTATAATGAAGAATCGCTCGAAATGAATTTAATAAAAGCTTTTATTGACTTTATCGAGGCGGGTAACTGGTAAAGTAGAGAAGGGAAAAGTGCTTCCCTGTGCAGTGATTATTGCGCAGGAGAGCGCTTTTTTGCTGTTTAAAAAACTTTCTTATAAAAAGGAGGTTATACAAGGAAGCAAGACAAACAAGCTCCGATTGAAAAAACCATTCCAATTTAAGCATAGGCAAAGTTGAATGAAAAAGGCAGGTATTCAAATTTTTTATAAACAACCTATAATGATTTGTATTTTAATTCTTTTGAAAAGTCCTTTACGATTTAAGTAGATCAAGCATCAACTAAAGACAAATAGAGTGGAGGACTTGAAATGACAGAAAAACAGATGATAATCGATCCTGGAACATTAACAAATATTGCTGCACAGCTTTTTGAAGCGGGGGGCTTGAGAAAAGAGGATGCAGCTGTTGTGGCGCATGACTTAGTAGCAGCAAATTTGCGCGGTCTCGATTCACATGGGGCTTCCCGTATTCCAATGTACTTAGAGCGGATTAAACGCAAGGTCGTAAACCCGCAGCCTAATATTACCGTTCAAAATGTTTTTCCAGCTGTTTCACTTGTCGATGGTGATGATGGAATGGGATTTTTGGCTGGTCATCGCGCAATGGAGGAAGCGGTTTCATTGGCGGAGAAAAATGGAATCGGCCTTGTTGGTGTACGCCGCAGCACACATTATGGAATGGCTGCGCTGTATGTAAAGGACGCCATTAAAAAAGGCTATCTTTCTTTTGCTTATACGAATTCTTCTCCAGCACTTCCTGTTTGGGGCTCACGTACAGCTTTCTTGGGAGCCAGCCCTTTTGCCGCAGGCGTCCCGGGCGGAAAAGAAGAAGTACCGTATGTATTAGATATGGCCATGACTGTTATTGCACGAGGAAAAATCCGCTTAGCGGCCACACACGGTGAACCAATTCTTCCAGGCTTAGCCCTCGATAAAGACGGAGCCCCGACAACGGATGCGGCTAAAGCATTTGAAGGTGTCTGCCTTCCATTCGGCGGAGCGAAGGGCTCTGCGCTGGCGATGTTAATGGACCTTCTTGCAGGCGTACTGACTGGAGCGAATTATGGAGGCGACGTGAAAAGCCTTTACTTTGATCATTCTGAACCGCAGAATGTTGGTCACCTGTTTATCGCCATTCGGCCAGACTTATTTGTATCGAAAGATGAGTTTGATGATCGGATGGATACATTCGTAAAGCGTGCTAAAGCATTGCCAAAAGCACAAGGGTTTGAAGAAATTTTGATTCCGGGAGAGCCGGAAGAAAAAACAGCAGCTAAGCGCCTGGATACAGGTATTCCTTTAACAGAAGAAGTGATTAAAACCCTTCAAGAAACCGGCTTGGAGTATGGAATTGATATCTCCAGTCAGTTAAATGAAATTGCGTTAAATTCCTAATAAATGAATGGTCTTTAATCCGTATACGTTTTTCAGGTGTATTCTTGTGTATACGGATTGAAGAAACTTTTAGCAAGATTCTATCATGACTGTTAACTAGTTTGTCAGCAGAAAGGAAGGAAGACATGAAGCTAGCGTATCCTTTTTTAACAGAAGAAACAAAAAAACCGCTCCTGGGATACAAGGGAGATACAAAAGATGCTCTTTCCCAGCTCAAAGGAATTGGCTATTCAGGTATTGAACTGCTTACCCGAAATCCGGAAGAGGTAGATGTCTCTCTGATTCACAGCTTAGTACAGCGATTGGACCTTCAAATTGCAGCAGTTGGGACAGGCCCGGTTGTCAGTGACGATCAATTAACATTTACCGCTAAGAACCAGGAAACGAGGGCAGCAGCTGTGGAGCGGGCTAAAAAGATAGTAGACTTTGCCTCCCAGTTCGATTGTCCGGTGAGTATTGGAAAGCTAAGAGGCGAGATTGATAAAGAGAATTCGGATCAATCATGGGTCTGGATGAAGGAAGGGTTCGAGCAGATATGCGAATACGCACAAAAAGCTGGAATCGAGGTAGCACTAGAGCCTCAAAGTCGAACCGCTATGAATAATCTTCATACCACTTTAGATGCGTTTTCTTTCTTAGAGTCTATGAACCTGCCAAACCTAAAACTAATGCTGGATGTTTATCACATGAAAATGGAAGGTGAATCGATAACGGAAAATTTCGAAAAGTCTCATAAAAAGTTGATCTACCTTCACATAGCCGACAGCAGCCGCAAGGCACCAGGAAAAGGAACGTTCGAATTCGAGGAAGTTATTCAATCACTGATTTCTTTAAACTATAAAGGTTTTATTACTCCGGAAATTAATCAGGGAGAAGATAGTTATTCAGAAGCAAAAGACGCTTTTGAATTCTTAATAGGAATGATTAAGGAACGAAACAGGGCTTAACTCTCTGTTCTATCCTTATTTCCAATAAATGAAAGCGTAAACAAAAGGGGGAACTTAGATGTTAGCAATTTTAGGATACGCTATGATTTGCGTATTTATGTTTTTGATCATGACGAATAGGATCAGTGCGTTAATCGCATTAATGGTTATTCCAAGCATTTTTGCTCTTTTTGCCGGTTTTTCCTTTGCGAAAATCGGTGAAATGTCCTTAGCCGGAATTGAGCAGCTGGCCCCGACAGGTGTTATGCTTATGTTCGCCATCTTGTATTTCGGTGTTATGATTGACGCAGGTTTGTTTGACCCTGTTGTAGGAAAAATTCTTAAATTTGTGAAGGGTGACCCTTTAAAAATTACTCTCGGAACAGCGGTCTTAGTATTGCTTATTTCTCTGGATGGCGATGGAACTACCACGTATATGATCACCATTTCAGCTATGCTTCCTTTGTACAAAAGAATTGGTATGCATCCGTTAATATTAGCAGCGATTGCCGTATTAGGAAACTCGGTGATGAATATTACGCCTTGGGCTGGCGCAATGGCACGAGTCGTGAGTGCGCTGCAGCTCGAAATGGCTGATGTGTTTGTTCCGCTTGTTCCGGCAATGGTTGGCGGTTCCATTTGGGTTTTATTCACTGCTTACGTTTTTGGACTTAGAGAGCGAAAGCGTTTAGGCGTGATTGATTTGGGGGATTTCTATTCAGAACAGCAAAAGTACAGTGAGAATGCTGCAACATTAGAGGGAGTTGATACAAAGCGTCCAAAGCTTCGTTTAATCAACTTTGCTTTAACTGTAGCCCTTATGGTAACCCTTATTCTTGGTTTAGTTCCACTGCAGTACTTGTTTATGATTGCTTTTGCTGTAGCGATTCTGATTAACTATCCGAAACTAGAAGAACAAAAAGCGAGAATCGCTGCTCATGCAAGCAACGTTTTAGCCGTTGTATCCCTTGTATTTGCAGCAGGTGTATTTACAGGCATACTGTCCGGTACGAAGATGGTAGATGCAATGGCCAACAGCCTAGTAAGCATTATACCAGAAGCATGGGGTCCGCATTTTGCGATTATTACAGCTGTTGCGAGTATGCCGTTTACGTTTTTTATGTCAAATGATGCGTACTATTTCGGCATTCTCCCAATACTTGCGGAAGCAGCTTCTACCTATGGAGTTCCGGCTGTAGAAGTAGCACGTGCTTCTTTGATGGGACCAGCTGTGCATTTGCTCAGCCCGCTTGTGGCTTCTACGTATTTACTAGTAGGAATGGTGAAGGTTGACTTTGGAGAATTTCAACGGTTTACGCTTCTATGGGCTGTTGGAACATCGATTATTATGATTGCAGTCTCATTGCTCACCGGTGCTTTTTCTTTGTAAAACCATGTACAGGAAAGCTCAAGAAAATCATAAACCTTTACCGATCCAGCAAGAATAACGCACTTCACTTTTCGAAAGGGTGATGAGCATGTCTTTAGATAAGACGACCGCACACATCGTAGCAGAAATCAATCAAACTGCCAGCCAGTATAAGTCAAGTATCGTTATTATTACAGATCACAAAATGATAGACGCTAAAAGTATCCCAGGATTAACCTATAGTATTTTAAGCTCAAGCTCATTTAAATTAGAGATTCATGGACCGGACGAAGAAAAAGCAAAATTGGCGATGGCGAGTGTATTATGGAAACAAAGTCTGCCAGTTGGAGTCGTATAAATGTAAATGAAAAAAGTGTAGACCATCTGGAGATCTGCACTTTTTTGCGTTCGTGTTTAAGAAGATGCCGATTCATTTTCAATGTTAGAGAGCTGAGTGGCATTTATTAAAATGGATGTTGTTCTTTTTGCTAATCTCATCACTGTATCTAATCTTGTGTTATTCAAAGAATGTACGGGGAAAAAAGGATCTAAATGATTGACGACTGCTTTAAGATGATAATCACCAACTTCCGGCAGCGTTTGATGAACAGCATTCCCCGGGCAGAAAGATCCCTCATTAAAATAAATGGATTCAATCTGATGGGGATCACCTAAACAGGCATCAATGGCAAAAACAAGTGAATCCAGTTTCTTTTTTTGAATTTCTTTTAAAACGATTTTTAAATTCTGGGCATGTACCGGTTCGCTGAGTGTGCCAAACACCTGATAGGGAATAGGATGTTCTTTTAGCATCGTGCCGACTAAAGGGCCAAAAGAATCTCCTGTAGACCGATCAGAGCCAATACATAAAAAAACAGGCTCTTTAGAGGATAAGCGAAGTGAATGTGCGATTTGTTTCGACATCTCTGCGGTTTCCTCACCGGTTTTCGTTATAAAACGAACTGTTTTTTTGTGCCGCTGAACGGCTTTTCTGTTTTTAAAAGGATACATCTGCACGCCCCCTTTTAGCTGATTACTTATTTAAGGTATAAGGATATTCAGATAGCTTTAGTATACCCGTTTTTCTTGTCAGATACTTTTATGTGATTACAGACAATTTGAGAGAAAGAGGCTAGAAGGGATTAAACGAATTAATTCGATTGCCAATGCCTGCCTTGCTCATTCAAAGTCTGCTTTGTTAAAATTTACTATGTAAACTGTTCTATAAAGAAGGAGTGAGGAAATGAAGGCGTTATTTATTGGAGGAACCGGGACAATCAGCAGTGCCGTTTCAAAGCATATCGTGGAAAAAGGATGGGACTTATACCTTTTAAACAGGGGGAACCGTTTGGACCAAGTACCTGAAGGCGCAACGGTTATCAAAGGCGATATCCAAGACGAAAAAGCGGTTGCCGAACTCATCAAGGATTTCCATTTCGATGTGGTTGCGGACTTTATCGCCTTTAAGCCAGAGCACGTTGAACGTGATATAAGGCTATTTACAAACAAAACGAAGCAGTTTATTTTTATCAGCTCCGCTTCCGCTTATCAAAAACCACTTTCTTATTATCGAACAAGTGAAAGCACACCATTAAGTAACCCGTACTGGGAGTATTCACGGGACAAAATCGCTTGTGAAGAGATGCTGATGGCGGAATATCGTAACAATCAGTTTCCAGTCACAATCGTACGTCCAAGTCATACATACGGAGAACAAAAGGTACCGGTAGCCTTTTACGGAAAAAACGGCAGCTGGCAGGTTGTAGAACGCATCCGACAAGGAAAGCCGGTCATTATTCATGGTGACGGTACGTCGCTTTGGACGTTAACGCATAACACCGATTTTGCTAAAGCATTTGTCGGACTGATGGCCAATCAAGGGGCTATAGGGGAAGCGGTTCATATTACATCGGACGAGGCGCTAACCTGGAACAAAATTTATGACTGCATTGGGGCAGTTTTTAATGTGGAAGTGAAAAAAATCCATGTAGCGACTGATTTCCTCGTTGGCTGCCGGCCGGATCTAGAAGGGCCATTACTCGGGGATAAAGCTGGCTGCGCTGTATTTGACAACAGCAAAATCAAAAGACTTGTACCGAATTTCATCGCAACGAAACGGTTCGATGAAGGAGTCAGGGAAACGATTGAACATATCTTGGCCCATCCGGAACTGCAGAAGACCGACGAGGAATTTAACAGTTTCTGTGATAAGCTGATTGACGTGCAGCAGGAATGTCTAAATATGTTCAAGAAATCATTCTAAAGAGAGTGAGAAAAAGTAAAAAATGAAAACTGAAGGATTGCGGAAAAGATGGATTTGAACATAGGTTAAGCGTATAAAATTCAAAATAGTGAGTGGTTAACACTTTGGTGAAAGAGCATGTTTTTTCGAAGCATGCTCTTTTTAATGACATAAACCTATATACATAACAAAAAACTAAAAACTTTAAAAGTAATTAGAAAAAGTTAGCTTAAGAGCAGTTTATATAGACTTGGTGGTTTTAACATAAGCAATTGATAAATCAATGCAAAAATGTATCCGGATACAAAAAAACAAATTTTTTGAAAAAAGGTATAGACAAACGCTTTCAACAGTTGTATAGTGTTCACATAAGCTAGTTGTCATACAAGTACACAAGTTAACAAGTAGTTAAGTTTACATCTTAAATTATGACAGAGGTGATTGTAGTGAAAGAAGTAAGTGTTGCGGAACTACAAGAAAAAGCGATTGAGCTTAGAAAAACAGCCATTACGATGATTTTTGAGGCTCAGTCCGGACATCCAGGGGGTTCATTATCCGCTGCAGATATCATCACAGCCCTTTATTTTAAAGAAATGAATATAGATCCCCAAAATCCGAAATGGGAAGACCGGGACCGTTTTGTTCTCTCAAAAGGCCATGTAGCCCCTATTCAATATGCTGCCCTGGCGCTCCGAGGCTTTGTTCCATATGAAAACGTATACAAGCTAAGACAATACGGATCGCCATTCCAGGGTCATCCTGATATGAAGAAGTGCCCGGGCATCGATATTTCAACCGGTTCACTAGGCCAGGGCCTTTCCTGCGGCGTCGGTATGGCACTTGCAGGCAATCGGGACGAAAAAGATTACCGGGTATTCGCTATGGTAGGCGACGGGGAGTGCCAGGAAGGGCAAATTTGGGAAGCGGTTCAAACGGCTGTAAAATACAACCTGGATAACTTAATTGTTTTTGTCGATAATAACCGTCTTCAAATTGATGGCTTCTGTGAGGAAATTATGCCTCTGCAGGACATCGAGAAAAAGTTTGAAGTATTCGGTTTTGAAACGAAACGAATTGATGGCCACTCGATGGAAGAAATCGTGCAGACATTAGATGAAGTAACAAAAGCGAAAAATGGAAAGCCGAAATGCATTGTAGCCGACACGATTAAAGGCAAAGGCGTTTCTTATATGGAAGACGTCTGCTCATGGCATGGTGTAGCACCAAATGAAAAGGAATATGAGCAAGCACTAGAAGAATTAGCAGGAGGTTTAAAATCATGAGCCTAACTGAAAAAGCAGTAATGACAAAAAAAGCGACACGGGAAGCTTTCGGTGATGAAATCGTTAAATTAGGAAAAGAAAATAAAAATATTTACGTAGTAGATATTGATATCGGCAAGTCATGTAAAACAGGAGAATTCATTAAGCAGCTTCCTAATCAGCATGTGAACGTCGGGATTGCGGAGCAGAACGGTGCCGGCCTGGCAGCAGGTCTTGCAACAACTGGTAAAATTCCATTTGTAAGCACTTACGCTGTTTTTGGCTCGCTGCGGATGGCGGAACAAATCCGCCAGGAAGTATGCTATCCAAACTTGAACGTAAAGATCGCCTGCTCACACGGCGGACTGACTCCAGGAAACGACGGGGGAAGCCATCAGGCGATTGAAGATATGGGCGTTTTAAGAACATTCCCAAATATGACCGTCATTATGGGTTCTGATTACTATTCAACAAGAAAACTGATCGAGCAGGCAGCGAATACGTACGGTCCAATGTATCTCCGCTTTACTCGTGACGCGGTGCCAGTTATTTACAACGAAAATGAAGAATTCATCATCGGAAAAGCCAAGAAACTAAAGCACGGAAAAGATATTGCGATTATCGCGAATGGCGATACCGTATACCTTGCCTTAGAAGCGGCCAAGCAGCTGGAAGAACAAGGGATTTCTGTAACGCTTTTAGATATGCATACGATTAAGCCTCTAGACAGAGAAGCGGTGGTAGAGTGCCTCGATATCGGCAACATCGTGACTGTAGAGGACCATAACATCCTGAACGGCCTGGGAAGCGCTGTATGTGAAGTGGCAGCGGAAGAAGGACGGGGCCGAGTAAAACGAATTGGAGTCCAGGACCAGTTTGGAGAATCAGCTCCTTATGAGAAGCTGATGGAAATCAACGGCATTACCATTGAAAACATTGTTCAAACAGCAAAAGAAATGCTTTAAAAATAAAATATGAAAATAGGGGTACGCCATGTTTACATTAAATGATAAAGTAGCTATAGTGACTGGAAGCGGTTCCGAAAAAGGAATTGGACGGACGATTGCATTAACCCTTGCGGAGCAGGGTGCTTCGATTGTGGTAGCTGACATGAATCCAGCCGGTATTTGGGACACAGTAGAAGCGATTACGGAAAATGGCGGAAAAGCCATCGGAGTAGAAGTGAATGTAACAAACAAGGAATCAGTTGACCAAATGGTAGCCAAAACGCTTGAGGCGTTTGGACGCATTGATATTTTGGTGAACAATGCCGGGATTTCTCAAAAAGTAACCGTTGAAGATATGACACTCGAAGATATGACAAGAGTATTTAACGTCAATATGTTTGGTTTGTTCCTGTGCACGCAAGCCGTCTTGGCCACAATGAAAAAGCAGCAATATGGCCGTATTATCAGCTTGTCTTCTGTATCTGCCAAAAGAGGCGGCGGCGTTTTTGGTGGGGCTCATTACTCCGCTTCTAAAGCAGCTGTATTAGGTTTTTCTAAAAACCTTGCCCGGGAAGTGGGGCAGGATGGCATCACAGTAAACTGTGTAGCTCCCGGCCTTGTGAATACGGATATCTGGAAATCACTTCCTGAAGAGGATGCGAAAAAGGTCATCGACAGCATCCCAATGGCACGTCCAGGTGAAACAAGAGAGATCGCCGCAACGATTGCGTTCCTGGCCTCTCAGGAAGCATCTTACATCACTGGTGAAGAGATCGATATTAATGGCGGTTCACATATGGATTAAGGTTCAACAGATCTTTACGGAGCAGGCATATTCTATATGCCTGACCCGTTTCTTTACTGAAAACAAGTCTATAAGCTGGCGGTTTTCGACTCATGAAAAAGCAGTTTTTGTAAGCGCTTAATAGAAATGCCATTCACATCTTTTACTTCCCGGTAAAGGAATCTCGCCTTTTCAAAAAAGAACGGATAATCAGTTAGTTTATTTCTAAGCTTTGGAACATGGCAACAAGAAGGAAGGCAAAACAAGCTTAAGGGGGAATTATAATGGATCAACTCGCAATAGAGCGTTCCACTACTCGTAAAGTAACACTCCGATTAATTCCATTTTTGTTCTTATGTTTTATTATTGCTATTTTAGACCGCGTGAACATCGGGTTTGCTGCCCTGCAGATGAATGAAGACTTAGGGTTTTCCAATGCTGTATTTGGGTTAGGAGCCGGAATTTTCTTCATTGGTTACTTCCTATTAGAAGTACCAGGAAGCGCGATGATGACGAAAATTGGGGCTAGAAAATGGATTAGCCGGATTATGGTCACATGGGCTTTAATTGCGATATTGATGGCTTTTGTTCAAGAGCCATGGCAGTTTTATACAGCCCGTTTCTTACTGGGCGTAGCAGAAGCGAGTTTTTATCCATGCATGGTGTATTACTTAAGTGGTTTTTATCAAACAAAACACCATGCAAAGGCGATTGCCGGTTTTATGCTGGCTATTCCGGGTGCTAATGCACTGGGTTCTCCGCTTTCCACGTTCCTTTTAGGAATTGACTGGCTTGGTATGGCAGGCTGGCAATGGTTGTTTATTTTAGAAGCCATTCCAGCGCTTATTCTCGGTGTTATTGCATTTTTCTACCTGGATGACAAAATAGAGGATGTAAAATGGCTGAATAGAGATGAGAAGCAGTGGCTTATCGACATCACAACAAAAGAAAGATTGGAAAAAGAAGAGGTTAAGCATTATACATTCGCCCAAGCTTTAAAAGATCGTGATGTGCTAATTTTATCGATTGGTTACTTCTGCTGGATGGTTGGCTACTACGGCATTAATATGTTCCTGCCGACTATTTCGCAAGGATTATCCCAAACGACTTCTTTAAGCACGCAAGGTATGGGCTGGCTGTTAGGTCTTATGTATGCCTGTGCAATGGTGGTGATGATTTTGGTCGGCAACCATTCTGATAAGAAAAATGAAAGACGCTTGCATGTGGCTGCTTGTTTAACAGTTAGTGCCATTGCCATGATTGTCAGCAGTTATGTAGCAGATTCAAATGTTGTATTAGCATTTGTATTTTTAACCATTGCGTTATGTGGCGCATTTGGTGCCTACTCTCCATTCTGGGCGATTCCGCCTTCTTTCTTAACAGGAGCTGCAGCGGGTGGTGCCATTGCGCTAATTAACAGTATTGGAAATCTTGGCGGATTTTTCGGACCGTATATTGTTGGTTACATTAAAGATGTAACTGGCTCATTTAATACAAGCATGATTTTCTTAGGCATCAGCATGATTCTTGCTTCGCTTATTATTGTTTTTCTGGTTAAACAATCAGGGAAAGCGCTAAAAGTAGAGAATAGCTCAGAGAAATCCAGCCTGGAGAAGTCTAGCTGAAAGAACCGATTTTAACAAGAAACACAGGAGAAATCTTTCATTTTCTGGGCCATCTTCGAAAACAAAGAAAAATTCCTAATCTTCTAAGAGGTGTGTTAATCATGAAAAAGCTGGGAGTCTTAACAAGTGGAGGAGATGCTCCAGGAATGAATGCAGCTATTCGAGCTGTCGTTAAAGCAGCTCATCACTATGGGGCAGAGGTTATGGGGATTCAAGGCGGCTATCAAGGTTTGATTGACGGGGCGATGTATCCTCTGACTCTTTCAGATGTCGAAAACATATCGAACAAAGGCGGTACGATCCTGCAAACCTCGAGATCTTTAGAATTCATGGAAGACACTGGGAGGACGAGCGCAGTTCGCACATTAAGGGAATGTGAAATAGATGCAGTGGTCGTTATAGGCGGGGAAGGTTCTTTAAAAGGAGCCCAGAAATTGCACCAGCTGGGCGTAAAGGTAGCTGGCATCCCGGGTACAATTGATAATGACATGCCTTATACAGATTACTCCATTGGATTTGACACTACACTAAACACAGTGCTTGACTGCATCGGGAAAATCAAGGATACGGGATTTTCTCACAGTAAAACGACTATCGTGGAAGTGATGGGAAGATACTGCGGCGATCTGGCTCTTTATTCCGCTCTGGCAGGGGAGGGAGAAATCATCTCCACTCCAGAAAGAAAACTGGACTTTGAGACAATCTGCCACCAATTACAAGAAAGAATCAGCAACGGAAAAAAGGATAATGTGGTCATTATTACAGAAAGAATGTATGATCTTCCTTCTCTGCAGCAATACATTGAGGAAAAACTGCAGATTGAGGTAAGAACAATGATTTTAGGTTTTATCCAAAGAGGAGGAGATCCTTCTGCTTTTGACCGGGTCCTGGCCAACAAGCTAGGTGTAAAAGCTGTGGAGCTGCTGATACAGGGCCATTCGGGACAGGCGGTCGGCATGAAAGAAAACAAAATTATCTGCAAAGACCTTGAAACGATCGATCAGGCATCCATAAACAAACGAGATGATTATCAATTACTTGAAATGCTTTTACACTGAAAATGAAACGTCTATATGTCCATCAGATTAGTTTAACTTAAGAAAACGTTCAGCATTCTTAAAGGCCTTTTTAAATAAGAGGAATAGAGGCGATAAATCATGGTAAAGGAATTAAAAGTGAAGCAAGATACGATTGTATGCCAGGTTTGTGAAGAAGTGATCGATACAGCTCATAGTCCTGAAGGTGTTAAAGTGTTATATGGAATGTGTCCGAGATGCTTGGGATTAGAAAACCAAAAAGAAGCATAACAAGCAAAGGAAAAGGCGTATATCGACAGGCAGCAAGCCTGTCGATATGCGCCTTTATTTTGTTTGCTCTTATAAAAAGAAGAAGCGCCTTTAACAAGGCACTTCAAATAACCAGATCATAAAGCTCAGCTTTTCCAATAGCGGTCATATAAATTTTGCATATGGGTGGTCATACGCTCTACTGCTTCTTTTTCATTGCGATCCTCGATCGCTTGAATAAGCAGTTTATGTTCTTGGAAGTTCACTTCCTGATAATCTGACCGGGTAACGGTCCGGTCCCGAATAAACTGCCACATTTCCTGTTGCTTCATTGCACTCGTGATGGAAGACATAAACGTGATAAATAAATCATTATGCGACGCTTTAGCAATGCCCATATGTAGTTGTTCGTCCGTTTCGGGAACATAGATGCCAGAACGCGTTTCTTCTTCCATTTTTTTAATTGTCTGTTTTAGTTCCTCTATATCTTCGTCCGTCGCTCTTAAAGCAGCAAATTTGATAATTAATGGCTCGATATTCATTCTCGCTTCTACGATATCCTCCGGAGATACCGACTCAAGAGATTGTGAACTTCCATTTGTGATATGCGTGCTTTTCACAAATACCCCTTCTCCCTGGCGAGAGTAAATGATACCATTCATTTCTAAAGCACTAAGAGCTTGTCTGACAGGTGCACGGCTGACGCCGAACTGGGCGCACAATTCTCTTTCTGAAGGAAGTTTATCTCCAACTTTAAAAGAGCCTGCCTGAATTTCCGCAAGAATTTGGTTATAAATTTGAATATATAATTTTTTACTGGATACAGGATTGAAATTAATAAAAATCACTTCTTTCAATGGTTATTAGTTGTCATACAAGTACTATTATTATATACTTTTCCCTTTTGGAGGGCAAAATAATTATGTGATTATTGAATAAGAAAGCATTAAAAAAAGAGAAAGTGAAACAGCTTTTTCTTGCTCTCAAGAAAGGGGATAAATCGCTTTAGCCAATACTAAAATAAAACTTGCGAGAAAAAATCATTGAATCATGAAAGCCCTATCAAAAACAATTGACAGGTCTTTGATGTTTAGTTATACTTTAAATGTGGTAAGCGTAGTATACAAGTAGACAAGTTATGAGGGGAGGAAATAAAATGGGAACTTTAATTTGCCACACTTGTAATGCCACAATTGATCACTTTGAGGATGAAAAAGTTACGTTTCTTTATTCTAATTGCGAATGTGAGAACTGCAGCCAGAACAATGAAGATAACGAATGAATAGATAAAAACAGTGCGTAGAATTGCTTATTTTGATAGTTAATGAAAGGGATTACAAAAAGCAGGATTGGCTTTTAGAAGCCAATCCTGCTATAAAAATGAAGGAAATGAAAGTACATAATGAGACAGCCAGTTAAGAAAAAAACCATTTTAGGAGGAGAGAATCAGATGAAAATCGTCATTGCATCTGACCATGGAGGGGTAACGATTCGAAAAGAGATCGCCGCTCTTCTAGAAGAAATGCAGGTAGAATATATTGACTTAGGGTGTGGCTGCGGGGCATCTGTTGATTATCCTGACTATGCACGCCTGGCCGCAGATAAAGTCGCCAGCGGGGAAGTGGATCGGGGCATTTTAGTATGCGGAACGGGTATAGGCATGAGTATTGCGGCCAATAAAGTAAAAGGAATCCGCTGTGCCCTTGTACATGATACCTTCAGTGCTAGAGCGACACGGGAACATAATAACTCGAATATGCTGGCAATGGGTGAACGGGTTATTGGCCCGGGGCTGGCCCGCGATATTGTGAGGATTTGGCTTGAAACGACCTTTGAATCGGGAGGACGGCATGAAAACCGTGTAAATAAAATTGAAGAAATGGAACAGGTCTGACCTTAAATTTAAGTTTAATATAACGCCTAGGCCAATATAATAGTAGAAGCTGTTCATCTAGCAGCAGATCTGCGGCTGGCTGTTTATCTTATAATGGATCATTCAGTCACATAAATGTTTTTGTAAAAGAAGGAGCAGCTGTGTGTATTTCGATATTTGTAACTAAGAAAGAAAAAACAATTAAAATACTGACAGGTGATCATCTTCCTTTCTAAGATAAAAAGCAGGTATAACCATTAGCGGTTATCCTGCTTTTTTTTGCCGATGTAAAAGCTGCAGTGCTTGATCAAATGAAAGGCTAATTTTGAAATGAAAGTTTATGCAAGACCAAAAACCGGCTTTGACAAATGCCAAAGCCGGTTTTACGGTAACATCAATTAGCGGATTTTGCTGCCTCAATTGCTGCTTCATAGTTCGGATGATTGGTCGCTTCAGGAACATACTCTACATAAATAACTTTATCATTTGAATCCAATACGAAAACAGAACGTGTAAGCAGGCGAAGTTCCTCAATGCCAACACCATAGTTTTGAGCGAAAGAGAAATCACGATGGTCAGACAAAGTTTTAACATTTTCAAGACCAGCCGCTGCGCACCATCTGCTCTGGGCAAATGGAAGGTCAGCTGAAATGGTCAGCACCTCAACGTTCGCCAAGTTTGCTGCTTCTTCATTAAACCGGCGTGTTTGAGCATCACAAACGCCTGTATCAATGGACGGTACTGCGCTTATAATTCGTACCTTACCCCTTGTATCAGCCAGGGAAATCTCAGAAAGATCATTTGCCAATACAGTAAAATCAGGTGCTTGATCACCTGCTTTTACTTCATTTCCAGTTAGTGTAATAGGACTTTCTTTAAACGTTACATTTGCCATGAATGATTCCCTCCAACTTATGTAAGATAGATTTAGTATAACAGGTTGTCTACTTGTTATACAAGTAAAATCTTGTTAGATGCCTAAATTAAAAGACTAAATTATCAGTTTAAAACAAAAGAATTTTAAAGGTTTTTGAGAAGGATTTTTTGTTTTAAACAACTGATCAAACGACTATAATGGCGGTTTATTACGGAGTATCCTTCATAATTTATCTTTTAAAAGCGACTGTATAGAAGCGTTTTTTATTTTTTTAAAACTAGTTACATATGCCGCTACCGTACGAACGATTGGATCATACAGTACTGTATAACATGAAAAAGGAGGGTGGATAATATGTCAAGAAATCAAAGAGAAGAAAACGAGGATAAAAAGCAAAAACGCAAGTCGCGTGAAGACAGAGGGCAAGAAGAGAGAGAGCGGAATGACGACGTAGAAGTTGTACAGGACGGCTTTCAAAAATCAGTGATGGAACAAGAGTCTGACGAACTCGTATGGATTAAAGATTCTTGCAACGTTGAGGTACGCTCGACTGATACACAGGCCGCTGTATCTCTCCAAGTAGGCTTGCAATTGGCGATTGCGCTCGTTGTCAGCATCACAATTGGCGATTCAGATGAAGGGCAGTCGGTCGCTCAGGAGCTGTTCCAGCAGTTTGATTCGGAGCAGACGAACAAGCAGAAGATCTTTGTTAAAAACTCAAAAGATGTCACAATCACAACAACAGACACAGACCTGGCTGTGAACATCCAGGCGCTTCTACAATTGCTTGTTGCTCTCGTTGTTAAATTAGATGTGTTGTAATTTGTGTTTATAAAAAAACGGAAGAGGTGAAAAACATGAGTGAAAGAAAATGGAGAGCATTAGACCATTGTGATAACGACAACAACGACACAGACGTTTTGCAGAAAGGCGAACAATTCGTATCAAACGAGCAAAAATCGTTTGAATGGATTATCGTAAAAGATTCCGAGGATGTAGATGTACGCACAACAGATACACAAGCAGCCGTGTCCCTTCAGCTGGGTATCCAGGCAGCGATTGCTGTTGTCCTAAGTATCACAGTTGGCGATTCCGATCAAAGTAAATCTGTGCTTCAAGACCTTAAACAATTCATTAAAACAAAGCAAAAAAATACGCAGAAAACAGTTGTTGAAGGCTCTAAGCATGTAAAAGTGACGACAACAGACACAGACTTGGCTGTGAACATCCAGGCACTGCTGCAAATTCTTGTAGCAATCGTTGTGAAACTAGATGTTCTTTAATAGATAAGCCAGTTTAGAGAGAGGGGAGAAGGTATGGATACGAAAGGTAAAGACCTGGTTGAACAATTGCGTAAAATGAACGAGAAATCTCTCCAAAATCTGGTGAAAGATTCTCGCCAAAAACGTAATAACAAAAAACTAAAAGAAGATTTTAAGAAAAGCCAGGCGAAGGCATTAGAAGAGCTGAAAAAACAGAATACTCCAGCGACGGATTCAAAGAACAATTCCTTGAAAGACATGCTGGACAAATTATTCGAATAATTTGTAAGTGTTATACTAGAATGTAATGAGTCGTGATGGTTTAGCTAAATTTCTTCAATTCTCCTTACTTGAAAAAGAAAAAGGAAATTGAATTCATACAACAAATGAAGCATGCTGCTGCTAAAAACACCCCGCTTGAGCAAAAGAGGGCACTGAAAAACTTACGTTTTTAAATTCTTGCTTGTTTCTCCAACAAAAATAGGCAGATTCCTGTTCAAAATTCAACAGGAATCTGCCTATTTCCTTTTAGGCTTTTTGTTCTTTTTCCTTTA
>NZ_JAMBOO010000169.1 GCF_023715895.1 Domibacillus indicus | reverse complement strand
AAACCGGGGCTAATACCGAATAACATTGGAAACCTCATGGTTTCCTTTTAAAAGGCGGCTTCGGCTGTCACTGCAGGATGGGCCCGCGGCGCATTAGCTAGTTGGTGAGGTAACGGCTCACCAAGGCGACGATGCGTAGCCGACCTGAGAGGGTGATCGGCCACACTGGGACTGAGACACGGCCCAGACTCCTACGGGAGGCAGCAGTA
>NZ_JAMBOO010000168.1 GCF_023715895.1 Domibacillus indicus | reverse complement strand
TACAAGCAGAGGGTCGGCGGTTCGATCCCGTCATCCTCCACCATTTATGCCGGTGTAGCTCAATTGGTAGAGCAACTGACTTGTAATCAGTAGGTTGGGGGTTCAAGTCCTCTTGCCGGCACCACTTACCGAGCCATTAGATCAGTCGGTAGAGCATCTGACTTTTAATCAGAGGGTCGAAGGTTCGAGTCCTTCATGGCTCACCATGTA
>NZ_JAMBOO010000167.1 GCF_023715895.1 Domibacillus indicus | reverse complement strand
AGTACCCGGAGGAAGAGAAAGCAAACGCGATTCCCTGAGTAGCGGCGAGCGAAACGGGACATAGCCCAAACCAAGAGGCTTGCCTCTTGGGGTTGTAGGACACTCTATACGGAGTTACAAAGGAAGAAGATAGGTGAAGCGATCTGGAAAGATCCGCGGTACAAGGTAACAGCCCTGTAGCTGAAATCTTCTTCTCTCTTGAGTGTATCCTGAG
>NZ_JAMBOO010000166.1 GCF_023715895.1 Domibacillus indicus | reverse complement strand
ATGGAGAATGATATTTTAAAGCAAGCCGCGCTGATCATGGGACGAAAGTAAATGTCATCAAGCGAAACCAAGACAAATACTCGGTATCAGCAATGTGCAGCGTCCTGCAAATCTCACGTAGTACGTACTATTATGAGGCAAAAGAACGTCAGTCAGAAGACAACGTAACAGGCGCTGTCATAGAGATTTTCAAACAAAATCGAAGTGCCTACGGCAC
>NZ_JAMBOO010000165.1 GCF_023715895.1 Domibacillus indicus | reverse complement strand
GGTGAAGTCGTAACAAGGTAGCCGTATCGGAAGGTGCGGCTGGATCACCTCCTTTCTAAGGATATTTACGGAAGTGAGAACTTGGTTCTCACACACGTTTGACGTTTGATTTTGTTCAGTTTTGAAGAGTTCAATCTCTTCTTGTGCCCGCATTTATTTATGCAGGCAGCTGAAACTGTTCTTTGAAAACTGGATAGAAGCAACACATTGTATGACCAAAGC
>NZ_JAMBOO010000164.1 GCF_023715895.1 Domibacillus indicus | reverse complement strand
GGAAACGGGATTTGCCTCATTTCCAGCCTGACTGCTTAAACACGCGTATCCAGCTGCGTGATCTCCTATCCTCCTGCGTCCCCCCATCACTCAAATGATGCTTGGTGGTACAGGAATATCAACCTGTTATCCATCGCCTACGCCTTTCGGCCTCGGCTTAGGTCCCGACTAACCCTGAGAGGACGAGCCTTCCTCAGGAAACCTTAGCCATTCGGTGGAAGGG
>NZ_JAMBOO010000163.1 GCF_023715895.1 Domibacillus indicus | reverse complement strand
GAGCTTAACGGCCGTGTTCGGGATGGGAACGGGTGTGACCTCTTCGCTATTGCCACCAGACTATATGGAACAAAATTGTTCCTTCAAAACTGGATAATCTCTGTAAAGTAACGGCATACCGTGCCATGTTAATCTTGATTAAGTCCTCGATCGATTAGTATTCGTCAGCTCCATGCGTCACCGCACTTCCACCTCGAACCTATCTACCTCGTCATCTTCAAGGGAT
>NZ_JAMBOO010000162.1 GCF_023715895.1 Domibacillus indicus | reverse complement strand
TCTCTCCTCGCCTACCTGTGTCGGTTTGCGGTACGGGCACCTTACATCTCGCTAGAGGCTTTTCTTGGCAGTGTGGAATCGAAGACTTCGGTACTAAAAGTCCCTCGTCATCACAGCTCAGCCTTAACGGAAACGGGATTTGCCTCATTTCCAGCCTGACTGCTTAAACACGCGTATCCAGCTGCGTGATCTCCTATCCTCCTGCGTCCCCCCATCACTCAAACGAT
>NZ_JAMBOO010000161.1 GCF_023715895.1 Domibacillus indicus | reverse complement strand
TTCCTGAGGAAGGCTCGTCCTCTCAGGGTTAGTCGGGACCTAAGCCGAGGCCGAAAGGCGTAGGCGATGGATAACAGGTTGATATTCCTGTACCACCAAGCATCGTTTGAGTGATGGGGGGACGCAGAAGGATAGGAGATCACGCAGCTGGATACGCGTGTTTAAGCAGTCAGGCTGGAAATGAGGCAAATCCCGTTTCCATTAAGGCTGAGCTGTGATGACGAGGGA
>NZ_JAMBOO010000160.1 GCF_023715895.1 Domibacillus indicus | reverse complement strand
CGCTCGCCGCTACTCAGGGAATCGCGTTTGCTTTCTCTTCCTCCGGGTTCTTAGATGTTTCAGTTCCCCGGGTATGCCTCCTCCTGCCCTATGTATTCAGGCAGGGGTGCCATCCCATTACGGATGGTGGGTTTCCCCATTCGGAAATCTCCGGATCAAAGCTTACTTACAGCTCCCCGGAGCATATCGGTGTTAGTCCCGTCCTTCGTCGGCTCCTAGTGCCAAGGCATCCACCG
>NZ_JAMBOO010000015.1 GCF_023715895.1 Domibacillus indicus | reverse complement strand
TCTTAACGCCTTCTGGTCCTGATTCATAACGCCGTACGGCGTTCATTTTGTCTTCTATTGAAAACCTAACCATAAAAAATACACCTCCAATTGTTAGATGGTGTCTAACAATTGGGGTGCACTTCATTTAGAGTCTGTTTTGATTGGCGGCTAATTATAATTTATGAACATTAACGGCTTGAGGTCCTCTTTGACCTTGTTCAACCTCAAATTCCACTTCTTGTCCTTCATCAAGATTCTTGAAACCTTCACCTTGTATTGCTGAGAAATGTACAAATACATCTTCTCCGCCGTCACGTTCAATAAATCCAAATCCCTTTTCACCATTAAACCACTTAACTTTTCCGCGTTCCATTATTTGTGTGCCTCCTTACATTTCGAATCCATTTCATTATACCCAAATTGAATTGTTTTAAACTTTTTACAAATGATCATTTGTCAATTTAAGCGTAACGCTTCGTGTGGCGTAAGCCCCCGAGATAGCTCCGGGGGCTCCTCTGTTTTTACCCCTGCGTCACTAAATATATTAATGAGGTTGTACATGTACATGAACTTCTATTACATCGTGTTCCTTCATCAGTGCGTCCTCTACTTCCATTGAAATATCATGGGCTGCCCCAATGCCTAAAGTGGACTTAACCAGGATGACAACATCCACCACAGAGCTGCTCCCGTACTTTCTTGCTCTTATCGTCTTAATTCCCTTTACACAAAGAATGTCAAAAATCGATTCCTTATAGACTTTAGCCAAAGACCAGCTGCTTTCTTAGTTTTTGATTGAGAAAAAATGAAAAAACGCTATTTACTGTTTTTTACATGCGGAAAGTCAGTTTAATAACGATGTTCATTCTAATTTTTTCCTCCAGTCAATTTGGCTTCAAAAAAACAGCATTACTTTTTAGTAACGCTGTCTTCGCTTTTTGTATTCATTTATTATTTTGAAGCTGTATATTTCTTCGGCAGCTTAAAACCATGCTCTGTCATGACTTCCCGGAGGCGATCCGGATAATCGGTAATGATACCGTCTACACCGTCATCCACGAGTTTATTCATGGTAACTTTATCGTTTACTGTCCATGGGATGACTTTCATACCTGACTGATGTGCATCATCTACCATCTTTGCTGTTACATAAGGTTCATAGTTCTCATCTGTAATCTTGCCGTTTTGGGGAAATCCGTGTACCGGTGAAATCGCATCAGCTCCGAACGAATGAGCAGCCGCAACAAGGTCTCCTCCGAAGTCATCTATATCGATGCCTCCAAGCCAAGGTGACGCTCCCGGCTGTCCTGGCTGCAGGAATTGAGGACCGTTTGTAAGTGCCACGATCGGAAGGCTTGGTTCGACTTCACGCATCATCATTAGAGAACCCCAGTCAAAGCTTTGAATCGAAACCCGGTCGAGCATTCCCGCCTCACGAACCTCACGGGCTACAATATGAACAAAATCTTCACGTGGAGCCGTCTCATGTGGAGCACCTGCTTCAACTTTTGTTTCGATGTTCATCCAAACCTTTTTCGCATCATACTGTTTTACCAGATCAAAAACGTCAGTCAGCAAAAGCATTTTTGCTCCGGGACTCGTCACCTGTCCAGGGTATTGCGGCTTACTCAACGAACCGCAGTCCATCGTACGGATCTGCTCAAGGGTTAGGTCTTTTATGTATTTTCCCACATAAGGATACTCCGGGTCATTTTCAAATGCAGGGGCTGTATCCTTACAGACTGCGTTTGAGATCTTTCGGTCATGGGTAACCACCGCTTTATCGTCCTCAGTGATCTGTACATCGAGCTCGAGCGTACTCACACCAAGTTCCAGCGCATGTGAAAATGATGCAATAGAAGATTCAACAGTGAGCCCCATGCCCCCACGGTGTGCTTGCAGGTCGAACCCTTTTGAACCAAAAGACGTTTCAGCTGCAGTTGCCTCCTGCCCTGAAACTATAAATGAACTCATCGTGAGTACAGCTATAGCTGAAGATATTAGTTTTTTTCTGATCATTTCCTCATCCCCAAACTCTTAAAATAGTTTTACATGAGAAGTATACAGAGCCAATGTAAAGGAACATGAGTAGAATCTATAAAAAAATGTAAATAAAAACAGGGAGAAGATCTCCCAAAAAAGAATAGCCGCTTTGATATAGCACCTGCAAAGTAAAAACAAAACTAAACTTGTCTTATCCACTAGTATTAAGATTAGGGGAGTCAAATGATGGTTGGATGGAATGACAGATTGACAGAACAAATGAAAGACTGTAAGAAGGGGCGGTCCACCGTAAGAAGTTTATTGTCCTCCTAAAGTGATAGAGGCCTTTTATTGGGTGGTTCCTGTTGTTTGACATTGGCCTCATTTATTCTTTAATCATTTCTATCACTTCGTTATTCCTAACCAAAAGAAAGCTGCCTTCCTGGGGATAGATATAATTAAGGTTTTCATCCACTAAAAACCCATCTCCCCCTAACTTCTCTTTGACTTGTCTAGCCCTTCATACTTTGTAAACAAATATTCATACAAACACCATAATCCTTTCACTTTAACTTAATAACTATTTAGTAAGGTTAAGTCGACCCTATTCCAGAGGGGACATCAATGAAGATACACAATACACTCACCTAAGAATAGCGGTACGAAAAATTCCGCTTATTGCCTAACAGCAAAGATGATGCTGATTTCCCTCAATATGTATAGGTTGAACAGATAAAACATTAGACGACTAGGAGGATGAATGATGAAAAAATTGTTTCTCACACTCGCAGCAGCCTTAGCAATAGGTTCAGTTACCACGGCGTATGCAAACCCGGATGTTCTTCAAACAAAGAATGATGGAGAACAGCTTGTCGACAAATTCAAACAACTGTCTCGTAATACAGAATGGGAAGAGAAAGGAAAGGTGGATCTACAGTTTAACACCTATCACCCTCAAGGAATGACGAAGATTGGTGACTTATACTACATGTCTTCAGTAGAGATCATTGAAAAACCTGTTAAATTCGAACATCCTCGTGACGGATATGACCGCACACCTGGGAAAGGAATCGGTCACCTCTTCGTTTACAATGAACAGGGAAAACTGTTACAAGATATAAAACTAGGTGAAGGCGATATGTATCATCCCGGCGGTATTGCTTTTGATGGGGAATCAATTTGGGTATCGGTTGCTGAATACCGCCCCAACAGTGAATCCATAATCTATAAAGTGGATCCAAAAACCATGAAACCACAGGAAATGTTTAGAACGAATGATCATATCGGCGGGATCTTACGTGACGGTGAAAAAGGAAAATTAAAGGCGGTAAGCTGGGGTTCACGAACATTTTACGAGTTTGATCAAAAAGGAAAAGTACTGAGCAAGACAAGCAACCCCAGTCATTTTATCGATTATCAGGACTGCGAAAGTGCAGGAAATGATAATATGATTTGCAGCGGTATTACAGAACTGCCACAGCAAGGTAATAATGTAGCTAAATATGAACTAGGCGGCCTTGCGTTACTAGATATGAAATCGATGAATACTAAACATGAACTGCCGATCTCTTTATTTTCACCTCAAGGTCATACTATTACACGTAACCCTGTATATCTAGAAAATACAGATTATGGAATAAAATTATATGCTGTACCTGATGATGACCACTCCTCTATGCTCGTCTATGAAACACGATTTAACACTAAATAAATATAACGTAAAAAACACTTTGATAGCATCAAAGTGTTTTTTCACTGACTTTCCACATGTCACATTTTAACCATTGAGAATTAATAAAGGAGACCGCATTCCCTTTCACGAATGAACTTGTAATCTTTCATTTGAGAAAGGACTGAGCTCTGTTCAATACAGGATTCAGTCCTCTTTAACAGCTTAAATTATGTGTCTAACTTTTTGAGTTCACTTCACAATTGTTTTTTAACAGTAGATTTTGTTTCTTTTTTCATGAATGATCGCCCCTTTTTCTTTGGATGTAGGGCATCAATTCCTCCAGTCTCAAATAACTTTCGCCAATTTCGGATCAAGCCTGGTGAAGAAATATTGAAAATGGCAGCTGCGTCATAAGAGGATGTACCCGTGTCTTTCATATACTTGAGTACATTAAGTTTAAACTCCACAGAATAGCTTGTATAGGATTTTAAAAACCCTTCTGCGCCGAATTGTTCATAAAGACGAATCCATCCACTTAAGATTGGAGAACTGACTCCGGCTTCTTCAGCAATTTTATAAATACTTTCATTTCTTTTTAAATACCTTAATACAATTTGAATCTTTTCTTCCGTTGTAAATTTGGCCATAAAAACACCCCGTAAATGTTAGTTTGGTGTCTAACATTTACGGGTCAGTCCCTATGGTAGAAGAAGCGTCTTTTGTAATTTGTTTTGTTATAGTAATTCATTAACTTAACAACCAGTATCAAGTACGCACGTTAAAAAAACCATTCTGTGCAACAATTTAGTCTAAATGCTCCGCAAAGAACCCTTCGACCTGATCCATTGCTTCTGTAACGTAAGGCTCGAGATCGTAAACATCAAAGTGACGGGCACCCTCGATCAAGTAAAATTCCTTCGGTCCATTTGCCGCATCGTATAGACTTTCTACGCTAGAAAGCGACCATGCGTTGGACGCTGTGACGATGAGTAACGGGGTAGGCCCAAGGTTACTCAGTGCTTCCTCAGGGTTAAATTCAAGCCACTTTTCTGCAGACCACGTCACATATTCATTTCGCCAATTAGGGACGGCGCCGCGATCAGGATTGAAGTAATATTCACCAGCTTCGCTATTACCATCGGGCAAGATAGCTGTGTAGTTTGGATCTCTTTCTCCACGTTCGTATGCCTCACGCTGTTCCCTTGCTTCCTCTAGACTTAATGTCGCCATCTGGCTCATGCCGCCGTATGGGACAACTGTTGCAACGGCTTTGATACGGCGATCAGAAACTGCAGTATATGGCATGTAGCTGCCGGTACCACAAACACCGAGCCCAACAATCCGCTCAGCATCGACATAAGGGAGCGATTCAAGGTACGACACCGCACTCTTAATATCTTCAGATTTCATAAAGGGATCTTCTAGTTGGCGTGGCTCACCCTCACTTTCACCAAAGTAGGTATAATCAAACACAATGGCCACATAACCGAGCCCCGCCATCTTTTGCGCATAGAGACTCTGGGTTTGTTCCTTCACGGAGAACATAGGACCACCAACGACAACTGCTGGCAGTTTTGCGTTCGGCTTCATACTTCCAGGAGTAAAGACCAACCCTTTCAGCTCTAGACCGGTTTTCTCGTTTGGAAGTGTTACTTTAGTGGTCTTTATCTTACCTTTTGGAACCTTACTCAGCTTTGTTTTCTTTGGAATATTTTGATCGGTATTGTTATTGTTAGCGACGCTACTGTTACTGCCATAACTAATATTGTTTGTTGAGTATAAGAAGGTCATCACCAGTCCTAATCCTAAGACTAGAAGTAATCCTGCTAGAAAACGCGCTTTTTTACCATGTATCATACTTTGATTCACCTCTCTGTAATAATAGAAAACCCAAACTCTAAGAATCTCGGTTTGGATAACCATTTGTTCAGAGCAGTCCTACTTCGACTATTAAGCAGAAAAAGTTTATGTTACAGACTAGTCAACAAACCGCATTTTTCTTACGGTATCATTTTGTTGAGATATGTTCATTTTCCTTCTTCCTAAGGAATCAATATTGAGTTAAGAATATATATCGATGTATTAATAAACAACAGTCTATCATGATAATAGGAAACTAAGGACCTCCCTTTCCATGCAACTATAGATAACTTGCTAGCCTCAAGTGTTTTACATGTATTCATCTCCCTTGAAGAACCAGCATTCTGCCTTCTTCCCTTACTGCTCTTAATTAAGTCAAGTCCGAAAGTAGGATTCTGTATAGTTTATCGTCATCATCCTGGGGAGTAACCCATCCATCTGTATTACTGCTAATGAAATAAAGGGTGTGATCTTCGATGAATACATCGCGAATTCGCCCCAGCCCGCTAATCACTTCGCGTTGTCCCCCCGTTTCCAGGTCAAACTCTATAACTGCGGATCCTCTCAGCGCCGCAACATACAACTTGCCTTCGTAATAAGCCATTCCGGACGGCGCCCAGGTCGCTTCGTTTCCAGAAGTAAACAGCGGCGAAACCATGCCTTCCTGCTGTTCTTCTCCCTCAATAACCGGCCAGCCATAATTGCGGCCCGCTTCTATAAGATTGACTTCATCGTTTGCATTGTTCCCATGTTCGCTTGCATATAAAGTCTTATCAGACGACCAAGCCATTCCTTGAGGATTTCGGTGTCCATAACTATAAATATAGGAATTTGGAAACGGGTTATCACTTGGGATCGATCCATCAAGGTTCATTCTTAAGATTTTACCGCCTAATAAGTTAAGGTCTTGTGCAATATCCTCCTCGTAAGTATCGCCGACAGTTACATACAGTTTTCCGTCCGGCCCAATCTTGAGCCTTCCCCCGTGATGGTAATCGCCGCCAGGGATCGAATCGAGGAGCACGCGCTCCTGCCTCCACACGTTATCTTCCTGGCGTAATGTTACAATCCTGTAAAATGGCTCGGCATTATCCTGATACGAATAATAAGCATATGCGAGGTTTGACTCCGAAAAGTCGGGAGCGAGTTTAAGCCCCATTAACCCTCCCCTTCCAACTGTCATCAATTCGCCCCCAAGCTCTGCCGCTTGCCGTTCTACAGTTCCATCTTCTTCTATCTTTAAAATCGTCCCTCCCATTTCGGTTACGTACAAAGTATTTCCGTTCTTCTCGATAGACCAAGGCATATCAAGCTGCTCCGCAACCACTTCAAGCTCTCCATCCACTGTGGCTGCGGCTTCTGGCTCCCCATTGTCTTGCCTGTCGGAAGAGCTCCGCTGTTCATCCGGGGCATTTGGCTGTCCTCCTCCGAAACATCCAGAAGTAAAAAGCATCGTAAATAGCGTTATGGCTAATGTAGTTTTCACCCGTCCTCTCACCCTTTTCTTTTGATCGTCAACTTACTTATTTATTCCATTAATTACTTCTTAGTAACTAATCAGGATTGTGCTTCCGGAGAGAAATATAATCTAAAAAGAGCTTGCTTTGATTAACGAATAGAAATTATGGCAAAGCATCTATTAATAAGATGGCTTGCCATAAGTCAATAGAAGAATACTAACTTCTCTTGTGATCATATTTTGGGGTGAATTTAAGACAAAAGTGAATCATAGTCCACAATAGAAAAATTGCCCATTTTCAAATCAATCCTGGCTCTTGTTTTCTCTTTTGTTTGAAAACGGCAGGCTTGGAAGCTTGCTGTGAAAGTGCTGTACATTCATTAAAAGAAAATTGTTTACACCCTTTGCAGCGATCAACATCTAAGTGTGATAAAGCTTTATCAATCGCATGACCCGTACGGGTAAAGATATGTTCCTTGCCTATTAGCTCATACAAACCCGTTTTTTCAAATAATTCTTTTGGCTGTTGCTGGATGCCAGAAATTATTACTTGCTGATGGGAAGCCTTGAATTGTTTCACAATGTTCGCGAGGAGTGCTTCTCCCGATGTGTCAATAAATGACACTTTGCTCATTCTTAATAGAAGAATTCTCGGTTTGGAACGAGCAATACTTTCTAGTTCCTCCTCAAGTCGTTCGGTCGAACCAAAGAATAAAGGTCCTTCTACTGTATAAATGTTAATCTGCGGACAGTTGGAACCTTCCAACACCATTTCAGGCTTCACTATTTTATCAGTCGGATCCGGTAAAACTTTTGACACTTTCACCGTACTGCTCATTCGTCCAACAAAAGCTAGAAGAGCTAAAAGCAAGCCAATTCCTACACCTGTTGTAAGATCCATAAAAACTGTTAACAGGAAGGTAACGACTAATACTAAGGAATCCATGGTTTTCGTTTTCAAGATATTCGCAAATTCTTTGCGCTCGCTCATGTTCCATGCGACAAACATAAGGATAGGAGCCATACTGGCTAAAGGAATGGCTGAAGCATATGGTGCTAAAATAACCAGCACTAGTAATACTACAACCCCATGTATCACACCCGATAAAGGGGAAGCAGCCCCGTTTTTAATATTTGTTGCCGTTCGCGCGATGGCTCCTGTCGCCGGAATTCCTCCAAATAAAGGGGCAACCATATTAGCTAATCCTTGGCCAATTAGTTCCTTATTGCTATTATGCTTGCCCTTGGTCATTCCGTCTGCTACTAGGGCAGATAATAATGATTCAATTCCTCCCAGCATAGCAATAACCAACGCAGCAGGAAGGAGTTCAATCACCAGGCTTCCAGTAATTTCAGGAAACGCAAAGTTCGGCAATTCATTAGGAATTGCGCCATAAGTCGACCCAATAGTGGCTACTTGATTAGGGAAGAACAACACAGCGGCCAGCGTTGATATAACTAATGCCAGGAGCGCCCCGGGAATCTTGGGTAAAAATCTTGGCGACAACAGCACGATAGCTAAGCTTATAATAGCTACGAAAACACTGTAGATATTCACCGTATTTAAATTCAATGCGATTTCTCTCATGTTTAAAAGGAATGCTTCTTCTCTTTCCAAATCACGGAGACCTAGAAAATTGGCAATCTGGCCAGAAAAGATGATGACAGCAATGCCGGCAGTAAAGCCAATCGTGACAGGCCGTGGGATAAACTTTATATATCTTCCTAATTTAAAAACACCCATAAGAAAAATCATAATGCCTGCTAAGAAACCGGCAATTAATAGTTTCTCGTACCCAAACTGTATGACTACTCCCAACAAAACTGGAACAAAAGCTCCAGTCGGGCCTGCAATTTGATACTTGGATCCTCCAAAAAGTGAAACCATTATTCCAGCAATAATTGATGTGTAAAGTCCGTATTCCGGCCTAACTCCTGATGCAATAGCAAAAGCCATCGCTAAAGGAATGGCTACAATTCCTACTACCAGCCCGGCAACAAGGTCTTTCTGAAAATGGCCTAATTTGTATCCATGAAATCTGCTAGAAGAAATCATTTGTAGTACCCTCCCTTTACACTCTAAATAATTTATTGTTACTAGAATCAACGCTATTATATCCGTCTACGATATAATCTAATTTACCTGTTTGGGGATGGATGACCATTCCATGAACGGCGATATTAGCGGACATTAAAGGGTGATTTTTGATCAGCTGAACACTATTTTTGACACTTTCCTCTACGCATTGAAAGCCTGTCAGCCATGCAGATAAATCAATACCGGCGTTCGATAGGGTATTGATTCGATCTTTGCTAACTCCATTTTCTTCTGCAGCCTTGAGAATCGAAGAAGATTGAAGGCCCACCATACCACATCCATGATGTCCAATCACACACACTTCTTCAGCTTTTAATTGATAAATGGCTACAAGAATACTGCGCATAATACTTCCGAAAGGGTGGGAGATAATTGCTCCGGCATTTTTAATAATTTTAGCATCCCCATTTTTTAACCCCATTGCTCTTGGGAGCAATTCCAATAATCGAGTATCCATACAAGTCAGGATAACTAATTTTCTGTCTGGATATTTCGTGGTGCGGAATTCTTCGTACTCTTTTTGCTGTACAAAAGCATTGTTGAATTCTAAGATTTCAGAAATCACATCCATTGAGCTCCTCCCTTTCTGCTTTTTGTTTTTTCTTTCAACCCAAAAAATTCATAATAACTATCCTGCTAAAGGCTAAATAAAAGGGTAGATTTCTGAGCAACGCCCTTTAATTTAAGCTTAAATTTACTTTACGGTACTTAAATTAAAAGAAAATAATAAAAAGATTAGAAAATGATGAGAATATTGTCAGGAATCAAAAAAGGAAAGCCATATAGTCATAGGGCTTTCCCTTTACTTTTGAATTCTACTTATAAACTAAAAATGATATTTCCCTCAAAAATCAGCAAAAACTATTAATTATTTTGGCAAAGTAACAACAAAACTAGTTCCTTCGCCTTCTTTGCTAAAGACATCTATGCTTCCTTGATGAGAATCTACGATCTGTTTTGCAATTGATAAACCCAGCCCAGTTCCTCCTGTTTCTCGGTTTCTCGCTTTATCGACCCGATAAAAGCGGTCAAAAATATGTGCGATATCTTCTTTCGGTATACCAATTCCATGATCCTTCACAGTGAAAAAAACGTGTTCGTTCTTATATCCGACATATAGCTTAATAGAAGAAGTGCTATATTTTAATGCATTATCAAGCAAAATAAACAATAGCTGCTTCATTTTTTGCTTATCTACGTTTGCTATTACCCTGTCATACCGAGTACATATAGAAATATGCTGGTCATAAACATTTTTAATTAATTTACTTGTTTCCTCACTGAGTGAAACTAAATCTATCTTTTTTATATCTAAATTCCATTCTGTATCGTGATTTGCCAGCATCAGCAGAAAGCAGGATTAGATGAATTTTACCAAGTGGCAATTGATGCTGACAGCATCGCTCGTGCAATTGCATTTGCCATTGAGC
Organism: Domibacillus indicus; assembly: GCF_023715895.1. Taxonomy (GTDB): domain Bacteria; phylum Bacillota; class Bacilli; order Bacillales; family Domibacillaceae; genus Domibacillus; species Domibacillus indicus_A. The sequence continues at coordinate 84,398 of NZ_JAMBOO010000015.1, read as the reverse complement.
AACCATCAGATGTAGCCATTAATGAAATGATTATTCGTCCATCTGTTCAAGTTGGTTAATAAAAAATAAAGTTTATTGGAGGAATTAAAATGGCAAAACATGAAGAAGTAAAAAATGGCGTTATTTTCCCAGTGGGTGAAAAAAATGAAGCATATGCACAATTTTTTGTGGGAAAAAGTTATCTTAAAACATTAATTGCTGACCCTAAAGTGAGTGTTGGTGTTGGGAATGTGACCTTTGAACCGGGATGCCGGAATAACTGGCATATTCATCGTGATGGATTCCAACTATTATTAGTGACTGGTGGCGAAGGTTGGTACCAAGAAGAAGGAAACCCTGCTCAATTCTTAAAAGCTGGTGATGTTATTGTCACCCATGATGGTGTAAAACACTGGCATGGCGCTACAAAAGACAGCTGGTTTGAACACATTGCAATCACTGCAGGTACGCCGGAATGGTTGGAACCTGTCGATGATGAAACATATAATAAATTATAATTTGAAATAATAAATAGAGAAGAAGCCGATTTTTAAAGTTGGGAATCGGCTTTTTCTGCATTCTTTAGAGCTTTACTAGTCTGTCCACAAAGTATTTGGCACTCGAGCAAATTTCGCGTAAAAGTGTACTTATATAGAAGATCAGCTTATACGCAAAGGTTTAGGGGACTAGTACTTTATTGTAGTCGGAACCGATAATACATTGAGCTATATGGAAGGGATCTATACACATAGGTTAACACCTGACTATTCCATTGAAATGGGCAAGCGCCGCACAAAGCCAGGATATGCGGTGCTTAATCTGCGGGCAGTCTCCCTCACCTATCAAGTCATGTATCTGCTTTATCAGCATGTAAAGATGGATAACCGGCATATTGAAATGCTGGCGGACCGCCTAGTGCTTCATATGAAAAATACAATCCTTCGCGGAGTTTCAGAGGAATTGGGCGCCAGCTTGTATGAGGCCGCATTCAGTAAAGTCGAGAGCATGAAGCAATGAGTAATGAATCAGAAGAAGAAATGTGATCCATGTACCTATCAAGTGAGATTAAGGAATGCTTAAAGAAAGAGGCGGAAGAAAAGGTAGTAATATGCAGAAATAGCCAGGGATATAATTGAGAAAGCTTAGAACCATGACAAAAAACTGCTCTTTAAATAACATATAGTGAATTTATTAATAATTTTCTTTTTTTATAATTCATATTAAATTAAAGGTTAGTTTGAAACTTAAAAATATAAAAGCAGCCGTGGTAAATAAACCGAGGCTGCAAGCTGCCGACAAATTCGACAGCTATTAGAAAATAAAATGACCGTTAAGCAAGGGAATAAGCTTAACGGCCTGTTTGATGATTGAACTATTTTTTACTGATAGACAATTTTGTCGATACGGTAATTGTAGGCATCGATTTTTCTTCTACACACATCGTTCCCGGCAGGTCCGCATGGTCTGCCCCATTAAATGCGATCGTGCAGTGGCCAAGCTCACTCACTGTCTCATTTACTTTACCGCCGACAAACGTGATTTCATAAGACTGGTCGTCAAATGAGAGAATGTCGCCCGCTTCAATAGTGCCTTCTAATGAAACCACCGTATGGCTCACGGCGATGTCGCGCAAATCCTTTGGTGCACTTTCATTAAAAAGAATGAGCATTTTTTCTTCTGCAAACATTTCCACGTCTGCACCAAGCTCTGTAACGGTTGACTGATAGATTGTTTTCAGTTTTAAACTCTCTTGAATACTCATGATTCTACCTCCTGTTTATTCATACATACCGAAGCTTGCAAAATAAGCAATCACAACCGCAAGCGGCCCTGTAATTAAACGTGATATTAAAACAGCCGGCACCCCAACTTCTACTGTTTCCGGTTTTGCTTCCCCGAGTGTTAAGCCTACTGGCACAAAGTCTGCGCCCACCTGCGGATTAATCGCAAACAGGGCAGGGAGGGCGAGGTTTGGCGGGATATTCCCTTTGCCGATTTCCACTCCGACGAGTACACCAACGACCTGGGCAATCACGGCACCCGGCCCGAGCAGCGGTGACAGGATCGGCACGGCACAAATCACCGACAGAACGAGAAGCCCGAAGATATTGCCGGCAAGCGGCGATACAAAGTTGGCAATAATATCGCCAATACCTGTGTACAGGATAATCCCAATCAAGGTGCTGACAAGCGCCATAAATGGGATGATGTTTTTTAGTACCTGCTCAATTGTTTCACGGGCAGCCTGGTACAGCACCCCGATGACGCCGCCCATCGAACGGCCCAGCTTTTCAATGATGTTCTGCTTGCGCGGTTCGCCATTGCTGTCTTTCATCTGCGCGACTTTTTCACGTGCTTCTGCTTTCAGCTGCTGGACATTTTTCGGATGAGCTGCCGCAGTAACGGACGGTGCTGCTGTTCCATCTGCCGGCTGAATGTCCGGCTCTCTGACGCCGGAAACAAAGTTGTCTTCCTTGATAAATTTCATTAATGGGCCGGATGGCGATGTAGGTGTTAAATTAATCGTCAATACACCCATTTTAGGATACACACCACAGCGTGCTGTACCGCCGCAGTCGATCAACACACAGGCCATTTCCTCTTTGTCAATCGACGTTTTAAAGCCGTCAACTGCTTCCGCACCAGTTAATTCGGCAATGCGCTGAGCAACCGGGTGAATCCCTCCGCCAGTAACGGATACGACATACTTTTTCTGCTCATCCGGCTGGATGACAAGCGGCCCTCCCCATCCGTTGCTGCCTTTGGTAATTTTGACTGCTTTATATGCTGGATTTACTGCTTGATTTTCAGACATGTGCTTCTCCTCCTCTCTTCGTTAGTCCGTTACGGAAATACCCTGACGTTTCATCATTGTAATAGTAATGCGTTCTGTGAGAATTCCGCGGATTAACATTACGACCAGTCCAACAAGAAAGAACCGGATGGCCAGTGGTCCTGTTGAAAGACCAAGCGTTGTAATACCCTGTGCAATTCCCATGTAGATAAACAGTTCTGCCGCATTCGCATGCGGGAAAAGCCCTGTAATCGGATGGAGAAAGGATACGGTTGAATCATAAAATGCCGGCTTCTGGCGTTCCGGAAGGAATTTCCCGAATGTGTAGGCCATCGGATTAGTTAAAAAGAATACCGCCAAAAATGGAAACAATGTATAGCGCAAAATAATATTTTTCGTTGTTTTACGGGCAAAGCGGTCAATCCGCTCTTCGCCGATAATCTTAATTAAAGCGTTTACAGCAAGAATCAAACAAATGAGTGTCGGAATGATGCCGGTGAACATGTCCATAAAGGTTTCTCCACCTTTTTCGAACATTCCGATAAACCCTTCTGCGAATTTCACTAAGAAGTCCATTCTTTATTTCCTCCTCTTTTATGTTCTTATATGCTGAGGTCTAAACCGTGGTTGCCGTATTCATCTGTTGCTTTATTTTTTCAATCGCCATGTTAAGTGGGCTTTTCCATTTTTCATCATACAAGCTTGAAATATGTTTACCTGTAAACTTATGATGGTTTTTAAATTTCGCGAAAACCGTTACTCCATTCATCACGCGGCATTCTTCCACAATGCCTTCTTCATTTGTTACCAAAACAAGAACCGTTCCGGAACCAAGTTTTTTCTTTTCAACACCAACGCCGAGATAGCCTCCTTCTCGATTGCTCATCCGACGTATCGTCATCTGATAATGCTTCATTTGCCTTGCCGTGAGATAAAATTGAAGCAGCCACATGATGACGAATCCCGCAAGAAGATAACCCCACATTCGATGATCGCTCCTTTACAATGATTAATTACACCTTCCAGTGGTGAAATTAATCTTTTTCCTCTAAAAGTGCCTGGGCCGTTTCTTCATCGGTGATCAGCACTTCAATCAATCTGCCTTTTAACGCGGCCTTAATCGCTTTTATTTTTTCTTTTCCGCTCGCTACGCCAATCACAAGTGGAAGGTCCTTTAATTTTTCTACGTCAAATGCAATGATTCGATCATTCCATGCATTCTTCGAAGCAGAGCCGTCTTCATTGATGAAGTTATAACAAATGTCACCCACATCCTGTTGACCCGCAAAGAGATTTTGATATTCTTCACCCAAATAGGATTTCACCATGGTCGAATGCTGTGGCTTGCCGCCAATTCCCACAACAGCAATGTCGGCTTTTTCCGCAAGATCAAATACACTTTTAATCGAAGACTGCTGTTTAAACACTTCTTTTGCTTCTTTGGAATCGACCATTACGGGCGTATGAAGCAGTTTATACTGGGCGCGGCACTGGCGGGCCAGCGTGGCCACAATGTGATTCGCATGGATATCAACCCGTTCATTTCCCATGCCGCCTACTAATGGAACAAATACAACAGACGGATACTCCTGGCTTGTCGTAAGTGCTTTGGCAAATTCGTAAAGGGTGGTCCCGGATGAAATACCAATGGTTTGGCCATCCTGCATGACTCTCAATAAATACTTAGCTGCTGCTGCACCGAGCCGGCTTTTGGAGGATTCTCCGCCAAAACTGGGGATACAGATCACTTCCCGGATGCCATACGAACGTTCCACCTGCATTTCCAGCTGGCGAAATGGATGGATAATATCATCGTGAATGATAATTTCCACAATGCCCTGTTCTTTTGCTTTTGCTAAGTATTTCGAAATCAATGAGCGGCTTACGCCCATTTCTTTTGCAATTTCTGATTGTGTGGCACCTTCTTCGTAATACATGTGCGCCATTTTAACAAGAGACCGCCGGTCTTCAATAAACGTCATTGTTCTTACCCCTTTGACATGCTGATTGGGCAGGGAGCCATGTTTCCATGGGCGTACCCTCCCTGCCCGTTATACAAGTTGTTCAGCATGATCCGCTATGGCAGATAGTTTCTTACAGCGTAATGATGCTCGAAAGAAGCTCTTTCTGCAGGCCGTCTTCCGGGAATAAATGATTTTGAAGCTCTCTTAGTTTCCAAACCGTTGTGCTTGGATCGAGTTCTACATCATCTGTTGTTAAGAATTGGCCCTGCTTAATCGCTTTTTTCGCGACAACCTTGCCGCTGATCAAGCCGATTGGAATATGGCCGTTCCGTTTCATATCCTGATGGGTTTCCAGGACACCACGTACAGCATAGCCGCCGATTCCATCTAGTGTTTCACCCGGCTGGATGTCTTTTTTCGCCACCGCGACCGTTTCAGAAACCGGTGCGCCAAGCGGATGAATCGAAGAATCGTGCTGCAGTACCGCTTTGGCAATCGTGATTGGTGTTTCCAGGCTGGCAAGGTGATATGGACGGTATAAAATGTGGTGCTCTCTGTCACCTTTCTTCAGCAAATAATTCAGTTCGTGCGCTACCGCTTCGTTTTGGCCTTTTACGATCACAAATACGCCAGGTGCAAGACCATCTACGTATTCAACTACACCAAAATTGTTTAACACGCCGCCATTTTCTTTCACATCCAAATCTTTAATTACGGAATCAAGATCTCCAGCAATTCCATGCATGCCCACTACATCCGGTACAAATCCAATTGCATTAGACAGCAGGTTCATTTCAGCCATTGTCTTCGTGCCGTCTTGGAAAGCAGCCAGCATATGAGAAGACATTTTTTTCTTGTCTGCCTCTTCCTGAGCAGTGGAAGGATTGGCTGTGACATTTAATTTATTATTTTTTCCTTTACCAGCAACAAGGACTTCCATACCCATCGTTTTCGCAAACTCGAAGAGTTCAAGCGTTGCCGCAGGCTCATCACCTGCTGAACCTGTGTAAACTAGTCCAGCGTTCTTAAACATCTGGTGCATGACTGGACCAATTGTGATATCTACTTCAACATTTAATAAAACAAGGTGTTTCTTCGATCTGAACGCCTCAAGCGAAATATTGGCTCCTACTTCCGGAACACCTGTCGCGTCGACAATGACTTCAACATGCTGAGATTGAATTACTTCACGAAAATCATTGGATACAATAATTGACTCTTTTCGATCTGCCTGTGCGTTATAGTAATCTGCAGCTCTTTGAGCTGCTTCAACATTGATATCACTGATACCGGTTACACACATACCCGGAATACGTGAAATTTGACCAATCATCCCAAAACCCATTTGACCGGCACCGATAACTCCCACTTTAATTGGCTGATTTGCTTTTTCCCGAGCTACTAACTGTTGATAAATAGACATCCCTTATACCCTCCTATAATGAATACATGTATTGGTTTCAAATAATTAACATTAGTGAATTCCGTTATACTTTTAACTTGTTTTTCACAAATGATAAAACAACTAACATTTGTTAATACGATCTTACACAGAAATGAAAGGGCTGTCAATAATTTTCTTAGTAATTTTTTAGAACCTTGAAGTTCTCCTATTAAAGAAAACTTCTAATCCTCGGGCAGCTTGGATTACTTTGTCTAATTATCTCTTACAAGTGCTCATATTCAGTTATTCCGGACAGCATTTTACCGTCTTCACAATATAACTTTTTGCCCGATATAAAAAGCAGCATATAAAAACACCTTTAAGTTGTTTTTAGGTATTTTCGATACCAATTTTCAACTTAAAAGTGTTTTTATGTCCCCCTTTATAGAGTTAGTCCTACATTAATCTTAAAGGGTTTTTAGATTCAGTTGTCATTTTTTGATTGTTTAATATCATAAAGGGCGATTATTTTTTTAGGTTGGGTGTATATGCGGAAGAAAAAAAAGACATTTAAGTGATAATTGGTTATAAAAACTTTACGTGGCCTTATCACTAATTGCTACAGAATGTTATGATTCATTCACCTTTTTCATCCATGTCTTAATTTCTTTTGATGGTTCTATAACAACCTTATCATCACCAGGTGGTGATTTGATAAAGAAAATTGTTGTTCCTGGTTTGGAACGTTGTGCATATCGAATGCCCGGAGGTGTTATATAAAAGTCTCCTGCATAAAAACTGTATTCTTCTCCACTTTCAATATCGATGTATTCTGTTTCTCCACTAATGATATATTGGTATTCATATGCTTGTGTATGGTAATGTGGTGCTTCACAGTTAGGCTCATTATAAGAGGTAATGCCGATTTCTAATTTATCATCTTTAAAGTGATTTAATTCTTGAGGCCTTCCCAGATTCCCTACCAAATATTGTCTAGTTGTTTCTTCAAAAACTTTAGTAATTTCTTTGTTTCTAATAGTAAAGATTTCTTTTGACATATTGATTTCCCCCTTTTATTTTATCTCTCTGTCCTTCATCAAAGATGTATATCATTTCATCCATTATTAAACACTCATCTCAATGTTTAAAATATCCATGATATAATTTGCTGTTTCTTCGATCGCTTTATTGGAAACGTCAACCACAGGACAACCTACTCGTTTCATCACTCTTTCGGCATAATCCAGCTCTTCAAGAATCCGCTCAAGCTGGGCATAATTCGCTTCTGGTTTTAAGCCTAGTGTTTTTAATCGTTCCCTGCGAATATCATTTAACTTGTATGGACTAATAACGAGACCGACACACCTATTTCTGGGAATACTAAACAGTTCCTCAGGAGCCGGTGCTTCAGGAACGAGCGGTATATTCGCCACCTTGTACCCTTTGTAAGCTAGATACATAGATAACGGCGTTTTGGATGTTCGTGATACCCCAATTAATACAATATCAGCTTTTACAATACCTTTGACATCACAGGCATCATCATAATTTACCGCAAATTCCATCGCTTCTACCTTTCGGAAATAGTCTTTATCTAATTTTCTTATCATTCGAGGTGTACAAACCGGCTCCCTATCAAACTTCGTTATAAACGCATTCATCAGTGGATGGAGTAAATCCACCGCTAGAACTTGCTCTTCATTTGCTCGTTTATTAAGGTAATTTTTTAAAGAGTCTATAACTAACGTGTAGGCAATAATTGAATTCGTTTGTTTCGCTTCTATAATGACCTCTTCTATATCAGACTCTTTATCGACATAAGAGTTTTGATGAATCTCAAGATCTCCTCTAATAAATTGGTTAGCAACCGCTTTCACAACAAACTCAGCGGTTTCTCCAACAGAATCCGATAAGAGATAAACGATATCCTTCTTGCACATGTGGCATTCACTCCTCACTCTTTATAATTTTGTTTCCAGTACCTGTGTTGATCCCTATCAAAAGATTTCAATCCGTTGAAGCTTTATACATATTTATTTCATTTTTAGAGGGGCCGCCGAAATTAAATATAAGGCGGCCCTGTGAAATTGCACTTTCATGCTGTATCGCCATAACCAGGCGTGTCTATGTAATCATCATCGAAAAATTAGCTTTTGAATGAACATCGAAAGCATGGAAGTCTTTTTCGCAGGAGAACTTTCTCTTTTGTTCAATTAAGCGTATTGCTTTTCAATTTCTTTGATTTTATTAACTCTAGTTTCATGCCGGCCGCCTGATTCAAATGGAGTTTCAAGCCAAACCTTCACAATATCACGTGCAAGACCTGGACCAATCACCCGCTCACCAAGTGCCAGCATATTTGTATTGTTATGTTCTCTCGTTGCTTTTGCGCTAAATGTATCGTGAGCAAGGGCACAACGGATACCTTTTACTTTATTTGCGGCAATACTCATTCCAATTCCTGTCCCGCATACTAGAATGCCTCGGTCTGCTTCTCCGCTTACGACTTTTTGGGCCGCTGGAAATGCATAATCTGGATAATCTACAGAGGCAGTGCAGTCGCATCCAAGATCTATGTACTCAAGATTCATTTCTTTTAAAAGTGAGATAATTTCCTGCCGGATTGTAATACCTCCATGGTCAGAAGCGATGACAATTTTCATTTGATTTCCTCCTATATGTGAAGAAGACAGCCAGGAAGTTACATTTTCCTGACTGTCTTCTATATGGTTAAATTAAACGTATATTTTTTTAGCTAAGAGTTCCCTGAAGTTTCCCCCAGTCCTTCATAAATGTTTCAATGCCGGACGTTGTAAGAGGGTGATTCCATAGAGACGGCAAAATGCTGCCAGGAATAGTTGCAATATGTGCGCCAGCAAGAGATGACTGAACAAGGTGATCCAAGTTACGAATGCTTGCTGCAATGATTTCTGTCTCATAACCGTATCCTTGCAGTACCTCTTTTAAGTTCCGAACCAAGCTGATGCCATCTGCGCCGATATCATCCAATCTTCCGATAAAAGGACTGATGTATGTGGCACCTGCTTTGGCAGCCATTAAGCCTTGGGCTTCGGTAAAAATGAGGGTAACATTTGTTTTAATGCCTTCTTGCGCTAACTGATAGGTTGCTTCCAGCCCTGCTTCGGTCATTGGGATTTTTACGACAATATTGTCTGCCCAAGTAGCAATTTCACGGCCTTCCTGAATCATTTCCTCCGCTGTAAGACCGATGACCTCAGCGCTGACTGGGCCACTGACGATTGAACAAATTTCTTGAATGCGTGTTTTAAAATCCGCGCCTTCTTTTGCGATAATAGAAGGGTTTGTTGTCACACCATCTACTAGGCCAAGTTTTACAATGCGCTTAATTTCCTCTAGGTTTGCTGTATCCAAAAAGAATTTCATTATTTTTCCTCTTTTCTTAAAGTGATGATAAAAAATTAGGACAAGCGTTTCTTAATTTGAGAAACAATGCTTTCTACTGTAAATCCAAATTCTTTGGCAATTTGTGCGCCTGGCGCAGAGGCACCAAACGTTGGAATACCGACAATTAAGCCTTTTCGGCCCACGTAATTTGCCCAGCCAAATGGCGATGCAAGTTCAATCGCAACATTTAATGTATTGTCTGTTCCTAAAATACTGTCTTGATATTCTGCTGTCTGTTTTTCAAACAGTTCCCAAGATGGCATGCTGATAACGCGTGCACGGATTCCTTCTTGAACAAGCTGCTCTCTTACCTGAACAGCAAGTGATACTTCAGATCCTGTTGCCATAAGCTGGACGTCATACTCAACCTGCTCAGTACCTGCTAAAACATATGCACCTTTTGCAAGTTGGTTTAGGGCTGTTTCCCGTTCAACCGTTACCTTGATATTTTGGCGGCTCAGTACAAGTGCCACTGGACCATTTTGATTTTCAGCTGCGTATTTCCAGGCAGCAACCGTTTCATTGGCATCAGCCGGGCGAAGCACTGTCATGTTTGGAATCGAGCGCAAAGCAGCTAGTTGCTCGATCGGTTCATGGGTCGGACCGTCCTCGCCCACAAAAATACTGTCATGCGTGAAAACATACGTAACCGGCAAGTTCATTAAAGCAGCCAGGCGAATGGCCGGGCGAAGGTAATCAGAGAAAACAAAGAACGTAGAGCCAAATGGTTTAACGCCTCCATGAAGTGCCAGACCGTTTAATACAGCCCCCATCGCAAATTCCCGTACACCGAAATAGACGTTACGCCCTTCATACTGACCTGGCGCAAACCGGTCTAATCCATTTAAATGGGTCATGGTCGATGATTCTAAATCGGCAGAACCGCCAAGCAAGCTTGGAATTTGCTGAGCAAGAGCATTTAACACTTGGCCTGAAGCGATACGGGTAGAAATTTCCGTGCCTACTTCATATGCTGGCAATGTTTCATCTTGAACGTATAATGGACCGTTTTGTAAGTCTTGTTCAAGACTTTGAGCAAGTTCAGGGAAGGTTTGTTTATATTGTACAAGCAAAATCTCCCATTGCTGATTCGCTTCTACGCCTTTTGCCTTGATTTCTTCGTAGTGAGCTCTCACTTCTTCAGGAACAAAGAAATCTTCTTGTGGCCATTGATAGAATTCCTTAGTTAAAGCAGCTTCTTCTTTGCCAAGCGGTGAGCCATGTGTTCCCTTGTGGCCGCCTTTTCCGCCTTTATTTGGGCTGCCGTATCCCAATGTCGTAGTCACTTCAATCAATGTTGGTTTCGATGTTTCTTTTTTCGCTTCCAGCAGCGCTTGCTCGATGCTTTGGATATCATGCTGATCGGATACTTTTAACACTTGCCATCCGTACGATTCAAAGCGCTTTCCTACATCTTCTGAAAAAGAAAGGTTCGCTTCACCGTCAAGCGTAATGTTGTTAGAATCATACATCATCACAAGTTTGCCAAGCTTCAGGTGGCCAGCAAGAGACGCAGCTTCTGCTGAAACGCCTTCCATTAGGTCGCCATCACCGCAGATCACATACGTATAGTGGTCTACAATAGCGAATTGTTCTTTATTGTATTTTGCGGCAAGATGCGCTTCTGCCATTGCCATACCTACGCCCATTGCTACGCCTTGTCCTAGGGGACCTGTAGTTGCATCAACACCCGGCGTATGGCCGTATTCTGGATGTCCCGGTGTTTTACTTCCCCATTGTCTGAACTGCTTTAAATCTTCAAGTGATACATCATAGCCGCAAAGATGCAGCAGGCTGTATAAAAGCATAGAGCCATGTCCTGCTGACAAAACAAAACGGTCACGGTTAAACCATTCAGGATTTGCAGGGTTGTGATTCATCACCTTGCTCCACAGTGTATAGGCCATAGGAGCAGCGCCCATCGGCATGCCGGGATGGCCAGATTTCGCTTTTTCTACTGCATCAATTGACAACGTTCTAATGGCATTGATCGCTAATTGTTCTATTGAATTTGAAACCGAAACAGTGCTCATGTGTAGACTCCTTTTTGTCTGAAAATTTGTGATAGTTCACATCATAAAGCACAAAACGAACAAAATCAATCAAAATTTTATAAAAAATGAACATTTATAAACATTTATAAAAAAATAAAAGTGCAGAAGAACTCTTCTGCACTTTGAAAAATAGATAAAATTAAACGGTATAAACCGTTACCCCTGCTTCTTGAAATTGTTTTACTTGGGTTTCGGAGGCTTCTTTTCCTGTAATCAATACATCAATTTGAGCAACAGGCGCTACATTGTGCAAAGACACACCCCCAAGTTTTGTATGGTCCGTTACCACAATCGTTTGCTCGGCTGATTCAATCATGCTGCGTTTAGCAGAAACAAATTGATCATCAAAATGAGTTAATCCAAGCTTTGGATGAATTGCTGGAATAACAATAAAGGCTTTCGTCACATGCAGCTTTTTTAAGGCATGATCTGTAAAAAGACCGTTTAACATATAACTTTCAGGAGAAAGTACACCCCCCGTTACGATTACTTTAATATCTTTGTTATTTTGCAATTCCGCTGCAATTTTAATGTCGTTGGTGACAACGGTAATATTGGATTTGGCAGACAACAACCGGGCGATTTGAAAAGTTGTGGTTCCTGAATCCAAAATAATGCTATCTCCTTCGTTGATCATTTCTATCGCACGTTCAGCAATTGATGTTTTTTCCTCAACACGTTCATTCACGCGGACCGTGAAAGAAGGTTCTGAACTCACCCTTTCCACAAGAACTACTCCACCGTGTGTTCTTCTTAAACGTCCTTCTTTTTCAATTTCACTTAAATCTCGTCTGATGGTTGCTTCGTGGACACCAAAGTCCTGGGAAAGCTGCGCCACTGAAGCTACACTATGTTTTCGTACATAATCAATGATTTTCAACTTTCTTTCAGCAGCAAGCAATGGTTGTTCTCCTTTCTGTCGATTTGTGTATTTTTCACAACTGTTCACCCATTTTATCATAGTGTTTTTATTTATTAACTATTTTCAAAACTAGAATCTAAGCAAAGACCACGAATTTTCTTTGTCTTCTTTGCTAAGGGCATTTTTCGATTTTAAAAAATAATGGTTTGACAGAGTTTTCAGAATCGTGTAAGATTCAAATTGTCAAATGATAATACTGTTAACAAATGATAATTATTTATAAAAAGATGAATTCATTTCACAAATGTTAAGACTTTCGCATTATCAAAAATTCTGGGAGGCTACAGTATGTCAATCTATCAACAGTTAGTAGAACGGGAAAAAGCAAATCAGCCAATTAAAGTAGGAGTGATCGGTGCCGGACAGATGGGCTTTGGCATGATCGGGCAAATCTCACGTATTCCGGGTATGAGTGTAACCGGTATCAGTGACATTAATGTTGAAGCTGCTCAAAGAGCGGCAGATTACTATAACGCACAGGCAGACAGAAAAGAATCGATTATTGTATCCAACGATTTTCGTGAAGTGATTCAATCTCAGAATGTTGAAGTCATTGTCGACGCGACAGGCGTTCCTGAAGTCGGAGCCAATATTTCGCTTGAGGCGTTCAGATCGAAGAAACACCTTGTTTTATTAAATGTTGAAGTAGACATTACGATTGGTCCAGTCATGCACCAGATGTTTAAGAACGCTGGACTAGTTTACACAGGTTCAGCAGGTGATGAGCCTGCGGCAACACTTGAACTCTTCGAGTTTGCCAAAACAATGGGTATGGAAGTCCTTGTTGCTGGTAAAGGAAAAAATAATAAATTGAATGTCACAGCTAACCCTTCCACTGCGCAGGAAGAGGCAGACAAGAAAAAAATGTCTTCGCATATGCTGGCTGCTTTCCAAGACGGCACGAAGACAATGGCTGAAATGAACCTGCTGTCTAATGCAATTGGATTTGTACCGGATGTAGTGGGCATGCATGGAATTGCTGGAGATCTTGATTCCGTAATTAAAGATTTGGATGTGAAAGAAAATGGCGGCGTGTTAAACAATTTTGGTGTAGTTGAATACGTAGATGGTCTTGCACCTGGCGTATTTGTGATCGTAAAAGGCCAAAACGAAGCGGTAGCGCACGAACTGAATTATTTGCTGAAGAAAGGTGACAGAGAGCACCACATTTTATACCGTCCATATCACCTTGCCAGCCTGGAAACACCAATCACGATTGCCAAAGCGGTACTGCAGCACGATTCTTCGATTCATCCGCTTGGCGCACCGGTTTCTGAAACGGTCGCGGTGGCGAAAAAAGACATCCAGCCGGGTGAAACACTCGATGGAATCGGCGGCTATGCGGTCCGCGGCGTATTAGAAACCCATCAGGATATGAAACGGAACGGCCATATTCCAATCGGCTTGATCAGCGGCAAGGTTGTCGCGAAAAAAGCGATTAAGCAGGGCCAATTCTTAACAACAGATGATGTAGAACTCGATCCAAGCACAACGGTTTGGAAACTAAGAGAGCTTCAAAATCATTTATTCCCGGAAGACGGCCTACAAAAAGAGCTTCTTTCGAGCCTTATCACTTTATAACACAATCTGCCGGCAATATCTTTGGGCTTCTCGTTCTTTCTATTATTTGTACAATCCCAATTTTATCTCCTTTGCTTGGACCGGGTTCCGTGATTGCACAAGTCGTCGGCGTACTCGTCGGAGTGGAAATCGGCAAAGGGAATATCCCGCCAAAACCCGCCCTCCTTGCCCTGTTTGCGATTAACCCGCAGGTAGGCGCAGACTTTGTGCCCGTGGGCTTAACACTCGGGGAAGCAAAACCGGAAACCGTTGAAGTCGGGGTGCCAGCTGTTTTAATGTCACGCTTAATCACAGGGCCGCTTGCCGTTGTGATTGCTTATTTTGCAAGCTTCGGTATGTATGAATAAGGGAGGAATCAGGAAACATGAACACTATGGGAGGACTACAAATGAAAACCATCTACCGGTCAACAGTTACAGAGCTTGGTGCAGACGTGGAAATCTTTGCAGAAGAAAAGATGATCATTCTTTTTAATGAAAGTGCGCCGAAGGATTTGCGCGACATCGCCGTGAGCCATACAGTGGTTCCATTAGAAGGCACGATTGAAGCTGGCGACATTCTTTCATTTGACGACCAGTCTTACGAAATCACGTTTGTCGGCGGGAAAGTAAATGAGACAGTGAGTGAGCTTGGCCACTGCACGATCGCCTTTAATGGAGCGGATCATGCAGACCTGCCGGGAACGATGTGTGCAGAAGAAAAAGCAATGCCTAACATTACTATATCCACAAAATTGTCTATCAGTAAAAAATAATTCAATCATCAACCAGGCCGTTAAGCTAACCACTCTAGCTTAACGGTCATTTTATTATCCTCTTTGTTAATAGTAGAAAGTAAATAGTAGAGGCTCCCTCCTATTATTTTTAAATCAACATAGAATAGGTGTGCGAATATGAAACTAATAGCTATCGATTTAAACGGTACCCTTTTAAATAAAAAGAATCAAATCAGCAGAAAAAATATTGAAGCGATTAAAACAGCCCAGAAAAAAGGAATTGAAATTGCAATTGTAACCGGAAGAGCTCATTTTAATGTTCATTCTATTTTAAAGAATGCTGGTATTTCTGCCTGGATCATAGGCGCCAATGGAGCGACCATTCACGACAAAAAAGGAACGCTTTTACATGCGAAGTCTATTAAGAAAAACGATGCAAAAGAAATACTCGATTATTTTGCAGAACACAATATGTATTATGAAGTTTTTTCCGACCAAGTCATTTATACACCCCAAAATGGACGGGACTTATTAACAATCGAAATGTTTAAACTGAAGAATGCGAACCCAAAAATAAACCTAAAAGTATTTCAAGAAGCGGCAGAAAGACAGTTCAGCCAGGGGAAATTTGAATTTGTTTCCTCTCATTTAGACATTCTGGATAAAACAAGTGAATTTTATAATTTTCTTGGGTTTTCTTTCTATAGGGAAAAAATCAACGATGGCTGGCAGTATTTTGAACAAAAAAGAGAGCTGGCAACTGCCAGCCTGGCTAAACATTTATTCGAATTGACACATTCTGATGTTTCAAAAGGCTGTGCTGTCAGGTATTTGGCTGGGAAATTAAATATCGAAAGAGAAGATATTATAGCTATTGGAGACCATTATAATGATCTTCCTATGTTTGAATCTGCAGGACTAAGGATTGCGATGGGAAACTCCGTCCGAGATATTAAGTCTTGTGCGCATCACATAACTTTATCAAATGATGAAGATGGTGTGGCCCATATCATGAAGCTGCTTATTTAAATTTTATCTATATCTTTATATAGCGGTATACCTTCTTTTGTTTTTTATTGATCTTTGCAAAATGGTCCTCCTGGTTAACCTCTGATAGTAATTGGTTATTCGATTGGCTGCTAAGGACTTATTTATTGACTATAAGTAGTTAAAAACATAAATTCTTCACGAAAACAGCTCTAACTAAATTGTCTTGACGAATTAGTTAGAGCTGTTTTTGAGGTATTTAACTTCATTAAATTAATTTATTCTTCTGAAGGCACTTTAGGTCCTTTTAAATCCAATTGATAAAAAGCAAGATCCAGCCATTTATCAAATTTAAATCCAGCTTTTTTAATTACACCAGAAAATTCAAATCCCATTCTCTCATGCATTTTTATACTGCCTTCATTTGTTGCATCAATTCCAGCAACAAGTGTTGCATATTCTCTTTCATTAGCCATTTTTATTAATTCTTGCATTAATTTTTTCGCAATACCCTGACCCCTATAATTCTTATGAACATAGACAGAATGTTCTATTGTGTATTTATAGGCTGGCCAGGCTCTAAAAGGACCAAATGTAGCAAATCCAACTGCCTTGCCATCTTGTTCGCATACCAATACTGGATAACCTTCTTCTATCTTTTGCTTATACCAAATTTGTCTGCTTTCAAGAGTCTGAGGTTTATAGGTATATACAGCCGTGGTATGAAGAATTGCATCATTATATACCTCTAAAATATCCCTTAAATCTTTTTCCGTTGCTTCCCTTATCATTTTTTTCTTCCTCTCGCCTAAATTTGATTTTCCATATTTATTTTAGAACTCTTCATACATAACGTAAAATTGAAATTATTTCTATTCCTTTGGAAGGAAGCAATCTAATTTAAGCAGGGTTGGTGAAACGAAACGCTGTATCTTTATCAGAAGAGATTCTAGTATATATTGATTTTTGAGAGTGGCTTTAGAAGAATCTATGCCAAAAAATGTGTAGAGTCAGCGTGACAGGCTCTTCCTTCTATCTTTGGTACATAGGATTGAACCGTACCGCTGCTCCATCTTTTTTAGAATAGGCATCGAGCATGCCCTAAAAAACGGGCGCTCACCCGTCATGTGTATTCCCTTCTTTTCTCAATTGCAGCCAAAGAAATTGTCCTCATGACAAAAGATATTACAACAATTCTTTCTATGATCTTCACAACATACTCAACATCCATAAATTATCATAATAACAAAAAAAGCTCCGGGGAAAAACCTCGAAGCATCGTAAGAAATGTAGATGCAGATATTATCACAATCTGACAAAATTCAGTGAGCTGCACGAAAGGAAAATTTAGGAATCCCGGTTCTCCCAGCGACAATACTACAATAAAAAGCCAAAGAAACCGTGTACCAGCGCTTTTCTTCCCCCTTCTCTTCCGGAAGCAAAACTTATGCGCAAAGGTTTAGAGGACTGGTACTTTATTGTGCTGGGAACCGACAATACCTTCAGCTATATGGAAGGGATCTATACACATAGGTTAACACCTGATTATCCGATTGAAATGGGCAAGCGCAGCAAAAAGCCTGGATGCCGGCCGTCTATTCCCTTACCTATCAAGTGATGGATCTGCTTTACCAGCAGGTTCCAGTGGTCAACATATATATGGAACGGTTAAAGGACCGATGGATCATTCATATGAAAGATGCCCGAGTGAATGGTGTTTCGGTTGAATTAGCTGACTTTATTAAACGTTCGGCTAAACAAGGGCGTGTGCGGTATGTTCCGGAATATGAGGCGCTTAAGTATTGAATCGGAGGAGGAATTGCTGTCGGTTTCCCTGTCAGTCGATATTAAGGACTGGCTGCGAAGTAAAGGAGAACAAACGGGCAAAAGTATGCAGGATATTGCGGCGGAGATCCTTGAAGAAGTATATAAACACGAACAAGGCCCCAACAGGGTTACTATCAATAATTTTTAAGCATTCAATTAAAATCGCGGCTGGTTATCTAAGTCAGCCCTTTATTTTTATATCTCAAGATTGTAATTATTTAGTTCCTGCTTCTTTATTAAACGCTGTTTTCGTATAGATTGTTGCTATTTCTGTAAAATGTCTAAATAATAATCTAATATGTCATATGCCTTAATAGGAATTTTTATTTTATTACCCATATATCTCTATACTACAAGATACGAACCATTTTACTTTGTTTATTACCCTACCCGTAAACCAGTAGGGTATTTTTTCTTGTAAGAAATTAAAAAACAGACCCATTTAGAGTCTGTTTTGATTGGCGGCTAATTATAATTTATGAACATTAACGGCTTGAGGTCCTCTTTGACCTTGTTCAACCTCAAATTCCACTTCTTGTCCTTCATCAAGATTCTTGAAACCTTCACCTTGTATTGCTGAGAAATGTACAAATACATCTTCTCCGCCGTCACGTTCAATAAATCCAAATCCCTTTTCACCATTAAACCACTTAACTTTTCCGCGTTCCATTATTTGTGTGCCTCCTTACATTTCGAATCCATTTCATTATACCCAAATTGAATTGTTTTAAACTTTTTACAAATGATCATTTGTCAATTTAAGCATAATGATGCGAATGGATACTATTAAGGCATATAAAACAGATTTCTGCCCTTATTGTTTGGGGGACGGCCGTTTATATAGGGGACAGTTGTTTTAAATAAAAAGCAAAATAAAAAAGTCCCATTTGCGAAAGTATGCTTTCACCAGTGAGACCTAACTTTATGAATTATCTTTGGCTGTCCATTACTTCCATTGCCTCTACTAAAGAAAGAATATCGTCATGTATCATTTGCTTAATATCATGATCTCCACATTTAAGATATTCCCCATACAGCAGGCGAATTTCTTTTATGAAGATAAGACCTTCCTCTACCATATATGCTGTCTCCCTTATTAGTCTGCAATGCTCTTTCCCTTCCTAACTACCCATAATATCTTAAAAGTAACTACCTTTTGTAGTGTCTTGCGTCCAAACTTTTTTAAAATCACGCATAAACTGATAGCATTGACACTCCCACGGCTAAAGCCGCAAGCCCTTCACCTTGCGGTGAGACGGGTGGGATTCTGAAGTGCGAACGCGTTCCCAGTCCATTTCTGTTTAGAACTCGCCTTCAGTTAAGGGCGGTGTCATCAGCCCATCCTGCTTCGTTTTATATGCCTTCGGCATACATGTACCTTACAGGCGGTCCTGCTGTTACCACAGGACTAGGTTAAGCTGCTTGCTTGTTTTTCTTTTTTGAAAGGCCGCTGATGGCTTTCGAAATATTAATGGCGGCATTCGCATCGGCATGAAGTGTATATTGGCATTTGACACACGCAAACGTGTGTTTTTTTCGATTCTTTTTGTCTACATGGCCACATTTACATGTTTGAGAGGTATGATGTGGATTCACATATTCAACTTGAATCCCTGCCATTTTGGCTTTGTATTCAATAAACTGCTGAAGCTGATAATGTGCCCAGAAGTGCAGATTTCTGCCTGCGTCTTTTTTTGATTTGGCTTTACGGCGAATGCCTGTCAAATCTTCCATTCGAATGCAGCGAACACCGTTCTCTGCAGCAAAATGAACGATTTGCCGGCTTATTTTATGGTTCAGATTTTTCATCCATTGGGACTCTTTATTTTTGAAGGCTTTAATAACAGAAAGAAGCTTATTTTTTCCTAAGGTTTTTCTCCTCAAAGAAAATCTTCTTCGAATAAAAGCAGCCTCGTTTCCTTTGAAAAACAATGAATTTGTCCCTATTGAAGCAACAGCTAAATAATTTAGCCCTACGTCTACACCCATTACTTTAGAAGAAAGGGAAACGACCTTCGGTTCAAAGGAAACCGCCACAGACATATACCATTTCCCTTTTTTCTCATAAAGCTCGCCGGCACCTAGTTTTGCTTCGCCGGACAATATCTTATCAAGCCAATGCTGCTGATAGAGCTCAGCCACAACTGGAACACTGACTCGTTTCTCTAATGTAGGAAAGGAGAGTTTGTATAAGTTGTTTTCTTTTTCAACTTTTAAATTTTGGTTGTTAAAGGTACACCAAAAACGGCGAAAAGCTTTTGCTTTTTGATTTTTCTTTTGTGATTTTACTTCCCGGATGGTTTGGTTGACAATGGCCGAAGGCAATTTGTCCGTAGAAAAAAGTTTGTAGACCTTCGAAGTGGCTTTTGAAAGTTCATCATACTGAAGAAGCCAATTGGAAAATCCGGTGTTTAATTCGGTCATTTTGCAGTATACCTGTTCTTTTGCATGGGTTGGCTTCATTAGTTCCAGCTTTAAAGAAATGGTTTCCACTTCGTTCCTCCTTTCCAAAAGATTGGGTTGTATCAATTATAACAAACAAGTGTTTGGTATACAAGAGAGATAAACTAAAAGAAAAAAGTCGAACCTTTGACATGTCTGAAGACATGCCCGGTTCGACCTCGCTATCATCCCACACCTGAAGGAGTGGGCTTTCCCGCTCGTAAGGTCTGTAGGACAGTTTGGATTTGCATATTCATACTCCTGTTCTTTGGCGGACTACATTGCAGCCGCCTTTTTGTTTCGAATGCAACATAAATATTCATTTAAAAGGGGTCATAAAAATCAAAAAAGCAGCTGTCCCTTCCCCAAGGGGATAGCTGCTTTTTCTGCAAATGTATGTGTTAAAGAAAACGAAGCAAAAACAAAAGGCTGGCGAGACCTTTGTAAAAGAACTATACGATGAACCGGCAGGGCTTATGCTCATATATTAAAAATTATGATGGCTAGTTCAGCCATTACTATAATGTGGTATTCATCTTATCTTTTTATCACATACCGTTCACTTTAAGGAATATTGCATCCTTTTACAACATACATTTTCCATTGTTTAGTTTGTAGTTGGGGCAGGCCGCTTAACCGGGCCTCTCCTCGACTATAAAGCCAAATCCCGCTCACTTTAGATAGGCAAGAAAGGAAGTGTAAAAAGGAGGACGCCTAGATCTTCTGCTGTAAATTCCAATAACGTTAGGCATGATGCCGCACTTGTGGAGCATTTTAGGGCAGCCATTGGCATAAAAACCTTTATCATGAGGCCTTCTTATCCATTTATGTTTGTTGGCGAAATAGTTTCCATGCTAAGGAATCAAGTTGAGATATTCGCTGAAACCACACGTTTTTCTCAACTTGAAAAAAGAAATTGGCTGGTCTATGTCCATAATATCGAAGTGTTTTATATCGAGGCTCCCGGTCAGCCGCGCATCCCAGAGCTGAATGACATGCTGTAACAAGGAGGAAAGCCAATGATACGGCGTTATCATGTGGTCGCCATCCCGATCCGCATTGTCCTTAACAACTTTGGCGACCACAATCCAAATGGCAGAGTGTATGTCTTAAAGGAAAATGAAACAAAAGTAAAAGAACTTGTACGTAAAAACCCTTTTCTTCCTGTGGAACTCGTACAGCCGCTTACGATCAGAGCGAACGAAGGTGACGTTGTTGAAATTCTTTTTGAAAACCAGCTTCCTTTTGCAGCGGGTATGCATTTTCAAGATCTCGATTATAACGTGTTAACGTCAGACGGAGCCAACGTTGGCTTTAATCCAAGCTCACTGGCTGATTGCGGTGAAAAGCTTCTTTACAAGCTGGATGCCACGTATGAAGGCATTTGTTACTTTACCGATCTTGGCAATGTATCCAGTACTGAAGAAGGGTCCAGCATCCAGGGCCTTTTCGGCACATTGCTGGTTGAAAAAAGAGGCTCCTGGTGGACAGATCCTGTAACAGGCAAACCAATCAACAGCGGCGTGTTCGCGGATGTCCACCACCCTTTCCTTCCCTCCTTCCGTGAGTATGCTTGGTTTTTTAGTGATGAAATGGAAGTAAAAGACTTAACCGGCAATCGGCCGCTTAATCCGATGACCAATCAAGAAAGTGAATCCTTTCATGGCGTTAACTACCGGTATGAACCGCTTCATAACCGAATTAAGCTGATTGAAGAAGGGGTCGTATCCCCTGAATTAGAAGGCGAGGAAGTTCATCATGACTCGTGGGTATTTGGGGATCCAGCTACGCCGATTCTGCGCGGCTACCGGGACGACCCGGCTGTGATCCGCCTGATCCATGGAGGATCCAAAGAAACACATGCGTTTCATTACCATGTCCATCAATGGCTGAGAGACCCCGGCAACATTCATTCAGAAATTGTGGATGCACAGGCGATCAGCCCGCAGTCTCACTACACCGTTCAGCCTTTATATGGACTTGGCAGCCTTCAGGGTGCAATTGGAGATGTGGTTATTCACTGCCATCTTTATCCGCATTTTGAAGCCGGAATGTGGGGGATGAACCGCATTTTTGACACCTTGCAGGACGGCAGCCAGTGTTACCCAAACGGCGTACCAATTGCCCCTCTCCAGCCGCTGCCGGACCGTCCCTGTCCGCCTCTGCCGACAAAAGAAAAACCAGGGTTTCCCAACTTCATTCCTGGAAAAGTTGGCTGCAAAGCGCCAAGGCCGCCGTTTGGCATTGTGGGCGGCAGGGGCATGACGGAACTCGAAAAAAATGCCGCTGTACCGAATGCAAGGCCAGGGGCTGTTTTTGCTGATTCCTGCCTGGGCAATCCGGTTGTCCTGGAATTTAACGTGTCCGTTATTGACCTGCCGCTTGTTTACAATAAACAGGGCTGGCATGATCCAAAAGGAAGAATGTATGTGGCAGATGAAGATCTGGCTGATGTGCTGTCCGGAAAAAAAGAGCCGGAACCGCTTGTGCTGCACGCGCCAGCTGGTTCCTGCATCAGGCTAAACTTTACAAACCGGCTGACTCATGTTCTCGATGGTGACGCCTTTCAGCTGGTCACACGAACCTATGAAGTGGGCTTTCATGTTCATTTCGTAAAGTTTGACGTTCTTGTGTCCGATGGTGCGAATGTAGGCTGGAACTATGATAGTGGTATTTTGCCTGGTGAAACTGGCCGGTATGAGTGGTATGCCGACACTGAATTAAAAGCCTTTTTCTTTCACGATCACCTGTTCCCAACGACTCATCAGCAGCACGGAATTTTTGGCTCTTGTGTGATTCAGCCCCGTTTTTCCAAGTTTTTAAATTCAAAAACCGGTGAGGAATTGGATCACGGCACACAGATTACCGTTACTCATCCGATTATTCCGGATTATCGCGATTTCGCGCTATTTGTCCAGGATTTCGCTCTTCTGTTTGATAAAGACGGCTGTCCGATTCAGCCGCCGCAATTTCCAGGTTCCTTGGATGATCCCGGCATTTTTGCGGTTAATTATAAAACCGAACCGCTGCAGTTCCGGCTCGGAAAAGATAAGGATCCAGCCTATTCCTTCAGTTCTTATGTGCACGGAGACCCCGTTACGCCTATTTTGGAGGCATATGAAGGAGATCCGGTCCGTATCCGGCTGCTGCAGGGTGCGCATGAAGATTCCCATAGTTTTAATGTGCACGGACTAAGCTGGAAAGCAGAACGGCCCAGCAAGGATTCACAAATCCGTTCACAGCAGCACATCAGCATTTCAGAGTCGTTTACGCTTGAAACAGCTATACCGAAGGCTGGAGATTATTTGTGGGCCTTTGAAGATGAAGAAGATATTTGGAACGGCACATGGGGGCTGATCCGCGCATTTGGTGAAGCCGTTGATGATTTAATGCCCCTTTCGGACCGCCCGCTGCCCCCACCGCAGACAAAGCGATTGCCCAAAGTGACCGGAAAGCCGCCAAAGCCGGCCAAACCACAGCATACATTGCCGCCTGAAGCAACCCATCAGCCGCCGATCCGAAAGTACAGCGTTGTTGCTTTTCAAACGCCCATTTTATATAACTCATTTGGAGACCACGACCCGTACGGCATTGTGTTTGCTTTAGAGAAAGACGTGGCTGATATTCTGCGTGGCATAAAGAAACCGGAGCCGCTGGTACTGAGAGGGAATGCCGGCGACCTGGTTGAAGTCACCCTGACCAGCCGGCTGAAAGCTAAGTTATTTCCGTTCCCTAACGGCATTCATCCGTACCCACCGGTAAAAGAGCAGGCATTTTACCCGCCGTCTTTGCGCATCTCGCTGCACGTCAGTATGCTGGATTACGATGTTACCACTTCAAGCGGCGGTACGGTTGGATTCAACCCCGATCAAACGGTTGGGCCTGGAGAATCTATTACGTACCGCTGGCATGTACAAGAAAGCATAGGTACTTGTGCCATGTGGGACATGGCAGATTTACGGAACCACCGGTCGTTTGGTACATTCGGCGCTTTTATTGCGGAGCCGCGCTTTACGACTTACCACGATCCGCAGACGCTTAAATCAGTTCAAACTGGCACTAATGTAGTGCTCCGCAATCCACTTGGAATTGATTATAGAGAATTTGTCTTGATCATGCATGATGGTGTCCGGCTTGAGAATAAGCGTCGTAAAGTCATTGTTGATCCACTTGATGGCGTGATTCCAAAACCTGATCCTGAAGACGATGAAGTAGACACCTATGATTTTGGCTCACGGGGCTTTAATTACCGGACAGAACGATTAATTAACCGCTTTAAAAAACATCCTGTTTTAGGTGACTTATTCAGCTCGAAGGTTCACGGAGATCCAGCCACACAGGTTTTTGAAGCGTATCCGGGTGAACCCGTCATTGTCCGCCTTACCAATCCATCGGAACGAAGAAGAACCAATACCTTTCACCTCCATGGCCACAACTGGAAGTTTGACCCAAGAGACATTGATGCCCGGATTGATTCCTATGTCGGCCATGTGGCGCCGGGCGCAGCAGAAGATCTATTTTTAATCGGCGGTGCCGGAGGGACTTATAACTATCCTGGCGACTATATGTACCGGTCCGGCAACATCCGCTGGGGCATTGAGCAGGGTATGTGGGGAATCATTCGGGTCTATGATCAGCTCCAGCCTCATTTACCTTTGCTGGATAAATGACCTGTGAACAATCAGAACAAGGAAAATGAAAAAAGGACTGCCCATAACAGTCCAAAATAAATTAGGATGAAAGTAATTATGTTTACACTTATTGGGCAAAAATAAAATAGTGATGGAACAAACATCCTGCTTTTTCTACTCTTCCTGCTTTTTCTTTTTTTCCATTTCCCCCAGAACATTCTGGGGGTTTTCTTGTTTCCATTCCTGCTTTACTACATGTATTAATTGGGCTCTACATGTAATAGAATTAATTACCTCGAGTCCTGATTTATATAGCGGTTATAACAAATCCAATTGTTTTATTAATTTTTGCTGCCGGTTGTTTACATGTAAACCCATGGATATAGGGATTGATTTTATATCCTCTATTCTTTCCATATAACATGAACTTAACTGTCATTAATACTATATTATAAGGCTATACATGACAGCTTAATGATTAAAATCAAATAAGTATAAAAGCAATTTTTCTGGTGTAGAGCTTTACTTTTTCTCTGGTAAGAACGTGCAAAATAGCGCTTAAAACATTTATAAATCGAATCCAAAAACTTGTTCAGAATTTTAAATTCTCACACGAAATTTAATGAATTTACATAAAACATTTCTGACCCTGTGATCTGGTTTGCAGGGCATCAGACCAGATACTTTTTCTAACATCTGTATTCCTCTAGATGTCGATCAACCAGCAGCCTTATATGGTGCTGTGTTTGTAAACATATGATCCGGTTCCGCTCCACAATCTTTTGATATTGTTTAGGGTTGATACATTTTCTTGATGTAATCCCATTCATTTTGGATGCCCTCATGCAAGGTGATTTTTGGGTTATATCCCAGCTTTTCACGCGCCCGAGATATATCAGCCCATGTATGGAGCGGATCGCCTGGCTGCCTGGACTGGTAATCGATTTTTATTTTCTTTCCTGTGACAGCTTCCATCACAGTAAGGACTTGATTCACGGAAGACCTTGCCGCGCCGCCGATATTGAACGCATTTCCATGCTCCGGGTGATTCATTGCCAGTATATTTGCTTCAACGGCATCACTCACATACGTGAAATCCCGGGTTTGCTGGCCGTCTCCAAAGAGGGGGATGGATTCGTCTCTTAGGATTGCTTTTAAGAATTTGTGAAAGGCCATGTCAGGACGCTGCCTTGGACCATATACGGTAAAGTATCTCAGCGAAGTTACCGGCAGCCCAAAATTCAGGTGATACATACGAACTAAGTGCTCACCGGCCAATTTACTTGTACCATATGGAGAAATCGGCATTGCAGGTTTGTCTTCAGAGGTTCTGCCGTCCGTTATACCGTAAATGGAAGAAGTCGATGCGTACACGAATTTTTTGAGAGGCAGATCCTTGCATACTTCCAAGAGCCTCTGAGTCATTAGGATATTCAGTTCCACGTACTGCCGAAAGTTAGTTCCCCAGCTATTCCTGACGCCTGGGATCGCTGCCTGGTGGAAGATGACTTCGATCCCCTCAAGGAGTTCTTTTAAATCAAGCTCGAGAAGATTGCCGTTGACTAACTTAAAGTTAGGATGCTGTAAAAGTTCTTTTATGTTATATTGCGTAAAGCGTTCCCGTTCTTTGAACAGGAACATATCAACACCTACCACGTCGTGTCCTTCAGCCAACAGCCGTTCACATAGGTGAGAGCCTATGAAACCAGCTGCACCAGTAACCAGTACCTTCATGTTTGATTTCCCCTCCCTAATGCTAGATAGGTTATGCCGGCTGCCTTCATTATGTTTGGATCATAAAGGTTCCGCCCATCCAACAGGACCGGGTTTTTCATAAAATCCTTTGCCTTATTCCAATCAATGCCGGTGAAGGTATCCCATGCTGTACATAGGATTGCTGCATCAGTTCTGGCCAATGTCTCTTCGATTGTTTGGCAGACTTTGACTTTACTGTCATGAGGCCATGGAGTTTGCAGGTTTGATTGAATGGTAGGATCAAGGATGCGGATCTCTTTGCATGCAGGCAGAAGTTTGTTCACAATTTTAATGGCAGGAGATTCTCTTTGGTCATCCGTTTCAGGCTTAAAAGTGAGGCCGAGTATGGAGATTGTCCAGGGTTTCTTTTTTAAAGAAGCAGCCAATTTCGCCAGATACACATCAGGCATTGCTTCATTAACGGATTCTATTTCTTTCAAAATGTGGGTTTTAACACCTATTAGGTCCGCTGTAGAAATCAACGCTTTTACATCCTTAGGAAAACAAGAGCCGCCATAGCCAATTCCCGATTTAAGAAATTCTGCGCCTATCCGTGAATCTAGTCCGACTCCGTAAGCGACTTGAAGGATATCGGCTCCTGTCTTGTCTGCGATTTGGGCTATTTCATTGATAAAGGAAATTTTGGCTGCAAGGTAAGCATTCGAGGCGTACTTAATTAATTCAGCTGTTTCCCAATCACATATAACGTATTTACTGTTAAGCTGGTGATACAGTTTTTTTATAATGGTAATGGCCCCCTGATTGTTTCCGCCAATGATGATCCTATCAGGATTAAGAGAATCATAGACGGCATGACCTTCCCGCAGAAATTCCGGATTGGAGATAACATCGAATAGGGTGCAGTCAGAGATTTTTTTCTCTAGATAATCCGATAACCAGCGATTGGTGCCAATGGGGACCGTACTTTTGATGACAATGACTTTGTAATCATTAATGGAAGCGGCAATTGCATCGGCTACTGAACGGAGATATTTTAAATCGGCAGTACCATCCTCAAGAGAAGGAGTCCCGACGGCAATAAACAAGATGTCACTTGCCTGAATCGCTTCCTTGATCTGATCGGTAAATTTTAATGTGCCCCTCGTGTTATTATCATTCAGCATTTTGTCCAAACCAGGCTCTACAAATGGAAGTATCCCGGCCGATAACTTTTTTACCTTTGCGGAATCCACATCCGCACCGATTACGTGATGGCCTAAAGCAGCCAATACTGCAGCTGTCGTGGTTCCAACATATCCGGAACCAATCACAGTAACTTTCATGATCCATTTCATCCTTTCAAAGTCCTCCGTTTTATGAGGACGAATTTGGCCCTTGCTCATTGCTTTCAAAGAGTTTTGTATAAAGGAGTGCAATATCAGAGGTGACCCGGTCAAAGTTATATATCTTTTTGGCGTCTTTTCGGCCCGCTTTCCCCATTGTGATAGCTTTATGTGGATCATTAAGGATGTCAATCGAAGCAGCTGCGAAGGCCGCTGGATTTTTATAATCATCTATCACAATCCCATTTTTCCCGGTCTGAACTACCTCATGATTGCCGCCCCGTCTGGTTGTAACGATGGGCAATCCTGCCGCCATTGCTTCATAATGCACTCTTGCAAGCGGCTCTTTCCATTGCGATGGACAGATGAAAAGGTCTGCGGCTGCGTAATACTTTGGAATTTCTTCTACTGGTACATAGGAAGCGAATACGATACTGTGTTCATGTTCTCTCGCTAGTTGCTTCAGTCCCTCTATATATTTGCTTGTGGATCCATCTGCATACCACTTGCTTCCAACTATCAGCAATTTTGCATGTTTGACGTTTTTCAGAATCTCGTTCATTGCAGCTAAAACAAGGTGGCACCCTTTGTCTGGAACAAGACGGCCTACAAAGAGAATGACGGGATCTTTTGAATCGAGATTATACAATGAGCGAATTTCATTTCGCCATTTTCGTCCTGTCTTTGACCAAATGGGTGAGTAATCATCCAAATCTACACCAGTGTAAAGGGGCTGGATTTTAGCGGAAGCTTCCGGGAACTTTTCGGCCGTATCTTCAGCGATGAACCTGCTGACCGTAAAAATCCAATCCGCTTCCCTGAATGCTGCTTCGGCAAGAGGGCTTTCTACTTTTAATGTGTTATATACAAGGTTGTGGAGTGACAGGATGATTTTGGACCGGGGGGAGGCCTCCCGAATCAATGGAATATAGCCCGGCCTGTTGTAAACCTGGATCACATCAAACTGAACTTGTTTTACCCTTTCACACACTTGCTGGAAAAACTGGTCCTTATCATAGCGTTCGAAGTAAACACCATTTGTACATTCTGTATCGGGGAGGGAAGGATCAGTGACAGAAAAAACCGTAACTTCATATGTTTTGGCAAGCAATGGTGCAATTTTGCTGATTAATAATTGGATGGCTCCGCCCCTCACAGGGGGGGCGGGGCCCCTGTCTGAACATATTAAAGCAATTTTCATCAAGAGCTACCCCCGTTGACATCAGTGCTGTCTGATCCGTTTCCGGGATTTTTTGACGGGTATTGCACCTCTTGACTCTCCCTTTTCCCGTACTTTTCTTCTAATTTAGCAATCTTCTTCTCATCCCATCCATAAAGCTTTAGCGTGGACTCAATAATTTCAGGATGGTAGATTCTAACCCTGAGGCTGCTGCGATTATCCTCATGGAGCCAATATTCAGCTAAAGGCTCTTCCAGACAATAACCACGATAATAGGCAGCCAGCCGAAGCCACATATCCCAATCCTGGGAATACCAATATTTTTCGATAAAAAGCCCCGTCTTTTCAAAGCAGCTCTTGTGAATCAACAAAGTGGAGGTTCTGATCGTAAATTTGCGGATAAACAAAAAATATTGTAACTGCTCTTTATTCTCACAGGTATTCGGTTTCCGTAGTTTCGTGTATTCCCCTTGATCATTCACATTGTAATACCAGGTATATAAAAATTTGCAGTCAGGGTTCTTTTCGATAAATTCCATTTGTTTTTCGAGCTTCTCAGGTAGAAATCTGTCATCCGAATCACAAAAGGCGATATATTCACCTTCCGCAAGGCGGATACCGGTATTCCTGGCAGCTGAAGGGCCTTGATTTTTCTGCTTTACATAGCGGACCCGATCCTTATATGGCTGCAATAGCTCTTCCGTATTATCTGTTGAACCATCGTCGACAACGATGATTTCATAATCCTTGTACGTTTGAGCAAGGACACTCTCGACTGCATGTACGGTAAACTCTCCCCGGTTATAAGTGGGAATAACGACACTTATCTTGGGCAAAACTCATCACCTCTTACGTAAACTTATTTTGACAGCAGCAAGCTGTATATTCTTTCTAAATTTTCAATTTGTTTATCTATGTTAAAGAACTGTTCAACGGTTTCTCTGCCGTGTGTACCGAACCTTTCCCAATCCTCGGAGTGCTGAACAAGATGCAGCAAGCGCTCGGCCAATACGACGGGATCGCGTTCCGGGACGAGAAATCCCGATTTTCCATCCTCTACAAGCTCCGGTATCCCTGCATGTTTTGTCGAAAGCACAGGCAAACCACATGCCATGGCTTCTTTTAAAACATTTGGAATTCCTTCTTGATTTCCGATGTTGTCAGTCGTACTGGCGAGGGCGAATAAATGGGCTTTTTCCATTTCTTCTACTACAGCCTGATGGGAAACTTCCCCGAGGAACTTGACGATTCCATCCAATTGCAGCTGTTCTACCTGTTTTTCAAGCGTCGGTCTTAACTTCCCATCTCCGGCAATACGCAGCCTGATGCCTGGGTAATGCTGGTGAACCCGATGAACAGCTTCAATTAGGTATTCCATTCCTTTCTTTTCAACGAGCCTCCCGACCGTCAAGACCGTGATGATTCCATTCTCTGGTGCTGTGCGCTTTTTGTATGAAAACTTACTTACATTGATTCCGCTGTGATGGACGAATATTTTATCCGGAGAACATCCGTATTTGATAAGGATTTCCTTCATGTTCTCTGAAGTAACCGTGAATGCATCTCCATGTTCAAATAAATGCTGCAGCCGATCACCATATCTTCGCATGGACTTTACATTTGTCGGCAGGTCAAAACCATGAAAAGAAGTCAACATCGGGATCCCGAGTTCTTTTTTGACTTCAAGCAAATCAGCTCCAGTTACGCCAAACCTTGCGTGAATCAGGCTGATTTTTTGGGCGCGGAGGATGTCTATCAGATCATCATTATCCTTGTATTCATGGATGGTCTCAAAAGGAAAATGCACAAGGTTCATGATCTTCTTGCAACAAACGATAGGGGAAACCGATTTGACATTTACCAATTCAGAGTAAATGAATGTTTCACTGATCGGAAGGTACCGTCCTCTGACAACTGCCACACGTAATATGGTTTTTCACCACCTCTATCGGAGCTGTAAATTAGCAGCGGGAAG
Source organism: Domibacillus indicus (assembly GCF_023715895.1). GTDB lineage: Bacteria > Bacillota > Bacilli > Bacillales > Domibacillaceae > Domibacillus > Domibacillus indicus_A. The sequence goes on along the minus strand of NZ_JAMBOO010000015.1, from coordinate 53,499 downwards.
CGACACAACCTGTTCTTCCATGCTGCAATCACTATATTTTATGAAAGTCTTGTTTGATGTGTTCATGGGTGTATAAACAGTATTCTCTGATTTTTTTCTGAGGAGAGAGGCTGCAGATTAAAAGGTTAGAAGTATGGTCAGGATGATCATGGAATATCCTCATTTTTCGCCTTTTTGGGTAAAAGCCAAGTACTAAAGGATGTGCGGAACATATATAATAGAATATCTTAGACGGCAGGAAAGGAAGGCGGAGCAGGATTGATTCATTATATTGTCGGAAAAAACCTGGGTCATTTGAATCCCTGTGTGGCCAATATTTCAAAGTTCAAGGAAATAAGCGGTGAAGAGGTGAAAATTTTTGCTTTTTCACATACACACGAATGGTTGAAGTCGAATCTCACTGATACAGAAATACATGATTCCGTACGTTTTAGAAAAGAAGCCGACCAGCTTCTTAATGCCAGCTTACTTATTCATGATTGGAGAGATGAAGTGAAGGCGACAAAAAAGCAGCGGAAAGGCCAGAGACCCATCATAGGCGGAATTTATCATAGTGATATGAGTGTATCTGATGAAGATACAGATCAGACGAAAAAGTTTAAAGAACAAATCCGTGCGGTTTCCCAAAGATCAACAGATATCTTTTTTCACATCAATCTTACACAGCCAAAGGAAATTCCGGAATTGACTACTTTATATGTGCCAATCCCAATCATAGCCCGAAATATCACCATGCAACCGGAACAGGTGAAGTCACGACTGGGAATTCCGGCAGATGAACCATTCATCCTCGTTCAAATGGGAGGAGGGATTGGAAAATTCCGATACCGCTATATGGATGAATGGTATGAAAAAATCAATCAGTTGAAAGCAACATATCGGATTGTTGTTGCAGGTCAGCTCGGGGGTGCGGACTTTCTATTCAATTCAAAAATAGTCCAGGCGCCGCTATTCGAAAACGGCCGCGAATTAGTGAATGCAGCTGACCTCGTGATAAGCAAACCTGGAATGGGCATCTTGATGGACTGCATCTCTACAGGAACTCCTTTGCTGGCATTGCCTGCAGATACAAAGGAACGAGAAGTTAAAAATATGATGCTGAAGGAGCTTGCGGGGGATGATTCTTGTGTCGCGGAGCATGACATGCCCTTGCCGGAACTGGAGGCAAGAATAAAACAAATGATCAGCCAAAAACAGTATTACGAAGCAGCCTTCAGCAAAGTACCTCATCATGGGGCAGACATTGTAGCTCAATCGATGAAAATGCTGTCGGGAAAATCTCTGATGGATTTGCCTGACATATATGAACAAATATTGAAACTGACACCTTTTCAAGCAAAGTAGATCTGTCCAAGTTGTTTACGTCCAATGGATTGAATAGATGAAGGATGTAATAAAAATATAATGGGGGCAGGCGACTTCCTGCTCTCGCAGGAGAAAGTCCTAACTATCACGGGCGCTGAAGAGCTTAACGACCGTGTTCGGGATGGGAACGGGTGTGATCTCTTCGCTATTGCCACCAGACTATATGGAACAAAACTGTTCCTTCAAAACTGGATAATCTCTGTAAAGTAACAGCATACCGTACCACATATGTTTTAATTAAGTCATCGTTCCCAGCTTGCGTACCGCTTTAATGGGCGAACAGCCCAACTCTTGGGACTGACTACAGCCCCAAGATGCGATGAGCCGACACCGAGGTGCCAAACCTCCCCGTCGATCTGGAATCTTAAGAGAGATTATAGAGCGTGATGTAAAAAGCTTTTGCTCTTAAGAGCAAAAGCTTAGACTGCCTGTCGGCAAAGACACAGACATTTTTCATTTAAAAATATCGCCAATGTCTAGAAATTTTTAAATGTTAGAGTCCTAAATGCAGAACTGTTAAAAGCCCCCGCAAGCCTTTTCCTCACTGTACTTTACTGGGCAAAAAGATTCACCTGGATTGGAAACATAAAGTTTTGTACCCCATTGCAATACCGTTCCTATTCTCCTTTATGATAGAAATCTTTTTGTCCGATTCTACAAATTGCTCATGTATCTGATTCCTGCTCATATAGTTCATATACCGATTTGTCTCCAAGGATACAGCGAACTACACCTCTAATCGTATCCCCTTTCACGACTGCCCCCTGCCCTAAAATGCTATCACGAATGGATTGACGAGTTTGAACAGCTGCACCCGCCAGCAAAATACTGTTTTCGATACGGCACTCTTTCACCACACAGCCATTTTGCAAAGATACGTTTGGCCCTATCACTGCATTTTCCAGGATACAGTCATCTCCAACATGTACGTTCCCAAGAAACACACACTTTTCAACACTTGTATTTCGTCCAATGCTAACTTCTCCCTGTCCCTGTTCAGCCATCATCCATGTGTTCGCCTCTAGCCAGCGGCTGTGCGTCCCAACGTCAAAAATGGGTAAAAGTGTTTCACGATACGTCACCGGATAATCATGGTCGATCAGCCACTGAATAGCATCTGTAATCTCGTATTCACCACGTCCTGATGGTTGAATAGCATTGATTGCATCGAAAATAGCAGGCTGAAATACATAAGCACCCATCACGGCCAGATCACTTTTTGGTACGGAAGGTTTTTCTTCCAGTTTTAAAATACGGCTCTGTTTCTTGTCGACTAACGCAACACCAAATTCCTGCGGGTTCGGTACCCGCTTTAAAAGAAGAGACGACTTTCCGTCCGCTGCTGACTGAACTAATGCACGCAGCGGGCCGGTTAAAAGGTTGTCGCCGAGAAGCAATGCGAATGTCTCTTCTCCAATAAAATCTTGCACGGAACGAAGCGCATGTGCAATACCCAGTTGCTTTCTTTGAACCAGCAACTCAATTTTCTGGCCTTTGTAAGCAGTGTTTATATGATCGGCAATTGCCTGCTGAGAAGGATTGATGACCAACCCAATCTCTTGTATGCCGGCCGCCTGAAACTTTTCAATCGCGTGATCGATAAGCGGGCGGTTCATTACCGGCAATAGCGGTTTTGGCAATGAAAAAGTAAATGGCTGCATCCGCGTACCATTCCCAGCGCATAGAAGTATTCCTTTCAATTTAATGCCCCTTCCCCTCACAATGTAATCATAAATTTCCACCATGACCACTGTTCAACGCCGCTTCCAGAAACATGTTTCATGGCACTTTCAGCGAGCGAAAACAAGGATGTCCTTAAACAGCCAGCCAGCTGTGAGAATTTGTCTCTATCCCGTCCTTAAAAGGTACTTACCGAAAACAAATCTGCTTTTATATAAGCAATAGAAGATGCTTAAGTACGGAGGCTAAGAACTATATAACCCCCTCCCTCCTAGTTTCCTAAACCAATCTGTACAGCATTTCTTTCAGGCATTAGGGCTTAAGAGGGCTGGCTGGAAGCTCTTCATACATCCTATTCTCTGCGTAAATGTTGCGTGTTTTTTTTCTCAATTTCTTTCCCGCTTTCGAAATAGGCATCGAGCCTATTCTAAAAAACTAGCGCTCACCCGTCATGTGTTTTCCCTTCTTCTCTCAATTTTAGCAGCCAGGCTTATGTGCAAAAGTTTAGGGTATGGTATTTTATGATACCTGGTATGGATGATACACTCGGCTGTATAGAAGGGATCTATACACGGACGTTAAATCAAGTTTTCCCAAACGGTAAAACGCTAACGTACTCGTTAAAGAGCCCATCGTTCCCACTAATTTATTCATCGCGATCGCTGCTCCTGGGCTCATCCCGGTAAACAACAGGACCGGCAATGTAATCAGCCCTCCTCCCCCGCCAACGGAATCAATAAAGGCAGCAAAAAGCCGAAGATCATTAAAACAATAAATAACGTTAAATCTAATTCAAGATTCATCTTCATCAACCTTTCCAAGGACTCAAAATAAGGCTGTTGGAATTTTTCCAACAGCCGTACATCTTTAATGGATTACATTACATTCTTGTCTTCCTTAGATGAATCGATTATTTTTTCTTGTTGAGCACTTTGGGTATCAGGCTCTTTTAGCATGATTGTCATCAAGAAACTAGTAAGTAGCAGAGCGATATTTAATTCAAGTTTTCTACAAAAAAACTACGCTCTACATTTTATCTCCTATAAGTCATGTTGATATATTTTTCAATAAAATACATATTTGAATTTAACACATAGTGTGAAGAAACAATTTTTCTTTAGCCTTACCTCTATATTGTTACATTCTTTAATTTTCCTTTTTGGAGCTTCTTGTCTGGATATTTCGTGGTGTTGAATTCTTGATATTCTTTTTGCTCTACAAAAGCACTGTTGAAATTTAAAATTCTCGAAATAATATTCATTGTACTCCTCCCTTTCTCATTTTCGTTTTTTCTCTCCATTCAAAAAATTAACAGTAATTATCCTGCTAAAGGCTAAATAAAAAGGCAGGTTCTGAGCATTACCCTTTAATTTAGGCTTACTTTTACTTTACGGTACTTAAATTAGAGGAAAATAATAAAAAAATCAGAAAATGATGAGAATATTGTCAAGAATCAAAAAAAGGAAAGCCCTATGACTTATAGGGCTTTCCTTTACCTTTTATATTTTGATCGATTGCATAAGTCTTACTTTATTTCATTAAACTTCTAATTTATCATCCTGTTTTATCCAGAAAAAGAGGCAATCTCCTTGTTTTCAAAACATACTGGAGTTTGATATATATTTTTTTAATTGGGTTAGAGACAATATCTCCCTTGAACAAAAAATTGTTATAAGCTTTCCATCTACGACAAAATTCTAGAAACACTCCAACTAACGTAGTTGTGAGGCTAGAGGAATGTCATTGTAATAAATAACTTCAGAAAGGATCTTATACTCTCTTATCTTTTCAAAAGCAGCTTTTGCTTCTTTTTCGGTATCGTATTCATACATTTAAAATATCTATATTTATCGCCCAAAAGAGCGACTGAAAGATTGTCCAGATTCCACAATCTCACGTACAATCTTTAAACGGCGAGACTCATATTCCGAAAGAGCCCCAGCTGCCGCAGTTCCTTGTATCCCCTTTGCCACACATTCTGCCAAAGTAGCAGCATCTTGTAATGAAGTATTAAATCCCTTTGCCGTTAGGGGTGTAAGTACATGGGCAGCATCTCCAACCAATGCTATACGCCCTCTCACAAGATTGTCAGGAAGGTATTCGGCTATTGGTATTCCTATAAGGTTACGTGTTTGAATGCTATGAAGAGTCGCGGCTAGCCATGGCTGAGGCCATCTAACAGAAGCTTGTTCAGCCAGCTCAATCAGTGTCTGTTCTGGAATGTCAGGAGCATTAAGCGAATGCCGCACAACGTTTCCTTCTACACACCCAAGACGACGTAACAAGTCATTTCGAGTGTTATCGTACCAAGCCCACGCCAATCGTCGATCTCCTAAATCATAGGAACCGTCTTCTCCAGCAATAATAGAACCGAGTAAAAAGTCACCAATACCATCTGGCATAGTAAACTTCGGGGCGTAAAGGCTAGGCCGATGTTCTTCAGGTATGTCAGTCTCACCTAGAATAGCTACCCATATCAAGTATCCTGCAAAAGTTGCGTTCGGTTTGCGCGGTGCAACATGACGACGCACAACACTGCGATGACCGTCAGCACCAATCAAAATATCTCCGCGAAATGTCTCCCCTTTATCCGTCACAATCCAAGCAGAGTCGCTGTCCTGATTAACAGTTTGAACGCGAGTATCATAACGCAGGTCAATTCTAGGATCGGCTTTAGCTTCTGTTCGCAGTCGAAACTCTATAGATGACCAAGCCTCAACAGACCTCATTCCACCTGAAGCAAGGTTTCTCAAGAATTTCGCTGTTTTATTTCGGTCAATTTCTCCACTGTCAACTTGAAGACCAGCGCCGCTACGCCGTTCTTCTGCAGCTCTCTCTAAAATTGTCACAATGAATCCAGCCCGCGCAAGAGTAATCCCTGCCATTAGTCCAGAAAGCGACGCACCCACAACTAAAGCAGATTTGTCTGCTTCTTGAATGGATTCGGTAAACTTGTCATTGATTGATTCACTCGGGAACCTACCCTTTCCTGCATTTTTTTCAGTCATTGTAATATCTCCCTTTTATAATGAAAAGAAAAGCGCAAGTATTTCACGATTTTCGTGATTTACCTTGCACTTTTCATGTATTTCATAGACTCCAGTTATTTAAGCCTGCTTTATACCTTAGTTAGTAAGTTGTTTTTTTGCAGGATTATACAAGTAACTTCTCAGTAAAATAGATATTAGACTTAATATCAAGAACACTACTCCACCTAATACGATGTATTGTACACCCATCCCTGATATAAATAATCCACCTACTGCTGTACCAATTGTGACCCCTAAATTACCACATGATAAAAACAATCCATTTGCGAAATCAGGAGCTTCTGGAGCCGCAGAGGTAATCCAATATTGGCTAACATTATTTCCTATAGCAAATAAGATTCCCCATAACAAAATCGTAATCATCATAGGTCCAACAGAGGTCCCCGTAAGGAATGACAATAGATGAACGATTCCCAATACAACTGGAAAAGCTATTGCCGTTTTCATGGCATTTCTCGTAAGTAACCTGCCGCCTACAAGGTTTCCAACTAAACTGGCTAGGCCTAATATAAGTAACGCCAAAGTTAAGGTGTTCCCCGATACATTCGTAACGGTTTCAAGATATTCTGCAATAAAAGTATTAATACTTGAAATGGCAGAACCTATAAATATGACAGTCGCAATAGCCAGCCAAGCAAGAGGTTTTTTCAATACGCTTACTTGAGCTCCATAAGAAAGTCTTTCTGTAACAGGCATAGATGGAACAAATACCAATGTAGCTATGAATGCAACTGCGTTAACGATAGCAAAGAATAACATCGCCATTTCTAAAGAAGTGGCCCCAGCAATATAATTGGTAATTGGCACACCCAGTATCATACCTGCAGTTACTCCCAAAATTACTTTAGAAACAGCTCTTGGAGCTTCTTCCTGGCTGACAGATGCAGCGGCTACTGTCAAAGCCAATGAACAATAAACTGGATGGAAAATGGCTGGAATCACACGAGCAATAAGCAAAACGGTAAAGCTTGATGCAAACATGGAGACAACATTGCCTACAACGAAAATGCCAAGTACAAGCAGCATAACCGCCTTGCGGTTTATACCCGAAAACAATAACGGCATAATGGGGCCGGAAACGGCAACAGCAAGGGCAAAGAGACTCACTAACAGCCCTGCTTGGGATACGCTGATTTGAAAGTGATCAGCAATTAAGGGCAGTATCCCAATAACCCCCATTTCAGTAGTGAGGATACCGAAAACTCCTATGGTCAATATTAATGTCAGTAAATTATTTTGCTTATCCATACAAATACATTCCCTACTTTCATTAGATTGGTTTATCCGTGCTTTATTCCGCTGTGTTACCAAGCCATTTCCCCTACTCATTGATGGGTTTACAACTTCCGTATCCTTAGACTATGATGAGGTTACCATCTTCGAGTAACTCGAAGTCAAGGGTTTCGAATAATTAAAAACCATTTTTTTCGGGGAGGACTTACAAATGTATACTGTAAAAGAAGCGGCCAGGCTGCTTGATCTGACCGAACACTCCGTTCGCTATTACACAGATAAGGGATTAGTTCCGAGTGTACAGCGTGACAAAAACAATATTCGTCTTTTTGATGACGAATCCATCAATTGGCTTAGGGGTGTGAAAAATCTGAGACAGGCTGGTATGTCAGTTGAAGCCGTTAAAGCCTATATAGATTTGTGTTTGGAAGGAGACGCTACCATTCCGCAACGCTACGAAATCATTTTGGAACAAAAAGCCGTTGCTCTGGCTCAGTTGGAGGAAGCTAAACGAATAGCCAAATTTATGGAAGACAAAGCAAGCCACTATCTTGACATTATCAATCAAGTGGCTTCGGATGACATGAATCCTGGAAAGTGGACAAAAAACAAAAACCATATCCCCCATGAAACACTGCATTCATAATTTCAGTACAAGTATAAAAAAGCTCGCGATTATCTGGTTCATAATCATGAGCTTTTTTTGTTTTTAAAATAAGCTTCTTCAAAACTGTAAAGTTATGACTACGGTTGTTTTAAATAAAAACAAAAGAGCTCATGATGACTTTATACATAATCGTGAACTCTTTTTTTCCTAATGTATTTACTAGTTGACCGAAACTGCTGAGTAAAGCTGGTGGAAAACACTTTACATGTTAGAGGAAATGAAGATAAGAAAATGGCAGCCTTCAGTTTGAATTGTAATTTGTGCCGTTTTTAAATTGTTCGAAACCTATTGACTTCGTGTTACTCGAAGGTGATAGCCTCATAATAGCCCAAGTGTACTGAAGTTGTGAATATCTATCACAAAGGATATAAAGGGCGAAAATAAAGGATAGGAGAATTGAACATGCAAAAAGTAATCTTAAACAATGGTGTGGAGATGCCGATAATTGGCTTTGGTGTTTATCAGATTGAAGACGCCAATCAATGTGAACAATCCGTTTACGATGCCCTTACCGCAGGCTATCGCTTGATTGATACAGCTGCGGCTTACATGAATGAAGAAGCGGTTGGAAAAGCAATCAAACGAAGTGGCGTGCCAAGAGAAGAAATATTTATTACGACAAAACTTTGGATTCAGGACGCTGGTTACGAGAGTGCAAAGAAAGCATTCGCAAAGTCATTGGAACGACTACAAGTGGATTATATAGATTTATATTTAATTCATCAGCCATTTGGGGATGTATATGGTTCCTGGCGTGCTATGGAGGAATTGTATCGTGAGGGTAAAATTAGAGCAATTGGCGTTAGCAACTTCTATCCGGACCGCCTGGTTGATTTAATCACCCATAACGAAGTAGTTCCGGCAGTAAATCAGGTTGAAACGCATCCTTTCTGCCAACAAATAGAAAGTCATAACCTGATGAAAGAGAACAATGTTCAGATCATGTCCTGGGGTCCATTTGCTGAAGGAAGAAATAACATGTTCCAAAATGAAGTTTTAGCATCAGTTGCCAAAAAGTATAATAAATCCGTTGCTCAGGTGATTTTACGCTGGTTGACACAAAAAGAAGTAGTGGTGATTCCAAAATCTGTTCATAAGGAACGAATCATTGAAAACTTCGATATCTTTGACTTTGAATTAAGCCAGGAAGATATAGAGACCATTGCTACGTTGGATACGAAAGAGAGCGTGTTCTTTTCACATAGAGATCCTGAGTTCGTGAAATGGATCGGTAATGTTAAATTTGATATTTAAAGAACTACTAGATTTCTTTGATTATAAATAAATGAAAACCCAATTTTCTTATAGAAATGAAGAGTGGGTTTTCTTATTATCCTCGGTAACTTCTATACTTAAACTAACCTGCGCGTTACTCGCAGAAAAAAAGCATTACGATTGTTTTAGTAATGCCAAATTTACTTTTCTCAGCCCTGTAATGATACATCTTCATATTGGTAATGTTGTTTGCATAAACCTCTATGGAAGTTCATACGGAAAAAAGAGATTTTACGCAGATTTTTATCACCAGCAACCATAACCGCCTGCTCATTACCTGAAATTGAATAGGCAGCCCAAGAAAACGCCTTAGATGGACATTTTCTTTGGACCGTCTTTGGTACTTGGAAGAGAAGATATTTCTCTTGTTCTATTAAAGATTTTCCCCTAGAAATTACATTCATATTTGTTTCCCCTGTTTTTTTAAGCATGCGGTCTCCTGTCTTTAACATTATACCCCCCAAGTGGTCTTCAGTCCGAGCTCTTAAAATTTCGCACCTCATATCTACTTCTGCAAAAACAATTCCTTCATGGTAGCCCGTTGACTTTTTAACATCTCTCCCCGGTGCAACGATTTGCTGCATCCTAAATAGGCCTGATCGTTGTTATCCCTACAATATTTGATGAAATAAACCAGCAGCTATTTTCAGCAGCTCTCACCCAATCGAACAATTCGTAAAAAGAACGTCCGGATCAGCACCGATAGATTCCAACGGCCATGCAATAGGCATTACTAGAAGTTCTGCACCCTTTCAAGCTAATTCGCGTCTTGATTCTAGTAAGCTTTGAAATCAATCCCACTTTTGATAGAGATAATGGTTTATGATGATGCTCTCTTACTTCATGTGAATGATACAGCGGTCTTTTAATCGTTCTATGTGCATATTTTCTAAAAAGAATATATATAGGCTTTGTTTTTAAAACCCAATAGCTCTCAAATAAAATTATCCTCATTGAATATTATGATTGTGAATACGATAGTGAGAGTATGGATGAAGCATAAAGTATAAATGGATTCGAAAATACATCTATATTTAGGTTTTACTGCTCCTTTGATGAGGTAATCCGTACAAATAGATGCAGGAAATTAAGAATCGATTAAATGAGGGAAATATGATGAAGAAAATAATCTTATGGATAGGAGCAATTCTACTCCTTACTACCGGCTGCAGTTACGATAAAAAAAGTTATAGTATAAGAACATTAAACAATATGACATACGTGAAGAAAACAGAGATTAAGAATGATGTGATTTTGGTTTTTAGGCAGCCCAATGGTGTAAGACGAGAGCTTTACTGGGACGACTATAAAGATTCCTTTCTTATGGAAGATAAAAAATATGATATCGACTTTATAGCTGGCGACAAGAAAAGGCCTGATCGGATTGTACATATTGAATTATCCGATGCCACGAAAGAGGAAAATCCAAATGATTAAGCTTATGTTCCTCTTATTCGTTGCTACAACAGTGTTTCAGATCTACCGTATTATGGCACATTAAAAACAACGACTATTTACGGTCTCTAAAGGTGAAAAGCAGTGCAAGAATAGTAAATAGTATACCAGAAGGAATTGGCTGATAGATCATTGCCCCAAGTTTATGTTGATTAGCAGGAGAACCCAGATAATAATGAATGGTATTTTAGCGATGCATTTGAATCGATTGTAAAAGACATGGTAGTCAAGTCTATAACCGGGCATGCTGGGATATTGCCGGTGCTTAATCCAGAACAAGAATAGAAGGCCTATTTAACCCGGATGCAGGGCATACCTGAACTGCATGGCTGGTTCATCCAACGATGAGCTCATGGGACTGATCTTAGAAGATTTTGTGTATACAGAGAATAAAATCGTTTGATTTTAGATTAAAAACAGCTAGAGCCTTGCTACAAAATCATGTAGCAAGGCTCTTTCAGGTCGATTATTTTTTATTGATATAACGGTATTAAATAACATCCTTTTTAGAAGTTAAGCACTAAAGATTTCTATCTCAATGTTTTAAGAGACCTGCTTCTTATGATTCGCCTGCTTCATTTTCTCTTTTTTTACAGCCTTTTTCGCCCAGTAAGTGGCAATCAACGGTCCAGAAATATTATGCCACACTGAGAAGATCGCACTTGGAACAGCCGTGAGTGGAGAGAAGTGAGCAGTAGCTAGTGCTGCAGCAAGCCCTGAATTTTGCATCCCGACCTCAATTGAGATAGCTTTCTGATCGGCATACGGAAATTTGCACCACTTTGAAATAAGGAAGCCTAAGGCCAAACCAACAAAATTGTGTATAACAACCATACCAAGGATTGCTAAACCTGAATCTAAGATATTATCTTTATTACCGGCCACGACTGCTGAAATGACACCAACGATTCCAATTACAGAAACAAGCGGCAGGATTTTCGCTCCTTCTTCTGCCTTGTCCTTTAAGACCCATTTGAAGACGATACCAAGAATAATAGGAAGAAGGACAATTTGAACCGTTGAGAGAAGCATATCTTTTCCTGACACAGGAAGCCACTGGCTAGCTAATAAATAAATAAGAGCAGGAGTTAGAATAGGTGATACTAAGGTTGCAACCGATGAAACAGCAACTGACAGAGCCACATTTGCTCTTGCCAGATACGCCATTACATTAGATGCTGTTCCTCCAGGGCAGCAACCGACCAATATAACACCAACGGCTACTTCAGGAGGGAGTTTCAACCCAACGGCCAAAAGGTAAGCTATACCCGGCATTATGATATATTGGGCCGCAACCCCTACAAACACCGCGAGAGGTTGTTTAAATACGGCTTTGAAATCTTCTACAGATAACGTTAATCCCATCCCAAACATAATAATTCCAAGCAGGATGGGGATGTAAGGAGCGATCCAGGTAAAACCGCCCGGAAACATCATGGCTAAAGCCGTGAATAGGAGAACCCAGTAGATAAAAGTATTACCTGCTACTGTACTAATTCTTGCTAGTAAATTCTTACAAACCACCTTTTCAATCTATTTTCAATTATTTTATTATACATTATATTCTGATAATATAAATAAATTTTTTTATTGTGTGATTAATAATCATTCCCATTTCAGGGTTTTCTTTTATCTTATTTGGATTTTTATAGAAAGTTTTCAGATACAGTCCAACTTTTAAATAATTTACTTTCTCTTCATTGTCGGAAAATTTTCTAGCCTTTGTCTTACAAAGAGCAAAGGAATTGCTGCCGGTTTCCCTTTCAGTGAATATAAAGGATTGGCTGCATAATAAAGGAGAACATACAGGCAAGCAAGAGAATTTAAAATATTGTCGTGGGAATTATTAAAATATTAGAAGAGGCTTTGGAGATGAATAAATCCCATACTAACAAAAGTGTACTTGAGCGAATATACACTTTTGCTCAAGTACACTTTTGTTAAGTACCTATGCTAGCATAGGTACTGGATCGTAGATCATATGAATCGGTTTCTTTTAAAAATTCACCAACTCACTCAAATTCGATAACATAAATCTGCCCGGATGAATTCATTCATCCGGGCAGATTTATGCAGCCTATTTTATAGTGGTAAAATTTTAATTTTAAACTGGTTATTCATTGCTGCCATTTTCATGGCCGCAACCGCAATCTGCATACAACAATGTTACCTTTTCTTCTTCGAAATGTTCCATAGTTTCTAGACAAGTTTGACAAACGATAGTACCCATTGTGTATTCCTCCCAGCTTTTTTGAAAGCGTTTTTTATTTGAATTTATCATAATACAAATTAGAGGATGAATCAAGTGATTGGGACAAAAAATTCCCACTTTATTTATTTTACATCTGTTTTCTATAAATGAGAAACCCTTTTTCTTTTTAAATAGATAAGAAGGGCTCATTTAAAAAACTTTATATTATCAAGGTTTTCCAAGCATAAAACCGCTCTCTGGTCTGATTTCCTTTGAATTTACTCAGCTAACCAAAATAAAATTTCATGTTAGAGACTTTAAACTTTTTGGGTAAATTAAGGGATGTCAAAATAATATTTTTGATTTTTAATCAACAGGGACAAAACTTGACCCTACGTTATATTTTTTTGTCCTATTAAACAGAAATTTAAATGATTTGTGTTTATTAGCCTTTAGGGCTTTAAACTTTTATTGAAAGGAGCATGAAGTAATGAGTATCATTTTAAAGAAAGCACAGCGATGCCCAGATCAATGACTTCTGTTCCTAAGGAAAAACAAGTGCTTTTTCCATTTTAAAAATACCCTTTCCTGCCGAAAGCGCCCCTACCTAAAGAGATAAACACGCCTTTAATGATCGAACCTATTTGCTTTGTAAACACAAAAAACCGATCTCATCTCTAAGGAATCAATCGGTTTTGAGTGTTATCCGTTATTGGACAGAGTGAAATACAGTTTCATCCGTTCTTTTTAAGAATCTACTATCTTTGAGCTATCTGCCCGCCTTTTCTTTAATCTATGCGATGCATAGCAAGGCTAGTTCTTTTCCATGCTTCAATATCGCAGCGGCTTGTTCGAGTGCTTCTCTGGATATGACATCTGCTTGAAATGCCTTCGCTTCACGGCCACTTTCCTCAATTTCTTCAACGAGCTGATTTGCTTTCTCAAGGTTTCGGCTCACAAGCGTCTCCCGCCAATTGCAACCACTGTTTTTCCGCTCAAATCAAATAGTGTATTTACTTTTTCTCCTTCGTTACTTCGTTAAATTGCCATCTTTGTCAAATATCCATTCCGCCGATTCGGTTAGAACTTCAAGCTGCGGATGGTTTTTCACATAATCATGCAATGCTGCCGACACTTCAATTTCACCGATTTCAAGTGTGTTTTTAATGCGGACCATTTTTACCTTGGTGAAATCTAGAATGTTGCACGTTTTAATGGCGGCTTTAATCGCTTCTCGATCGTTTGCAAGAGTCGGCGCAATTTTCGTCGGCGCACAAACCATCTGCTGCTCCATCCCGTCTATATGATCGTTAAACCACCACGCGGAACCAAATTGAATTTTCCCCGGCACACCTGCTTCAGAAAAGTTGCCAGTCATGCCCGCAAGCACAGGATTGTCTTTTTAAATAGGACTGTTCCTGGCAGGCTTTCGTCTGTTTCCAATGCATCAAAGGAATCGTGACAGCCCTTCTGCTATATCGCCGTCTCCGGGCGAATCAAATCCGGCTTCCGGGCCAATTTTTTCTTTCATCGGTGTATCGTTATTACGCATCGCGCCTATATGAAGCTGCATGACCCACTCTTTTTCGGCGTACATTTTACCGAGCTCTTTTAATAGGAATGAGCGGTAGCGGAGAATGTCCTGCTCAGTTAATGCTTCATCGTTCATTCGTTTTGTAAATACGGCTTCCGCTTCTTTCTTCGTTGTTTCAAGGTACACCATTTTTCGCACATCATGATCAAAGGTTTCCATCTCTCGCTTGCTTCGGAAACCTTTGAGTGTGGCTGCCTTATCAACAACAAAAGTGTACCTGTGCTTAATAACTTTTTAATTGGAGTTGTTGCCGGTGGATTATTACTGTTTTATCTCATACCTTACTGACCCTTAACTTTTAGTGAAAACTAAGCCTATCTTTCTAAAGGTCTCTATTCCTCTGGATAATTCCTCGGCGTACGTAAGCATTTGATTTATATTTTCCCACATGCCAGGTGTCTGTGGCGGATCACTAGCTCCCGCCTGAGTCGGCAATTGATCAGCATTTTCTAAAAGATCAGTCTGCAGAGGAGACGCAGCTTCTTCTTGAGACGGTACTTGGTTGGTACTCCCCGGTATACCTGGTATCTGCGGTGAAGGAACAAATCCCAGAGAAGGTCCTTGAGTCAGCCCCTGTAAAAAACTCCCCAATATACCAGGTCTCTGAGGGGGAATTGGAGCTCCCTGAGGAGGTATTTGAGTCAGACCTTGTGAAAAATATCTCGGATCCTGATAGATGAGACTGGAATATCGATGAAATGATCTTCGATTGGATGGAAATGGTCCGAAAAACGGGTCAAATGGTCTTGGTCTTGGATTCGGAGGATAAAATCGCATGTTTTCCATCTTCCTTCTTTTTAATTTCTGTGCTCTTTTGGTGAATACATATTGTTTTACAGATAAAGGGATTGTTTTTCTTTAAATAAGAAAGTGGCGCCTATTCTTTGCAAAAACATTTTTAACCGTATAACATCGTAAAGAGCCAGATCATTCACGTTATTGCTCATTATTATCATATGGGAAAAATAACAGCATGATTGTGGCAAAATCACTATAAAAAAAGAGAATGGATATGGGTGATGATAAATAAGAAGCGGCAATCGATATAATGAAGATATATATAGAAGAACAGAGAGAATAGAAACCTTAGCGCCTAACCCCACTAAATCAAAGGTTTTGAAGGAGCTAGGCGCTAATTTTTATTCAATTTTCTTAATTGTCATACAGCTTCTATACTCCATATATAATCATGTACCTATAAGGAGAGGATAGAAAAAGCCGCGAGAATGTCTCACGGCTTTTTCTTTTCTATTATTCGCCTGTTTTTGCAAAACGTTCGATACGCTCACCGATTTCATCGCGAACACGCTGGAAGAATGCCCATTTTTCTTCTTCTGTTCCTTCTGCTTTTGCAGGATCATCAAATCCCCAGTGAACACGCTTAATGTGAGACGGTGTTACCGGGCAGTTGTCCGCCGCATGCCCGCATAATGTAACGATTAATTCCGCATTGTTTAGAATTTCAGGATCAATCACATCTGATGTTTGGTTTGAAATATCAATGCCTGCTTCTTTCATGGCTTTTACCGCATTTGGGTTTAATCCATGTGCTTCTAATCCGGCACTTTTCACTTCCCACTCATCACCTAAATGTTTTTTCGCCCATCCTTCTGCCATCTGGCTGCGGCAAGAGTTGCCTGTGCATAGGAAGTAGATTGTTTTTTTAGACATAATCATGTTCTCCTTTTACATTCGATTAGTTAGATTAATGAATCAATAATAACCATACATATAAGCCAACCAGCGTGATAAACAAGGTTGGAATGGTTAAGATGATACCTGTTTTAAAATAAGTACCCCATGAAATTTTTACGCCTTTCAAACTAAGGACGTGAAGCCACAATAGTGTAGCAAGTGATCCAATTGGCGTAATCTTTGGACCTAAGTCTGAGCCAACAACGTTCGCATAAATTAAGGCTTCCCTGATCATTGGGGATGTAGCCGTATCAGAGATCGCCAATGCATTGATCATGACAGTTGGCATGTTATTCATGATCGACGATAGAATAGCAGCGATAAAGCCCATACCGATTGTGGCAGCGAATAGACCCTGTTCTGCCGTTGCTTGAATGGCATCTGCCAGAACCGATGTTAAACCGGCATTGCGCAGTCCGTAAACGACTACATACATGCCAATCGAGAAAAAGACAATTGCCCACGGTGCGCCTTTAATGACGTTTTTCGTGTGAACAGCCGGGCTTTTTCGTGCCATCGCCAAAAAGAACACAGCGACGATGCTGGCAATAATGGATACCGGAACGTCCAGAAACTCACTGGCGAAATAACCAATCAGCAGGATGCCCAGCACAAGCCAGGACAAGCGAAACATCTTATGATCTTTGATCGCTTCATCCGGTTCTTTTAACATGGACATGTCATACTGTTTCGGGATGTTTTTGCGGAAATAAAGATACAACACCGTGATGCTGGCTATTAATGAAAATAAGTTCGGTACAACCATCCGGGATGCGTACTCCGCAAATCCAATGTTAAAGTAGTCGGCTGAAACGATATTTACAAGGTTGCTGACGACTAATGGCAGTGCCGTTGTATCGGCAATAAATCCACTAGCGATGATAAAAGGAAACACCATCTTTTCCTCAAATTTCAGGTTTCGGACCATTGCCAGTACAATCGGCGTTAAAATAAGTGCCGCCCCATCATTCGCAAAGAAAGCCGCAACTAGAGCGCCCAGTATAGATACATATACAAACATTCTGACGCCGTTTCCTTTGGCCATGCGGGCCATATGTAGAGCCGACCATTCAAAGAAACCAATTTCATCGAGGATGAGAGAAATAATAATGATTGCAATAAACGCCAATGTGGCATTCCAAACAATCGATGTTACATCGATGACGTCTCCAAAGTCTACCACCCCTGCCAGTAAAGCAACTACAGCACCTACACAGGCTGACCAGCCAATAGATAACCCTTTCGGCTGCCAGATGACAAAGATGAGCGTCACGAGAAAAATAATGGATGCTGCAATAATAGAAAACAAACCTCTTACTCCTTTCTAGTCACAGGAAATACGCAATCCCTGCGCTTCCAGTTCAGCTAATCGTTCTCTTTGGTCTGGAAGATGCTTTAATAAATCTTCGACCAAAAAAGCACAGTCATGGTCCCGGTTAAAGGAGTAGAAAATCCACTGTCTTTTCCGGCTTTCCTTTACCAATCCAATGTCCTTTAGCTTGCGCAAATGCTGGCTGATAGCTGGCTGGCTCATGTTAAAAAGTTCAACAAACTCACATACACAGAAATCCTGCGATTGAAGCATTTTCATCATGGTCAGGCGCGTCTTATCACCAAGCAGCTTCATGATTTGGGATACTTCCTGCACATCTAACTTTGTATCGACATTCATGTATGATCCCCCCATTCCGGTATCAGTATATAATAATATACTTATATAAGTACATACTTTTATCAAAAAAATTGATTAATTGATTACAAAATGCTTCTTTTCAATACGCTACATATAGCAAAATATTTTTAAGAGGAATGACCCTGTAAGAGCGTATGTTGGGTATCATTGTGATCTATACAGGACAATCCGGCTTAGCAGTTGGTTACTATTTGCAAAAAGCAGGTCTTCAGTTTTTAATTCTGAAACAGGGTTTACAGGGTTTACAGGATCACAGCTCCTGGTCCACCTATTATGATTTGCTGAAGCTGTTCTCACCAGCTGGCTTTTCGTCCCTGCCCGGTATGAAGTTCCCTGGCAAAGCAGACCGATACCCGGCAAGATCAAAGGTTATTTCCTACCTGGAAAAATACGTTCATCGATTTCAGTTTCCCATTAAGTATGGAAGCAGGGGTACTCTTTCAGTAAAATCTGATAGATTTCAATATACTTGCCCTTATATTTCAATATGAATGTGAATTTCTCATCGAAAATTATTACACAACAAAAAACTGACTCAAAAGAGTCGTAAATCAACGACCTTTTGAGTCAGCCTCATTTTTTAACAATGTACCTTTTTTTATAATCCTTAAAGAAAATGTGTCTAATATCCTGTTTTAACCATTCTAATAAAGTCATCTAAAGTGTGGTTTTGAAGAATCATAATACGAGGTAATTCATATCGGTCGCTCTGGTCTGTACTGAGCCCGCCGCCTACTTTAAAAGCTCCTTTAAACCCTAATTCTTCCAGAATAGAAATTGTATCCGCATTATAATTTCCATAAGGATAAGCAAAGACATTTGTCTCCCTGCCTGTTAACTCTTTAAGAGCGGTCGTTGTATCATTTATTTCTTCGTATTGCTGTTCTCTGCTTAAATCAGCAAGGAAAGGATATGATACCGAATGATTTTGGATATCAATACCATTTTCCATTACAGCTAAGATCTCGTTTGATGTCATATTCCAGCTGCCATTTACCCAATCTGAAACAGTAAATTGAGTTGCCTTCATCCCGTATTTCTGTAAGACTGGATAAACATAAGGATAAAAATCATTGGAATTATCATCAAATGTTAGCAGGATAGGCTTTTCTGGCATTGCTGCTTTTTTATCGAGGATGTTGAAATATTGCTTCATCGTTAAGGTCCGATAGCCATTCTCATGAAGATAAGCCATATGTTTTTCAAATTCTTCAAGGCTAAATTGATATGGATTGTTCGGGTCAGGGTCAGGCTTTACAACATGATATAGTAAGACAGGAATTTCAACGTTTTGTGATTGTTTTGCGCTTGCTGTTGACATATAATCCGTGTTAGAAACGAGTAGTAACAAGAAGGAAAAAACAATGCCCAATATTCTTATCATTAACATTCATCCTTTCTACATTCGAAAAATGGAAAGAAATAACAAAAACCTAATTTAACCCGCTTAGTTTGTCGCCTTCCCAAACTAAGCGGGTGTGAACAATTATAGTACGAAAGGAATTATATGCAGTTCAATAACGAAAAGAGATTCATTATCTTACTGATCCACACCTGGCTTTCTATTCAATGGCTTCCCGGAACCGGAAAGATTGATTAATTCAGCCTGCTTGACTGGCTGGCCATGCACCGATCCAATGGCCTCCATTCCCAACGGCTTTAGCTTTCTTCATCGATGATAGCCCAATAAGCTGGTTTGACATTGTAATCTTTATCGAAAACAAATGGTGCGTCTGCGCCTACCCCGTCATTATATTGTTCTGCACGGTCATTTAACCATGTATGGTTGTCAGCAACGCCCCAGAATGTCACACTGCTAATTTTATCATCCAATTTCTCGTATAACTTGAATAGTTCATCGTAATGAGCGGCTTGACGATCGAATTCGCTTGCTGGAATTTCGTCATAAGTTGGGTAAGCTGGTTTTGGCGGCCAACCGTAAAGACTAACATCTAGTTCTGTAATTTGGTTGTCCAGGCCAAGGTCTGCAAACATGTTAATGGTTTTCTCGATTTCCGCTATAGCTGGCCAGCCGATTTGGATGTGAGCCTGATGTCCCACTCCATCAATTGGAACTCCATCCTCCACTAATTCCTTGACAAGATTGTATAAGGTTTCTCTTTTAGGGTCTATTTCTGTGTTGTAGTCATTGATATAAAGCTTAGCGTCTTTCCCTGCATAACGGTCCGCTGTTTCAAAAGCAACCTTGATATAATCAGTACCTGTGATTTGATACCAAGGTGAATTACGTAATTCCCCATTATCATCAACTACCTCGTTGACCACATCCCAAGAGCTGATATCATTTTTATAACGCTTGACAATGGTTTTAACATGAGTTTCTAAACGCTTAAGTAAAAGCTTTTTATTTTTTTCACGCTGCTTTGGATCTGTTTCATCTACCATCTTATTTCCTTCTTCATCAAGGAAAAACCACTCCGGTACCTGGCTGTGCCAAATAAGGGTATGGCCGCGAAGCTTCATATTATTTTCTTTTGCAAACTCAACAATTTTATCCATTTCTTCAAAAGTGAACTTTCCTTCTTCAGGCTGTATATTAATCGGCTTCATTACATTCTCGGCCACAAGGCTATTATAATGGCGCTTTAATACTTCAGCATCTTTTCCTTGAAGCATGGAAGGCTCAACGGCTGCACCAATATCGAATGATTTTGCATATCTTTCATCAAGTTCAACCGCTGCATCTACTGCACTAACTGGTTGATTTTCAGCTGCAGAAACACTGGATAATCCAGCAGGTAATACTATCGCTAAAGCTAATCCAGAAATAAGTGGTTTACGCAATACTTTTAACATGATTTTTTCTCCCCTTTTTTTCAAAGTATGTTAGTATTTTATAAAACCTGAAAAAACTCTAGCTTCCCCCCTTTACTCTAGTTTACTAGTCAGGAAAATAAGTAAGGGCTTTCATATTTTTCGCAGCCTGCTGGCCTGACCTCAAATTAATTATAACAGCATCAAACTTAGTTTATCCACTAAATAAACTAAGAATTTAAACATTTCCGAAAATATGATAAAATAGCCCTAGACTAAGCTCCTGTTCTTTTTTAGTTCCTAATAAAAATTGGATATTATTTTACTATAGAAAGGCGAACCATCAATGCGGAAGCAACTAAAAAAATGGAATACATTACGCAACCAGATTTTGTTTATTTTTTTACTTGTTATGATCATAGTTTTATTGATTGTCAGTCTCCTTACGTTGAGACAAGTTTCCTCTTTGTTGAAAAATAATGCGGAAAAACAAATTCAGCAAGTAGCCATTGAAGCAAACGGCCGAATTGAATCCCTTTACGAGCAAATCAATATGAATTCAAAGCTTGTAATCACGGATGAAGAAGTCCAGCGTGTTTTAACGAATGTCTATGAAGGAAAACAAGTAACCTTTAACGACCGTCAAAAATTAATGGGACATATTAATAGAATTATGGGAAATACAGATGGAATCTTTTCCTTTCAACTTTTTTCTGGAAAGCATCAGCGCGTTCTTCCCCTTGATGAAGATGAGTTAAAAAACCGAATTGGCAGCAGGTGGATTGAAGAAGCGAATCGAGCAAGAGGAAGAATGGTTTGGATCGGTGAAGACCCTCATGATAAAAATTACTTTCTGGCCATCCGCAGAGTCAATTTAATAGAGCGACAGTATAGCAATGGTGGTTATCTTTTAATTAGTATTAACCGCGATCATTTTAACTTTGCAAATGAAAAGTATGAAAACGATCAATACTCCATTTTGTTAGATCAATACGAAAAACCGATTATCCAAAATTTCACGGGAGATATAACGAGCATTATTGAAAACGATGAAAGCATTATTGAATTAAATCAACGGGATTATATGGTGACAAAGCAATCATCTGGCCTAACAGGCTGGACCGTTCTTATTTTAACCCCCGTAAGTGAACTAACGGAAGGAATGTCAGGGATCCGAACAGGAATTATTTTTTCGGGAGTTGTTGGCGTATTTATTTTTACCATTAGTTCCTTTTTCCTTTCAACAATCATTACAAGACCAATAGTAAGGTTAACGAAAACCATGCAGCGTGCCGGAGAAGGTTCATTAACACTGAATCCGGATATTTCTTCGGTAAATGAAATTATTGAATTAAACAGTACGTATAATCAGCTTGTAAAAGAAACCAATCATTTGATCCAGATGGTTTATCAAAAAGAGATTTTACGCAGCCAAAGTGAATTAAAAGCGCTTCAGGCACAAATAAACCCGCATTTTCTCTTTAATACATTGGATGCGCTTCATTGGTCACTTGAAGAAAAGGACGAGGAAGAGCTGGCTGAACTTGTTGTAGCCATGTCCGATTTATTTCGTTATACCATTACAAAAGAAACCGATGACGATTGGGTGTTCTTAAAAGACGAAATCAAGCATATCGGTGACTATATGGAAATTATGAAAATGCGTTTTGATGAAAGATTACAATGGCATGTCTCTGTTCCTGCAGAATATGAGTTTGTAAGAATACCAAAACTGATCATACAGCCTTTGGTAGAAAATGCAACCTTGCATGGAGCCGGAAAAAAAGCAGGAAAATGCCAAATTTCCGTAACAGTTGAACCAGTGAAACGAGAAGATAAAGAACGGATTCGCATCTCTGTACAAGATGATGGCTCCGGGATGGATAAAGAGCGGCTTGAATGGATCATTCAAGCCATGAAAACTGGCGGGACATCCTCCGCGACCGGGAAAGGAATGGCTATTTCGAATGTCTACAAGCGCCTGCAGCTATATTACAAAGGGATTTTACATTCAGACCTTTTGATTGAGAGTAAAGTAAACGAAGGGACAAGGATTTCGTTTGAACTACCGATTGATGGAGGGGAATAAAATGTATTCTAGAAATATCATAATCGTTGATGATGAACCAAGAACAAGACAAGGTTTGCAAAGAACGCTGGAAAATTGGAATAATGGTGAATTTACCGTCCTCACTGCGGAAAGCGGTGAGGATGTCCTCCGGATTGCGGAGGACAAAAAGATTCATATTTTGCTTTCCGATATCCGGATGCCCGAAATGACTGGTTTACAACTATTAAAAACTTTGAAAGAAAAAGGTATATCTCCAGTGGTCATTATTATTTCCGCTTACTCCGAGTTTGAGTATGCTCAGGAAGCGTTAAGACTCGGTGTAGTGAATTATCTTTTAAAACCGATAGGAAAAAAGAAGCTGATAGAAGCGGTTGAAGAAGCCGTTAAGATTATGGAAAAGCAAGTACGGGCTGGGATGATCGAAAAAGTAGTGGATGAAAAAATAGTCGATGCCAACAACAAAATGGATTCATCCAAAGGTACCATTCGCAAGGCTATTAGCTATATTGACCAGCATTTAAAGGATGAATTCACCCTAAAAGACGTTGCTGCCCACGTTCATTTAAATCCGAGTTATTTTAGCGTGTTGTTCAAGGAGCAAGTGAATATGAATTTTAGTGAATATGTTACAAGACGCAGAATTCAGCGTGCAAAGGAATTAGTGATTACAACCAATCTTCCGATAAATGAAATTGCTGAAGAGGCCGGCTATAAGACTTCTAAATACTTTATTAAAATCTTTAAGGAAATTGAGGGGATGACACCAAGCGCATACCGAAAAACATACAATGAAAGGGCTTTCTAAAAATAGTAGTATTTTTCCTAATCACAGTTCCTTTTTTTATTATATTCCCGATGGTAAACTAGACTTAGTTGCAAGGATAGACAAACACACATTAAGGGGGTTGTGCTGCATGAAGAAGAAAGCGTTTTCTACCGTGGCTTCTTTGGCATTAGTAGGCGGGTTGGTTTTAGGAGGTTGTTCATCCTCCTCTAGTACATCGGAGGATTCAAGTAGTTCTGGCGGTGACAAAACAGTTGTCAAAATGATGCATTTATGGCCTGAAGGAAGTGCAAAGGCACAGTATACCATTGTGGATGACATTATCAAGACTTATGAAAAAGAACATCCTGATATAGATATCCAAACAGAAATTTTAGCAAATGAACAATACAAAGAAAAAATCAAGGTTTTGTCAGCATCTAATGAGCTTCCAGACCTTGGGATCACTTGGGCAGCTGGTTATATGCAGCCATTCGTAGAAGGTAATATGCTTGCACCATTAGATGATGTTCTTGATGGCGGGCTTAAAGAGCAATTTGTTCCAGGTACTCTCGAGGCTTTTCAAATGGATAGTAAGACTTACGGATTACCTCTTGAATTGAACATCGCACCTGTTTATTACAATAAGGAAATCTTTAAAAAGTATAACCTTGAAGTACCAAAAACATATGATGAATTTTTAAACGTAGTTGAAACCCTTGCGGATAACAAGGTTACTCCAATTACAGTAGGAAACAAAGACCGCTGGACAGGTTCTATGTGGTATATGTATCTTGCCGATCGTATTGGCGGACCTGAAACTTTAAATAAAGCAATTAATCGTACAGGCAGCTTTGAAGATCCAGCTTTGGTGAAAGCTGGTCAGGAAATCAAAAAACTGGTTGATATGGGTGCATTCGTTAAAGGGTATAACGGATTTTCAAATGATGAAGCAAAAGGTTACTTTATGAACGAGCAGGCAGCTATGTATATGATGGGTACTTGGGAATTGCCAAACTATACAACAAGCCCTGATGTTGCACAGGAATTTAAAGATAAAGTTGGTTACTTCAAATTCCCTGCGTATGAAGGCGGAAAAGGAAACATCGATAGCTTTGTTGGTGGACCTGGAGTTGGTTTGTTTGTATCTGAAGCTTCTAAAGTGAAAGATGAAACAAAAGATTTTGTTTCATACTTAGTTCAAGAGTGGGGTAAGCGCTCCGTAACAGAAGCCGGTGTTATTCCAGCTACAAAAGTGGATACTTCTAATACAGAACTTGCTCAAATGTACATTGATATTCTTAACGATTTAGGAAATGCTTCAAATATTACATTATATGCAGATGTTCAAATGTCTGCTAGGGTAGCAGATGTTCACTTGAATCAGATTCAGGCATTATATGGCGGCGAGGTATCCCCTAAAGAATTCGCTAAAGCTCAAGAAGAGGCTCTTGCTGCTGAGGAGAAATAAAAATTGTAATAGAGAGGGCATATTGCTGAATATGTCCTCTTCTTCATAGAAAGGTAGTGGAATAAAAACATGAGAAACGTTATGTCCAATAAATACATTATTACCCTTTATACACTCCCAGCTTTACTTCTTCTTCTCGTTCTAGTTTATGTTCCTATTGCTTTATCAGGATATTACGGTCTAATGGATTGGACTGGAATAGGTCAAATGCAGTTTATCGGGTTAGAAAACTATATAAACTTGATGAAAGATGAAAAGTTCTGGGCTAGTGCAGGCCATTCTTTCTTGTTAGGGCTTTTCTCCGCGGTTAGCTTACTATTTTATTTAGCTGTTTCACTCGTTTTAGTTAGTAAAATAAAAGGTTCAGATTTATTCAGAAAGATTTACTTAATTCCCATGCTATTATCATCTGTTGCCATTGCTCAGCTTTGGTTGAAAATTTTTGACCCTTCGAATGGGATGTTAAATAAATTGCTTGAGACGTTTGGAGTGGAAAATACGCCAGTTTGGCTGGCAGATCCAAGTACTGCCTTATATGCTATTTTCGTTCCAATTGTTTGGCAATATGCAGGTTTTTACATTCTTATTTATTACGCAGCCTTGAAAAATGTCCCAGAAGAAATTATCGAAGCTGCAAAAATTGATGGTGCTACTCCACTTCAAATCGCATTTAAAATTAAGTTACCTATGATCTCAGCTGTGTTTAAAGTTACGATTATGCTTGCCGTCGTTGGTTCCTTAAAGTATTTTGATTTAATTTATGTAATGACTGGCGGAGGCCCAAATGGGGCGAGTGAAGTAATGGCTTCATATATGTACAAAGAAGCGTTTGAACTTAACAATTTTGGTTATGCAAGTGCAATTGGCTTTGGTTTATTGGTCATTTGTCTTGGAATGACATGGTTGACTTCAAGATTAACGAAATCTAATGATGATGTTCAATATTAAAGGGGGAGTGAATGAAGATGAGCGAGCTTGCGAGAGAAAGACGAACAACACCGAACCTTTCTATGACCGAAGGATCAAAGAAATCTTACTGGAGCAAATTAGGATATGGCCTTCTTTACTTAGTTTTAAGCGTTTTCGCCATTATTCAGATTTATCCACTAATTTGGCTGGTCTTCTTTTCATTAAAAAACAATCAAGAAGTATTTGGCATGTCCCCTTTCTCCTTGCCGCAGGACCCGCAATGGGGAAACTATGTGAAAGTATGGACTCAAGGAAATATTGGACTTTACTTTTTTAATAGTGTATGGATGACTGTTTTATCTGTATTTCTAACAGTTATTCTGGCTAGCTTTGTTACATTTGCAATTACTCGGATGCACTGGAAATTAAGCGGACTTGTCCTTGGATTATTCATGATAGGATATATGATTCCGCTCCATTCAACGTTAATCCCATTGTTTAATTTTTATAACAATATAGGTTTAATTGATAATCCATTATCGATTATCTTGTCTCAAACAACCTTTAATTTACCGTTAACTATTATGATTTTATTAGGTTTTTATAAAGCTTTTCCTCGTGAAATTGAAGAAGCGGCTGTTATGGATGGATGCTCGGTACACCGAATTTTCTTCCAAGTTACGCTCCCGATGACCGTACCGGTTCTTTCAACAACAGCGATCATTAACATGATTTACAACTGGAATGAATTCGTATTTGTTAATACATTCATTAGTTCTGATCAGTGGAAAACATTGACTGTTGGAATTAACAACTTCGTTGGTCAATATTTAACAGATTGGGGTGCTATTGGTGCCACTTTAGTCATCAGTATTGTTCCAATTCTGCTCACCTTCTTATTCCTAAGCAATAAGATTGTTGAGGGAATGGCAGCTGGTTCTGTAAAAGGTTAATTTGATTTAAAGAAAGCTCGCCGGTTAGCGAGACGCAAGGCGAAGACAGAGACGTATTTGTCCTTGGCTTATAAGAAAGTTTATACTTTCTTATAAGCCAGTTAAAAGGCAGAAAGGGAAGTTTCCTTTTACAAGCGAAACTTCCCTTTCTGCCTTTTTTGTTACCTCTTCTAATCATAGGACCGCTAAAATGCGGTCCATTTTATTTAAGAGGATTCATTTAAAGAACTTGCCTAAGAATGGGTCCGCCGCTTTTTTTCCATTTTTTCAAAAACATGATAGCATGCAGCCATTATAATAGCTGCCGTTAGACTGCCCCCGAAGAAAAAGCCCAAACCTGGAATGACCTTCACCACAAAGAATACGGCAACAATTCCAGCAATCATCGTAAGGTTTTCAAGCGGGTTAATAAGCATCATTAAGAATGAATTTTTGATTATTTGAGCCAGTTTTAACTCATAATGAACGTAGACTGGGAATAGATAGAACATAGTCATGACTGCTGCAAACATCATTATATATAAAGGAATTTGAATAACACTTATAAAACTGTTTCCCGAATTCTTCATAAAAACTAAGTCAAGTACAATAAGTCCCGCTACAACCGCTACGAGTAAACCTAAACCATTACTTCGTATAAACTCCGATTTATAGGTAGTCCAAAAGGTTCGAAAAATCGGAATGTCTGTGTCCCCCATTAGCCATTTACGAATGATCGTAAACATCGAAATCGTCGCTGGGAAAAACCCAAGGATAACCAGACCTATCAAAGAAAAACCAATCCATAATAGGTTAATATACGCAAATTTTGCAATCCATTCCACAGCAACATAGGCTCGATTTGCCGCATTATTCATCTAATCCCTCCAAACTAGAAACCTCTTAGATTTATTCCAACCAATTATTATAATAAAAAAACACCTGCTTCTATTATATAGCAGTTTTCCTCTATGGGGCCTTTCTCCATAATTTTTTCCCCTGGATAATCATGGAGGATATTCTTTTTTGGTTACTCTTTCTTCTATCCTTTGAAAATGCACTAAGCAAAACGTGAAAAAATCACAAAATTTAATTTCTCCAACAGATAAACCTTTTCAAACAAAAACAAAGGAAAGCACAAAAGTAATTATTGTGCTTCCCTTACTTTAAATCAGATTATTTTTATAGTTTACTTACGGTCACAAGTTGATAGCCTTGTGAAGTTAATTAATCTCGGGATGTTTCGCCATTTGCTCACTGACATAAAGAAAGTTGCTTTTCCTTTGCTTTCGTAAATGCTTTTAATACTTGTAGCGTATAGATAGAATTTGAGCGATCATCAAAGGTAGTGGCTTCCGCTTTTTGTGAAGTTTAAACCCCGTTTATCAATAAGGACCTCTGATAAAATCCTTTACCTTTTCATGATAAAAACGTTGAATCTCTTGCTTTTCTTCTTCTGAGAATGGTTTTGTTTCCAATGCTGAAAGATTATCCTCGACCTGTTTAACGTTTTTAAAACCAGGAATAATACATGTAATTTCTTTTTGATCCAAAATCCAGCGCAATGCTGCACTAGACATAGTTTTCCGGCCTTCTGCAATCCACTTTAACTGGTCAGCCAATTCAACACCTTTGCGGAACCCAAGGCCTGCAAAGGTTTCCCCGACATTAAAAGCCTCTCCATTTTCATTAAAACGGCGGTGGTCATCTTCCTCAAATACATGATCATTGGTAAATTTACCAGTTAGCAGCCCGCTTGCAAGCGGCAATCTGACTAGAAGTCCCACACCTTTTTGATAAGCTTCAGGGATTAATTTTTCCAATGGCTTTTGGCGGAACATATTAAAGATGATTTGCAGGCTCTTAACATTTGGATATTCCAGGCAAATAAGGCCCTCTTCAACGGTTTCCACACTTACTCCATAGTGACGGATTTTTCCTTCTTTCTTCAGACGATCCAGTACTTCAAATACACCGCCATCTTTCAAAATCTCCGTTGCCGGGCAATGAATTTGATACAAATCAATCGCTTCTCTATTTAAACGGCGGAGGCTGTCTTCACAATAAGAGCTAACGGTTTCATAGCTATAATTTTTCGGGTCAAAAATATCACCCTGGCGGCAAAACTTTGTAGCAATATAAATCTTGTCTTCCTTGCCTTTAGTGGCCTTGGCTAATAACTCTTCACTATGTCCGTCCCCATATACATCCGCTGTATCAAAAAAGTTAACACCCTGCTCAATTGAATACTCTAAAGATTTCAGTGCTTCTGTGTCGTTTGTCTTTCCCCATGAACCGCCGATTGCCCATGTTCCAAAACTGACCTCACTGATCAGGATCCCTGTATTACCCAGTTCACGATAATTCATGTTCATCACTCCTTATTTTAATTCTGTTTAACTCCAAACTTATATACTGCTACAGAAGAATACTTCTGATCGATATCCAGAATCGTTGATGGAAAATGAGGATGGTGGATGGCATCAGGTAAAGCCTGCGTCTCAAGGCAAATACCCAGATATTTTCTGGATAGCGTACTTCGGAATTCACCATCTGGTTTCAAGGAATTTCCCGAGTATACCACAACACCGGCCTGATCCATTTCAATTGTTAAAGTACGACCGCTTTCGTTGTCCTTTAAGACAATTTCCGAATCATGATTTGTATCTAAAAGAAACGAGTAATCGCAGCCTTCCCCTACCAGTACGTTTTAAGGATGGCTGGATCTTGTTCCAGTGTTTATCACCCTTGCACTTCTAAAATCAAATGACGTGTTACCCACTTCCATAAATTTGCCGGTTGAAATAAATTCCTGATCAATTTCAAGAAATTTATCGCTTTTTATTCCCCATGTGTAGTTCAAGATATCTCTCTTCAGATTGCCACTTAGATTAAAATAGGAATGATTCGTTAATGTGACCAATGGGTTTTTTTGTCTAAATCTAAATTTACTTTGTAGTCAGAGCCGCCTGAGCCTTGTCCTATTAACGTAGTTTAGTCAAACGAATAATATAGAAAAAACTCCCCAGTATCTGCTTTGGTATTAAGCTCAAAGTCAAAATACCGTTCCAGCCGTCAATTTTATTATTTATCTGCATAAGGGTCAATCGTTTGAATGCTTCCGTCATCATTATATTTTAATTCAGTGAATTTCACCGAGCGCTTATGGTTCACACCATCTGATAATGAGCAATCATGATAGAACAGATACCACTTATCCTTAAATTGAACAATTGAATGATGCGTGGTCCAGCCAATGACAGGAGTAAGAATCGTTCCTTTGAACACAAATGGTCCTTGTGGATTTTCACTTACAGCATAAACAATTTTATGAGTTGTACCCGTTGAATAAGATAGATAGTAAAGACCATTGTATTTATGAACCCATGGTCCTTCAAAATATCTGCGATCTTCGTCACTTGCAAGAATAGGATTGCCGTTTTCATCTACAATGGAGATTTCCTGCGGCTCGTTTTTAAAAGTCAGCATATCGTTGCTTAATTCAGCTACTCTTGGTCCTAAAGCTGGTTCTGTTGGAGCGGGACCTTCAGCATCTGGATTAAATGTCCCTGTCTGCCATTTTTCTAATTGTCCTCCCCAAAGGCCGCCAAAATAAACATAGGCTCTGTCATCATCATCAACTAAAACAGCGGGGTCAATACTGAAGCTGCCGGGTATATAATTTTCCTCTGGCGTAAATGGTCCTGCAGGATTAGGGCTTGTTGCGACACCAATCCTGAAAATCCCATCTTTATCTCTTGCAGGGAAAAATAAATAATACTTATCATTTTTGTAAGCTGTGTCGGGTGCCCAGAGCTGCTTACTTGCCCAAGGAATATCTTTTAAGTGAAGCGCTTCCCCATGGTCTACACATGGTGCATCCACATCCTCCATGGATAAAACATGATAATCTTCCATCTTATATTGATCACCATTGTCATTAGAAGGTTCATCGTGATCAAGGTCATGAGAAGGATAAATATAAAGCTTTCCTTCAAAGACATGCGCGGAAGGATCTGCGGTAAAAATATGCGTAACTAAAGGTTCATTCGGTTTTGAATTTTTCATAATAGTCTCTCTCCATTAAAATAGTTTGAATACTTACAAATTTATTATAGCTGATGCTAGCTATCTTTGTATATCGAAACAACTAACTTTTCAAATATATTTTATAGAATATGATTAAATATACTTTTTACTCCAGACTGTCCCAATAATAACTAGGCACTACAACACAAAAAAGCAAGAGAACGGCCACTTTCTCGAACCGTTCTCCTTCATACTCCCTTTATTCTACCTTTATTAAAACTGTATTACTATGTGCCTTTTGAGAACGATTTTTGGCAATTTCCCCATGCCATCATTTTTTGTATTACTTGTATTTTACTTTAGTTCTTTATAGGTAAAATGGTCAAAATCAGCAGGATGATTCGTTCCGCTAGTGTCTTGACAATGCATGCCAACAAACGCCCCAGTAAATCCGTTTAACTGGACATATTCATCCGATAACTTATAAGATTCAAAAGTTATCGGAATATCAGTCCAAGTTTCGTTATCAAAAGAATAAGCAAATTGATAGGTATGTTCCCTGACCTTCACTTTTAAATGAACATATTCGACCGATTCCGGAATTTGGATTTCTGAACCATGTAACGGCTGTGAAAAAGTAAAGTTATCACATCTTACAATATCAATAATCCTGCCCCTTTTTTCATTCCAGGTAATTTGAACAGATGTCCAATTCTCGGTATTGTAATAGCATACCAAGCCTGCAGCCTGTTGGAATGTATTTGGCTGGAAGGCAACTGCTGTGCTGGCATCAAAATGTAATGACTGCCAACGACGCGCAACCAATGCCTGGATAAAGCAAGATGTTAGTGACTCTTTCCCATAAAGGCGCAAATTTCCCGGCCTGTCAGTCAAAGACATAATATCCCCAGTTAAGGGAATACGTAATGTCTGATAATGATGGTTCAAGGTTGTGCTATCAAAATGTTCAACCTCATCGTAATCCCGCTCCCATTTCACTTCTTCCATTTTAGGCGCATCTACTTCAACAGACCCCTGTTTCCCGTCAACAACATATGGCCAACCGTCTCTCCATTCAAGTTTTTGAATGGCAGTCTCTCTTCCCAGCGGACAAAAACCGCGATAATCAAGTACTGGTTTGTCTTCGTGAGGCAGTGGTCTGCCGGTTAAGTGTGCCAAATACCATTCATCGGTATGTGTGTGAACGATAGAGGCATGTCCGCATTTTTGCAATGGATTTCGAGGGTCGTGCCAGGAAGTGAGCAAAGGATTATCAGGATGCAATTCATAAGGTCCCTCAATATTTTTCGATCTTGCCAGAGTTGCAGCATGAGCATATCTTGTTCCACCTTCTGCTGTCAGCAGATAATAATAACCGTTGATATGATATAAATGCGGTCCCTCTGTCAGCCTAATATCTGTTCCTTCAAAAATCACTTTTGGCTTTCCAATTAAACGTCTTTCCTCATGGGAGTATTCTTGTAAAACGATTCCTCCAAAAGAGTGTTTATAAGCTCTTTGGTCCCAAAGCATATTAACGATATATTTTCTTCCGTCCACATCATGGAACAAGGAAGGATCGAAGCCAGAGCTATTCAAATAGATTGGATCGCTCCACTCACCATCAATGGTGTCACAGGTGGTCAAGTAATTGTGTGTATCCTTCCATGCTCCCGTGTGCATTTTGACATCCGAATAAATAAGCCAGAACTTACCTTCGGCGTAAGTTAAGCATGGTGCCCAAACACCCCCGGAGTTGGGATTCCCTTTCATATCGATCAGGGAAACTCGATTTAATGGACGTGATATAAGACGCCAGTTTACCAGATCCTTTGAATAATGGATTTGAACACCTGGAAACCATTCAAATGTAGATACAGCAATATAATAATCTTCTCCTACTCTACATATACTTGGGTCAGGATTGAAACCTCTAAGTACTGGATTAATGATTTTCATCTGAATTTCTCCTTAAATGGTCATTTACTAAGCACACAACATAGAGCTTTATCCATATTATCATTGATGATGATATCTATTTTTTAACTCTTAAATTCATGAATATTATCCAAATATACTTTATCTCTATTTTCTAATTCGCGTACCATTTTTGCATATTTTTTTTCATCTAAATTATAGAAGTTAATATCAATCATAGCCAAAATAAGGAAAATAACAGGGACAACTGTTGTCGTAATTAAAATTCCTGTTAATGCCTCAGGAGTCTGTACCTGATTCGCAACATATCCAAACTTATCCAATACTAACCCTGGCACAATCCCGCCGAGTGCCATACCAAATTTAAAAAAGAATCCAATAATAGCATAAATCAATCCACCCATTCGTTTTCCTGTCTTATACTCCCCGTATTCGATTGTTTCGGGAATAAGTGCCCACATAAATCCTCCAGCTGTAAGGCTTCCTGCAGCTGCAATTAAACGAAAAAGGAGCACAAGAAATACATTGCTTGGTGGTATAATTAGGAGAGCTAAAAGACCAACAATATTTAGTAATAAGGCATAATTCAGTAATTTTTTCTTTCCTAGCCGTTTATTAATTTTCGGTAGAAACGGCAGAATAACCAAAGCAGGCAAACTTCCCAATAAACCATACCACTTTACTAAATCCTCTCTGCCTAAGTTATACGTAACATAATAGATCCCAACAGAATTACTTATTGAATTGACGCCGAAGATAATAATAAAGAAAATGCTTAGTACAACTAATGGACGATTAACTCTAAATTGCTCAAATAAATCTGAGAATTTAATTTTCTCTTCAGACTTTTGAAGCACTACACGTTCTTTTGTGCTTTTAAAACAGAATATTAATAAACATGCACCAATTATACCTAAAATACTCATGGTTAATTGCCAGCCAAGAACTGCGTTTCCAGTCGTATCCCGTAAGTAAGTAGATAATAATGGAACAAAAAAAGCAACGATTAATCCACCAAGATTGGCAAAGAACATACGAACAGATGTAATACTAACAACTTCTTGATTATTCCTGGTCATGGCAGAAGTTAATGCACCATACGGAACATTTATAGTTGTGTATGTGAGCGACAAACCAACATAAGTAATATAGGCATATATTAATTTTCCCATATCTGAAAAGTCTGGAGTTGTAAAACAAAGTATTGCTAGAATAGCAAATGGGAATGCTCCAAATAAAAGATACGGTCTAAAACGCCCAAATCTACTGTTTGTTCTATCCACTAACGTTCCAATAAAAGGGTCAGCAAGAGCATCAACTATTCTAACAACCAAGAACATCGTACCGGCAGCTGCTGCCGATAAACCAAATACATCGGTATAAAAAAATAAAAGATATGTAGAAACGGTTGCATAAATTAAATTACACGCAAAATCTCCGGAAGCGTATCCAACCTTTTCAATCATGCTAACCTTCTTTAAATTTTCACTAGACATGATTTTTCCTCCTTTATAGATCACAAAAACTAAATGCCTCTAAATGTGCTTGTGAGCGAAAAATGCTCTGTTCATCTGAAAGCACTTTCAAATAAAATTATAAGAAATAATATGGATAAAAGATGATTCTTAATAACTTGATTATCTTTGATTTAATTTCACAAAATCTCTTATACTCTTTTCTGGTTTGAATGGTTAATTTTCTTTACTAAAAAAATTTCCACTCATCGAAAAGCAATACTGTTCTTTCATCATTTTCCGCCTATAACTTCTTCAGGGTTATAGTGTTTAAAGGGTAACGGATTATTAGAATCTATTCCTTCATAAATAAATTTGTTTACGCTTCCAAAACATTGACTTATACCAGCGTAAGATTGGGCCATGTTGTTTTCCTCCTTCTTCTAGATGCGATAAACTTTAAAATGAACAGCTCATATTTAGAATGAGCTATTCACTAACAGCATAAGTTAAATTAGTTTATCGATTCAACAAACTAATTTGGTTCCATCTTACAAAAAAAAAATACTTTTTTCAACAAAATTTTTAATTTATAAAAAATTTTTTAAGTATTTTCTTTTTCCTGAATTACAAAAAACTAGAAAAAACACTCCAACTTGATGGGAAGACTGTATAAAGAGTCAGATAAAAAATCGGAAAAGTTTTTTACCTGCAGGCTCTATTTTACTTGAAGTGTTCTCTCTAAAACCTTGAAAACCCGATTTAAATTGCTCTAGTATACCTACTTAATTAAAGATAAACAGAAAAAGCAGTTTGGGTAGATAAATCATTCTTTAAGCTTTGCATTTTTTCACGATCCAATAAATCATGTGACAGGCAATATTACAGAGCTCTTGCATTATGTAAATAATAGCTAATCACCATGGCTGGCCACTTTCAAAAAATTCATGAGATGAATTACTTGAAATCTAAGAATCATCTATTTATACTTAGTTTTGTCATACAACAAACTAAGTTGAGAACTACTTTCAATTTTAGTTACTTATTTTAGATTTCAGCCGATATTTTGGAAGTTGCACCCTGGTTGTGAAATGATGGAAAATCGACAGGCTATTTAGTTAAGAATGGAGGTATAAAAATGAAAAATGTTATCGTAACAGGTGGAAGCGGCCTTCTTGGTCCAGCAGTAATAAAAGAATTTTTAGAACATGATTATCATGTTGTCAATGCAGATATTAAACATCCAAAAGAAGCTCTTTGTAAAACGGTAATAACAGATTTAACAAACCTTGGTGAAGTATACGGAGTATTAGCAGGTGCTGATGCAGTTGTACATCTTGCTGCAATTCCAGTTGCTTACTCACACCCAAATGAAGTAACCTTTCAAAATAATGTCATGTCCACCTATAATATTTTAGAAGCTGCTGGGAACCTAGGAATTAAAAAGGCTGTTATCTCTTCTAGTGAGTCTTCTTATGGTATTTGCTTTTCAAAGCAAGGCTTAACACCACAGTATGTACCTATAGACGAAGACCACCCACAAATGCCGGAAGAAAGTTATGGATTATCTAAGATTGTAAATGAGAAAACAGCTGATATGATCTACCAAAGAAAAGGTATGCAGGTAGTATCAATGAGATTAGGAAATGTTATTTCTCCTGAAATGTACAAAAATTTCCCGAATTTCATCCATGATCCTGAGCAAAGAAAAACAATTCTGTGGAGTTATATTGACACAAGAGACGCAGCAACAGCTTTTAGATTAGCAGTTGAGACAGACGGACTTGGTTCAGTCGCCCTTAATATTGCGGCTGATGATACGAGTATGAATATTGAGAGTAAACAACTAATGGAAACTTGTTTTCCCACTGTAAAAGATTTTCGCAAAGATTTATCAGGTTTTGAAACATTGTTAAACAATGAAAAAGCTAAAAAGCTTTTAAATTGGAAGCCCATTCACGAATGGAGAAATTACGTAGAGCTTTAACTCTTGCTTTTTAGTATTTTACTACTAACTGATAAAGGGGCAAAAAACTATGCTGAAGAATTTACAAAGCACGACAACATTATATAATGGTGTAGAAATGCCATGGATTGGCTTAGGGGTTTTTAAAGTACAAGACGGAGAGGAAGTTGTTAGTTCAGTAAAAGCTGCTCTTGAAGTTGGCTATAGAAGCATTGATACCGCAGCAATTTATGGAAATGAAGATGGCGTAGGCAGAGCAATTGCTGAATCAAATGTACCTCGAGAAGAGCTATTTATCACAACTAAAGTTTGGAACGCTCATCATGGATTTGACTCTACATTAGCAGCTTTCGATGAGAGTATGGAGAAATTGGGCTTAGATTATTTAGATCTTTATTTAATTCATTGGCCTCTGCCTTCCAAAGGGCAATATGTAGAGACATGGAAAGCGCTTGAAAAGCTTTATAAGGATGGGCGTGTTCGTGCAATCGGCGTTAGTAATTTTAAAATTCATCACCTTGAAAGCATTATGGCAAACTGTGAAATTAAACCGATGGTCAATCAAGTTGAATACCATCCGCGATTTAACCAAAAGGAATTACATGATTTTTGTAGAAAAAATGAAATTCAGCTTGAAGCGTGGTCTCCATTAATGCAAGGCGGCCTTCTTAACGAATCCGCTTTAGTCGAAATTGCAAACAAATATAATAAATCAACTGCTCAAATCATTATCCGCTGGGATTTACAAACTGGAGTAGTGACCATACCGAAGTCAACAAAACCACATCGTATTGCTGAAAATGTGGATATATTTGATTTTGAACTTTCACAAGAAGATATGGACAAAATAAATGCTCTTAACCAGGATAAACGTATGTTTGCAGATCCTGATGAGTTTAATAAAATATAAGTTTAGCCTCTTTCATTTAGTGAATATTTATGAGTTTTTGAACAAAAAATGAGCGCCGCATTCCCCTTTAAAATCTTTGATTTAGTGAGGGTTAGGCGCTATTTTTTTGTTCCAGCTGGCTATTGATATAAAAACTCCTCAATCCCCTTCTTCCCCTCACCAAAAAAATCTGCAGTGATATCACTGCAGATGGGTTACTTCTATTTCAGCTGTTACGACATCTTCTTTACCCGGCTCCAGCACACGGAGGCCAGTTACTTCAGCCGGCACATCCATATTAAACGCGTTAGTGATGCACGTATACGGTTCTGGACAAAGGAAACCCTCACGGCCATTTCCATTGTAAACAACCCAATGTTTAAACGCAGAATCCGTTCGATACGTGATGGTGCAGCCTGTTTCCTTGTTATGGAGCACAGCTTCATTTCCTTGTTCCACAGCGGCAAACGCGTCGTCAAGCGGGACGCCCTGCAAGTTTTTCTTTTCTATCGGCTCACCCGGAACCTGTTCACCTGTCGGAATGGCTTCATCAGTTAACGCCCATTGGCTTTTTTTCGTTAAAGAAAATACCGAATTTTTTTCGTCAAATAACAGAGCAGTATGGTAGCCAATTCCCCAGGGAAATGCCTCGTTGCCATTGTTTTTCACGACTGCTTTCTGACGCAGGACACTCCCGTCAAGCTCATAGTTTAAATGAATCGACGCATTTTTATAAATCGCCGGCTTTTCGAGTTGAATCGCGGTTTCAATTGTAATTATGCCATTTCTTTCGTTTTGAGCTGTTACGACCCAGGGTTTGTCATACACAAAACCGTGAATATGATGTTTTCCGATTTCATTGATCGGAAACTCATGGGTAACGCCGTTAAATTGGAATGTCCCACCTTTGATCCGATTTGGCGGAAACAACACCGGAATGCCATGCAAAATCGGGCTTTCCTTTAAGGTTGCAAAAGAATCCGGCTTGACCAGCAATTCCCGGCCTGTTTTTACATCAACGAGCGAAATGACGTTGCTTCCGAACGACGGAATCAGTATCATTTCAAGCTGTCCATTTGATGCTTGTATCGCTTCTTGCCCGTCAAACAGCACCTGTTTAATCATTATAAAACTCCTTTATACACGGAATGACTGCAGTTGTTCGTTAATCGGCTTTGTTTGGTCATATACTGTTTGATAAATAGAAAACAATGATTTATACTGCTTTGCCCGTTCTGCATCCGGTAAAAATGTCTGGCCTTCTTTAATAAAGACCTCCGCACACTGTTCAAGTGATTCAAACATCCCACTGCCGGCCGCTGCGATCATCGCTGCTCCCATCGCCGGTCCCTGCTCATTTTGCAGCTTTACTACTTTCGCCTCGAAAATATCCGCCTGCATTTGCAGCCACACATCGTTTTTTGCCCCGCCGCCAATTGAAATGACCGTGTCGACATTTTTCCCTTCTTTCCGGAATAGGTCGATTGATTCCTGTAATGAGAAGGTAATCCCTTCCATTACGGCCCTTGCAAAATGCGCTCTTGTATGGGAACTATCAATGCCAATGAAACTCGCGCGAATCACAGAATCGGGATGAGGGGTGCGTTCACCGACCAAGTATGGGGTGTATAGAAGCCCGGCCGCCCCCGGTGGAATGCTGCCTACCTCCTTCAGCATCTCATCAAACGATTCATCCTTCGCAAAGGTTTCTTTAAACCATTGCAGGCTATGTCCAGCAGAAAGCGTGACACCCATCGTATAAAATGCATTCTTTTTGCCATGGTTAAAAAAGTGAACTTTCCCTTCAAAATCCCGGGACGAATCGTCTTCATGAGCTAAAATGACACCGGACGTTCCAATGCTGCACATTGTTTTTCCCGAACTTAAAATACCCGCGCCAATTGCTCCGCAAGCATTATCCGCTCCACCCGCAAAAATAGGAGTTTCCGCGCGCAGCCCGGTTATTTCGGCAATGGATGAAAGCAGTGTGCCTGTCTGTCCAGTAGACTCAACAAGTGGCGGGCAAAGAGAAAGGGGAATATCAAACGTTTTGCAAATAGCAGCACTCCATTCTTTTTTCGCTACATCGAGAAGCAGTGTACCCGCCGCATCCGAGTAATCCATATGCGCCTCGCCGGTCATTTTCAAGCGGACGTAATCTTTTGGCAGTAAAAAAAGGGCAGCTTTTTCAAACAGCTCCGGCTCGTTTTCCTGCACCCAGCGAATTTTCGGAAGCGTGAAGCCTTCCAATACGCGGTTCCTTGTAATAGAAAGCATTTCTGTTCCAAGCGTTGCCGTAATTTCTTCGCATTGTTTTGTCGTCCGCGTATCATTCCATAAAATCGCTTTTCTGAGGACGTTACGCTGCTCGTCCAGAAGGACAAGTCCATGCATTTGCCCGGAATAGCTGATACCCTTAATATTTTCTGCCGGAACATTGGCCTCTTTCATCATTTCTTGCAAAGCGTCAATCGTCCCTGTTACCCAGTCATCCGGATTTTGCTCACTCCAGCCAGCCCGCTCATGAAAAAGCGGGTAGCTTTTCGATGTTTCCGCGCAAATTTCGCCTGTTTCATTGACTAAGATGGTTTTGACGGCACTCGTTCCAAGGTCAACCCCAATCACATAGTTCATTTTTCCCACTCCTTTGAAAAATGGATCGGATTTTCTCCCGAACAACCAGATTTGCAATAATCTGGCCGTTCAAGTTAATTCTCCGATCCATTTTATATTTTCCGGCCGTTCAAGCCGTTTTTAGTTGCTGCCCAGCAAATACTGATTCAAGATCGCTTTTAAATTTTCCTGGCGGCCTGAACGATTTTGAATTTGGCTGTTCTCAAGCGCATATTTTTCAAGCGATTGGAAATTAGCGCGCCCTTCTACAATTTCAAGGCCAATGCCAGTTGTATAGCTGCTGTAACGGTCCGCGATCACGTTTTCAAACGCTTTGTCTTCAATTAATCGTTGCGCTGTTTTTAAACCGATGGCGAATGCATCCATGCCGGCAATGTGCGACAAGAACAAGTCGTCAGCTTCAAAGGAAGCACGGCGTACTTTCGCATCAAAATTTAAGCCGCCTTTGCCAAGCCCGCCATTTTGCAAAATCTCGTACATCGCAAGCGTAGTAGAATAAAGATCCGTTGGAAATTCATCTGTATCCCAGCCGATAAGCGGGTCACCCTGGTTCGCATCAACCGAACCAAGCATGCCATTAATGCGGGCTGTGCGAAGCTCATGCTCAAATGTATGTCCGGCAAGCGTTGCGTGGTTTGCTTCCAGATTTAATTTAAAATGGTTGTCGAGTCCATATTGGCGCAGGAATGACAATGTTGTCGCCGCATCCGTATCATACTGATGTGTTGTCGGCTCTTTTGGCTTCGGCTCAATTAAAAATTGGCCGTCGTAACCGATTTCTTTTGCATAGTCGACCGCCATATGGAAGAAGCGCGCCAAGTTATCAAGCTCCAGTTTCAAGTCCGTGTTTAACAATGTGTCGTACCCTTCACGGCCGCCCCAGAACACATAGTTTTCAGCACCAAGGAGTTTCGCTGTTTCCAATCCCTTTTTCACCTGCGCTGCTGCATAAGCGAAAACATCCGCATTACTGCTTGTTGCCGCCCCGTGAACAAAACGTGGATTGGTAAACATGTTGGCTGTATTCCAAAGAAGCTTCACATTGCTTGTTTTCATGTAATCCTGGATCATCGAAACAATAACATCCAGATTTTCATTGGTTTCTTTTAAGTTGCTGCCTTCAGGAGCAATATCCCGATCATGAAATGCAAAATAAGGTGCACCTAGTTTTTCATATAATTCAAATGACGCCTCAACACGCGCTTTGGCGAGATCCATAGCGGAATATTTATTCCATGGGCGCTGCATCGTGCCGGCACCAAATGGATCGCTGCCGTCTGCTGTAAAAGTGTGCCAGTAAGCAATAGAAAAACGAAGCTGTTCCTCCATTGTTTTGCCGCCTACAACTTCTTCCGGATTGTAATACTTAAAGGCAAACGGATTTTTGGAATCTGCCCCTTCAAATTGAATCTTGTTTACATTTTCAAAGTATGTCATTATTTTTTCCTCCTTCATGTTTGTTGCTTGGATAAACTAACTTAACTCATATATTACAGAATCCGCTTTCATTTTTCAAGCTTTTTGTTATAATTAATTTAAACTTTATTTAAATAAACAACAAAGTGAGTGATATGAATAATGATAGCAGATCAAAACTTAGTAAAAAAAATGAATAAACGGCGGCTTTTGCAGGAGGTCATTCATCACTCTCCTATCTCACGCGCTAATTTGTCCAAAACAACCGGGTTAAACAAATCCACGGTTTCCGCTCAAATTCAAGAGCTGGTTGATGAGAAATTTATTTTTGAAATCGGACAGGGTCAGTCAAGCGGCGGACGCCGGCCTGTGATGCTTATGTTTAACAAACAAGCGGGATATGCCATCGGCGTAGACATCGGTGTAGACGATATGACTGTTCTTTTAACGGATTTGGACGGATCGATTGTGAGCGAGCATTATTTTGACTTAAACCAGTCTTCTCCAGATGAAACAATTGAGCTTCTCTTAAAAACCATTCAGCAAGTGACCGATAAAATGCCTGGTTCTCCGTACGGGCTTATCGGCATTGGTATTTGTGTTCCAGGTCTAGTGAATCGCTCCGAACAAATTGTTTTAACACCAAACTCGCACTGGGACAACATTGAATTAAAAAAAATAGTTGAAGACGCCTTTCATGTACCCGTTACGATTGAAAATGAAGCAAATGCTGGCGCCTATGGAGAAAATATATATGGAGCTGCAAAAGCATACAATAATTTCATCTATGTGAGTGTCAGCACTGGGATTGGTCTCGGTCTCGTCCTAGACAATAAACTGTACAAGGGCATACATGGCTTTTCTGGCGAAATGGGCCACATGACGATTGATTTTAACGGCCCAAAATGCAATTGTGGAAATCGCGGCTGCTGGGAGCTGTACGCTTCTGAAAAAGCGTTCCGCCAGTCCCTGCCTGCTGTATGGAATGATGCAGAGATAGAGGCACGCTACAAGCAAAATGATGTCGAGCTGTTCACCGCACTTGAAAATTTCGGCCATTACCTAGGGATCGGCCTTGTCAACATTACCAATACATTTGATCCGGAAGCTATCATTTTACGAAATCCACTTATTGAGTCAAACCCTTTCGTGCTAAACGCTGTCAAAAACACACTTTCGTCCCGAATGAACATCCGGTTTGAGGCGGAATGTGCCTTCTTGCCTTCTTCCCTTGGCAAAAATGCGCCTGCGCTCGGTGCATGTTCAATGATGATTGGACGTTTTATTAATGGGTTGACTACCTAACGAAATCCGCAACTTATTTATTATGGATTTTGTTATTACTTTTTTTGGTAGAATAGCTAGCATGAGGGTAGAGATCCTTTTATAATAGACTGCCAAAATGCTCTTTGATGTCAGTGAAACAGACAATGCGCTTTTGCAGCTCGACGTATTCCTGACTGTTATGTATCTTCAGTTAATACCACAGGGTTTCGAAAACCCTGTGTTTTCTATTTTTTTAATGGTCTGATAGGAAAAGGATAAAAAGTGTTTGGTTTTATATTTTTCTATATAGATTAAATGAATACCTAAACATGATTTTGTCTACAATAATAAGGAAAAAGGATGGGAAAAGACCATCCTTTTTCATGAAAACTATTTTTAGAATATGTTTTACAGGCAGGCAGAACATAGAACGTGTACGTTCATCTTAATAAACAACCATTCTTAGAACTCCATATATCATCCCCCAATTAATAGAGTGAATGATACCAGTCTTTAACTATTATTCACTATCACCCATACCTGTATATACTTTATTTTTACCATTCCCATATGTTCCATATGTCGGTGCATCCGAACGGCCGTAAAGTTCTTTTCCTTCAGAAGCCCATAAAAAGCCCCGGCGCATAATGGATGAAACTTCTGGCATCGCTACGATATCTGCTTTATGGCCAAGTGCATTGTAAAACACGCGGCCAAGTCCCCAGCGTTTTGTCCAAACAACCGGCATATCAACTGCTCCATTTGCTTTATAGGGCCCGTCGACAACTGGGAATCTCGTTGTGGCTAATACTTCCACAGCCGGGTCTACATGAAGATAATATTGTTCGGAAACGACTTTGAAATCGTCAAATCCTTCTAACAATGAACTTGATGAATGCTTAATATTTACCATATATTCTACGCCGTCATTTCCCGGATGCGCTACCCAGTTGCCGCCGGTCATAAACTGCCAATCAACATTGTTGCGGAAAGAATCACACATCCCCCCATGACAGCCAGCAATTCCTACACCGCTCATAACTG
Organism: Domibacillus indicus; assembly: GCF_023715895.1. GTDB lineage: Bacteria > Bacillota > Bacilli > Bacillales > Domibacillaceae > Domibacillus > Domibacillus indicus_A. The sequence goes on along the minus strand of NZ_JAMBOO010000015.1, from coordinate 10,044 downwards.
CTGCCGAAATATTCAACACATACTTTTTGCTGATTTCACCCATTGTCCAGTGTGGCACAATTAAATCCAGTGACTTCAGCTTTTCCAGATCGGCATAGGATTCAAGTGTATCTGATACGTCCACCTCGAAATTTTCGTCTTCTAATATGCCTTTAAAAATCTCGGCAACCTGGTCCGGCTCGTGCCCGTCCCAGCCTCCCCATACGATTAGCGCTTTTTTCTTCATATTATTAGCTCCTTCTGTCTTTGTCTTTACAAATCGCTCGGCTTGATCCAGCGGCGTTCTTCAATAGACAAATCTACCGCTTCCAGTACTTGCTGGCACTTTACACCGTCTGTAAAATCAGGAATTGGCTGGCGATCTTCTTTAAAGGACTGCATTAGCTCCACCACTTCATGAATAAATGTATGTTCATAGCCGATTGTATGTCCAGGCGGCCACCATGCATCTGCATAAGCATGGGCAGGATCGGTGGCCAGTACACGGCGGAATCCTTGCACATCATCAGCGTCGTCCGTGAAGTATACCTGCAGTTCATTCATCCGTTCAAAGTCAAATTTCACGCTTCCTTTGCTGCCGTTAATTTCAAATGAATTTGTACACCGGTGGCCAGATGCATAGCGTGTTGCTTCAAAGCTTCCGAGCGCACCATTTTCAAATCGGGCCATAAACAGCGTGGCGTCATCAACCGTTACTTTTTCTTTTGGTGAATCTTTGCTTGCCTGGGCGCTTAAGCCTGTCATATTGTCTGGAACAGGCCGCTCTTTCACGAATGTCTCACTCATACCGATGACTTCTGAGATGCCGCCGACAAGGAAATGAGCCAAGTCAATTAAATGCGCGCCTAAATCTCCATGTGAACCTGATCCAGCAATTTCTTTCTGCAGGCGCCACGTCAGTGGGAAATCTGGGTCAACAAGCCAGTCCTGCAAAAACCAGGCGCGGAAATGATGAATGTCGCCGAGCCGGCCTTCTTCAACCAGCTTCTTCGCCAAAAGAACAGCTGGCGCGAATCGGTAGTTGAAACCGATCATGTGCTTAACACCTGCTTTTTCGGTCGCTTCTAAAATTTCCCGGGAATCCTGCAAGGTCAATGCCAGCGGTTTTTCACAAAAAATGTGCTTTCCGGCTGCTGCAGCTGCCAGCGCAATTTCTTTATGGGCATCACTTGGTGCATTAATGTCAATCAAGTCAATATCAGGGTTATCCATTAATTCTCGCCAATCCGTACTGCTCTGTTCCCATCCAAACTGCTTAGCGGCTTTTTGAACATTCTCTGCATTTCTTCCACAAATCACTTTCATTACTGGTCGTGGCTGATCTGGGAAAAACATCGGCAAATCACGATATGCGTGACTATGTGCTTTTCCCATAAACTTATAACCGACCATGCCAATGCGAACTTCTTTCATTGACGAATACCCTCCCTCTTTTTATTAGCGTCCATTCGGATAAATCATAATTTTCAGTGTATTTTTCTTATCTTGAATAGCTTTTTTAAACGCTGCCTCTATTTCATTAAGCGAATCATAATAATCTGTTATAATTTTCTCGATATCAATCTTGCTTTCTGATAACAGCTGAATCGCTTTTGGGTATGTATGGTGATAACGAAATACCCCTCTTATATCAATTTCTTTGCTAATGATTTGGGCAATGTTAAGCGGCGCTTCATCCTCGGAAGACATCCCAACGATCACTGCTTTGCCGCCACGGCGCACTCCTGAAATCATACTCTTTAATGCTGCCGGGCTTCCGGCTGTTTCAATCGCCACATCCACGCCGAGTCCATTTGTATACTCCGAGATCTTTTCCTCAAACGATTCGGTTTTTACATTAATCACCTCATCTGCACCTAGCTCTTTTGCTTTATCCAGCCGTGCCTGTTCCAAATCAACGCCAATAATTAGTCCTGCGCCGCTCATTTTTGCTGCTGCAGCCGTCAGCAAGCCAATAGGGCCCATTCCTAAAATAAGCACCGAATCACCGGCCTTTACTTCTCCCCGGCTGCAAGCATGAAGGCCGACAGAAAATGGCTCAATTAATGCACCCGTTTCGTCACTCATTTCATCTGGAATTGGAAATACAAGGTCGCTGCGCATCACAATGTACTGGCAGAAGGCACCGTCATATGGGGGCGTTGCTAAAAACTCCACTTTCTTGCAAAGATTGTAGCGCCCGCTTTGGCAATGAATGCATGTATCGCATGTTTTACTGGGTTCAATGGCAACCCGCTGGCCTTTTTGAAGACCCTGGACATCCTTTCCAAGCTCTGCAATTTCCCCCGACACTTCATGGCCTAAAATAATCGGCTTTTCCACGATAAAGTCGCCGATTTTCCCATGTTCGTAATAATGAATATCCGATCCGCATAAGCCAACTGCTTTTACTTTAATCAGGACTTCATTGTCAGCAGGAACTGGAATGCTCTGTTCCTGCAAATCAATTTCTTTTGTTTTCTGCAATACGGCTGACTGCATAGCGATTCCTCCTTATTTTCCTGACATGAGATCATGAAAATTATCCTGGTCAATGCCTGTTGGAAGCGGAGCTGGCTGGTCACATGTACTGCTCAATTCATAATGCTTTCCTTGTTCGGCAGCGTCATGAAACCCATGCATAATATCAAGTACGTGGTAAGCAAGATCGCCGCTTGCTCTTGGTGAGCGGCCTTCTAAAATGGCATACGCCATTTCCGAAAGGCCAATGCCCCGGCTGTTTTCTGAAAAACCATGTGTCAGCGGAATGTCTGACCACTGTTCCTGCCCTTTTCGGCGTACCCGCACAGGGCCGCCAAATGTATTCGGGTCTGGCACGACAAGACTGCCCTCGTCTCCGTACACTTCAATGTACGGCAAATTATGATGCCACGTATCAAAGCTTGTAATAATCGAAGCGACGGCTCCTTGATGGAACTCCATAATACCGTTAATTTGTGTAGGCGTATTGACTTGGATTTTTTCTCCATACTTTGGCTCGCTTAAAATGGTCCGTTCCGGGAATGTCACGCTTGCAGCGCCTGTCACCCGCTTCACAGGACCCATCATTGAAATAAGCGCTGTAATATAGTAAGGTCCCATATCAAACATCGGGCCGCCGCCTTTTTGATAGTAAAAGCCTGGATCTGGATGCCAATGCTCGTGGCCATGATTCATCATAAAAGCGGTTGCAGATACAGGTCGCCCGATCCAGCCATCTTCAATTAACTTGCGCGCGGTTTGAATGCCTCCGCCTAAAAATGTATCCGGCGCATTTCCGACGTAGCAGCCGCTTTCTTTTGCAGCTTCCTGAATGGCTTGTCCTTCTTCACGTGTTACAGCAAGCGGTTTTTCACTGTATACATGCTTGCCGGCTTTTAATGCCTGAACAGCAATATCGGCATGAGCAGCCGGAATTGTCAAGTTTAGAACAAGATCGATATCCGGGTCCTGGATCAATTCTTCTGGTGAATAGGCTTTTTCAATATTATGCTTTTCAGCAGTTGCTTTCGCCCGGCTTAAATCTAAATCTGCACATGCTGTGATATCATAAAAATTAAACTTTTTGGCATTTTCAAGGTAAATGCCGCTGATGAATCCACATCCAATTAATCCTACACGCACTTTTTTCATTTCTTTTCCTTCTTTCTAAAATGAAATCAATATTATCCTTTTACGGAACCTGCAGCCACACCTTTTACAATTTTTTCTTGCGCGAAGAAATAAACAAGTAGCAGCGGCAAGCTGGTCATTGTCAGTGAAGCCATAATCTTTGGTACATTATATGACCAATCACTTGGGCTTTTTTATTTTTTCATTCTAGGCTTGATTATTGGTATGAATGAAATATTGCTACTAATAGCAGCTTATATTTTTTAAAATTTACAATGATTATTATTTTTTGCTTGAAATGTCAAGCCACACAGCAAAAATTAAAATAGAGCCTTTAACGATGTATTGCCAAAACGTCTCAATATTCATCATGCTCATTCCGTTATCAATACTAGCCATGATAAGTGCACCAATAATCGCACCCATAATTTTCCCTTTTCCACCCATTAAACTTGTTCCACCGATTACACAGGCGGCAATTACATCTAATTCAAGCATGTTACCGGCACTCACCGTTGCCGCATTTAATCTGCTTGTTAAAAGCACTCCTGCTACTCCTGCTAGTGCGCCCATTAAGATAAAGACGTACAATACATTTCGTTTAATGTTAATCCCTGAGAGCGCTGCAGCTTCAGCGTTACCGCCGATCGCATAAACATATCGTCCGAAAGACGTTTTCAGAGATACAAAAAGGAACAATCCAGCAAATGAAACAGCAATCAACATTGAAATAGGGATTCCCAAATAACGATTTAGCATATAAGTAATTAATAGAGTAAAAAAGGAATAAACTGTGACTCTACCATAATCAACAATAGTAGACGGAACGGCTAAGCCCATGCTTTGGCGTTTCGCTCTCATACGTGCGGTTGACACAAAAAGAAGGACAACACTGACAGCGGCAATAATATAACCTATACTGTATGGTAAGTAACTGTTTCCAATGAGTTTAAAGCTGTCATTCAACGGAGCAATTGTCTGTCCTTCACTAATTCCAATTAAAATCCCACGAAAAATCAACATGCCACCCAGTGTCACAATAAAAGCGGGCACAGCACGATAGGCAACCCACCAGCCTTGCCATAAACCTACGAGAGCACCAGCTGCAATGGCAACAATGACAACAACAACTGTATTCATTCCAAACCAAACTTGGAGAATCGCTGTGATTCCACCCGTTAAACCCACTAAAGATCCAATAGATAAATCAATATGTCCGGCGACAATAATAAGAGTCATTCCAATTGCAAGGACAGCGACCACAGCCATCTGTGTGAACAAATTTGATAGATTACGGGAGGATAAAAATTCACCATTTGTAAAAAACCCAAAAATGAGTGCAATTAAAACGAGGGCAATGATCAATGTATAGGCTTGAAAATCAAGTTTAAAACTCAGTTTTTTATTTTCTTTTGGAATTACATTCGTATTAGTAGGCAATGGATTGTTCACGAATCTTCCCTCCTGTGGCACATGCCATTATTTTTTCCTGTGTGGCTTCTTTCCTTGTAAATTCACCACTAATACTTCCTTCTGTCATGACTAATATTCGGTCTGACATTCCAAGAACTTCTGGCAATTCAGAGGATATAATGACAATTCCAACCCCTTGCTCTGCAAGTTCATTAATAATTTTATAGATTTCATATTTTGCACCTACGTCAATGCCCCTTGTTGGTTCATCTAAAATAAGGACTTTGGGGTTATTTAATATCCATTTGCTGAGGACAACCTTTTGCTGATTACCTCCACTCAACTGACCAACCTTGGTTTCAAGGTTAGGGGCTTTTAATTTCATTTTTCTTGTAATCTCATCTGCACGCTTTACTTCCAGCGCATCGTCAATAATGTTGAACTTCATGACTTTGTTTAACGCAACAAGCGTCGAGTTTTTTGCAATGTCCATCCCCAGGATAAGACCGTATCTTTTTCGATCTTCTGAAACATAGGCTAAGCCTTCCTGAATGGCATCGGCCGGCTTTTGAATATTTGTTTCTTTTCCGTCAATAATCACTTTGCCTTGCTTTTTCTCTTTAAGCCCTCCAAACAGGCTGGTGAATAGTTCACTTCTTCCAGCACCCATCAAGCCAGAAAACCCGAGAATTTCCCCTTTTTTCAATGTAAAGGACACATTTTTTATGATTGATTTTCCACTATGTGCTTCAAAAGAAGAATAGTTCTCTACTTGTAAGATTGGTTTCCCTATCGGCCGAGCCTTATAAGGGAAAAGCTCCGTCAGTTCCCTTCCAACCATTTTTGTTACTATTTTATCCTCTGAAAGCTCTTTAATTGGATCCGTGCTGATTGTTTGCCCGTCACGCAAGATCGTTACGGTATCAGCTAGTGTCATAACTTCTCCAAGTTTGTGAGAGATATAAATACACGTAACACCTTTTGACCTCAAATCTTTTAAGAGTCCTATTAAGATCTCAACATCACTCTCTGTTAATGCAGCAGTGGGTTCATCTAAAATTAAAATATCTGTTTTATTAGTGAGAGCCTTCGCAATCTCGATTAACTGTTGTTTTCCTACTGTTAAATCACCAACCTTTGTTTGTGGATCAATATTTAATCCAATGTTGCTAAGCCACTTCTGTGCTTCCGCATTTATCTTGTTCCAATTAATCACTTTTTGTCTCATAAGGTCATGACTAAGAAAGAGGTTTTCCGCGACTGTCATTTCCTCCACAAGTGCAAGTTCTTGATAAATAATGGATACGCCGGCTTGTCTAGATTCTTTTATGGATTTAAAGAACGCGGCCTCTCCGTTAATTAAGATCTGGCCACTGTATGTACCCACTGGATATACACCACTTAAAATTTTCATTAACGTTGATTTCCCAGCCCCGTTTTCACCACACAATGCATGGATTTCCCCTTTACGTACAGAAAAAGTCACGTTATCTAATGCTTTTACACCAGGAAAGGTTTTTGTAATACCCTTCATTTGAAGTGCGAAAGTATCCATGTTGATGGCCTCCTTATCTTATTAAGAATAGGGGGCTTCCCCCCCTAATCCTGTTCAGCTCTTATTTTTATGGACGCGGTGGACGCTCATTCTCAGGGACATTTTTGTAAATCTCATCATAGGAATGGAAACCATCTTTTATAATAGTATCAACAATATTTTCTTTACCTACCATAATTGGATCTAGTTTGATGAATGGCACATCTATTTTCCCATTATTAACAGAGCCCCCAGCTTGAACACTCTCACCCTTCGCAAGTTTAACCGCGACTTCTGCACTCATTTCTGCAATAGTTTTAATTGGCTTATAAACTGTCATTGATTGTGTACCTTCTGCAATACGTTGGACACCTGTAATGTCAGCATCTTGCCCAGAAACCGCTACCTTTCCATCTAAGTTTTGGCCTGACAATGCTTGAATGGCGCCACCAGCCGTATTGTCATTAGAAGCAACAACAGCATCAATTTGGTTTTTATTAGCTGTAAGCGCATTCTCCATTATTTTGAGTGCTTCGTTTGCTTCCCAGTTCTTTGCCCATTGATCCCCTACAATTTCAATGTCACCTTTATCTACCAGAGGCTGGATAACGTTCATTTGTCCTTCCCTAAACATCTTTGCATTGTTATCCGTCGGTGATCCACCCATTAAAAAGTATTTACCTTTGGGAACTTTATTTACCAAGTATTCTGCCTGCATTTCTCCAACGCGTATATTATCGAAGGAAACATATGCATCTATTTCTGAATTATTGATTAAACGATCGTATGCCAATACTGGAATACCTTCCGCTTTTGCTTGATCGACAACCGGTGTTAAAGAATCAGAGTTTATAGGAATAATAACAAGTACATCAATTCCCTGTGAAAGCATATTTTGAATTTGTGACAATTGTTTTGCTTCATCACCATCTGCAGATTGAACTAAGACTTTAGAACCAATTTCTTCAGCCTTCTTAACAAATATATCTCTGTCATGTTGCCATCTTTCTAAAGATAAGTCAGATACAGAAAGACCAATTCTAATCTCCTTATCAGCTTGCTCTGAATCGCTACCGCTTACATTTTTTCCTGCATCTTGCCCGCAGGCTGCCAGGATAAATACTAGTAACGATACCATTAAAACGTTTAGAAACCCCTTACATTTATTCATCTGCTTGCCCCCCTTTTTTTATTAGTTAAGAATTTGAATACTCTTAATCTTGGAATTGAGTATAGCAGGGGTTACTTTGTTTGTCTAGTAGCTAAACAAAGTTTGTTATAATAATTAATAGTAAGTTATATAAGCTTATCGTAGAGGGGCTTATTTTGGATATGCTACACTATCACTTACCACTATTTATCTGTTTTGAGACGAAAAGCGTTTCTTCTCTTTTTTTGACCAAATTGGCGCAGCACCTCTTTACCCCAGCCGATTTTTTCAGGTTTGCCGCGGAGATCATCGTGACTTTCCAAGGATTTATACCTTCAACCGCCAGCTGGTCTTCCATGTTTCTCAGGCCATACTCATGAAACTCCCAAGAGACCGCCACTTTGTAAGTCCACACTTTGTCTGCTGTTTCAACCGCACCGTTTTGGTCCACAAACCTTTTCAGCTCTGATTTCAGCATCTTTAGTGACGACTCCATGCGCTCAATTTCCGCAGCAAGCTCTACCGCATCTTGTGCAGACTTGATTTTTGGAACATCCATTAACATAACAGGATTTTCTCTGTTTTTTTCTCTTTAATTCGCAGATATTCTTTCATTGCCCGGATTTGTTCCGGGTCTCGAATCGGATCAACCGTATTTTATCCTTGCTTTGCTGCCAAAAAGACCCTCCTATTTTATTCGTTATGTCGCGTTCAACGTGAATATATTATTCAATATGTAACGTTGAAACTTCTTCTTCTAACTAAAACAAGCGCCATTCCTTGTCTTTCAAAGGATAGCGCTTGTTTTATTGGGTTATCCCGAACGCAACATAATATCTCTCATGTACTAGAAAGTCAAGTTTTATAATAGATGAATAGTAATGAATAGTAAGCTGCTCATCTTTCATAAAAGTCCCGTCTGTTCTTATACTCACTGTCACCTTTTCTTTTTTTACCTTTTATAGATCCTCTTTTTCTAATGACTTATTGGCGGGTGCAAACCAGCCAAGCAGAGCAATACCAACTAATACTCCGTAGAAGACCAGCGTCCAAGCGGTACTGTGTGGAAAATCATGGTCTAAGACACCAATATCCTCATGGGCAAGAGTAATGACAGCAAGCTTGACACCGACCCAGGCAACAATTGCATAGGCGGTTGTTTCCAATGCTGGACGTTGATCGAGAAGCCGCACAAACCAGGTTGCTGCATACTTAATCAAAATCAGGCCAGCAATCCCTCCAAGAAGAACAACAATAAACTTACCTCCATCCATCCCGCCGAATTCACCGAGCGGCGAATCTGGAAGGCCGAGGGCTAGAGCAACTGCAGCAAGAATCGAGTCAATGGCAAAAGCAAGATCGGCTAAACCAATCTTCCCAACAGTAGGCCAAAAACCTTTCCCTGCGGCTTCCTCTTTAACTTCCTCACGAATATTCTCATTTTTCTTCCCGAACCGGGCCTGAATGACATGCTTTAAGCCCAAGTAAAGAAGATAAGCTGCTCCTATCGCTTGTACCTGCCAGACGTTTGCGATAAAAGAAATGGCAAAAAGTGCAGCAAATCGGAAAAAGAAAGCCATGATAATTCCGTAACTTATAGCCTTTTTTTTCTGATCTTCAGGTAAATGCTTGGCTATAACCGCTAATACAAGGGCATTATCAGCCGATAACAATCCTTCTAATCCAATTAGGATTAACAATGCCCAAGCATACTCTAGCCAGATTGACTCCATTCATCTCTCCCCTTTCTAAAATACCACTTATTATGTAAAAAAGTTTCGATAACAATAGTATTACCCTTAGATTCCACAGTTAATCCTACAGCAGTGTTGCATGCTCCGACACTTTGGTCAACTGCATTGCCCAGTTATATTTTAAAGAAAATACCTTCTGCCTAAACAGTATAACAGGCCGTACACACCGGTCTCTGAAATCACAAATATAAATCATGAATATATTTAATTTTCCAATCTTAAAACAAGAAGCAGCAAACCAATTCCTATACAAAATACAAAAAAGGACAGCTTTTGCTGTCCTCACTGTTTGCCTGGCGGCGTCCTGCTCTCACAGGGGGAAACCCCCAACTACCATAGGCGCTGAAGAGCTTAACGGCCGTGTTCGGGATGGGAACGGGTGTGACCTCTTCGCTATTGCCACCAGACTATATATGGAACAAAATTGTTCCTTCAAAACTGGATAATCTCTGTAAAGTAACGGCATACCGTGCCATGTTAATCTTGATTAAGTCCTCGATCGATTAGTATTCGTCAGCTCCATGCGTCGCCGCACTTCCACCTCGAACCTATCTACCTCGTCATCTTCAAGGGATCTTACTTACTTGCGTAATGGGAAATCT
>NZ_JAMBOO010000159.1 GCF_023715895.1 Domibacillus indicus | reverse complement strand
AATGCTGGCAACTAAGATCAAGGGTTGCGCTCGTTGCGGGACTTAACCCAACATCTCACGACACGAGCTGACGACAACCATGCACCACCTGTCACCGCTGCCCCCGAAGGGGACGATCTGTCTCCAGACCGGTCAGCGGGATGTCAAGACCTGGTAAGGTTCTTCGCGTTGCTTCGAATTAAACCACATGCTCCACCGCTTGTGCGGGCCCCCGTCAATTCCTTTGAGTTTCAGCCTTGCG
>NZ_JAMBOO010000158.1 GCF_023715895.1 Domibacillus indicus | reverse complement strand
GAGGGCACTGAAAAACTTACGTTTTTAAATTCTTGCTTGTTTCTCCAACAAAAATAGGCAGATTCCTGTTCAAAATTCAACAGGAATCTGCCTATTTCCTTTTAGGCTTTTTGTTCTTTTTCCTTTAAAAGCGTAATGATTCGCTTTAAATTGACCGCAAAAATAGCAGTGGCCCCTTGTATTTCCATGCCAAACAGACCCGCGGATGACGCTGTTTCATACCCGTGCCTGTGTTTAAGCT
>NZ_JAMBOO010000157.1 GCF_023715895.1 Domibacillus indicus | reverse complement strand
GTCTTGCAGCCCTTTGTACCATCCATTGTAGCACGTGTGTAGCCCAGGTCATAAGGGGCATGATGATTTGACGTCATCCCCACCTTCCTCCGGTTTGTCACCGGCAGTCACCTTAGAGTGCCCAACTGAATGCTGGCAACTAAGATCAAGGGTTGCGCTCGTTGCGGGACTTAACCCAACATCTCACGACACGAGCTGACGACAACCATGCACCACCTGTCACCGCTGCCCCCGAAGGGGA
>NZ_JAMBOO010000156.1 GCF_023715895.1 Domibacillus indicus | reverse complement strand
GTCTTGCAGCCCTTTGTACCATCCATTGTAGCACGTGTGTAGCCCAGGTCATAAGGGGCATGATGATTTGACGTCATCCCCACCTTCCTCCGGTTTGTCACCGGCAGTCACCTTAGAGTGCCCAACTAAATGCTGGCAACTAAGATCAAGGGTTGCGCTCGTTGCGGGACTTAACCCAACATCTCACGACACGAGCTGACGACAACCATGCACCACCTGTCACCGCTGCCCCCGAAGGGGA
>NZ_JAMBOO010000155.1 GCF_023715895.1 Domibacillus indicus | reverse complement strand
GCGTCCTGCTCTCACAGGGGGAAACCCCCAACTACCATCGGCGCTGAAGAGCTTAACGGCCGTGTTCGGGATGGGAACGGGTGTGACCTCTTCGCTATTGCCACCTGACTATGAAGTTTGAAAGAAGTGTTCTTTCAAAACTGGATAGAAGCGTTATTGTATGGGCAAAAACCTTTCGGTTACACGCCAAGTGTACATTGATTAAGTCCTCGATCGATTAGTATTCGTCAGCTCCATGCGTC
>NZ_JAMBOO010000154.1 GCF_023715895.1 Domibacillus indicus | reverse complement strand
GTCTGGTGCGTCTGCCAATTCCGCCACACCCGCATATACATGGTGAGCCATGAAGGACTCGAACCTTCGACCCTCTGATTAAAAGTCAGATGCTCTACCGACTGAGCTAATGGCTCGGTAAATGGTGGAGGATGACGGGATCGAACCGCCGACCCTCTGCTTGTAAGGCAGATGCTCTCCCAGCTGAGCTAATCCTCCAAAATGGTGACCCCTACGGGATTCGAACCCGTGTTACCGCCGTGAAA
>NZ_JAMBOO010000153.1 GCF_023715895.1 Domibacillus indicus | reverse complement strand
CCAATTGAGCTACACCGGCATAAATGGTGGAGGATGACGGGATCGAACCGCCGACCCTCTGCTTGTAAGGCAGATGCTCTCCCAGCTGAGCTAATCCTCCACATATGTAATAAGTAAATCGCCAGGCGGCGTCCTGCTCTCACAGGGGGAAACCCCCAACTACCATCGGCGCTGAAGAGCTTAACGGCCGTGTTCGGGATGGGAACGGGTGTGACCTCTTCGCTATTGCCACCTGACTATGAAGTTT
>NZ_JAMBOO010000152.1 GCF_023715895.1 Domibacillus indicus | reverse complement strand
GGGAGTATTTAGCCTTGGGAGATGGTCCTCCCGGATTCCGACGGAATTCCTCGTGTTCCGCCGTACTCAGGATACACTCAAGAGAGAAGAAGATTTCAGCTACAGGGCTGTTACCTTGTTTCGCGGATCTTTCCAGATCGCTTCACCTATCTTCTTCCTTTGTAACTCCGTATAGAGTGTCCTACAACCCCAGAAGGCAAGCCTTCTGGTTTGGGCTATGTCCCGTTTCGCTCGCCGCTACTCAGGGA
>NZ_JAMBOO010000151.1 GCF_023715895.1 Domibacillus indicus | reverse complement strand
TGGCATCACAGGCGGTGTGAAAGGAATAGGCAAAGTTTTTCTCTCGTTCGTCTTTCACATAGTATCCGCTGTCTGGGTCAGTCGTGCTCGCCTTGATTTCCTTCATCTCTTCCTTTTCCTGTGGGGGAAACGGCTTTTTTCCATGTTCTTCACGATCTTTATTGATCTCTTCCTCAAGCTGTGCTTGGTAGCTGCGTGCTTCAACGCGCACCACTTTCTTATTGAATTTCTTCTTATTGGCACTGGCTT
>NZ_JAMBOO010000150.1 GCF_023715895.1 Domibacillus indicus | reverse complement strand
GAGGGCACTGAAAAACTTACGTTTTTAAATTCTTACTTGTTTCTCCAACAAAAATAGGCAGATTCCTGTTCAAAATTGAACAGGAATCTGCCTATTTCCTTTTAGGCTTTTTGTTCTTTTTCCTCTTTTTCCTTTAAAAGCGTAATGATTCGCTTTAAATTGACCGCAAAAATAGCAGTGGCCCCTTGTATTTCCATGCCAAACAGACCCGCGGATGACGCTGTTTCATACCCGTGCCTGTGATTAAGCT
>NZ_JAMBOO010000014.1 GCF_023715895.1 Domibacillus indicus | reverse complement strand
GCTTTGCGGTGCCATATTGGTTTTGACCAGGCGCGCGCAGAGCTCGCAGCCATGTTTAAAACGACTGATTAAATGACAGTCTGCAAGAAAAGGGATTCGCCATTTACACAAAATTATTGACGGTCCCTTTAAATGATCAAACTTTTTAATAAATCTACATTAAGCACTAAATTACAAGATAATAAAGTTTTGAAAAGGTGGAAGTCACCCAACACCGCTTAGTCAAGACAGCTTTAATATATATTTTATATACTAAAAAGAAGCACCCGAAAGGATGCTCCCCTGCTTTACTTCTTGTTCTTGTCTTTTAACTCTAAATAAACGGCTGCCATATCCAATTGTGCTTTTCCATTTTCTTTGGCGGAACGGTAGGTCGTGTTCGTTACTTCAGCAAGCGGCAATGTTGTTTCCATTCTGTCTGCCTCCGCTTTGATCAAGCCCAAGTCTTTCGCCATCAGTTCTAACATAAAAGCAGAAGGAAATTCCTCTTTGCGATACATCTCTTTTTTCCCTTGAAATAATCCTGTATTCACTGCGGAAAAAGAGATCATATCCAACACTTTTTCCTTATCCAGTCCTGATCTTTCTGCAAATAATAAGGTTTCTCCAATCCCCTGTCCGATAATACCCAGCAGCAGGTTAATGGCTAATTTTGCAGAGCTGCCTTTACTGTTAGAGCCAAAATGAATCGTTTCTTTGCCTAAGACATTAAAATAAGGCTCGCACATGTCTACAGCCCTTTCATCTCCACCCGCAAGGATTACTAACTGTCCTGCTTTGGCTGGTCCTACTGAACCAGATACGGGTGCGTCTATGTAGATTCCGCCTTTTTCTGATACCAGCTCCGCAAACGAACGTGAATCTTCTGGTGAAATAGTACTCATGTCTACTACCACTTTGCCGGGTTTGATCCCTTCTAGTACACCGTTATCTTGCGTTAAAACAGATTGTACAGCATCCGCGTTCGATAACATCGTAAAGATAATATCCGATTGTTCAGCTATTTCTTTTGGCGAATGCAGGTTAACAGCTCCTGCTTCTACTAAAGGGATTGTTTTTTCTTGGGAGCGGTTGTATACGTTCACTTTATACCCTGCTTGTAAAAGATTCATGGCCATAGGTTCACCCATATGACCTAATCCAATCCAACCTAACGTATGCATTTCTATTCCTCCTGTTTAATCGGTTTAGCCTTTACTTCTAAAGCATAACATGATGAGGCCTCCTTCTCCTAACAAGCACCCCCAACAGCCTAAGGAGTTAGAGAATGATGAAATCATCTATTATACTTGTTTACCACAAAGTGTCGCCCACAGCAGAATATAACCATACAGAGAATGCACCAGAAGCAGTTTTAAATAAGATTTGTGCTTGGAAAAAAAGCGAATCAATCAAGGATCCTCTTCCCTGATTCGTTCTTATTCATTCATAAGCTTTTCATATGGTAAAATAATCAAAGTCTATCGTTAACAGATGCTAACATTGCAGAAGCATATCCTTTTAGCCATGATAAATCATTCAAACAAACTAAACTTTTAAGGAGCGAATGTTTATGAAAGCTTTGTTATTGCAGGAAAAAGGCGAATGGAAAGAAATGCGGGTAAGCGAAATAAACTCTCCTGCTCCTGACAAAGGAGAAATACTGGTTGAAGTTCATGCTGTGGGACTGAATCCGGTCGACTATAAAACAGCGACAGGCGGCCATCCAAATTGGACGTATCCTCACATTCTCGGACTAGACGTTGCCGGTGTTGTAGCTGAAGCTGGCGAGGGAGTGACACAGTGGAATCAAGGAGATAAAGTCGTCTACCATGGAGATCTTACCAAAAAAGGCGGGTATGCTGAATTTGCTGTTACCAACGCACACACCGTGTCGCGCATTCCAGAAGGTGTGACTTTTGAAGATGCTGCTGCCCTTCCGACAGCGGGTTACACTGCCTATCAGGCTTTACATGGCAAGCTGCCTCTTTCACAGTTAAATACGATTTTGATTCATGGAGGAGCAGGCGGTGTAGGAGGATTTGCCATTCAGTTAGCCAAACTAGCCGGTAAACAGGTGATTACTACCGCTTCCCTTCACAATCATGAATATGTCAAATCGCTTGGGGCCGACTTTGTGGTCGATTATCGGACAGAAGATATCTCTTCCAAAGTGAGCCTGATTACCGCTGGAAGAGGAGTCGATGCTGTTATCGATACGATTAGCAGGCAAAGTGCAACAGAGGCATTGGACCTCATTGCCTTTTCAGGTCATATCGTACATATTGCCGGGGCTCCTGATTATACAAAAATAAAACCATTTACGAAATCTCTTTCCTACCATGAAGTAGCCCTGGGAGCCGCCCATCAATCAGGTGATATTATCGCGGAAAAAGCGTTAGCGAAAATAGGAGATGAGATGCTCTCTCTATTAGCCCAAGGCAGCATTTCGTCTATGTTAAAAGAGGTTATTTCATTGGATGAGATTCCGGAAGCGCTCTCCTATCTCTCCCAAAGACATGTAAAGGGAAAAATGGTCGCCAAAATAAAATAAGGAATGAAAAAGATTGTATTTCCTTACTCTCATTTTCTTCATATTAAAAAACGCCGTCATGAGCATGACAGCGTTTTTTGTACTTATAAAGGAATAGTGAAGTAAATGAAAAGCAGTGAATTACTCTGCTTTAGCTGATTCGTTGAATCCATGCAGAGGCAGGTGATCAATACCGTACTTAGCCAGCTGTGTTTCAGCTTGATCAATCAGCTTCTGTGCTTTCGCTTTTGTATCAGCATCTAATCCTGCTAGTAGGTCTGCTATTTTATCATCGTCTTTGTCTGCTTTGTCTGGAAGCGTCACACCAAGCTCTTTCAACTGAGTTTGTGCTTCTTCAAATGTAATCGTGCCCGCCTTTACTTTATCCATAATCGCTTCTGCTTTTGCTTTCGTGTCGGCATCCAGGTCTGCAAACATGTCATGATCACCTTTGTCTGGAAGTGTCACGCCAAGTTCATTCAATTGAGTTTGTGCTTCTTTAAATGTGATTGTGCCGGCTTTTGCTTTTTTCATAATGGCTTCTGCTTTCGCTTTTGTATCTGCATCTAGATCCGCAAACAGGTCTCCCTTGCCGCCTCTATCGCCTTTGTCCGCTCTGTCTGGAAGTGTCACGCCAAGTTCTTTCAGCTGATTCTGTGCTTCTTCAAACGTGATCGTGCCGGCTTTCATTTTATCCATAATGGCTTCCGCTTTCGCTTTTGTGGCCGCATCTAGATCTGCAAACAAGTCCGCTTTATCTCCTTTTTCCGGCAATGTAACATCAAGATCCTGTAACCCTGTGGTTAATTTATCCATGATCGCCTGCACTTTTTCTTGAGAGGCTGCATCTAATGTTGCTTTTACATTTTTCGCTTTTTCTTCCTGGACAGCTGCTGTGCTTGTTGTTGTGTCTGTTGCCGCATAAGCGGAAACCGTACCTAAAGAGCCGAGGCCAATAATGCCTGCCATTGCTAGTCCAAATAATTTGTTTTTAGTTTTCATGTTTAAATTCCTCCTGAATAGTTTCGTTTCATTTTGTATGTACCTCCCTGGTACAAATGCCACTTTACTCTTCAAGAGTGAAAGTTTGGTGAAAAACAAAAAACAAGCAAGAACTTTTTTTAAAAACATGATTTTTCTTCAAAACCTTCTGACAGCAAAGACCCGCACCCTCTACATTCATTGAGTCACGATCCTACATACAAAAAAGCTTTTAGACAAAGACTTTAAGCTGAAGAGTTTGTTTAAAAGATGAATCCTTCTTTATTAAATAAAGAAGGGTTTTTATGCGATTCATTTTTTACTGGGCAAAAATCATGCCGCTTTTCTTAAAATCAGATAAATAATACGGAATATTTACATTCAATTTACAAAGGGTTTACTAAACATTTACAAAATAGTGTTATTTTAAATTTAATTAACAAAATTGGAATTTCAACAACAGGGAGATGAAGGCATCATGCAAACAGTGAATACAGCCACCAAAGAGAAAAACTTGAACAGTCCATCTTTTTACAACAACCGGGAATTAAGCTGGCTTGGCTTTAACGAACGGGTGCTGCAAGAAGCAAGTGACGAACAAAATGCGCTGCTGGAACGCTATAAATTTTTAGCGATTTTCAGCTCGAATCTAGATGAGTTTTTTATGGTGCGCGTAGCAGGCTTGCTTGATCAAGTGAAAGCCGGATTTAACCGCCCGGAAAACAAAGCCGGATTAACACCGAAAGAACAGCTTTGTTTGATTTCCGAGATTACGCATCACCTTGTGGGCAAGCAGGATGACGTATACTTGAATGAACTCACTCCTTTACTGGCAAAAGAAAATGTGACCATTAACTCCATGACGGAGATAAGCCCAGCTGCATGTACCTATTTGGAAACCTTTTTTGACGAGCAAATCTTCCCCGTTTTAACCCCAATGGCTATCGACGCATATCGCCCTTTCCCAATGCTGTTGAATAAATCATTAAACTTAGCTGTGATGCTGGAAGAAAACGAAAAAGGAAAAGCCCCAGGTTCTTTAGCGGGAAAACTGACGATTGTACAGGTGCCTGCTGTTATAAACCGTTTGATTGAGCTTCCTGCAGAAAAAAAGGAAGCAAGGGTATTTGTTTTACTGGAACAAGTGATTTCTGTATTTATGCCTAAATTATTTAAAGGACATGGAGTAAAATCTGTGACTCCTTTTCGCATTACGCGTAACGCCGATTTGACAATTCACGAGGACGAAGCGGAGGACTTGCTGCAGGAAATTGAGGAAGAACTGAAAAAACGGAAATGGGGGGCCGCTGTCCGGCTCGAAGTGCAGCATGACTGTTATGACGAGCAAGTAGTCGAGTATTTAAAAGAAGAGCTGGAAATTCACAGTAAAGATGTATATGCCATTCAAGCTCCATTGGATTTAACGTTTTTATTTTCTTTTTCCAAAAGCATTCAAGCAACGCACGAACATTTGGCTGCCCCGTCTTTTATTCCGCAGCCGCCGCAGGATTTAGAAGGAGAAGAAAGCATTTTCAGCCAGGTTCTCAAGCAGGATGTGCTGCTTCATCATCCGTACGAGTCGTTTGAACCGATTGTTGATTTTATTTCACAGGCTGCTGATGATCCGGACGTATTGGCGATCAAGCAAACGCTGTACCGGGTAAGCGGCGATTCTCCAATTATTAAAAGCCTGGAGCGCGCTGCTGAAAACGGTAAACAGGTAACCGTTCTTGTAGAGCTGAAGGCCCGGTTTGACGAAGAAAATAACGTTCAATGGGCAAAGGAGCTGGAAAAGTCAGGCTGCCACGTGATTTACGGAATGACGCATTTGAAAACGCACAGTAAAATCACGCTCGTTGTACGCCGGCGCAAAGGAAAAATTGAACGGTTTGTCCATCTTGGAACTGGCAACTACAATGACGCTACTGCACGGGTTTACACGGATATGGGGCTTCTAACTGCTGATGAACGAATTGGCATTGATGCCACCCATTTTTTCAATTCATTGAGCGGACATATGGAAAAACCGGACTACCATCATTTATCTGTTTCGCCTTTTGGCATACGAGATACGTTCCTGCAATTAATTGACGAAGAAATTGCCGCTCACGAGCTGTTTGGAAACGGGCGCATTATCGCGAAAATGAACTCGCTGACGGATAAAAAAATTATGATGAAGCTGTATGAAGCGTCCCAAGCTGGAGTGGAAATCGATTTAATTGTTAGAGGCGTGTGCTGTCTGCGGCCGGGGATCGAAGGGGTTAGTGAAAACATCCGGGTCCGGAGCATTGTCGGTGCGTTCCTTGAACACACACGAATTTATTATTTTCACCATAATGGGGAAAACAAAGTGTTTTTATCATCGGCTGACTTGATGACCCGAAACATGGAAAACCGTGTAGAAATCATGTTCCCGATCTTAAAGCCGCATTTGAAAAAACGGATTTATGACAGTCTGGCGCTTGCGCTGCAAGATAACCGTAAGGCACGGGAACAAGACAGCAGCGGTCAGTATCATTACGTAAAAAGAACAGATGGAGAAAAAGAAATCAACAGCCAGCTGATCTTGTGTGAACTGGCACAGCAAATGAAACTGCTTAATGATATTCCTGACGCATCCGCTTTTGAATTCAAACAAAAACTTGGGAGAATTGGCAGTTCCTCTGTGGCCAAACTGCGCAAAGTGTACGGGCTGATTCAGCTGCACTAACAAGCCGGCATCCCCAAATGAATCGATCATTGTTTTCTCTAAGGAGTCAGCGCGTTAAAAAACAAAAGGCAGTTTGCATTTCAGGCCAGCCCATTTTAATAGAGCCTTCTGGTTTGTTCGCCTTTAGCAAAAACAGAAGGCTTTGTCTGCAAGCTGACACAATACCCTTTGTCATTGTGTTTTTTACGCGTTATTTTCATAAAGAAAAACATACATAGGATCACAGCTCATTGACTCCAAATGAATACGCCTTATTTCTTTACTCTAGAAAGTGTCATCCCATCACCAACTGGCATAAGCACGGATTCTAATTGCGGATGATGCGCTGTCCATTCATTAAATTTCTTCATGGCTTCCGTATAACGTTTAGGGGTTATATTCGGGTCCACTACACTGCCTTTCACAAGCACGTTATCCGCGACAATTAATGCACCCGGTTCTGCCAGTTGAATGCAGTATTCCAGGTAATGTTCATAGTTTGCTTTATCTGCATCAATAAAGAAAAAATCAAATCGCTTGTTTTCGCCAGCCAGTTTTTCAAGACTTTCTAAAGCTGCCCCGGTCATGTAGGATACTTGATCGCCAAAGCCCGCTTTGGCTAGATTGCTGTGTGCTAACTCTGCGTATCTCTCTTCTAGCTCAAGAGACGTTAACATTCCTTCTTTCCCGAATCCTCTTGCCAGGCAAATGCCGCTGTAGCCGCCAAGCGCTCCTATTTCCAGTACTTGTTTAGCGCCTGAGATCGATACAAGCATGGTCAGCAGTTTTCCTGAAGAAGGAGATACTGATATAGAAGGCATTCCGTTTTCTTTGATGGATGCAATGACTTCTTCTAAAAGAGCGTCCTCAGTACAAAATACTGAATCAATATAGCCGTTTATTTGTTTCATGGAGCTTTATTCCTTTCCCGTCATGATGCAAAGAATCGTTGTAGTCTTATATAGATGCTTCTGCTTTTTTAACGGCTTTTACTTCATACTTTCCGACTTCTGTATGAATGATATATTCCGGTTTTGGCTGATTCAGCTTTGCTTTATGGCCGGCGATATGTGCATCACTTTTCTCCCATTGTTTCCAATAGGCTTCTGACTCCCAGGTGACTAAGACGATTACTTCTTCTTCGCCGCGTCTAACCTGCTTTACCAGCACCTTAAGGTCCACAAACCCTTCCTGCTGTTCAAGGATTCCTGGTTTACTGAACCGATTCACCACCTGCTCAGCATTGCCTTCTGTTACCGTCATTTTTCTTAATTGAACGAACATCGTTTATCCCCCATTCTCTTTTTTACGTACTCTTATGTTGGATCAATTGCACCTTTAGGCCATAAAAGGGTAGCCATTCCTGTTATTCCTCTTCAGCCGGGCCTTTTTCTGATGCTTCTTCCTCGTTTGCTGGAGCATCATGCCGCTTGATTTCATCTTCATGAATTTCAAACAACTGAGTAAATTCATTCATAATCGTTTCCACTGCTTTTAGTTCTCCCACCAAAATCGGGTTAATCGATTGCAGCTCGGGTGTTTCTAATTGCTGTTTTAATGTGGCACGTTTTACATTCAGCCTGTCTAAAAATTCAATCGCTCTTCCCCGGCGGAAAGTTTTAGCACCGCCACGAGGATGATCCTTACGTCTGTGGCCGCCGCCTCTATGATGATGTTCTTCCCGGTGATGTTCATGGGCGAAAGGTCTTTCATCCCGGCGATATCTTTTGCCATATTGGTCTCTCATGTTATCTCTCCCTTTCTGTATACGAATGTATACAAACTCATTGTATACATTCGTATACAGAAAGTCAAACTTTCCTTTTTTTGAAATATCTTCAGAAGACAGGATCACGTAAATTAAAAAGAATGAGCTCTGCTGGATACAGAGCTCATTCTATCAAGGTGATTTCAAGTTTTGTTTTCATTTTGGCATTTACTTCAGCTACTCCCCTTTTTAGTCGATATTCACTGGTGGGAAAACGCCTCATTCAAAAATAAACTTGTTCAGTAAGTAACACCTCTTATATGACTCTATGAAAAAAAGAAAGCCGTTTAGGCTTCCTTTCAAACTGTAAACAAAGTGGTTTTCAACTCGCTGATTTGAGGCTGCTTTGTCTCTTTTATCCGGTTAAACGTCCCTGTTTAAATCTACATAGTACGTCTACTTTTCCCGTTCCACCTTAATCATCTCCCGCTTTTTTTATTTTGTATCCGGCTTAAGCGTACAAGAAACAAGCCCGGCTTGTATCAGCTCCCATCTGATAGTAAAAAAAGCAAGGCTTCCTCAAGCTGTTTCTCAATACCAAGAGGCGCGTATACAATCCACTTCTGCCAGTCCAGAAAAAAGCAGCGGCCATTTTGAACAGCGGGATGAGCTGACAAGAGAGGATCCGTTTTAATTTCATGCTCCATCACCCGCCGGCGGTGTTCACTATCCGTAACAATCCACATGAAATCACTTCTATCTCTCTTCATCTGTTCAAGAGAAGCGGGCATCCAGGTAAACATTGTGCCCATTGGATGTTCCTCTATCTTTTCCCGAATATACTCAGGAGCACGAAAGCCCAGCAGCCGATAAAACACATGGCCCATATTACGGGCTCCATACAGCCGGACTCCCTTGTTTGTTACACTCCAAACAGCAGCAGATCTTCCGGTTCCAATCCGATTTTCTACTGTAGCCCGTGCTTTTCTGACTTTTTCATTATGCGCTGTATGCCATGCTGACAAAGCCTCTTCTTTTCCCAGCAAGCGGGCAATGGTGTCTGCATGGCTGTATACGTCCATGCTTGTCCAGTCAATCGATACAACAGGAGCAATGTCCCCGATGTGCTCTTTCGCCATACCGGCGACGTTGTTTTTACACAGAATTAAGTCCGGCTTCTGTTCTAAAAAAAACTGCCGCTGAATATCCCATGGCTCGCTCGCATGATAAGGAAGCGTCAGCTCTTTTATTCGGCCGTCGAAGCTTTCCTGAAGCTGGCCCGCTGCAGGAGTCACGCCCAGTGCAAGCAAATGGTCGGTATACGGATAAGAAAGAGAAACCACTTTTTTAATATGTCTTCTATTGTAATGGGAGGGCGCAATGCCGAAGGTCTGCTTAAACCGGCGGCTGAAATAATGTTCATCCTGATACCCGGTTTGCCGGGCGCCTTCCTTGATTTTAATGTCTCCTGCTAAAAGCAGCTCTTTCGCCGTGTTCAGCCGGAGATGGGTCAGCCATTCCATCGGTGTTTTATTCATTTTTTGTTTAAACAGATGCGAATAATACGCCGGGTTCATGCCGGCCATTTCAGCCAGCCCTGTAAGGGTGATAGGTTCAGTAAAACAAGTGCTCATATAACCAAGTGTTTGATGAATACGCTCTTCGTTGTCTTCAAGCCGCAGGGATGACGGCTGGTCGGAAAGCCAGTGAAGCAGTTCTGCCGCCGCTCCCTGCCTCACATATGGAGGATTGGCATCAGCATGATATATAGACGATAGAAGGCGGCAAATCGCCGAACGGTGATAGGAAACCAGCCCTTCTGCCGAAAATGTCCCAACTTTTTGGTAAACGAGTTTTTCAGCGGTCCGGCTTTGTTCCTCATATAAGTCAAATAGCAGCATATAGCCATCTATTTCATCCTCATTTACCGCTTCAATCGAAAAAGATGTGCCTGGATGCAGCAGAAAAACAGCCCTTTTTCTGAGTGCCTGCTTAATCCCATTTATGATTAACGAGCCGCTGCTTTTTTCAATCGATAAAAGACAAAAAGAAGGCAAAGTTTGCTGAGTCTGCTTTCTGCTTAAAAGACATGTCTTTAAAATTTCCATTCTCACCTGCGATGCCCCCCTGCTGGATAAAAAAATAATGAAACGAAAAATAATACATGAAAAGAAGCTAAAAATCGTACATTGACGCTTATTTCACCTATTATTATACTTAATTGAAAGTGATTATCAATAGCAGTTAGAAAGGTCTTGTTTTCTTCTGATGAAAAAACGGTACAGCTTATTTATTATCATTTTTTTTGCCGCAACTTGTTTGTTAGGTGTGTCCCTGTTCGCCGCCGTTTCCTCGGGAGCGAAAGAGCTTAACCTGCCCACTGTCTGGGCCGCTGTTTTTCAGTTCAATGCAGAGCTGACGTCTCATCAAATTGTTCATGAGCTTCGTCTTCCCCGCGTGCTTGGCGCTGCGCTTGTCGGTTGTGCCCTGGCCGTTTCCGGCGCTTTAATGCAGGCGGTTACCCGGAATGATTTGGCGGACCCGGGCATTTTAGGGATCAATGCCGGCGCTTCTCTTATGACAGCCCTTTGTTTTGCTCTTTTCCCCGGCATACCGTATTCTCTGCTGATTGTGTTTTGCTTTTTCGGATCGATCATCAGTGCACTATGCATTTTTTTCATTGCCTCTGGTGCACCGGGCGGCATCACGCCGATTCGCCTGACGGTCGCCGGGGCCATTTTAGCTGCTCTGTTCAGCTCACTCAGCTCAGGAATTGCGATTTACTTTGACTTAAGCCAGGACCTTGCTTTTTGGTTTGCGGGTGGCACCGCCGGCATTAGATGGGGGCACCTTACATACCTGGCACCGATTATACTGGCCGCTGTTTTACTGTCTTTCTCTTTTGCCCGGCCGCTTACACTGCTCTCCCTTGGAGAAGAAACCGCAGCTGGACTTGGCGGAAACGTGCCGCTGATCCGCCTGGCTGCGATCGGAATCGCCGTTCTTCTGGCGGGCACATCGGTTTCAGCAGCCGGCTCAATCGGGTTTATCGGGCTGATCGTTCCCCACATTACCCGTAAACTAGTTGGCGTTGACTATCGGTTTATTATTCCGATCAGCGCCTTGGGAGGCTCGATTTTACTTGTGCTGGCTGATTACGGGGCCCGTATGGTAAACCCGCCGCGTGAGCTGGCTATCAGTGCGATGGTTGCTCTTTTGGGCGTACCCTTCTTTTTGTTCCTCTCCCGCCGGCAAAGGAGGGGGGAATCATGAAGACACGCCAAAAAAAAGCTGGAACAGCCGCGCTTGTTTTATTACTCTTATGCCTGTGTGTGATGCTTATCAGCTTAAATACCGGAACGATTCGCCTCAGTCCCGTTGAGGTATTCAAAACAGCCCTTGGATTCGGTTCTCCCCGTGACTCCATCGTCCTGTTCGATTACCGACTTCCCCGCCTGTTAATTGCGATGCTGGCCGGTATCGGTCTGGGAATCGCTGGATGCCTGTTGCAGGGCTTATCGCGCAATGCGCTGGCAGACCCAGGGGTGATTGGCATTCACGCCGGAGCCGCTTTCGGACTGATTCTCTTTTTGCGTTTTTTTGGTACGCTTGAAGGCAGCTTTACCATTTTCATTCCGCTTTTTACTTTTATCGGCGGGCTTTGCGCAGCCGGACTAATTACTGTTTTTTCTTTTGACCGCAAGGCCGGCTTTCTGCCGCAGCGCCTGTTGTTAAACGGCATCGCGCTCGCAGCGGGCTTTAGTGCCCTGACACTTGTGCTGTCGCTTCGCCTTGATGAGGAAGTGTATTCTTTTGCGGCCTACTGGCTGGCGGGAAATATATGGGGACGGGAATGGATACACGTACTAGCATTGCTGCCGTGGCTGCTCGTTTTGGTACCGTATTCGTTTTTCCATGCAGGCACATTAAATATGCTGTCGCTTGGTGAAGCGCCGGCAGCCGGGCTTGGTGTTAATGTGGCCAAACAGCGGGCCGGAATGCTGCTTTGCGCCGTTGCTCTGTCGAGTGCGAGTGTTTCCATGGCTGGAGGGATTGGCTTTATTGGACTCGCCGCTCCACAAATTGCCCGCCGGATTGCCGGGCCGCTTCACCAGTATGTACTGCCGCTGTCCGGCTTGATTGGCATGCTGATTTTAATGGCAGCTGATACGATCGGCCGGTCATTGTTTGCGCCAGCTGGCATTCCGGCTGGCATCGTGACTGCAGCGCTCGGTGCCCCCTATTTTTTATATGTGTTTCGAAAATCTACCCACTCATGATAGGAGCTTATGTAATGAAAAAAATAACATTATTCTGCTTATGTATGTGCCTTACCTTATTGCTTGCCGCTTGCGGAAGCAAGGAATCGGCTGACTCTGCCGGTGAATCAGCACCGGCGCAAGAAAACGGGCAAAAAATTGCTTCCTTGTCGATTCACGTAACGAATAACCTATTAGCTCTTGGCATCCAGCCAGCCGGCTCCGTTGTCGGCGGCAAAGTAGGAGACTTTCTTCCCCACGTAGCCGATCAGCTGAAAGGAACAGAAAAACTCGGTGAAGCAAAAGATGTCAACATGGAAGCACTGCTTGCATTAGAACCTGACTTAATCCTCGTTGATAAGGAATTTGCCGGCCAGGACCTCAGCAAGTATGAAGACATGGCGCCTGTCGAAGTCATTGACCTTGACCAAGGTACATGGCGCGACCATTTAACACAGCTTGGCAAGCTGCTCGATCGTGAAAAGGAAGCAAGCACATTTATTCAGGAATATGACCAAAAAGCGCAGCAAGTAAAAGCTGAACTGCCGGACACCATCCAGTCAGGCACAGCCATGGCCATTCGTATCAATGCAAAAGAGCTTCGTGTTTTTACAACAAACCGTCCGCTCGGACCGATTTTGTTTGACGATCTTGGCTTAACACCTGCTAAAGGGATTAAGGAACTTGATCCGAATGAACCGTATGAGGTTATTTCTCAGGAAGTGCTGCCAGACTTTGACGCCGATACAATTTTTGTCGTTGTCGATGCAGAAGATGACGCACAGCAGTCATTCAAAGAGATTCAAAAAAGCGCCATCTGGCAGGGACTAAAAGCGGTTAAGCAAGGGCAGGTTTTCGTGATCAAAGAACAGCCGTGGCTGGATTACTCTGCAGTCGGCAACAAAATGGCTCTGGATGAAGCACAATCTCTTCTATCAAAGTAACAAAAAAAGCGGATTTTACGCTTCTGCTTGTAGACATAGCCTCCACCTTGAAGGCAATGTCTACAGGCTTTTTTTTGTAGAACGAACCTTAAAAAAAACCGGCCCGCTGATCATGGAAACCAGTACAGCCAGCTTAAACAGGGACGTCTAACCGTATAAAAAATATAAAGTCTTTCGCTTTAAAAAAAGAGCCGATCAGTGGAGCCTGCTGGACTTCGCGTTCCGCGGGCAGTGCGGGAGCCTCCTCGGCTGCGCCTGCGGGGTCTCCCGACTCACTGTACTTCCCGCAGGAGTCTTCGTCCGGCAGGCTTCACTAAGTGGTCTAGAAGATCCATAAGCAAGAAATGAATAGACATTTTTTCTTTTTTAAACAGAAAGATACGACCTTATTAGCTCCATACCGTCTTGTCGGGAGGGGGGCGCAGACTCCTATAGGACTAGCGGACAGCGGAGACCAGCGAAGCCGGGCTCAGCGCCTGCCCTATGGAAAGCCGAGCTGCCTGGGCATCATAATATCTATCATCCATTCTGTATTTAAAAAACGAGTAAAACTGTGCCAATCGTAATAATCAGGCCGCCTATAATCGTTTGTTTTGCTGCTTTTTCCTTTAAGATCACGAAACCGAGGATCATGGTGATGACCACACTAAACTTGTCAATGGGAGCGACAACAGAGACTTTGCCAATGGCGATCGCAGCGTAGTAGCACAGCCAGGATAAGCCTGTTGCCATGCCCGACAAAATTAAAAAGAGGTAGCCTTTATTTGATATAAGCTTCATTTCCCTAAATGTACCTTTGAAAAGGACAATCGCCCAGGCGAATAGAAGAATTACGATCGTTCTTAAAAAAGTAGCTACATTAGAATCGACCCCTTCCATTCCGATCTTTGCCAGGATGGTCGTTAATGCCGCAAAAACGGCTCCTAAAATGGCGTGCACTATATAAAATTGTGAACCGGAAAACCGTTTCTTTTCTTCATTTTTGCCAATCAAAACAAAAGTACCTACAGCTATAAGAGCTCCTCCTGCCATAATGTGCGGAAGCGCCTGTTCCTCCAGCACCAAAATTGAAAATAGGATGGTTAAGACGACGCTTGATTTATCAATGGGCACTACCTTCGAAACGTCACCCATTGCAAGTGCCCGAAAGAAAAACAGCCAGGATAAACCCGTTGCTAGACCTGACAGGATAATAAATAGAAATGCTTTATGAGAAATCTCGGGTATTGTATCAAGCTGTCCGGTTATAAGTACGATCACAAAAGCCATAATTAAAACAATGACTGTCCGGATCGCTGTAGCCAAATTGGAATTGACATCTTCAATGCCGATTTTGGCCAGTATACTCGTTAATGAAGCAAATAAAGCCGCAATGAATGCCAGCGTTATACTCATGTTATGACCTTCTTTTCTCTTGTTTTGCTCTGTTTTCCATACATTTTTTCATGCATCAGCATTTAACCTAGTTTGCTCTTTTCTTCCCTGCCGTACTCTGGTCAACCCTAAACGACGGACCCGCCTTACTGCTGGATTTAAAAAAGATTTTCACCCTTGAGACCATACATAACCTTGAAAACATAAAAGGTCTGACTCTATTATTCCAATGGAGCCAGACCTTAATAGCATACATTTTTTGATTTTATTCGGTATCCAATCCAAAAAACTGATCTCTTAAGAACTTTCACCTATGTAAACTCCTTCAACAGTATAGCATAATCTTTATATACAACCGTTTCCTTTTCAAACAGCATATATTTAGTATTTGCTATAAAGATCAGCCGGCCATAAGATGTCTTCCATGATAAACATTATTTCGTTCATTTAGTTTCCTGCAAAGTGCACCTGACAGAATCAAGTGTCTGCCGTCTAGGCTGCTCTAGAAACTTTATAGCTCAACCAAAGAGCCAATAATCATGAAAGAAGGTGAGCAAATAGGGTACAATGCTCACCTTCTTTACATATCTATTTAACAACTGATCAATAGCTGTTCTTCCAAACCGCGCAGTCCTCTTACATTATTGTTTCAGACGCAACTTCATAAAGGGCATTAGCGACTTTTCCAAACTCACTCGCATGCGGGCGGTCATCCCCGTCTTCATAGCCATAATCAAACATACGGTTTCGATTAAGTGCCAGCTTTGTGAATGTCGGACGCAGCAAATCAAATAGCTTGAATCGTTCTTGTAAATGCGGAAATCTTCGCTGGTAAGACAGGATTTCCTCACGCACAATACCCCAGAAACGATGCTCGGAAAATTGTTCACTTTCCTGCAGGATGTTACTTAAATAACGGAAGTGACAAATAAATAACCCGGTAAAAATAAACTGGGTCAAACCTTCAGGCGGTTCGCTGCGTATTACTTTTTTCAGCTCAGGAGACAGCACCGAAAGCTCCGGAAACGGCTGATCACTAATATTGACATCATCTACAAAATCTTTCATAATGGTCCGCTCCGGCTTATAGTTTTTCAAGACAAGCACCGTGTTTTGTCCGTGCGGTGAAAATACAGTGCCGTATTGATACAAGTAATGAAGCAATGGAGGTAAAATCGCTTTCGTAAGCTGGTTCACCCATTGTTCCACTGTGAGACCTGATTTTTCAATTAACGTTGATACAAATGGTGTCCCTTCATGGTCCACGTGCAGCAACGCCGCCAGTGTAATAGCCTGTTCATCATCCCGCAATTCCTGATAAACGCTCTCTCTCCATACGACGCCAAGCATTTCAAGATATTGATAAGGAGCTCCCGCCAGTTTCGAAAAAGTCCGATGGTTGACGTTCATGGTCGCCACCTCTCCCAATAGACCAAGGCGGCATTCTTCTTTTAAAAACAGATCATTATCCAATATGTTTTTCATAAATGTCGTAACCTCAGGAGCAATCACCGTTCTCTCGCTCGGCAACCCTCGGTATACGAGTGTATTTAAAATACTCATTGGCAGCTTCACATGATACTTGTTTTTTTTCGTTACATTCGCAAATGTACGGATAGACTGCTGAGGAAGATACTCGTCTTCCCCTTCTCCTAGCGGTATCAACTCTTTGCTGGCAATTTCAGCAGCGAACATGGATACAATAACGTTGTTCCACTGCCATGCGTGTATGGGCATAAAATAATAATCCTTTTCTTGTACTTCTTTGGCTCTCAATTTCTCCACAAAACACTGACGAGCCTCTTCATCAAGCTCTTGCTCCATTACATGCTCATAATCCAATCCTTTCACCGAATGAAACGTCCCGAGGTTTTTATGGACCGCAATCCATGAAAGCTGTACTTTTTTCTTTTGTTCGGGCGCGTACTGTACATAGTCATCATACCCGAAACCAATCCGCCCTTTGTTATATGTAATCCATGGATGTCCCTTCATCTCCCCTTCCAGCTCGGCATAATCCAATTCGGTCAGCTCATCGGATGATTTGGATCTTTCTTTTAAATGAGTGTCTGCCACCAGTGTATGCAAATACTCTTTGATTAAATGTCCCGCTGTAGAGCCTGTCATATTTCCCTCTTGTTGAATGCTTAACAAAAGAGCAAGGGACAGTGGTATATCTTTTGTCTCGCCTGTGATGATTTCAATGCTTTCAGGCAAAACATAGAAGCTATTAAACAAACGAGGCCTTGCTTGAAAACGGTACACGGTTCCTTTTTTATCGATCCATTCGTAAAATTGAACGTTCTCTGTTTCGCTGAGCAGCTTTGGCGTGATAATTTCTTCATACATAAATTCCTGAAGCATTTTAGCTAAAAGCTGCTGATCTGCATTTTCCCAATTTTCCTCTGTTAACATCTGTAGAGGCGTTTCACACATTTTCATGAGGTCCAACTCCCATTTTTATTTGATATGATGATTTATGCATCATGATTAAAAGAAAAGCTGTACATAATGCTGCTCCAATTAAAAGAAAACCACTTAAAAGGAACGGCCCTTCGGTTCCATTTTGTTCGACCATCATCAAAGCAGCCATTGGCGAAAACAACAGAGCTGCGTTTTGTACGGATGCCACGAGGCTATATGAAAGCGGCGATTTTCTTCCAATTCTCATTTTGAAAAAGAGAATATCCATTGCCGCCAGACTAACAAAAAAGCACATCCCATACATCACTCTAATCAAAACAAACAGCCAAATATGTCCGACGAACGCTTGGATAAAGAGTAACCCTGCTGTTATTCCCATTAAGCTGATTAAGGTCACCTGAATATGCGATTGAAGATACTGTTTTGGCAGTAAAAACTGCAGCACAACCGCGGCAAGACTCGGCATCACATACAACAAGCTCAACCCTTGTTCTGAGATTGTATAGCGATTGTCAAGAAAGACCGTAAAATAAGGACGAATCGTCTGATGTCCGATATAAAAGAGAAACACAATCAGTAAATAAACCAGAAACTCCCCTTGCCATCTCATCCCTTTTGGTACATTTTCCTTCTTTCGCAAGGTTTCCTGATTTGTAACAGCGCCATTGTTTGAGAGAATAAAACAACTTATACCAGCAAGAATGATATCGATTAGGGCAAATAGATAATAGCTGTTTAAAGGAAACAACTGGGTGACGACAAAGCTCCCTGCAATGCCTGATACGATGACACTTCCGTGAAATACGAATAAATAAGCCGTCGTTGCCCTTACTTTTTCATGATCATTCTTGCTTGAAGCGACCATGGCTGGATACAGCAAATAAATGCTGCTTTGAAAAAGGAGTAAAACGAGTGACACTATTAAAAACTGCGGAAAGGTGTGGCTCATGGGCAGCAGTATTTTGCATGCTCCCATTACTATTAACGCGATCGCAATCAGTTTCTTAAGTTCCCACCTTTTGGCAGCCATTGCCCAAAGGGGTGTCATGATCATGACGACAAGGCGGCAGCAAATAATAAATAAGCTCGTTGCCTGCACCCCGTCTACTCCGAAATAGCCGGAAAATAACTGCGGATAAAAGGGTGATAACAGCATTTCTGAAATGAATGTCACAAGCAAACAACTATAAACAAACCCTTTTTCTCCCTTTTTCATGTCTTTCTTCTACAGGCCAAACTGCTGGAATACGTTTTTGTTATAGGTTTGATAGACTTCTTTTCCGACGAGCTGGTTAATAATCGTCACGTTCCGACATGCTCCCAGCCCTAAATCAGGTGCCCCTACACCATGTGTATGAAGCTCACCATTTTGAATAAATACATGATTACGGCCTTCCTTGTTTAATTTCAATTTATAGTCTTCTTTAATAACAAGCTGGCCGATTTCGTCCGTTTCCACTAGATGCTTCATCCCTTTTAAGCAATCTGGGATATAAGGATGATAACCGGTCGCCAGAATAACGGCATCACTTTCTATCTGCTTATGTTCTTCTTGTTCATGCTGATACAATGATAAGCAGTATCGATTGTCCCTTTCTTCAATGGATGACAGTTCAGTCAACGCTTGCAGATGAACGGGCGGTTCTCCATTTCCGACTGTCCGCTCATACAATAAATCATAAATATCGCCGATCGTATTAAAGCTGATTCCCTTGTACAACAGTGCCTGATTGTTTAAAGCACTTCGTTTCTTTTCTTTCGGCAAGTGATAAAAATAACGGGTATAATCAGGCGAGAAATGCTCAAGCCCCAGCTTGGAATATTCCATCGGATAAAATCCTTTGGATCTTGTGAACCACGACAGCTGATAATCATGATCCGGCTGTCTGGACAATAAGTCATAGAAAATTTCAGCAGCACTCTGTCCGGAACCAATGACCGTGACCGCTTTTGTTCTCAGGACATTTTCCCGCTTGCTTCTATACGCTGAAGAATGAAAAATGCGATCACCAAGAGCTGGCTCGAATTTCTCGGGCACATACGGCCTCGTTCCCACTCCTATTACCACATGTTTGGCGTAATACGTTTGTTTCTGCTTTTCGATACCGGAAAAAACGGTAACGCGAAAATACCCTTCCTCTGTTTGCTCAATATTCTCCACTTTGCATTCAAACTGAAGCTGAGGGAGCCGCTCGGCTACCCATTGACAATAATGATTATATTCCGTACGCGGAATTTGAAATTTTTCAAGAAAGTAAAACTGATACAGCCGCTTTTGTTCATGCAAATAATTCAAAAAGCTAAAAGAGCTTGTCGGATCTGCCATCGTCACGACATCCGCCATAAAAGGCACTTGCAGCGTGGTTCCTTCCAGCAGCATCCCCGGATGCCACTCAAATCGGGATTTTTGGTCAAAAAACAAGGAACGGCATTCCGTTTTTTCAAGCAATGCGGCTAATCCGAGATTAAATGGACCAATCCCCACTCCAATAACATCTAAAATTTGTTCGTTTGCCAATCTGTCCACCTTCTTTCAAACCCTTTCCGTTCACATATCATCAATAAACCTGTTTTATCAGGCAGTTCAACCTCCTTGACAGGCTGAAAACCGCACTTTTTAAACACATGAATCATTTTTTCATTTCGTATATCAGGCTCTGCTATAATTTGGTTTGTTTCGACTATTTGAAATTTCTTATATAAAATGGTCAGCAGCAGCGGGTAGATGAACCCTTTCCCTAAAAACTCTTTTGGTCCAATCAGCAAATGAATGCCCTGGTCATATTCACCAAACGCATAGCGGGTTCCGATAATATCATCCTTCACCCAGTACGACTCCCAATAACTCATGGGGACACCACCGAGTTCACCAATCAAGAGTGTTTGATGATCATCCTGCAAAAATCTTTGTAAATGGGCTGTGTAGTTTTCCAATGAAATATTTAAATTCCAAAAAGGAATAACATGCTTTTCATGCATCCATGAATGAAGCCGTTCTGCATCTTCTTTCATGCTCACATGGCGAAATGAAATCGTCTTTTGGATCAAAGGCTCGTATTGTTCAAACGGATACGTTTGTTGAATGCTGATGTTAGACTTCATGCAGTTCACCTGTTGCTGCAAACAGCGGATTCGTGACATGAACATATACTGATTGAGTTTCAAGAGATCCGACAAGCTCATCCATATCATGCACCCTTGTCAGTAGATTTGCTTTGCATGGGAGCTTTTTTTCAAACAGCAAAGAATCTAACAAAGCTGTATGATCGCCTAGCTGCTTCTTAAAGCCTGCCAGCTCCTCTTTCATCATGAACAACAATTGCTGCTCATCGATCAGACGATTAACCCCAAAGGCATTGATTAAACCAAACATGTGATTGAAAAAGACATAATACCGGAATCGCTCCTCTGCAATCGAGTCAGCACATACCGTATCACTTTTTTCATTTAAGGCCGGGACGAGCTGTTTTAAAGCTTTCGCCTTTGATTCCATAAAATAGTATCCTTGATTGTCACGATAATAAAAGACAGCTGGATAGCCCTGTTCGTCAAGCTGTAGAATCGAATTTTGCTGATGGGCTTCAAGCGCGATTCCATATGCAGCATATAACCAGTACAGTGGACGCAAACTTACTTTTAAATAGCGGGCAAACCACTGTTCACTTGCTTCTGCAGTAGAAATCCCTTCCCGTTTTGCAATAGCGGAAATAACATTGGTTAAGTGAGAACCCTCTCCTGCAATGTGATCCTGGCAAAGAGCCGCAAGCAATGTCACCCGTGAATCGTTCCCCGTTTGAAATGGATTTTCACGGATCACCACTTCAAATCCCGTTTCTTCTGTGGCCAGTTTTAACGTAATATAAGCAGGATCTTCGATAATGCGAAATGAAGGATGGTGTTCTTTTAACTTTTCGGAAATCCCGCTGCGAAGCAAGCGGCTTACTTCTACTCCCCGGTCAAGCTCTTTTCGTTTGTTCACACGCAGTGAATTGGTAATTTTCACAGGAATCGAAAACTTGTACATAAAGCTTGCTTCCGGATGGTACACCGTCCGAACAGAAGAAGTTGGATAAAACTTTCTTCCCTGCGGACCAAGATAAGCGAGTTTGCCTGATTGAATGAGATCGCACACATCCTCCCGCCCTAACAGCTTTCGTGCTTGCAGCGGATGAACAGGGATCAGTGAAAAATCATCTTCCTGGCAGTACCGGTCTTGAAAAGATTCTGTAACGAATGGATCTTTCCTTAGTTCTTCTTTTATAAGCATAGAAGCGTTTTGAGCCAGCATAGAATCTTCATCGACAATCTCATGTACGGCCCGGAAATAATGAAGCTGGAAAGCCCCTTTTCTTTCCGGGGCGAAAATATGCTCTTCCTCCTCATCGATTCCTTGACGGCTTTTCGGAGTTGGATGTACTTGATGTCCAATTAACAAAGATTGCTCGGATTGAAGAAACGTTTTTTCCGTTTGATAGCATTCTTCCAGATCACTGCTTCTATCCCCAATAATTCTTTTCATGTTTTGATAGCTTAGAATAGTCCGGAGCATAAATTCATCGGTCTCTACAGGCTTGTCAGATAGGAGCGACAGCTCTTGTTGGATAAATACGATTAGTGTCATGTAGTCAAGCTGTTTCATTTCACCGTTTTTCACTTGATAATACATAATTGGCGAAAACAGATGGCGTTCTGTTGCCGATTTATACCGGGCTGGAATATACAAAGTAACGGATTGCCGGCTAAATGAAATAACCAATACTTGTTTGGTTCTTTCGTCTTCTAGTGGAACAGCGACTTCATCGGCGGACTTCCATTCTCCTTCCCCTGTTTCTCTTACATAACAATTGATTAAATTCTGTATGGTAAGATGATTAGTCACGAACGGAATATTCATAGCGGATCTCTCCCTGCTCTTTCTCTATTTTTTCTCCAGCTTGCTTCATTTGCTCTATATGTGTTTTCATATGGCTTATCGTATTGAGAGGATTCAGCATGGTAAATTTTAAGTACACTTTTCCAGCCTGCTTTGTTTTAGCCATAATGAGTTCCCCGCTTTGATAAAAAGCGCGCTGAAGCTCAAGATTTATTTCATCAATATACCGCTCGTCCTCGAACGGATGTAATGGCACGTAGCGAAACAAGACGGCGTTAAGTTCCGGCTCATTCAGCACCTTAAAACAAGGTTCATTTTTTAAGAGCTTGGCCGTTTCCTTCGCCAGACTGATCGTATAATCCACCATCTCCCCAAACAAATCCGTTCCCATCAATTTAAAAGTCATCAACAGCTTCAAAGCATCAAACCGTTTTGTCGTTTGTACGCTTTTTTCCACTAAATTGATCACGCCGTTCTCCTGGTCTTCTTCCGGATTCAGGTAATCGGCATGGAAGGCGATTTGCTGAAAGTCCTGCTTATGTTTAACGAAAAAAGCACCGCAGCTGATCGATTGGTAATAAAGCTTGTGAAAATCAATTGTGATTGAATCTGCTAAGTGCAGATCACGAACGAGGCCGCTGTATTGATGGGAAAACAGCAGGGCACCGCCATAGGCGGCATCGACATGAAACCACAATTGCTCCTCGGCTGCCAGCTTAGCTATATCTTTTATACAATCTACGCTCCCGAAATCCGTTGTTCCTGCGGTTCCCACGATCATAAAGGGAAGAAGTCCTTGTTGTCTGAGGTGCCCGATTTTTTCTTTGGCATCCTCTACACAAAGCTGCTTTTGATCATTTGTCGCTACTTTGACGACAGCATTCGTTCCCAGCCCAAGCTGAGCCGCCGATTTTTGGACTGTAAAATGGGCGTGCTCTGAACAAAGAATCCGCAGCCTTCCCGCCTCCGCCGGAAGCCCTTCCTCCTGAACTTGAACGGAGAAATGTGTCTGGCATGCTTTGTTTCGGGCAAGCAGCAATCCCATATAATTAGATTGTGTTCCACCAGTTGTAAAGACACCTTCCGCCTCGTCCGAGTAGCCGATATGCTTCGTAAAAAACTGAATGAATTCTGTTTCAACATAAGTAGCAGAAGGGCTTTGATCCCATGAATCCATCGATTGGTTCAATGCATTAATAATCACTTCTGCAGCGAGAGATGGAATTAAAGGCGGGCAATGAAGATGCGCCATGGCAGAAGGATGAGAAACCCATAACGAATTTTTCACAATGACATTTTGAACCTCTTCCATCACTCTGTCCGTTTTCTGTCCTGCAGCCGGGATCATGAGCATTTCCCTCACGGCTGATTGGATCTCTTGACGAGAAGCACCCGAAAAAGGTTGATTTGTTCTTGCTGTTTGATCAGCAATTAATCGGACAGCTTTGTCCATCAGTGTATGGTACATTTTCTCGCTTTTATCGCTTTGATGAAGAAACCATTCTCCAAAACTCTTTTCCACTTCCGCCACCTCCTATCGCAGACCAAATTGAGCTTCAGCGCTTGTGATCGCCTCATAGAAGCGCTGTAATACTTCATCGATTTGCTCTTTTGAAATAATCAGCGGCGGCAGCCAGCGAATAACCGTGCCAAAACGCCCTCCAACCTCTAAAATTAAGCCTCGATTCAAGCATTCTTGTTGAATTTTTTTGGCAAGTTCAGAGTATGCCGGATAACTTCCTATTTGGTTTGGCTGTTCCGCTGGATTAATAACTTCAACACCAACCATAAGTCCTCTGCCTCTTACATCCCCAATGGAGCCTACTTGTTTTTGCATAGACTTTAATTGGGCCGTTAAGTAAGCCCCCATTTCTTGTGCGTGTTCCGGAAGCTGGTGATCTTTCACAAAGCGTAAAGTGGCACAGCCGGCTGCCATAGCCATTTGGTTTCCTCTAAATGTTCCGATATGCGTTCCCGGCTCCCATTGATCAAGACGGCGATCATACACAACAACAGATAGCGGAAGACTTCCCCCTATTGCTTTTGACAGCACAAGAACGTCCGGTTCAATGCCGGCATGCTCGAACGCAAACATTTTTCCTGTTCGTCCGATACCTGTTTGTACTTCATCAATGATCAGCGGAATATCACGTTCTTTTGTAATACGGCGAAGCTCTTTTAACCACTCGACAGGAGCAGGAATCGATCCTCCTTCGCCTTGTACGACTTCTACAACGATACCGGCGGGCTTAACAATTCCACCTTCTGGATCATCTAGTACATTCTCAATATATTGGGCGCCAATACGGTGTCCATCTTTCCCCACACCGAAAGGGCACCGGTATTCATATGGATACGGAAGAAAATGGGTATCCGGTACAAGTGCGTGAATATTCTTTTTAGGAGCTGTTGTCCCGGTGATGCTGAGTGTACCGTGCGTGGAACCGTGATAGCCTCCTTGAAAGGAAAGAATGGCTCTATTACCGGTTGCCGTTTTTACTAGCTTCAAGGCTGCCTCTACTGCATCAGCACCCGTTGGACCACAAAAATGAATTTTTGCTTTTTCAGCAAATGAAGGCGGTAAAGAAGCGAATACCTCATCAATAAATGCTTCTTTTACTGGCGTCGTCAAATCAAGAGTATGCAGAGGCACATAAGACTGCATAAAATCTTTAATGGCTTCCCGAACGACGGTGTGGTTGTGGCCTAGCGCCAGTGTTCCTGCTCCTGCTAAACAATCGATATATTGTTTTCCGTCCATGTCTGTTAGATAAACGCCTTCTGCCCGTTTAATGGCAAGAGGTAATCTTCGCGGATAAGACCTTGCGTTTGATTCCCTTTTTTCCTGCATTGATAACAGAGCTTCATTTCCTGAATAAGTTCCAACAGATGCATTCATCATCCAACACTCCTTTATTTGTAATCATGATGGCTGCGTTTAGATTAAGATTTTGCTGCTCAATCTGAACGGCCGCATGATATTGTTTCAAGTGATAATGATTTTCATTATCGTTAACAGACTCTATACTAGTTGATAATGATTATCAAAGTCAATTAAAAAATAAAAAATATGAAAATCATCCCAGAAGAAGCAATTTAAAGTTATAAAGTTGAATAGTAGTTCTTATGCATCAGAAATGAAAATCAGCGTTATCGCAAAGATTGTATTTGTTTTGAAAAGTATATAATTCCGCTGCTTTCTTTCTTAACAGCGATCCCAAATCATATATGGATAATTTTTACTTAATTACGGGTTACTTGGCTTGCGAAATAAGTTGCCTTTTCTAACCTTACGCATTGCTTTACTTTTAGAAGTTTGACTTATTTGGCTGCCTATTGTTATTGTCTTTTCTTTCTTCCTTCGTTCATTAATAAGACATAGATTTTGAGCAATGTTTTGATACATAAAAATTATGTGATTTTACTAGATGACCTGTTTATAAAAAAACCTAAAAACACTCGTTTTCAAGCTGTTGAAGATACGAAAATGGCAACTTTCAATCCCTTACTGAAAGCTGCTATTTTTTTACGAGTGACAAAATCTTAATATCAAAAAAAATATATAGAGTTGCTATTTATTTTTAAAAAGAGCAGGTGGATTTATATTTCCCTTCCTTTTAAACCTAAAAAGCCGGAATGAAAGTTTTACCCTCATTCCGGCTTCTTGTGCAATTTTATTTAAATGAGACTGATGAGACAGCTCTGTTTTAACTTTTAGAAAAAGTGGCTATTCGTTTGGACAAAGAACTGGGATTGTTCATAGTGATAAGTGACTTTTGAAAAGTCAAACGGCTGTCCATTGGTTAAATGAAAAATGGATTCGACATAAAAGGCAGGTGCTTCACTTTCCAAGCATAAATGTTTTGCCTCTTCTTCCTTTAGCTTTCCTGCGTGAAGATACACATCCGAAAAGCCGATTTTTAACCCTAACCCTTTCTGAATATAATCAAAAATCGATTCAGAAACGA
Organism: Domibacillus indicus; assembly: GCF_023715895.1. GTDB lineage: Bacteria > Bacillota > Bacilli > Bacillales > Domibacillaceae > Domibacillus > Domibacillus indicus_A. The sequence continues at coordinate 69,205 of NZ_JAMBOO010000014.1, read as the reverse complement.
TTTCTTTATTTAAATAGGTAATGATGGATTTTTTATAATAGGATTCCTCAAGACACAAGGTTTGTCCGTTCATATACCGAACCCTTTTTACATAATAGACATCGTCATCGGGTCCAATATTTAAATGATTAGCTGCTTCTTTTGTCGGCTTCATCACTTCTAATTCGATTACCTTTGAGGTTAGATGAACACCTTCGATCTCTTTTTTAAACCCTTGATTAGAAAGAAGGCCCCTGTATCCTTTTCTTTTCTGCCTTCTAACAAAAATGCCGCTGCCCCTCACTTGAAATACGGCGCCTTTTTTCTCCAATAGATCTAGCGCTTTTGTAACCGTACTTTTACTCACATTAAAATGAGCCATTAAAGCTTCTAATACAGGCAGTTTATCGCCCTGCTGAAGGGCATTTTCTTCAATATACATTTCAATTTCCGCTGCGATTTGCTGGTACTTGGTCATAAAAAATCCCTTAAACCCCTAAATATACAGAAAAACGTGATTTATATTTCAATTTGTTTAATCACTCTTGCTGGATTTCCTCCAACGACAGCATTATCTGGTACGTCTTTCGTCACTACTGCACCTGATGCAATCACCACATTGTCTCCTACCGTTACTCCCGGATTTATGACTGCATTTCCTCCAATCCATACATTATGTCCAAACATAATTGGCTTTGCATATTCTTTACCTGAATTACGTTCAGCTGGATGAAGTGGATGTGTTGCTGTATAGATTTGTACGCCAGGCGCAAGCATACAATTGTCCCCAAATCGCACTTCACAAACATCTAAAATGGTACAGTCAAAGTTTGCAAAAAAGTTTTCTCCTACATGTGTGTTATAGCCATAATCGAACCTGATATTTGGTTCCATATATACGTTTTCTCCGGTTGAACCCAATAATTCCTTCAATAACTTAGTCCGTTTTTCTCCTTCAGTTTCTAAAGTTTGATTATATATTCTAACCTTGCGTCTTGCTTCCTTACGTTCCTTCCATAATACCGGGTCAGCAGGGTTGTACATTTCCGCCGCTAACATTTTCTCTTTTTCAGTTTTCATATTAGATACCTCCTAATTTTTTCTTTCATTAAAAACAATGAACTTTGTATATTTGGATCCCGCATAATTAGAATGTTGTTGAGCTTGTTTCTTTTCCCTTTAATACATCATTCTTTTTCAGCAAGCTGTTTAGCTTTTCTGAACTCAGGAACATTATTGCAACAAAAATAACGATACAAAACGGGAAAATTCCTATTGTTAAATGAGATGCCATGAAACCGAGAAGAGGCGGCATGAAGGTACTGCCTGTATAGGCGACAGCCATTTGATAGCCCATAATGGTCTGGGAGTGCTTCTTCCCGAAACGTATGGGTGTTTCATTCAGCATACATGGAAAGATCGGTGCTAATCCGAATCCTACCATGATAAAACCAACAAGCGAGAAAGTGGACGGCAATGGCAGGAATAGAAGTGCAGCACCCGCCAACGCTATGATTTGCCCATTCCGCATGAGAGTATGGTTATTCATTTTAAAGGTAATAAAGCCTGTAACAAATCGGCCGATTGTGATTCCAGCGTAATACAGGGAAACCCATTGGGCAGCAACTGCTGCCGGTAGCTCCTTGACGTTTACCAGAAAGCTGCTTCCCCAAAGACCCATTGTTGCTTCCACCCCGCAATAAAACAAGAAGGACATCAGAGCCAGTTTAACGCCTTTAATTTGTAAAGGTTTTACATGTTGAGCATCTTCGTTATCAAATGCATCTTTCGAATTCTCCGGCTCTTCATTTGAAGCGATATTGCTGTTTTTTGTTCCTCTGTTCCATAGGGGCAAAGTGAAGAAGAGAATGACAACCAATGCGAATTGAATTCCAGCAATCACAAGATACCCACTTCTCCAAGAATGTTGTCCTGAAATAAACTGAGCCATTATGATAGGACCTAAAGTAGCCCCGACTCCCCAAAAACAATGCAGCCAGCTCATATGGTGTGCTTTGTAATGTACAGCAACATAATTGTTTAATCCTGTATCAACAGCTCCTGCACCTAATCCAAGTGGTATGGCGCATATCATTAACCATACAAGCGATGGGGCAAAATGAAACCCCAGCAAAGCACCTGCAGTCATGAAGCAGCTGACAAAGGTGACATTGCCAGTCCCAAACCGTTCGAGTATCTTTCCGCTAGCCAGACTGGAGATAATGGTACCACCTGCAATCATCATAAAAAGAAATCCAGCAGTCTCAAGCGGAGCTCCATAGTCTGATTGCATCACTGGCCATGCTGCTCCCAGCAATGAATCGGGTAAACCTAAGCTGATAAAAGCCAAGTAAATAATGACTAAAAGGAAAATTGCCATATTTAAACCTCACCATTCATTATTTTGTGATCAGTTGTGCCAGGAACTTGCTTACTGCGGTGAACCTCATCCCTAATGCTTGGCTAAGTTTAACCTTTCTGGCACTTCTCAGTTTTAAAAGAGCTGTACGAATCCCTCGAAGTATCACCTTCTTCACCGATTTTGGAACAGCTAATCATTCATCCAACTATTTACCAACTAAAACTTATTAAATATCTTTAATAAGTGGCCATAGATTATATTTGAAAACTTATTAAAGATATTTAATAAGTGTAGTGCCAATATAACATATAACATTTTTAAAGACAATGGACATTGAATGGTGAAGCAAATCAACCGTTTCGATCAACTATTGATCAACATTCAAAATAAAATGAACATTTACACTCTTGTAATACTGTCTCGCAAACGACCGCTTTAGAATGATTTACTTTCTTTTTAGAACTTTTTTAACCTATCAGTGAAGTATTTGACGCTCAAAGTGAATGTCGCGTAAAAGCGAAACTTATGCGAATCCTAATAAAACAAAAGTCTACCTATTCAAAGGTATACTTTTGTTTAGGTGCACTTATGATTAGGTACACTCCTGCTCGCTAAGTTTTTTATTTATCTTCTTAGACTAACTCGCTCATAAAGTAAAAATATTTTTGGTGCCGGTGAACCTCTCCACCTAAATCAAAGATTTTGATGGAGCATCCCTTATCTTGAATACGGTACAACATCAGCTAGTTAAGCTTCCTTCGGAAACCCAAGTGCATGATGGAGACTAATGAACGAAGACAAGGTCTGAGATGTCCTTATTGCCAGCTCAGGAACTTTTGCCTGAAGAGACAACCATTTCGTTTCCGAAGTGGATTTTTGGAAAGCCCGAATGAAATAACGGGCTCCGATATTATAGGAAGCAGATAAATCCGCGTGATAGACTTTACCCGTTGAAAACGTGGCAAGGTCTTTTTTGGGGTTCCGTTCCACCTTTCCAGATCCATCGAACGCTAGGGCACTGGTGTTTCGCGGGTTGATCCGCGAAATGCGCATACCCAGGCAGTGCGCCATTTCTTCCACCTTGTTCTGGATGCCTATTTTCCGCCACCCGTGAAGCTTGAAACGAAGTTTCCTGGCTCCATAGAACCCCTTCGGGATTTTCATTCTGCTTAGGTATTCGAATACGATGACGCTACAGCCATGCTTTGCTGCAAATTTTATAATTTCATGGCTTGTGTCGCGGACAATATGCTGCTGGTACCCATTGATCTGCCGCCAAAAATTCGGTGCATGAATACGGCCGCTTGCCCGCTGGACTTTCCGCAGTTTGTTCGTTAACGTCTGCAGACGGTCTTTTTCTTTAGGCTGGTCAATAAATGTCCGGCCTAAGACAGTGCCTGTTGCATCGATAACCGAACAAACCGCAGAATTCGTCAGTCCAAGATCTACCGCACACACTTTTTGCTCTTGAATAGGCATTTTCGTTAAAGTGACTTTATTTTCATAACTGATAGAAAGGAAGAATTTCTTTCCCCGCTTAATCAACTTAGGATTGTTCTCTTTCCACTCCCAAACACCGCGCTTATAATGGTCTTGCCCTTTGAATTTGATATCCACCCATACCCAGTCATTCTGATGGAATACCTTAATTTGCGCGGTCGTATCGGATGTTCTGTTGAACATATTCCCTCTATAAAAAACGGGGAACTCTTTATGCTTCACCTGCAGCCTCGGAGGCTGTTTCTTGAATTTCTTTCCTTCGGAAAGAGCGTATTGCTGCTCTTTTTCCCAGTTCTGATAGTTAGAGCGGAAGCTCTTTACTTTGCCAAAAGCAGAAGCAATGGCACTTCTGCGAAAGTAGGATGGAAATTTATAGAAACGATCGTTAAATTCCTTGTACTTAGGTTGAGGTTTTGATTTGGTTGCATGAATCAGTTTTTCCACTGCCGGCACAATCGACTTTGTTGTCAGGCTTTCGGTATCATCAAACTCTTTGTCGATGATCTCAATCACATAAGCCAAAGCGTCATTATAAATATCCAGCGTAGCATTGAAGATTTCTGTCTGATTTGTAATTTTATGAAGCAGCGACTTCGCAACTTTCATCATCAAACCCTCCTTTCCATTTTTTAGGCCTTATAATATGTTGATCGTATCAAAATGGAAAACAATTGTAAAACAAAAAAGAATCCGTATGAGTGATGATAAGTAAGAAGCAGCAATCGGTGTAATGAAAAAATATAGAGAAGAACAGGGAGAATAAAGACCTTAGCGCCTAACCCCCACTAAATCGAAGATTTTGAAGGGGAATGCGGCGCTAATTTTTGTTCAATCAAATGATTTTTTACATAATTAGCTAATAGCTAACTATTCTGAGGATACAGTTACTTGCTAAACATTATCTTATACTCATCCACTTATTTCTTAAAATTAGGTGTCTCCAGCATTGCGTAACATAACTTTAATTGACGCTTACAGACATCGATATGTTGATATACTTCTTAAGAAATGTTCACTATGAGAATAAACGAATTTCCTGAATAATTTTTTGTAATCTTACAATTTCTTCATCTAATTGTTGGCTGGCTTTTATAACATCAGGATGAGCTATTCCTTTGCAATTTGCTAATTCGTACATATCTTGTCGATGTTTTCTTATATTCTTCCTTAAATCTATAACATTCTTTAGAATCATGAACCCCGACTCCTATCTATTATTCGATTTAACTAAGTTGTTACATTGAATGCAGTATGGATTTCTTTTAGTACCTCTCATCAAACTAGTTTATTGTAATCGCTTTCAAATTATTCTTGTTTAAAATCTTTTTTTAGGAGCTAGCAAAGAATCAAATGCTTGAACTTTTCCCGCTTAACAAGGTTTTTTACTTTTTGTAATCCCTTTCAAAACTTTCTAAGAATTTAGGTCAAACTCATGTTTAATTATCTGTTTAGAAACAAGTATACATTTAACAAATTAACTTTCTAAATATTTGTACTAGTGTTTTTTTATCACCTTAGTTTCATTAACTTTTAAATTATTCTTTTGTTTAATTGTAAGACAAATATTATTATAAGTCAACAGATTGCATTAACATTTTACAGTTTAGACTTTCATCCACATCATTCGAAGACCACGTGGAAAGATAAAGATTTTCTCTCAATTTATAGTTCTAATCAAACGAAAAATGCAGTCAACGAATACTCAAACCTAACTTAAAATACAAGTGAAAACATAATGGGAAACCCTGTTGAAATCCGCCTCATATCTTTATAAAAGCAATGTATTAGGCTTTTGACAGGCATAATATTTAAATACTTTTATCGATATAAAAAAAGCACGACAAGGTTAACCTTGTCATGCTTTTTTTATATTACATTGGTTAGAAAGGCTGTTCCTGATAAATTCTTCATTGCCGATCGTGTATCATTCTCACTACTGTATTCAAACATGCGTACCTGTTTTTCAGAAAAAACGGTTACGATCCACACTTTTCTTCTTCCTTTCTCAACAAACGTTTTATTTAACGAATACAGTTTTAATAGATGTAAAGAATTCTTTCGCGGCTTCTCCCTGCTCACGGGAATGTGAGCTGGATTGCTTCATGCCGCCGAATGGAGCCTGCAGCTCTACGCCTGCACTTTCTGCATTTACACGGATCAAGCCGGCATCCATATCTTGTACGAAAGACAGCAGGTGCCCAATATTCGTTGTAAAGATAGAAGCACTTAAGCCGTACTCGGTATCATTCGCAAGCTTCAGCGCTTCTTCCGCAGATTCTGCTTTTAAAAGAGCAATCACTGGACCAAAAATTTCTTCTCTTGCAATGGCCATATCCGGCGTGCAATTGTCAAAAATGGTTGGTTCCACATAGTATCCGTCTGCCTGGCTTCCTTCCTCTGCGCGTTTTCCTCCGATAAGAAGCGTGGCGCCTTCTTCTACCCCTTTATTAATATAAGAAAGAACCGTATTCAGCTGATTTTCGCTTGCACACGGCCCCATCCATGTACTGCTGTCAAGGCCGCTGCCAATCGTGATCTCTTTTGTTTTTTGAACGAGCATTTCTTTAAATTCATCAAACACTTCAGATGCCACAATCACCCGGCTTGTTGCCGTACATTTTTGTCCCGTTGAACGAAAAGCGCCTGTTACAACCGCTTCCACTGCCAAATCAAGATCGGCATCGGCCGCCACAATCACTGGATTTTTCCCGCCCATTTCAAGCTGGTATTTTGCCCCGCGTGCCAGCGCTGCCTGGCCAATCTGCTTGCCAACGCCGTTAGAACCGGTAAACGTAATGCCGTTGATATCTTTATGATCGGCGATGCCCTGGCCGATCGTTCTGCCTGGTCCCGTAATTAAATTAACGACGCCAGCTGGGAATCCGGCTTCTTCAAAGCACTCAATAATTTTAGCAGCTGTAACCGCTGTTTCTGTTGCCGGCTTCATGACGACCGTGTTGCCATACACAAGCGCCGGCGCCATTTTCCAGATGGGAATCGCAATCGGGAAGTTCCAAGGAGTAATGACTCCGACTACTCCGAGCGGTACACGTGTTGTAAACATAAGGGCTGAGCTGTCCGTAGATGGAATGACATCGCCAACTTTGCGCATGCCTTCTCCTGCATAATACTTTAAGATGGCAATGCCGCGGGCTGTTTCGCCTTTTGCTTCCGCAAACGTTTTGCCCATTTCCCGTGTGGCACATTCCGCAATTTCATCGATTCTTTTTTCTAAAATGTAAGCCGCTTTAAACAGGTACTCCCCACGGGCTGCCCCTGACAGCTTGCGCCATCCTTCTTTCGCTGCTTTCGCTGCGGCCACCGCCTGGTTCAAATCATCGGCTGTTGATTTTTGTACATAGCCGACGACTTCATTTCTATCTGCTGGATTCAAGCTTTTTTCCACTTCATTTGAAACGGAAGGAACCCATTCGCCATTGATAAAATTAAGGTATGTTTTTGTGTCAATTGTTGTTGTCATCATAATCCGGCCTTTTATTGGATTGGTTGTACAGCTGTTTCTTTTGGAAAACGGTCCAGTGCATTTTTCAGGATGCTTTCCATTTGTGCGTAATGCTCTTTTTCCACAGGAAGAACCGGCAGTCTTACGTGTTCGCCAACCGGCTTGCCGACAATCTCCATTCCCGCTTTAATGAGCGAAACGGCATATCCCTTGCGCTGGCAGCGGATATTGTGGATTGGCAGAATCACATGTTTAAAAATATCACGAACGGTTTCCTGATCGCCGTTTTGCAGGCTCGTGTAAAACTTCCGTGAGATATGCGGAATGTAATTCGAAATTGCCGATGAATACGAATCAAAACCTAATGGGATATACGCCGGCATTGTCACTTCCGCCAGCGGCATTCCGTTCAGCCATCCAAAACGGTCTCCAAATGTCTGTGTGAGCAGTGTATTTAACTCCATATTGCCAAGGCCGTCTTTAACACCGACCACCTGCGGCACTTCAGCAAGCGTTTCCAAAGTAGAGATTGAAAAAGATACATTGTCACGCTGATAGACAATCGCATTTAAATCTGTGCTTTCGGAAATCGCTTTAAAGTAAGCAGCCTGCCCTTCCTGTTCGCCTGTTACAAGATATGGCGGCAAAATCAGATAGCCATCTGCGCCTTTGTCTGCTGAAATTTGGGCCAGTTCCAAAGACGTTTGAATGTTGCCCCCTACACCTGTGTAAACCGGTACTTTCCCGCCGGTCACCGATACGGCAATTTCTACCATCGCTTCATATTCACTCTTGCTTAATGATGGATATTCCGCTGCGGCGCATGCAACAAAGATCGCTTCCAGCCCATCATCCAGTAAATCCTGTACATTTTGGGCCAGTGCCTGCTCATCTAGCTGGTTGTTTTTTGTAAATGGTGCAATCGGGAATCCTAAAATTCCGGTCGGAGCTTGACGATTTTGATTCATAGTATATCCCCCTTGTGTTTTTTGTTTTATTGTAAGACAAATTTATTTATCGGTCAACTTTTAATTTTATTTTCTGAAAGTTTTATCCAAAATGCCGGCTTTCTTCTGATAATATAGCGATTTTGACGACATACTTCAGCCATAAAATCATTCTGAAAGACGGTTGACAAACAATTATATTTGTCTTACTATTGGACAAAATAAAATAATTTGAATTTTACAAAAGGAGTGTTGCTTTTGATTGAGACAATTCTATAGTATTGAACTATTAAATTCATTCGTTTGAAAGCGGTATCAGAAGTTGGATATTTTAAATATCTGTTGAACTATTAAATTTACTTATTTGAAAGCGTTATTAAAAGTTAAATATTTCAAAAAGGAAGTGTGTATATGGCTAATCCAGAAAAAATCCTTCAGCCCTCTCCAATAGCTCCTGGCGCTCAGAAAAAAACACGCGTACGCTGGTTTGTTGTTTTTATGCTGTTTGTTGTTACAGCGATTAACTACGCTGACCGCGCTACTCTCTCGATCGCAGGACCAGAAATGTCGAGTCAGCTTAGCCTTGATTCTGTCATGATGGGATACGTTTTCTCTGCTTTTGCCTGGTCCTATGTAGCCGGACAAATTCCTGGCGGCTGGCTGCTAGACCGGTTCGGTTCGAAGAAAGTATACTTTTGGAGCATCTTTATATGGTCAGTATTTACTCTTTTACAAGGATTTATTGGATTTTTAGGCTCTGCCGGAACAGCTATCGTGGCTTTATTTGCACTCCGGTTTCTCGTTGGATTGGCAGAAGCTCCTTCTTTTCCTGCCAACAGCCGAATCGTTGCTTCCTGGTTTCCAAGCCATGAACGCGGCACAGCGGCAGCTACCTTTAACTCAGCACAGTATTTTGCAACCGTTCTCTTCGCACCGATTATGGGTTATATTGCATATAAACTCGGCTGGGAATATGTTTTCTTCTTTATGGGAGCGGTCGGAATCATCGTAGCTTTTATCTGGATGAAAGTAATCCACAGTCCAAAGGAACATCCGCGGATTAACGAGGCCGAGCTTACTTATATTGAAGATGGCGGCGCCCTGATCAACATGGATCAAACGGAAACAAAGAAAGAAAAAAAGAAAGGCATTAATTGGAGCCAGGTTAAGCAGCTGCTGACAAACCGTATGCTTTTAGGCGTTTACCTTGGCCAATACTGTATTACAACGCTTACGTACTTTTTCCTTACCTGGTTTCCTGTCTATCTTGTACAGGAAAGAGGCATGACCATTCTTGAAGTTGGTTTTGTCGCTTCCCTGCCTGCGATTTGCGGATTTGTGGGTGGAATTTTAGGAGGAACGTTTTCAGATTTCCTGCTTCGCAAAGGCTTCTCTTTAACGGTTGCCCGTAAAACACCAATTGTGGTCGGCATGTTATTGTCTATGACGTTAGTTGCCGCAAATTATGTTGATACACAATGGGTAGTTATCTTTGTTATGGCTCTTGCCTTCTTTGGAAAAGGGTTTGGCGCACTTGGCTGGGCAGTGGTCGCAGATACATCGCCAAAAGAAATGTCCGGCGTCAGCGGCGGCCTTTTCAATACCTTCGGCAACATTGCCGGTATTACGACGCCAATCATTATCGGCTACATTATTGCCACAACCGGTTCATTTAACGGGGCGCTTGTTTTCGTCGGTGCCAATGCATTAGTCGCGATCTGCAGCTACCTGTTCCTTGTAGGTGAAATTAAGCGGGTTGAATTAAAATCGTAATCTATTATCTTAATTTGAAGAGGAGAGAAAAAATATGAACACTCAATTAATCCAGGAAAACGTCCAGACAGGTACGCCTATTATTACAGAAATGAACGTCGTTCCCGTTGCGGGCCATGACAGCATGCTCCTCAATTTAAGCGGAGCTCACGCCCCTTACTTTACGCGTAATATTGTGCTGCTGAAAGACAATGCAGGAAATGTCGGTGTGGGTGAAGTCCCGGGCGGCGAAAAAATCCGCCAGACGCTTGAAGATGCACGTGAACTCGTTGTGGGCCAGTCTATCGGCACCTACAACAATATTTTAAATAACGTACGCCGCCAGTTTGCGGACCGGGATGCAGCGGGACGCGGCCTGCAGACGTTTGACCTCCGCATTACGATCCATGCTGTAACCGCTTTAGAAGCCGCTCTTCTCGACTTAGTCGGCAAATACCTTGGCGTTCCAGTCGCCGCTCTTTTGGGTGAAGGACAGCAGCGGGACAAAGTGGAAATGCTGGGCTACCTCTTTTACGTAGGAGACCGGAACAAAACAGACCTGGATTACCGGAACGAAGCAGATGCAGAGGATGACTGGTTCCGCCTCCGTCATGAAGAAGCGTTAACCCCTGAAGCGGTTGTCCGCCTCGCAGAAGCGGCCCACGCCCGCTATGGCTTTAATGATTTTAAATTAAAAGGCGGGGTTTTACGGGGTGAAGAAGAAATCGAAGCCGTCACGGCACTGGCAGAACGGTTCCCAGAAGCACGCATTACCCTGGACCCGAACGGCGGCTGGCTGTTAAAAGACGCCATCCGCTTATGCCGGGATCAGCACCATGTTCTTGCTTATGCAGAAGATCCTTGCGGAGCAGAAGGCGGCTTCTCAGCTCGTGAGGTGATGGCCGAATTCAGACGTGCGACAGGGCTTCCTACTGCAACTAATATGATTGCCACAGACTGGCGTCAGATGGGGCACTCCATCCAGCTTCAATCGGTTGATATTCCGCTGGCAGATCCCCATTTCTGGACGATGCAGGGTTCTGTCCGGGTCGCGCAGATGTGCCATGACTGGGGATTAACATGGGGATCTCATTCGAACAACCATTTTGATATTTCACTGGCTATGTTTACGCATGTGGCAGCCGCTGCCCCTGGGAAAATCACCGCTATTGATACACACTGGATCTGGCAGGATGGCCAGCGCCTCACAAAAGAACCGTTTAAGATCGCAGGTGGAATGGTCGATGTTCCAACAAAACCAGGACTAGGCGTAGAAATTGATATGGAGCAGCTGGAAAAAGCCCACCAGCTGTATAAAGAAAAAGGACTCGGTGCACGCGATGACGCACTCGCTATGCAGTATTTGGTTCCAGGATGGACGTTTGATCCGAAGCGCCCTTGCTTTGTTAGGTAAGTTCTTTTTAGTGAACGCGCCCTCTTCATGAGCGGCGCATTCACCGTTTTCCCGGATTGCTTTGTCGTCTCCTGAGCCAAAGCAATCAGTCTACCATATGATTAGTCCTACAATATGATTATATGCGGAATGATACAGAAAAGAGGTGAAACAATGAATGCTTCAGCAAGAAAGCTTGGGGTTCAATCAGTGAACCGCAATACTCTTTCAAAACAGGTAGTAGAACGGATTGTACAGCTGCTCGTCAGCGGACAATTGAAAGCCGGTGACAAGCTTCCTCCTGAAATGGAACTCATGGAAGAACTGGAAGTGAGCAGGTCGGTATTGCGGGAAGCCCTTAGTGCCCTTGAAACGCTCGGTGTTATTACACGGAAAACACGCGAAGGAACTTTTTTTAATAATAAAATCGGTACCCACCCCTTCTCTGTTATGCTGGCCCTGGCAACCGATAACTTACCCGCTATCATTGAAGCGCGTATGGCACTGGAGTTAGGGCTTGTGACTATAGCAGCTGAGAAGATAACAGACGAACAGCTTGCAAGATTAAAAGCAACAATCGATGCGATTGCCAACAGTAATGATGATGACTATGGCAATGCGGACAAAGAATTTCATTTGATTATTGCCCTAAGCGCTAACAATCCAGTTCTTGAAGGAATGATTGACTCTCTTTTAATCACCCATAATAGAATTAATAGTTTAATTCAAATTAGAGAGCGTGAACGGACTTTAGAGTACCATAAAGCGATTTATGCGGCCCTTGAGGCGCGGAACCCTCAAGAAGCCTTTATCCATATGTATCAGCATCTTGATTTTGTCCGTAATAAAGTACTTCAGTACTCTCTTACACAAGAATAAAGCTTTTCATGATATCGACAGGCAAAAGGATGATTGAGGAAATGATATACCATTACTTTTTCTAATATGCAATCCAATATATAAGACTGTTAGAAAATGAGTTGATGCAAATGAAGCAAGGGATGTCTATCTTTTTAGCTCTTAGCTATATAATCATGACCTTTTCCCAACCCGTTTGGTTTCAATGGCTGGTCTCTTTCACGGTATTTACCTTTATTCTTATTTCGATCCCTTCATTAAAAGGAATGACAGCTAAATTAATGGGGGGACTCGCTGCATTGACCATTTTACTGCTCATTGGCCAGGAAAAATGGATAAATATAATCATAAGCGGCGCTCTTGTCAATTTAACTATTGTTGCAATCTTTGTTCTTACCCCTATCCTTGGGATTCCGTTCCGTACAGGGGGTTACATTGAGTCCTTACGATCCATCTTATATAAGAAAAGAAACAGTGCCTCGTTTTTCTATATAAGTATCGCTCTTTTAACCCACCTTCTTGGTGCCGTTATTAATGTAGGTGCAATTTCAATCAACTATTATTTATCAAGCGCCTCTAATGTAAAATCAAATCGACTGATTGCGAATGCGCTGAACAGGGGCTTTGCCGGAGCGGTTGCCTGGTCACCATATTTTGCGGCTATGGCACTTGTCATTAGCCAGCTGCATATAAAGTGGACTTCAATTGCTTTATATGCAATTGGGTTTTCTCTTCTTTCCTTTCTTGTCGGCTTTTTGCTGGAAGGAAAAGTGATAAAACGTGAAGAAGAGCGCTTAAGCGAGATAGAGACGGGAGAAGAAGCTGTTCCCATTCTTCCTGGAACGCGGCGTATATTGTTTGAACTTATCTCACTGCTGTTTGTGACAACCGGCACCGTTTTACTTATTGAACATTTTACGTTTGTTAACATGATTGTTTCGATCGGCTTTACCGCGTTGTTTTTCCCTGCGATTTGGTGTTGTTTCAAAGGAACCATCCCTCTTTACAAAGAGGAAGTAAAAAAACATATTATGATCACTTTGCCGAACTTAAATCAGGAAATTTCCTTATTTTTGCTGGCTGGCCTATTCAGTTCCGCTTTTGTTGCCTCAGAGTGGAGCGGAATGCTGGTTGGAGCGTTCAGCAGTATGTTCGGTCATTCTCCTGTCATGATGACAATCATACTGTCTATTATTATTGTTGGAACAGCGATGGGCGGCCTTCATCCAATTGTTGTCGTTACCATATTAATTACAAGTATTAAACCAAGTGATTTGAATTTTTCTATCCATTATTTTGCGATTGCCCTTCTCGGCAGCTGGAGCATTTCAAATGTTTTATCACCAGCGACCGCTGTTAATAATTTAATTGCTTACTCTTTAAGGGAAAAACTGATAAACATTGCAATCAGGTGGAATTGGATATACGGATTCATTATGGTGATTTTACTTCCGTTCTACTTATATCTCGCCGGGTTATGAAAATAAAGTGGAATACTTTTTTCTAGGAATATGCGTATTACCTTATGAACAGAGTGATAGATTAGCTAATTATAAAAGTGCTTACACGGAGGCGATTCTGATGAACACAAAAAGCATGCAAGCTGTTGAACCACTTTATATCAAAGTTAATGAAATAGACAATGTGGCCATTATTGTGAATACAGGAGGACTGGACAAAGGAACCCATTTTCCAAACGGCCTTGAATTGAAAGACAGAGTTCCTCAGGGGCACAAAGTAGCTTTAGCAGATATAAGTGAGAATGAACCTATTATTCGCTATGGTGAAGTGATCGGGCATGCGCTAAAACCAATCGAAAAAGGCAGCTGGGTTGAGGAATCATTAGTCAAAATGCCTCAATCTCCAAATCTCAGTGAATTACCGTTAGCAACGAACATACCGGAAACCCTGCCCCCTCTTGAAGGGTATACGTTTCAAGGATTTCGCAATGAAGATGGCAGTGTAGGAACGAAGAATATCTTAGGCATTACAACAAGTGTTCAATGTGTAGTAGGTGTGCTGGATTTTGTGGTAAATCGCATTAAAAAAGAGCTTCTCCCGAAGTATCCTAATGTTGATGATGTTGTTGCCCTAAACCACAATTATGGCTGCGGAGTGGCGATCAATGCCCCTGAAGCAGTTATTCCTATTCGCACGATTCAAAACCTGGCGAAACACCCGAATTTCGGGGGCGAAGCCTTGGTCGTGGGCCTGGGCTGCGAGAAACTTTCGCCAATGAGAATCAACCCAAACGGGAAAGAATCTGATATTATTTCCCTTCAGGATCAGCCAGGATTTGCGGGCATGGTTCAGTCCATTATGGAAATGGCTGAGGAACGATTGATAAAATTAAACCAAAGGCAGCGTGAAACATGTTCGGTTTCTGAACTGGTTATCGGCACGCAATGCGGGGGAAGTGATGCCTTCTCGGGTGTAACGGCTAATCCGGCAGTCGGCTATGCTGCGGATTTATTAGTTAGAGCAGGAGCAACGGTGTTATTTTCAGAAGTTACAGAAGTGCGCGATGCTATTCATCTGTTAACGCCGCGTGCTATCAATGAAGAAGTCGGGCAGGCTTTAATAAAAGAAATGGACTGGTATGATCAATATCTTGCTTTGGGTGATGCTGACCGAAGCGCCAATCCCTCTCCCGGAAACAAAAAAGGCGGACTCGCCAATGTTGTAGAAAAATCCCTAGGTTCTATTGCTAAATCAGGAAGAAGCTCTATATCAGGCGTACTGGCTCCTGGTGAAAAAGCGACAGAAAAAGGACTGATTTTTGCAGCTACACCCGCTAGTGACTTTGTTTGTGGAACGTTACAGCTGGCTTCGGGCATGCATCTTCAAGTGTTTACCACAGGAAGAGGAACACCTTATAGTCTGGCTATGGCCCCCGTCATCAAAGTATCTACACGAAATTCTTTAACTGAACAATGGAAAGATCTTATTGATATCAATGCTGGAACGATCGCTACCGGAGAAGCGACCATTGAAGAAGTTGGGTGGGAAATTTTCCGATTCATTTTAGATGTTGCAAGTGGACACAAGAAAACCTGGGCAGAGCATTGGGGTTTGCATAATGATTTAGCCCTATTCAACCCAGCTCCTATTACGTAATGATGCTAACTTTTAAAAAAACAAAACCCGCTGATATTTCAAGCATCAGTGGGTTTTGTTGTAAAAAAATAAAACACGGTTAAATATAATAAATATTTCGTTATAATTTTTTGTTCGGCGGTCTGCAGTATTGGCAGCCCGCTTTTTTCTAAAAAGAAGCAGCACTATGGCTCTTTGCTAAATTAGTTATTTTTCCCAATAAGCACTTGTATTTTTTTGATTTGTTCTATATTATATATCTAAATGATATATATCTTTTAGATAGGGTGAGTAATTTGAAAAGTTACAGTGATACTACTTACGCCATTTTAGGAATATTAACGACAGACTGTAAATCTGGTTATGCCATTAAGCAGTTTATTGATCAAAGCTTGAATCATTTCTGGAAAATTAGTTATGGCCAGATATATCCAACATTAAAATCCATTGTCGAAGAGGGATTTGCAGAAGTTCGGATTTCATCCACCCCGGGAAAGCCAGATAAAAATGAGTACTACCTCACTTCAAAAGGAAAAGAAACTTTAAAGAGCTGGTTAGAGAAGCCCATCCAACAATTGCCTGTTGAACGAAATGAACTATTACTTAAATTATTTTTTAGCCGCCATCAGCCTAAAGAAAGAACTCTATTGCTGCTGGAGAGTTATAAACGGGATTTAGAAACTCGTTATCAAACGTATGCAGCGATTGAACAGGCCATTGCCAATCATAAAGAGAAATCCGAGGATGCAATGTATTGGCTGTTTACATTAGACTATGGAAAAAGGATAGCGGAAGCTGCTGTTGCCTGGTGTGAAGATACTCTTAACAAGCTGTTAAATGAGGGGGGTTCCTGATGGGCAAGCATATTTATCCTGGTCGTTATACAACGGAGAATACAGAAGATATTGTCGTTTTTATCATTGGCATGCGAATTAACAAGCCCATCGCATTAAATAAGTGGCTGCCGGTATTTAACGCGATGCCTGGAATGATTCGGGAGCTTTATACAAACAAGGATGAATTGGGCTTCCTATCAATGGAAAGCTATTTTGGGCTTAGAACCACTTGTATGATTCAATATTGGCGTTCAATGGATGACTTACTCGCTTATGCTAAAAATGAAAAGCATTTAACAGCATGGGCCAACTTTAATAAAAAGGTCGGTAACAACCCCGCTGTGGGAATTTATCATGAAACCTATCAAGTAAAAAATGGAGATTATGAATCGATCTATGGAAATATGCCTCACTATGGTTTAGGAAAAGCATTAAATCATATGCCGATTACGACAAAACAAAACTCTGCCAGAAAACGGCTGAATTCCTACAAAATGCAGTAGTTCCTATAATGAATAGTAAAGAGCACCAACAGTAGTGTTAAGGTGCTCTTATGTTTCCTAAAATATAAAAATGAATCCTAGTATCCTGGAACTTTGCTTTTACACTTAGTACCTGATGCTGCATACTAACCGTTTTTTAAATATCGCTATTGCACTTTACTAAAGCTTTCCGTATATTCTTCATTCTCTAGGATCATATGTGCTGTTTCGTTTGGATGACTCAGTGGAAAATGATATGTATGGAACAAAATTGTTCCTTCGAAACTAGATAATCTCTGTAAAGTAACGGCATACCGATAAAAAAGCTTTTGCTCTTAAGAGCAAAAGCGACGTCTGCTGTTGTGCCTTATTCAAAAGAAACGCCTTACCAGCCAGCAGCTAGCTCTGAAAAAGCCTGCGCCATTTTGGTCAGCTCCTTATAGGATTCCTCGGTTTGAAGCTTCGCAGGATTCACAAGGGCGCTGCCCAGCCCGGCTGCTGCTGCGCCGGCTTTAAAGTAGTCCGCTATATTATCGAGAGTGATGCCGCCTGTTGGCATAAGCGGGATATGCGGCAGCGGCCCTTTTAAATCTTTAAAGTATCCGGCTCCCATTGCACCGGCTGGAAAAACTTTGATCAAATCAGCCCCATGTTCATACGCTGTTAAAATTTCAGTTGGCGTCAGTGCGCCTGGAATGCTGATTACACCGTAGCGCTTCGCCATTTTAATCGTTTCCACATTAACGGTCGGAGAGAAAATAAATTCCGCTCCCGCCATAATGACGGCACGGGCGGTTTCCGGGTCCAGCACCGTGCCGGCTCCAACAATGATATTGTCCCCAAATGTTTCTTTTACTCCTTCGATCACAGAACACACTTTAGGCGTATCGGCTGTGATTTCAAGCGAGACAATCCCGCCTTCTTGCAGCGCCTGTGCAATTGGTATCACTTGTTCCGGCTGGGCGCCACGAATCACTGCGACCAGCTTACCTTCTTTTAATCGTTCAAGCTGATTCATGTATGTTTCTCCTTTCTATCTCGTTACATCATCCGATCCGCCATTCATAAAAGAAAACAGGTCCGCTCGGTTAGGCAGCCCTTCGACATCTCCATTTACCATGGTCACCATCGCACCCATTGCATTGCCTCGCCTGGCCGCTTCCTCAACGGACAGTCCATCCAATAAAGCCGATAAAACGCCAGCGGCGAACGCGTCACCTGCACCGATCGGATCGATCACTCTCTCCACATAAAAGCCGGAAACATGCTCCACTGCTTTTCCTCTTTGTGATACAAGACATCCTTCTTTTCCGACTTTCATCAGGACAATGTCTGCACCGAGATCATGAAATGCTTCTACATAAGCGAATCTATCTTTTTTGCCAAATAAAAATTCGGCCTCCGCTTCACCTGGCAATACAATGTCGCTTTCTGCTATATACCGTTTGATCAGCCGGCGTGCTTCTTCTTCACTTTTCCAGATTTTCAGACGCACATTTGGATCAAACACAATCTTTACCCCGTTCGCTTTCGCCAGCCGAATCGCTTTGTCCATGACAGACTGGCACGATTCACCGAGAGCCGGTGTAATACCGGTTATATGCAGATAAGCGGCTCCTTTAATGGCTTCTGCCTTAATATGATCCGCCGTCAGCTGGCTGGCAGCGGAATCTTTCCGATAGTAATAAACGCGCGTATCATTCGGACGGCGGAATTCTTTAAAAAATACACCGGTTGGCGCCCGCTCATCGCGTGTAACATACGATACGTCCACACCTTCTCCACGAATAAAAATCTCCATTGCATCACCAAATTCGTCCTCACCTAATCGGCTGATCCAGCGCGCTTTATGGCCAAGACGGCTTAATCCGATGGCAACATTGGATTCCGCACCAGCAAACTTCATAGAAAAAGAATGAGCATGGCGCAGCTGGCCGTGCTCATTTGGTGAAAATAAGGTCATCGTTTCGCCCACGGTTACAACATCCATGTTCATCCTCTTCTTTCTCGTTTATGATCTTCCACGTACATGATTGGACAGCGTACCAATTTTTTCGATTGTTACGTCCATTTGGTCCCCGTCCTTCAGCCACACTTTCGGGCTGCGGCCCATTCCGACGCCCGGCGGTGTTCCAGTCGCGATTAAGTCTCCCGGCTTCAACGTCATAGATTGCGATAAAAAGGAAACGATTTGTGGAACCGTAAAAATCAAATTGCTCGTATTGGAATCCTGCATCGTTTCGCCATTCAATGTCAGTGAAATAGCTAGATCGTGTGGATTGCCGATTTCGTCACGCGTCACGACATACGGGCCCGTTGGCGCAAAGGTGTCCGCTGTTTTGCCGCGTGACCACTGTCCATCCGCAAACTGCAGGTCCCTGGCACTTATATCATTCATGATCGTATAGCCAAAAACGAATTCTTCTGCTTCTTCCTCTGAGACATGTTTTGCTTCTTTGCCGATTACGATAGCCAGCTCCGCTTCGAAATCTACTTCATTTGAATTAACGGGTATTTCTACAGCGGTATGATGGCCGGTTAACGCGTTTGCGTATTTCGAAAAAATAACCGGTGATTTCGGCGGTTCCATGCCTGTTTCATGGCAATGATCAATATAGTTCAAGCCGACACAAATGATTTTTTCCGGTGAGGCGATGGGGACGTCAATGTTAATATCCTCTAAAGAAAACGACGGCTGTCCTTCAAGGGAAGGAACTGTGCTCCCCCGCTGGATAAATGTTTTAATGCAGGGTGGATACGTTTCAGGATCGATCGCCGTTAAGCTGACGATGTGATCACCCCGGACAACGCCGAGGTGATGCTTTTCTTCTGCTGAAAACAGGGCTAATTTCATTTTTCCATTCCGCCTTTCTTACGTAAGCGCATAAGGCGTTTGTTCGCCTTTTAAAACTTGCACAATATTTTTCGCTGCTTTTTGGCGCAGTTCAATCATGGCTTCTTCTGAATACCAGGCACTGTGCGGTGTAATGATAACGTTATTCATTTGAAGGAGCGGACTTGTTTTACTGACCGGCTCTTCTTCTGTAACATCCAGCGCAGCGCCGGCGATGATGCCCTGCTCTAGCGCGTCAGCCAGGGCTTTTTCATCAATAATCGGGCCCCGGGCTGTATTGATAACCACAGCATTTTTCTTCATCTGGCTGAATCGTTCAGCGTTTAATAGATGATGTGTTTCTTTAATAAGCGGAACGTGAACAGACAAGTAATCTGACTCTTTGATGATTTCATCCAGTTCCATTTTTTGAACGCCCGCCGCTGCCATCTCTTCGGCTGACACAAACGGATCATAGGCAGCTGTTTGGAACCCGAGCGGCTTTACCTTTTCAATAAAGCGGCGCGGAATTCGGCCGAAACCGAGTACGCCAACGGTCTGTTTATCAAAACGGTGGATTGGCACACACGCTTTAAAATCCCAGTTTCCCTGCTTGACCTCATTGTTTAATAGGGTCACTTTTCGAGCCCATGACAGCAGCAAGGCGAGCGCATGATTCGATACCTCTTCCATTCCGTAATCCGGCACATTGGCTACGGTAATGTTTTTTGCCTGAGCAGCGTCGATATCGATTGTGTTGACGCCGACACCATACCGGGAAATGACTTTTGTTCGTTCAAGAGAATCGATCACACGTTTTGAAATAGGCGCGTATTGATTTAAAAGAGCATCTGCTTCTTTCGCGTGCTCAATCACGTCTTCTTCTGTTTTGCATTGTTTTTTGATAAATTCAATGTCGAGACCGCTTTCATTGAAAACCTGCTCTTCGTACTCAAGATGGGCAAATTCATAATCTGTCAACAATACTTTAAAAGTCATGTTATTCCGCTCCTTTTCTTAATTCATGGGTGCTTCTTTTACGATTTTGGCGATGCCAAGCCCCTCGGCTCCGAGCTTTGACGTTTTGGCATCTGGGCAGTACCGTTCAATCATTTGGATGCCGATTGATGCGCGGCGTACACGCTCCTGGGTAAGAGAAATATTCGTGCTTTCCCACTGCTTTCCTGACGGATACACGTCGGGATGGTTGCGCAAGCCGAATTTAATGTAAACCGGCGCGAGCACTCGGATGATTTCCGGAATTTCATAGTAGCGGAGGAATCCGCCGAAATTGTCCGGCACTTCCACATATAAATCAATAGGAATGTCAATAGCCTGGCGGATCGCTGCGAGCTTTGACAGCGTTAACCCGGTCGGCACGTTGTATGTATCTGCTCCGATGTCCTGCATTAGCCGCACTGACACAGGGTTAGCCGATCCCATTTGAACCGACACTTTCACCACAAAATCCTCCGGCAGCTGCCCTTGCTTTTTCATTTCTTTCGTCAGGAGCAAAAGCCCTTCATCGGCAACAAGCGCTCCACGAAGGCCGAGTGCCGCACCGCGCTTTAAGTCTTCCATCGCGTATACAAGCTGGTTTGCTCCTTCATGACGAAGTGCCTGCGCTTTTCCGGCGGCAGTAAGCGGCCCTGCACTAATATCCCATGTTCCGCGCGGACCGACAAACAGGCTTAATTCAATGCCGCGTTCCGCTGTCAGCTCGCACATTTCCTTGATTTCTTCATCGGTCTGCAGCATAATGCCGCTTCCCTGTGAAATGCGGTGAATGGTCAGGCCAAGACGGTCAATTTCCGCCAGCGTCGCTTTTAATGCTTCAGGCCCTTCCACACTTGGAAGCTCAATTCGATATTGTGCACCGTCCGGAAAAGTTTTGGTCGATGTCGGCAGCTCACCTGGATCAGACGAAGGATAACCTAAGCTCTCTAAAAATTCACGCGTTTCTTTCATAATTGAACCCCTTCTTTCTCATTTATTGTATTTAAAATAGCGGCTGTTTTTTCTGTTAAATCTGCTGGATACACATCAAACGGAGCGCGGTGTCCGGCCGGCTGATCAAACCAGCGCTGATGAACGGCTTCTTTCATGGCCGTAAAAAACGTCGGACAGACGGCATAGATGTCCATTAATTGAGACAGATGCTGATGCTGGCGCTCTGCTTCATGCAGCTCCCCCTGCTGATAAGCATTATATAAATCAACAGAGATCTCCGGCATAAAAACAGCGCTTCCATTAATGCTTCCATCTGCGCCGATCATTTGGCCTGGAAGCAGGTGATCATCAAAAGCGGTAAAAACGAGAAAATCAGGCCTAATTTTTTTCACAGAAGCAATGACCTGCCGGATATGACCAAAATCGCTGATCGTTTCTTTGATGCCGGCAATGTTTGGGTACGCTGCCGCAAGCTTTTGAATAAGCTCGATGGATAACGTTTGGCCGGTCAGCATCGGAATATTGTAAAGGAACACCGGCAGGCTCGTTTCAGATGCTAAAGCAGAGAAAAAGCGATACAGCTGCTCTTCCGACAGCTTCCAATAATACGGGCTGACCGCAAGCACACCGTCTGCTCCCTGCTCTTCGGCATAATGGGTCAGCTCAATCACTTCTTTTAATGCTGAGTGGCCGACACCGACCATGACCGGCACGCGTCCGTTAATGTGCTTGATCATTTCGCGCACATACAGCTTTCTCTCTTCAATCGTCAGAGAAGAAAACTCTCCAGAGCTTCCCATCAAAAGAAGTCCATCTACATTCCGTGACAAAAGCTCGTCCAAATAACGCTTATTCAAAGAAATATCTAAATTTCCCGCTTCATCAAACAGCGTGACAACCGGCGGTATAATGCCATGAAAAGTCATTTTGCTCCTCCTTTACCATTCCGCTATGCTGCCATCTTCATGGCGCCAGATCGGATTTTTCCAGTCGTGGCCGATTTTTGCCGCTTCTTTTACTTTTTCTTCATTAATATGAATGCCAAGACCCGGTTCATCTGAGATGCTCACATATCCGTCTTCATAATGAAAAACGTCCGGATTGGTTATATAGTCTAAGATGTCCATGCCCTCGTTGTAATGAATACCGAGGCTTTGCTCTTGAATAATAAAATTCGGCGTCGATGCGTCCAAATGAATAGAAGAGGCCAGTGTCATTGGACCAAGCGGACAATGCGGCGCAACCGCCACATCGTATGCTTCTGCCATCGCCGCAATTTTTTTACCTTCTAAAATACCGCCTGTATGGGATAAATCGGGCTGAATAATATCGACATACCCGTCCTGGAGCAGCTGCTTAAAGCCCCATCTCGTGTACATGCGCTCACCTGTCGCAATTGGGCATGTGGTATGAAGCGCAATGTCGCGAAGCGCTTCATTGTTTTCCGGCAGCACCGGCTCCTCAATAAACATAGGACGGTACGGCTCCAGCTCTTTCACAAGGGTTTTCGCCATTGTTTTATGAATACGGCCGTGAAAATCAACACCGATGCCAAAGTCTTTGCCAAGCGCTTCGCGAATTGACGCGACCCGCTCGATCACTTTTTCCACCTTAGAAAAACTGTCGATGTAATTCATTTCTTCGGAAGCATTCATTTTCACAGCCTGGAACCCTTGCTTTTGCTTTTCGATCGCCGCTGCCGCAACGTCTGCCGGCCGGTCGCCGCCAATCCATGAATAAACTTTAATTTTCTGACGGGCTTTTCCGCCCAGCATTTCATACACAGGGATGTTGTAATACTTCCCTTTAATATCCCAAAGCGCCTGCTCAATACCTGAGATCGCGCTCATTAAGATGGGGCCGCCCCGGTAAAAACCGCCCCGGTACATCGTCTGCCACAAATCTTCAATGTCATTCGGATTGCGGCCGACGAGCAGGCTGGAGAGTTCCTCCACCGCTGCTCTGACTGTTTCCGCACGTCCTTCTACGACAGGCTCACCCCAGCCTGAGATGCCTTCATCGGTTTCGATTTTTAAAAACAGCCATCTCGGCGGGACTTTGTATAATGAAAGCTTAGTAATTTTCATTGTGCACCTCATCCAACAGTAAATTGAAATGCTGTTTTCTTAAGAGCCTTTAATAAATACGGTTTTAATCGCGGTAAAGAATTCTTTGGCCGCTTCACCCTGCTCGCGTGACCCTGAGCTTGAAGCTTTCATGCCGCCGAACGGCGCCTGCAGCTCCACACCAGCGCTTTCTGCATTGATACGCACGAGGCCTGCCTCAATTTCATCAATAAATTCAAGGAGAGAGCTGATATTTGATGTGAAAATAGAAGCGCTCAATCCGTATTTCGTATCGTTCGCCATTTCAATGGCTTCTTCAAGATCAGCTGCTTTAATAAGGGCAATGACTGGTCCGAAGATCTCTTCCTGCGCAATCGTCATGTCTGATGTAACATTTTCAAAAATCGCCGGTGTTACGAAAAATCCATTATCATACTCACTACCGGTCAGCACTTCACCGCCGTGAATCAATGTAGCTCCTTCCTGCCGGCCTTTTTCAATGCTTTCTGTTACTGTATTAAACTGGCTTTCACTTGCGCACGGTCCCATCCAGATTCCTTCTTGCAGGCCGTTTCCAACGGTAATTTTTTCAGTGGCTGCCACAAGCTTTTCTTTGAACTCCTCATAGACCGCTTCTTCTACAATCACCCGGCTTGACGCTGTGCATTTCTGGCCGGAAGAACGGAACCCGCCGCTGATCACAGCTTCTACTGCCTGATCGATGTTCGCATCCTTCGTAATGATAACTGGGTTTTTTCCGCCCATTTCAAGCTGGAATTTAATACCGCGGGCAGCAGCTGATTTTGCCACGTTCTGGCCAACGTTTTCTGAACCTGTAAACGTGATGGCATTTAAAAGAGGATGGTCAATCAGCCCCTGCCCAATTACTGAACCCGAACCGGTAATAAAATTAAAAACACCTTCCGGCAATCCTGCCTCCATAAAGCACTCGGCAACTTTCGCTGCTGTTACGGCGCCTTCTGTCGCCGGCTTCCAGACAATTGTGTTTCCATAAACAAGAGCCGGGGCAAATTTCCAAATCGGAATGGCGACTGGGAAGTTCCAAGGTGTAATTACTCCAACCACACCGAGCGGCATACGCTTTGTAAACATAAGCGCATCTTTATCTGATGATGGAATAACATCTCCTTCTTTTCTCATTCCTTCGCCCGCATAATAACGCAAAATAGCTATACCGCGCGCTGTTTCTCCTTTTGCTTCTGGAAGGGTTTTGCCCATTTCACGTGTCATTGTTTCCGCAATATGATCCAGGTTTTCTTCTAAAATATTGGCAGCTTTAAATAAAAACTGTCCGCGTGCTGCCTGGCCGATCCGCCGCCATGCTTTTTTCGCCTGGTGTGCTGCTTCAACCGCTTTATTCAAATCCTCTTCTGTTGACTTTTGCACGAGTCCTACAACTTCTTTTGTTGCCGGATTTATGCTTTCAATCGTTTCATCAGAAGAACTGGCTGTCCATTCATTATTAATAAAGTTTTGATAGGTTTTCGTTTCAAATGTAGTGAGTGTCATCGTTTCGCTCTCCTTTAAGTTAAAATGTTGGTCCAATGCGCCAAATACCGAAATCATGCTGCTTCAGGATTTCTGACTTTGTCAGCTTTCCATTTGATACAGCTTGAATTTCATCCATAATCCGTGTCCCCACCTGGGCGACAGTTTCTTGTCCATCTACAATCGTGCCGGCATTTAAATCCATATTTTCATTCATTCGCTCAAACATAGGAGTATTGGTTGAAATTTTAATAACCGGAGCAATGGGCGAGCCGGTTGGGGTTCCGCGCCCGCTCGTAAACAAAACAATTTGGGCGCCGCCTGCTACCATCCCGGTCAGCTGCTCGATATCATGGCCCGGTGTATCCATCCAGACAAGCCCTTTTTTCGTTGGCTGCTCCGCATAGTCAATGACTTCCTCCAGCCTGGTGGTGCCTGACTTTGTTGAGGCACCCAGTGACTTTTCTTCTAAAGAGCTCAGGCCCCCTTCAATGTTGCCGGGACTTGGATTTCCTGTTCGAATGTCTACGCCCATCTCAATGGAGCGGTTTTCCATCATTTTAATGACGGCATACGCTTTTTTCGCTACCTGATCATTCGCTGCCCGTTTTGCAAGCAAGTGCTCCGCACCGATTAATTCTGTTGTCTCCGCGAGGATGGCCGTGCCGCCCTGCTCTACAATCATATCGCTCGTGCGCCCGACAGCCGGGTTCGCTGAAAGACCCGAGCATGCATCTGAGCCTCCGCATTCCGTTCCGATTATCAGCTCACTAAAATCGCACAGTTCACGCTGGACCATAGAGGCATCCTGTACCATCTTTACCGCAATTTTGGCGACTTCCGCAATCGTTTGAAGTGTGCCGCCATGCTCCTGGATCGAAACCGTTTGGACCGGCTTACCGCATTTTGCAATTTCATCGCCGATCCGGTGAGCCTGATGGGTTTCGCAGCCAAGTCCAAGCACAATGACACCGTATACATTTGGGTTCATGCCCATGCCCGCATACGTTCTAGCTGTTTGATCGTAGTCGGTTCCCACCTGTGCGCAGCCGTGCTGATGGATAAAAGTGACGGTTCCGCTGACGAGTTCCGTTACACGCTGAGCGGTCTGTGTTGCGCATGTAATCGTCGGTAAAATGAGTACATGATTGCGGACACCGATGCGTCCATCTGGACGCCGGTAACCCCAAAACTGCATTTTTTCAGTTGGCAATTTTGTCACCTCTTCCCCGTTTTCCTTCCAAGTTGTGTACGTGAACATGGGCGCCTGCCGGAATATCGGTCACGGCTGCTCCGATGACTTCCCCGTATTTGATAATGTCCTCCCCCTGCCGGATTGGTTTGACCGCAAATTTATGGCCAAACCGGATCGGCTCTGTAAGAGTCAGGGAGCGTTCTTCGCCATCCACCTTCACGGTTACCGCTGTATGGGCAGGGATCTCATCGAGCGCAACTGCCACACTGTCTTTGCTGCTCAAATATAACGTTTTGTATCCGCTCATGCCGACACCTCTTTAGTTTACTTGGACCGCTGTTTCACTTTGCTTCACCGGGTTGATCAAAACGCCGATACCTGGAATTTCAATTTCGATTTGATCCTGGTCCTGCAGCGTAAATTCATTTGGCGGCACCACACATGTGCCTGTCAAAAGAACCGTTCCATCGAATACCTCGTTATCACGCACTAAATATTGAACGAGTTCATCCAAGGTTCTCTTCAGCTGGTTTACGTGAGCAGAGCCTTCAAATACTTTCTCTTCGTTTCTGAAAATTCTGCAAATGATTTGCAGTTCATATGGATCTTTCACGGCTTCTTTTAATAAAATTGCCGGTCCGATCGAGCAGGAATTTTTCCACATTTTTGCTTGCGGCAAATAAAGCGGATTTTCTCCTTCTATGTCACGGCAGCTCATATCATTGCCGACCGTGTAGCCGAGCACATTTCCTTCTTTATCGAGTACCAGGCCCAGCTCCGGCTCTGGGATCTGCCAATTAGAATCTGAACGAAGGTACACTGGATCGTTCGGTCCGACTGTACGGGCAGCCGTTGATTTGAAAAAAATCTCCGGCCGCTCTGCATCATACACTTTGTCGTAAAACGTTTCGCGGTCAAGCTTTCCTTGTGTCGCTTCGTAATTGCGTGCTTCTTTGCTTTTTTTGTATGTGACACCCGATGCCCATACTTCCGGCGCATCGATTGGTGTGGTCAGAACGAGCGAATCGATTGCTTTTCCTTCTCCTGTTAGGCTCAACTGTTTTACAATATCAAATACGGTTTTATCATTTGAACGTGCAGTAGCCACAAGAGACATAAAGTCCGCGTATGGTAAATCTACTGCTTGATTTTCTTCCGTTACAACAGCCAGCTTCTTTTCGTTTCCATTCATATAGCGAATAATTCTCATTGTTATATCCTCCTATGTGATGAACCATCATCGTTTATATTTTTTGATACTCATAGCCAAGCGCTTGAGAAATTTTTGTGGTGCATTCTTTTAACATTGCCACATATTCCTCCTGCACATCCTCGTTCATTTTTGAAGAAGGCATCGACATTGAAATGGCGGCGATGACTTTTCCTGAGTAGTCTTTAATCGGAACTGCCATGCAAAATATTCCTGGCTCGTTTTCTTCATTGTCTACCGAATAACCAGCAATCCGGGCCTGCTCAATAACAGATAAAAATTCTTCTTTGGACCGGATCGATTTTTCCGTCGGCGTTGTGTACAGGTAGCCTTCAAGCAACTGGTTCAGCTCTTCGTCTGATTTTGTTGCAACCAGTGATTTACCGACCGCACTCGTATGAAGCGGAACCCTGCGCCCGACTCTTGAATACACGACGGTCACACCGCTGCCTTCTACTTTGTCAATATAAACACCTTCTTGCCCATCCAGTACCACAAGGTGAACGGTCAAGTTGGTTGTAGCTGACAGATCTTCTAAATGCTTTCTGGCAACGTTTCTTACATCCAGGTGTCCAACGACTAAGCTGCCTCGCTCAAAAAGCTTTAAACCCAGCGAGTACTTTCCTGTTTCTTCATCCTGCTTAATATAGCGCTGCACTTGAAGTGTTTTCAGCAGAGAATGAACCGTGCTTTTATGCAAATTC
Organism: Domibacillus indicus; assembly: GCF_023715895.1. Classification (GTDB taxonomy): domain Bacteria; phylum Bacillota; class Bacilli; order Bacillales; family Domibacillaceae; genus Domibacillus; species Domibacillus indicus_A. The sequence continues at coordinate 41,070 of NZ_JAMBOO010000014.1, read as the reverse complement.
ATTCTTTTGCTTATTTCTGTAATCGTTAATTCGCGATCGCGCTCGTCAAATAAATCCAATATTTTCAATGCTCTTTCCACTGACTGGATAATAGGCATGTTGCTCACTCCCGTTGTCGTTTGTTTTAGTTTAACGGATTTTTGACGAGCCCGCACATATTACTTCGCCGTAATGTTCTGTTCGAACAGCACAATATCTTTCTCGTAATCGTGAACTGCATCTTCCACTACTGCAAGAGGTACAACGCCGTTGGCGGCATCGGTATGGCCATACATTCGATTGCTGGCTGCGACCATTTTCTGTCTTACTTTCATGCGCTGTTTCCGCTCTGCCGCTAAGCTGGCCCGCTGCTGTTTTAGTTCTTCTTCAAATGAGTGGACAATTTCTCCTTGTAACAGCTTGTCCACCTGCACAAAGTCAATGCGTCTTCCACGAAGCTGCAGATGAACGATGTCACCTGTCTGCAAAAGGCCAATCCCGCCGCCTTCATATGCTTCAGGTGTCATATGCCCAATTGCCGCCCCATAAGTAACACCTGAGTAACGGCCGTCACTTATAATAGTAGCCAGTTTTTTCATGACGCGGCTTGCATTGATGTGCTGCATTGGCGTAAACATTTCCGGCATCCCGAATGCGACTGGTCCCTGCCCGGCAATGATAACGCTGATTTTTAAGATTCCTTCCTCTGCCATATAATCAAACAGCTCGTCATATGGCTTGTTTTGATGATCCTGCCAATTTTCTTTGCTGTTGTACTTTAAAGAAGCAATCAGCAGCTCATGGGCAAACAATCTCTGGTCACGAATGCTGGCCAGCAGAGCTGTATCCAATAGACTTTTATTTGCATCATCTTCATTTTCGTAATACAGCACAAATGCGAGCTTATCATCAAACAAATCAAGCTGCGGTGTGGACATCCCGCTGATTTTAACTACAGCACTTTCAAAGAAGTTGCCTTGCAGTACATCCACTCCACTGAAGCTGCGGCGCGGCGTGGACAAAATCACTGGATTTTCTTTTACATTGGCCGCCTGCAGGCTGCGGGTAATGACCAGCCGCTCCCGCCATGTTTTAGCGGCGACAGTCGGCACATCCTGATCCATCGGTACGCCATGCTCAAGCAATTCGTAAAACAGGGTTTCCATTCCTCTGCTTGTTCCGCTGCAGCACTGCGTGGCAAGTGAATAAATGTCGCGCCCTTCTGTCAGACTATAATCAAATAAGTCTGGAATCGGATGCTCGTGATGGATACGATCTACATCCCAAAGGCTGAATTTGTATCCTGCATACAGCATGCCTGCGACCATATGCATCATTAAGTTTGTCGAGCCGCCGGACGCGCTGTGAATCCGAATCGCATTTTTAATGTTGGCACCGACAATGTTGGCCACACCGTATTCTTCTTTATTAATCATGTGAGAAAAGCTGTCGAGCACGGAATTGATCTGGCGCTGGGTTGGCGGATCGGTTAGCAATTCTACCGCCGGATGAATGAGACCCAATCCTGCCACTAAGTGCCGCGAGCTGTTGCCTGTTCCGTTAAAAGCACAAACACCGCCCTGCCCATCACATGTTGCGACCGCGAGCCGCATTTCAAAATATTTATGCTGCTCTTTCGTTAAAATGCCCCGTTCGTACGCCCGCTCGAACACACCTTGAAATGCTGTGTTAGATGAGCATTGCAGAATATAAGCCATTGTATCGCGCAAATCGAGCGCTACGTCTGCTGCTCCTTCTTCTTCTGCTTTCCGGGCCAGCGCCTCCAATTCTTCAATTACATCATCCGGTATGGACCCGCCTTCCAATACATGAGCCGGTGCAAACGTTGCAAAAAACGGAGCCTCCCCGCGTTCACGGCGGACGCGGTCAACATGAGCCAGCGCACTGACGACGCCCAAGGGCTGCTTATCACATCCTTGAATGACGAATGCACCGTGATAGCTGTGGGCTTCAAGCTGATTGACAACCATCTGGGCAACCGCGTTGCGGCTTTGCAGTGAATAGCTCATCCCTTGATTGTTCTGTGCTGTTCCGTCACACATCACCGGAGTTGAAAAGTAAAATGGGACCCCGCCGTTTTGCCAGATACGGATTGCTGCCCTGGCGGACGTTTGATAATCCATAATATGGGCTGGATGATCGGAAGACCCGCCGATAATCGCGATGCGCGGGGCATTTTTTTCTAAACGCATATAAATTTCTTCCAGCGTCCAGTCCGGTTTTCCTCCTTCGTATGTAGAACCAAGCACCTGCTTTGACCGATCAAGCAGCCCGGCGACCGTAATTGGTTCGTTTGCTTTTCCCTGCACATTGTCCCGATACGGGTTAATGTCATTTTCAATCAATGGATATAAGTGGGTCATACGCGTGCTCCTCCTTTTTTAAAGTGAAAGCGGCTCTAACGATGAAATGATTTCTAGATTTGGGTTTTGTTCCGCTTCCTCAATCATGCTTTCTGAAATCCATATTTCACCGATTTCTAACGTATTTTGAATCCGGACAAGCCGCACTTTCGATAAATCAAAGGCATTGCAGGTTTTGATCGCTGCTTTCACCGCCAGCTCTTTCGTTGCTAACACCATCGGCAGCTTAATTACTTCAATAACAGTGCTGGTAAGAGCATTGGCATACCCTTTTTCCCAAGCAATTTGGTCAACGACTTCTTTCGTTGTCATATGGGCCATCCCGATGCCATTGGCATTGCCATGCGTTTTCTCCGTCAATCCGAGAACGACAGTCCGCGCTATATCGGGTCCGCCTGATGCATACGGCGTGGCAAAATTGCCCGTAATATTCGGATCCATTCCGTCACCTGAAATGTCTTTGCCAAGCTCATTTACTATGAGCACATCAAACTTATCGAAGTGAATTTTTGGCATAAGGGATTTGGCTTCCAGCAGCAAATCCGGCTCTGCTTTTTCCAAATCTTCTGCTGGTACTGCGACCATTTTGGCCGGCCTGTCGTAAGCATTTTCCAGTGTGGCTAAACCGAAAATGATCGGTGCTTTCGCCAAAGAGATTTTCGCCATTTCCGGAACATGTTCAGCCATGTATTTAAAGCTGTATGCATGTGCAGCTTCGGCTCCTTTTTGTTTGCCGAGACCGATGGTGATCATTTTCATTAAGCCGCTTTCCACAGGCCCGCGAAAAGCCGTATGTGGCTTGATCCTGTTGATCACGATAATCTTGTCTGCTTCAAAAGCAAGCTTGTCCATATAAACAGGAAGCCCGTTCGGCAATTCGCCGAGTTTTTCTACTTCCATTGAAGAATGTATCGGTGCCCCAACCGCTTCTTCCGTAACCCCCAGCTGAAGCAGCACATCAATTTGTCCTTCCGCTGTGGCTCCCCCATGGCTTCCCATTGCCGGTACGATAAATGGCTCCCCGCCTGCTTTTTTTACAGCCGCTGCCGTTTCTCTGACGAGTATAGGAAGATCCGCGACCCCTCTGCTGCCTACAGCAATGGCTACACGATCTCCTTTTGAAATCCTTGATAAAACATCCGCTTTCTTTATGGCTTCATGCACCTCACCCGCTGTATCAGCGAGTTCAGGTGCATGAAATTTCTGTTTTACTTTCACCATTTTTGGTAATTGGATGTCTCGTAAAAGCTCTGCAATAATATCCATTATTTGATCTCCTTACTGAAGCGCTGGATTAATTGCCGCGCACTTTTTCAACTTCGGCCATCATTTCTTCTACAAGATCAGCACCAAACTTTTGGGCATATTCGTCTGTTACCGGCTGAATGATTTCTTTCATTTTTTCCATTTCCTCTGGTGTTACCTCGTTGATTTTCATTCCTTCTTCTTTTAAAGTTTTTAGTGCTTTTTCATTTTCTTTTTGATTCAATTCACGCTGATACTTGCCCGCTTCTTGTGCTGCTTCGCTCATAATCTTTTGTTCTTCTTCCGACAAGCCATCCCAGAACTTTTTACTGACAAGGAAAACAAACGGTGTGTAAACGTGTTTTGTAATGCTCAAATAGTCTTGTACTTCATAATATTTTTGTGTTTGGATGGTTGCGAGCGGATTTTCCTGGCCGTCTACAGTGCCTGTTTCCAGCGCGGTAAACACTTCAGAGAAAGCCATCGGCGATGGATTCGCTCCTAATTTTGAAAAAGCATCTAAATGCACTTCATTTTGCATGGTGCGAATTTTGAGGCCTTTAAAATCAGCAGCTGTTTCCACTGGGTGTTTACTGTTTGTTAAATTCCGGAAGCCGTTTTCCCAGTAACCAAGACCAACCAGATCATGCTCCGGCAATTTATCTAAAAGCTTTTGGCCGACTGCACCGTCAAGAACTGCATACGCTTCTTCTTCACTGTTAAAAACAAATGGGAAGTCATAAATCCCAAATTCCTTGATCGTTCCGACAAGCGGTGAAGTGGATGGCACCGTTACCTCCTGCATGCCGGCCTGAAGTGCTTCCGTCATTTTTTGGTCATCACCGAGCGTAGCATCAAAAAAGTTTTGAACCTTCATTTTTCCGCCGCTGTTTTCTTCAACCAGTTCTTTGAACTTGACCATTCCCTGTCCCTGGGGGTGTTTTTCACTGTTTCCAATTCCTGCTTTAATCGTTCTTTCCTGAATGCCTTCCGTTGAAGCGCTTCCAGTTTTGGTGGCATTCCCTCCACCATCGCTACAGGCTCCGAGTAGTAAAACTCCCGGCAGTACAACGCCAGCAGCCAAACGTTTCAGCCAAGTATTCATCCTCATTCCTCCTAAACTATTGTTAATAAGTGTATTTAAGCCTAATTATTGTTTTCTTCCTCTTAAGATGTAAACCATTCAAGAGGGACTAATACTAATGAAGGGAACAGAATTAACAAAATTAAGATAATGACTTCTACAAGCAGGAAAGGCCAGATGCCTTTCATCAAATCTTCTAAACTAATTTTACTTATTCCGCACATGACATTTAAGACCGTTCCAACTGGCGGCGTAAGCAGTCCGATCGCGTTATTTAAAATAAACAGGACACCGAAGTAAACAGGATCAATGCCCGCTGCGTCAATAATCGGCATTAAAACAGGGGTTAAAATTAGAATCGTCGGCGTCATATCCATGGCGGTTCCAACTACGATCACCAGCAGGTTAATCATAATGAGCAGAAGGAGCGGTTTGTCCAGGAACGGCTCTAACATTCCAATGACTGCGCCAGGCAGGTTAGCCACCGTGATCAGCCAGGAGGAAACGAGTGCGGCTGCCACAAGAAACATGACGACACTGGTCATCTTGCCTGCATGAACAAATACGTTGAATAAGTCTTTCACTTTCAATTCACGGTATACAACAAGACCGACAAATAGTGCGTATACAGCGGCTACAACCGCCGCTTCCGTCGGTGTAAAAATTCCGAATTTCAATCCTGCAATAATAATAACCGGAAGGAATAAAGCCCAGATTCCGTGGCGAACAGCAGCAAGCATCTCCTTGGCGGATGCGCGGGGCTGCACTTCTACCTTATCCTTGCGGGCCACAACCGCCCATGTAACCACCAGGCCGAGAGCCATTAATAGGCCGGGCACAATTCCCGCCATAAACAGCTGGGTAATAGATACACCACTTGCCACACCGAAAATGATAAAACCAATACTTGGCGGCAGGACCGGGGCAATAATTCCCCCTGTAGCAATGAGTCCGCTCGAACGATTTACGTTATAGCCGGCTTTAGCCATAATCGGAATTAAGACGGCACCAAGAGCTGCTGTATCGGCTACAGCTGAACCAGAGATACTCGCAAATAATAAAGCCGCAATGATAGCTACATAGCCAAGGCCTCCGCGAATATGGCCAACCAGCGTCATCGCCATTTCAACGATCCGCCGCGACAGTCCTCCTTGATTCATTAACTCTCCCGCCAGCATAAAGAACGGAATCGCCATCAGAGGAAAGTTATCTGCGCCGCTGATGAGGTTCTGCGCGATAATCTGGCTGTCAAAAATACCAAGGGCGTACATTAAGATAACGCTGCTTACAAGCAAGGCAAAGGCAATCGGCATTCCTAATGCCATTGCACCGAGTAAAGATCCGACAAATACACCGATCATGCCTTTTTCTCCTCCTTGCTTATCATGATGTCGTCTGTCACAAATTCCTCTTCGTGAAGGGCAATCAATTCTTCTGAATCACTAATCTTAACTAAATCCTCATCTTTGATTTTGTTAAACACCACTTGATACAAGTTATAAATGGTCATGATTCCCATAGAAATACTGACTAAAATGCCTGTCCCATATACAAAAGCCAGCGGCAGGCCTGTAGCTGGCGCCTTGCTGTCAATGTTAATCATCGTCATCTTCCAGCTGCCGTCAAGGACAAGGTAAAGGACGAGTAATATCAGTAAATCACTGATCACGATGACGACTTTTTTCATCTTAGTAGGAAGCCGCTTAATCAGCATGTCCACACCTAAGTGTTCTTTGTTTTTAAAAGCGCCAATGGCACCGAGAAATGTCAGCCAAATAAAAAGGTAGCGTGACATTTCTTCTGACCAGGTAATACCTGAATTGAAAAGGTAGCGAAGAACTACGTTGCCGAATACGAGAACGACCATAACTGCTAATGAAACAGCCATGACAATGTTCAAAGTGTTTTCTAGATATCTCGATAGTTTATTCATCTTATTTCTTCACTCTCCTTATTAAAGCGCTTACTTATTCTGCTTTAATTTTTTCAACCAGCTCTTCTGCCCACTCATTTTCTTTGAAAGCATCATCGTATACAGGCTTCGCTGCTTCTTCCATTTCTTTTGCAAACTTTTCATCTGGTGTTGTGAATTTTATGCCATTTTCCTCAAGGAAGTTTTTATCTTCTTCATAGCTTTTTTCCAGCAAGTCAAACTCATATTCAGCAGCTTCTTTGGCAGCATTTTGAATAATATCCTGCTGTTCTTTTGTTAATCCATTAAAGAACTTGGTGTTAATGATATAAATATTTGGACTGAACATATGCTTCGATTCCAGTACATCTGTTTGAACTTCGTAGTATGCTGAATTTCTCAACGTAGCGATTGGATTGTCCTGAGCATCCACTACCTTTTGTTCAAGCGCTGTAAATACTTCAGAAATAGGTAATGGACTTACGTTTGCCCCAAGCGATTCACCTAATTTAATATAGTTTGGAATGTTCGGCATTCTGAGACGGAGGCCGTCAAAATCTTCCATGCTTTCGATCGTGCGGTTGCTTGAGAACATTCTAAATCCATTTGCACTCCAAGCAAGTGGAGTAACTCCATGTTTCGGTTCTAAATCAGCGGTTATTTCTTCACCGATCGGACCATTTAATACATTCTTTACATGCTCGAAGTCCCTAAATAGGAACGGCCATTCAGGAACACCCATCTTTGGAATATCTGCCTGCATAATTAAGCCTGGAATGCCCATTTCGATTGTTCCGTTTCGGACACCATCATAAAATTCTTTTTCAGCTCCTAGCGTACTGTTTGCGTAAATCTGAACTTTTAATTGACCTCCACTCTCTTCTTCTACCATCGTTTTAAATTTTTCTTTTAATGCGATATTTTGTGGATGGTCTTCTGCAAAGTAGTTAGCCACTTTAATCGTTTTTGTCTGCCCCCCTCCTGAAGCAGCTTCTTCGGAACCGTTACATCCAGCAAGAATCATTGCACTCGTCACAGAAGCAGCTAGCACACCAAGAAACGTTTTTTTCATTTTGTCCTCCCTGAATTGGCTTATTTTTTATTAATGGAACCTCTCGCTGCAAGTAGTTTTATAATATAAAACTACGTTCTCATATTTGATGAGAAAAGTTTTCTGCTTATTCCTTTCCTGCCAACTAAATTTGAAGCGCTTACATAGGGACTGTAAAAAATAACTTGAAAGAAAACAACTTCAAGTTTGTTTTACATTATAGAACAATGTTTTATAATTTATAACCTAAGCTGATTATAACTACCTCATTTAGTGGGTGTCAACATATTTTTAAACTATTTTGACAACTTGTTTTTCTGTTTAATCATGAAGGAATATATTTATCTTAAATTCCAGTCATGACTTCTCTTCTTTGCTTGCGATTGATCATTCTCTTCTTTGAAAACAAGGATATTCAGGTCCGTTTATTCTCTAAATGCTTCCAAACTTCCAAATACACATCCTTTAATGGCACATTCCATTTCACAGCAATCGCTTTACACTCTTCATACTCTGGAGCACGCTGCACAATGTCCCCATCCATAAGGCCATATTTAACTGTAACCAGTCCCCATTTCGTTTCCAGCTGGATAAACTGCCTTTCCAGACGGTGGACAGTAAGCGGATAATAACGAACGCCAAGAGTCGTTGTTTCACGAAATAAAATAGCTTCTATTTGGGGAGCCGCCTGGGCAGCACAAAGAACCTGAAGAAGCACACCAGGACGGTTTTTCTTCATGTAAATCGGTGTGTAAAATACATCGTTGGCGCCTGCTTCCAATAATACATCCATAACATAGCCAAGCCATTCTCCTGATATGTCATCTAAGTTAACTTCCATTTTGATCATACCGCTGTCTTTATGCTCTTCATTCGGCGGACGGTGACTGTTCATACTTGTTCATTCCTTTCCAATAACTACTCTCAACACATTTGGACGGTCTTTAAATGTTTTCGTGCCGGCGCCGTAACCGATTTTTTCAACCGTCATAGATGGCATTGTGCCAAATGAGTCAGCTAATACAGCCGCAATTGCTGCACCAGTCGGTGTTACAAGCTCGCCTTTAACCGCTGTCCGTGCAATAGGGACACCTCTTAAGATTTCCAGTGTTGCGGGTGCGGGAACCGGATATATTCCGTGATCAATGTGAATATGGCCGCTTCCAGTCGGGATCGGAGAACAATAAATCTTGGTGACGCCGAGCTGATCCATTAAAATGGCTGTCCCAACGATGTCGACGATGGAATCAACAGCGCCCACCTCATGAAAATGGACACGTTCAAGCGGCAGACCATGAATCTTTCCCTCCGCTTCGCCGATCTTTTTAAAAATGGACAGAGCTGTATCTGTAACCGCTTTATTGAATCCGGCTGCTTCAATCATTTCAGCGATTTGTTTATACGCACGGTGGTGATGGTCATGCGAATGACTATGGCTGTGGTCATGGTCATGATCATCATGTGAGTGACTATGGCTATGGCTATGACTGTGATCATGATGGTCATGTACATGGCTATGGCTATGGCTGTGGCCGTGATCATGATGGTCATGTGCATGGCTATGGCTGTGGCCGTGATCATGATAACCATTCTTTTCTTCTTGATTCAGCTCTACATCAAATTTAACAGCGGTAATGCCATTTTTGTTTACAGTTTTTTTTGAAAGTGTATATTCACCTTCCATGTTCAGTTTTTTTAGTTCTTCCTCCATTTGAGCAAAATCGGCGCCAGCATCTAAAAGAGCACCAATAACCATATCGCCGCTAATCCCTGAAAAACAGTCAAAGTATAATATTGTCATGTTGTTTCTCCTTTGTTGTTATATGCAAGACGGTGAATGAGCACCGCGTTGTAAGCCGCTCCAAAACCATTATCGATATTTACCACACTTACTCCGGATGCACAGGAATTTAGCATCGACAGCAGTGCAGATAATCCATTAAAGTTAGCTCCATATCCAATGCTGGTCGGTACAGCAATAATCGGATTTTCAACAAGGCCGCCCAGCACGCTTGGAAGTGCACCTTCCATGCCGGCCACACAGACCGAAACAGCTGCCTCGCGTATCTCGCTAATATGATCAAGCAGCCGGTGAAGCCCCGCCACGCCCACATCATAAAAACGGCGTACCGGTACACCGAGCGTCTCCGCTGTAACCGCTGCTTCTTCTGCGACTGGCAGGTCTGACGTACCCGCACATATAATAGCGATAAAACCTTCTCCAGATGGCTTCTTCGTTACGAAAGACAATGTTTGAGCGATTTCGTTATACGATAGATCCGGCAGTTCATTTAAAATAAACGCTGCTTTTTCCTCGGAAACACGCGTAGCAAGCACTTCATGACCGCGCCCCTTCAACGACTTGATAATCGCCAAAATCTGCTCAGCCGTTTTTCCTTCCCCAAAAATGATCTCCGGAACTCCCTGTCGTTTATGCCGGTGATGATCAATTTTTACAAAACCGAGATCTTCATAAGAAGCCAATTTTTCTTTTGCTTCGGCAGCGGTTAATGTTCCGCTTTCCACACGTGCTAAAATATCATCAATCACGTTTTCCACCTGCTTTTGATTATGTATTTTGTTCTGACCAAATCTATCTCTGCTGTTTAGATATCAAGCTTTATTACACGCTTTTCAGCCATTCCGTTTCTTCCTTTTTTAATGACTGATTCATACTGCCGCTCCTGTAGCCGGCGAGGTCAAGTGATACGTATTTATAGCCAAACTGTTTCAGACGTTTATCAATTGCCGCATGGTATTCAAGTATAAGGGCAAGATCGGCAGGCTCTACTTCAATCCGGGCTATTTCTCCATGCGTACGGACACGCACTTGGCGGATCGAAAGTGACTTTAAGTATGCTTCTGCTCTCTCTACTTTTGTTAATTTTTCTTTTGTGATCTCTTCCCCATAAGCAATCCTTGAAGACAAGCAGGCGAAAGACGGCTTATCCCAGGTTGGCAGATGAAACTGTTGTGACAAACGGCGAATTTCTTCCTTAAACAAATTGGCTTCCTGCAGCGGGCCGCGGATTCCTTTTTCTTTTGCTGCCTTCATGCCTGGTCGAAATTCATTCATATCATCAGCAATGACCCCATAAACAATGTTTTGAAAACCGTGATCCTCTAAAACCGGAATTAAGTGGTCAAACAAACTGCTTTTGCAAAAATAGCAGCGGCTTTGATTATTTTCTGTGTAGCCTGGAATGGCGAGCTCTGATGTTTCAATCACAAGATGAGGCGCGCCAATTTGTGCAGCAAGTGCTTGTGCTTCTTTTAATTCACTGGATGGATATGTTTCTGAATCTGCTGTAACTGCGAGCACATTTTCTTTGCCTAGCGTGTCGACGGCAGCTTTTAACAAGAAGGTGCTGTCCACACCACCTGAAAAAGCGACAACGACTGATTGCATTTCCTCAAGAATTTCTTGCAGCTTTTTGTATTTTTCTTCTGCCATCTTTGTTCATCCTTCCTCTTAAATTGTTATATTCTTACATATCTCATCTAAGCGAGCGTCCTCTTTACAAGACATGGTTACATCTCAAAGCTTCTTGATAGCGCTTACTTTTTTTGCAGGCAACTGACTTGACTACATTAACTGCCATCAAACTGCTTTCTTTTCGCTTATATTACAAAATAGTTCTCCATCCGTTCTTCTTTTTCCTTTAAAAATAATATTTTTCTACTAGCAGGCTGAGAATATTCTATTAATCTAATCTCTTGTATGATAACTTTTCCTTGCTGTTTCTTCGATTGGATTGTCAACACTAAACCAGACAACTTTTTTAAGAGACAAAAGTTTGTATTCTATGGTGGTTACTTAGTAGCCTATATGTTTCCTTAATCTGGATTGACGCTCCTATGTTGGACAAAATCGATTTAAAAAAACAAAAAAGGACAGCTTTTGCTGTCCTCACTTCTTGCCTGGCGGCGTCCTGCTCTCACAGAGGGAAACCCCCAACTACCATCGGCGCTGAAGAGCTTAACGGCCGTGTTCGGGATGGGAACGGGTGTGACCTCTTCGCTATTGCCACCAGACTATATAATGAAATGTCTTTTTCTTGGAACACTACGGAGAACTTTGGCTTTTTAAAGCCAAAGCTTCCGCAACTGCACAGGCTATTCCCTGGCTGTTTAACGAAGTACCCACTCTCAACCCTCATTGCCTTTTTGCTCACAATACCTGTGTATTTTCAATTATTCGTGACCCATGATTGAGTGATTTGGGCAAACTTTTCTGCAGCAGGAGAAAGCGCATAGCGGGTCGCAAGCCCGATGGAACGGTAGCTGTCTGTTTCTAAAGGAATCGCGCGAAGTTCCGGCAAAAGCGGGTCCAGCACCATTTCAGGCAAAATACTCACGCCTAAATGATGGGCCACCATAGACATAATGGCCCTCTCTTCCATTAATTCAAAACGAACAGCTGGCTGAATACTGTTTTCTTCAAATAAGCGCTTCACATCGTGATAACCGCCATACGCCGGCATAATAAACGGCTCCTTTTCCAGATCCTCAAAACGGACTGAAGCATGATGATAAAGACTGCTTTCATTGGAAACAATACATAACAGCCGATCTTTTTTCAGCGGGATTACATTAAACTGATCGGAGTGCTCCATATTGATAAATCCGCAATCAATCTCTCCGCTTAACAGCCACTGTTCAATTTCAAGATAATCCCCTTCTATTAACTCTATCCGGAGATAAGGGTAGCGGTTTTCCATGATTTTAAGAATATCCGGAAGCCAGTTCGCCGATACACTGGTGAACACGCCAATTTTTAATGTTCCTTTTATCAGCCCTGTTATGCCGGCTGCTTCTTGATGTACTTTTTCGTTAAAGTATAAAACTTTCCGAATCGTCACCAACATCTCTTCCCCTTCCCTGGTCAGGGTAACGCCGGATCGATTCCGATGTATTAAAGAAAAGCCAAATTCTGATTCAAGACCGGTTATAGCATGACTGACAGCTGATTGTGTTAGTCCTAAAACATCTGCCGCTTTGGTAAAGCTTTTCATCTCGGCCACTTTATTTAAAATTTCATATTTTACTAAGCTCATTTTCGTCTCCTTTCATTAAATTAATTCATGGAATTAATTATAAAGATTCATTTTACTAATGGTAAATCCCTTTGTATGTTAGTAAGAGAGGAACATAAAGGGGATGACTAAAATGAGTATTCAGCTAAAAGCGACTGTTATGATGATCGGAGTAAATATGTTCTGGGGCTTGTCCTATGTGTTTATGAAAATGGGGCTCGGTTCACTTGGCGCTTTTAATATTATTGCATTAAGGTGCTTAATCGCTTTTTTCATCGCCGGTATCTTATTCCGTAAGCAGGTTGTCAACATCAATATTAAAACGCTCACGTCTTCTTTTGTTTTAGGGGTGTTATTATTTTCTGTTTTTACTTTGGTAACTTTCGGCGTCAGCATGACCTCCGCTTCTAAAGCGGGGTTTCTTTTAAGCCTTACAGTTGTTTTTGTTCCCCTGCTGCATAGCTTACTGAAAAGAAGCCTGCCGTCATGGACAGTAGGAACAGGTGTGATGATCACCCTTACCGGCATTGGTGTACTCACATTAAAATCCTCTCTGACGATCCATTTAGGTGACCTTTTGTGTATCGGCTCTGCGCTTAGTTATGCAGTTCACATTCTTTTTACGGGCTGGGCAGCTAAAGAAGGAAATCCGATCACGCTCGGTGTCCTTCAATTAGGCTTCGCAGGCACTATTGCTTTGGTATGCAGCATGCTGTTTGAGCAGCCTTCTTTGCCGGCTACATCCGATGCATGGATTGCGATATTAGGACTGGGCATATTTTGCAGTGCTATCGGCTTTATATGCCAGGCTATTGCCCAGCAGCATACATCCCCTACCCACACCGGACTCATTTTTGCGACCGAGCCCATTTTTGCTGCTCTGTTCGCCGTTCTTTTTTGGGGAGAAAGTTTTACATCAAGAGATTTTGCCGGGTCATCCCTCATTCTCTGTGGTATTTTATTAGCCCAGCTTGATCAAAAGAGACTCTTTAACGCAAAATTTGCACACCGCTTTTTCTATAGACAAAGTGAAACCAAGTAGCTTTCCTTGAGAAAAACCCTGATTGTTTCACGTCAGGGTTTTTCCGTTTTTGGTCTAAAGGAGAAATATACTTCGATCTGCTATTTCCTCATTTTGTTATCCGCAACATAAACAATATGCAACATATATAGAAGGAGATTGGAGCCCAGTTTTTTGCCCGCTTTCTTTACCTTGTTTTGTTGGCGGCAGGATTGTTTTGTTTCCATCAAGCCTCCATGCTTACAGATAACCAAAATACATTCATTCCATTTTGCTTAACTAGTTTCCAACTAGGAATAAGCAGAAAAGTGCTCCTTTCTGTTTTCTGCGTTTATCAGCCAGGCCAACGACCTTCTAATCTATGTTAAAACGGGGAAAATGATAATATGATAGAACAATAAACCCGCTTCAGCTCTATATGTTGAAGCGGGTTTTCTGATAATATTATTTTACTCGTCAGCTTCTTCGCCCGGCCTGTTCGTTTGAATCGGAAGCGTATCCCAGAAGCTAGTATCCGCTGTTTCAATAGATCCATCTGCAATGGCTCTGACAGTCGCATCGAGCGTCGTAATCGTTTGCTTGATTAAATAGCCGTTGCTTTTTTGTCCAAGTGCATAGGATTCTATAGAGTGATCAGACATGCCGCGCATCTCAAAAAGAAGCGTAGAAATATCATATCGGACGGCAGCCCCGTTTCGCCCGATATTCACCCCATTACCGCCATTGTATTTGCCAATATGGCCCCATCCGGTTTCTTCAATAGCGTGGTACACGACAGAACCGAGTTTTTTAGAGTTCTCCAGCACTTCTGGCTTCACATCAGCATTTGTAGGATAAAGTATAGAGCCCGATACCAATTCGCCATTGGTCTCGCTTAATGTTCCTTGATGATGCAGGTCAATCATATAGTTAATGTTGTGCTTTTCAAACACATTTTGATATAAAGATTTCACTTCAATTTGCATCTCACCAATGGCTTTATCATGCTCACGATTTAAATCTATATTGTTCGCATTATACCGTGTTAAATGGCGATCTCCATCAGCCATATACTCATCAAGAGAGAAATTCACATCTCCCATGGCTCCATCCGCATTAAGCATTGGAATCACCAATATATTTACATGGTTTAAAACATCTTTTGTTTTGCTGGTACCCAGGTGTTTAATAAACTCTAAAGCTCCTTCTGTAGTCAGCTGCTCATTGCCGTGCTGCTGGGTTAAAAATAAAATGGTTGGATTCAAAGGATTCGAAATATATTTGGCCATATAAATATCCCGGCCTTTTACTGTCTGTCCGATGATTTCAAGCTCCATCGCTTCCTGCTTTGCGTCTTCTGTTTTTAAATACGCCGCCATGCTTTCATATGTATGCAGGTTAGACGTTTGGACGGAGCCATTACCAGCACTCGGGCCATTTCCTACTGCACTGACTGGAAGAGAAACAGCCGTTACAGCCCCCCACGCTATTAAACCGGACAAAGAAACAGATAAAACTTTCTTTTTCACATTCATTCCGTCATCCTCCATTCCATTTATCGTACTTCCCTATTCGACTTTATCACGTTATTTGCTTGCTTTTAATAGAGTTGAAGGACTATTCATTAGACTATTTTCGACGCTGTGAACCATGATATGTACATACATAATTATCTTTATTTTCCATAAGTATCTACTAATTCATATTTTTTGTTATTTTTATTTTCCTGTAAAAGGTAAAATTGACTAAATTCCTTCGCTAATAACTTTTAAAGGTAAAAAAATCGATAAAAAGGCAGGGCTTTTTCTGCTGATTAAAGGCGAATGATGCGTAATGACAAGAAAAAAAGGTGAGGTAACAGTAATGCTATGCACCTATTCGAGTCGTCAGAAAGGAAAAAACGTAATATAGATAAAAAACATATTATGAAAATATATCACTCTTCTTCTTATAAAAACCCTCATTAAACTTAAAAAGCAGCTTAAAACTGCTTGAATAAAACTGACCCTACTAATATAAAGTAGTGATTATCTATTGATAAAACCGATTTCAAACTAATGGGTATTTGAAAATACCTGAAAAAAATCAAGAGAGCCATTCGCGATCATCCTCCCGCTTTATCTCCTCGCCGGCTCGTTCCTTTTAAAAATTCATCACTAAAATGCCATAAAATTTCTTATCTACATTATGGTTTAGGAATCTGTCCGATAAACGTTTCAGCTTTGTTCAAACTATCAATCGGACTATCCGCTAATTGAAGAAATTGACTGTCTCCCTTTACATTTGGAAGAAGCATCTTTATCAAGGAAGCGAGCTGGGCTGGTTCATTAATTCTTTTTTCTCTTAATATAGCAGCCAGTCTTCTGTCTGTTTTCATTTCTTGGAGCAGCTGGTGAGGAGAAAACCCTCCTTTTTCAAAAGCATGATGAAAGTATTTAGTAATGATTTTCCGGTCACTGATTCTAATAATAAGCTTTTCGGCCAAGATAACCTGATCTTTCCCCCATTCGACCAGTTGACTCGATGTATCAATTGCTTGGTTGATTTCGCTTATCGAACCGATTTGCTTTGACAACTCCCGTTTGGAACAAATGCCGCTTTTATGATGAGCACGAATATATGAAATCATTTGCTTTTCCGTTTGATGATTTGCTTCGCTCATAAGATCCTCTCCTTTTTCTTACCTTACCCCCAAAGTTGATATATAAAAGCTGGCGATGCTGCTTCAGGCATTTTAAGATGGCGCATTCTTTATCGGCATTTTGATCCCCATAAAGAACCACTGCTTTCTTTTCCTCGTTGAAACATTTGTTCACAGCAAAAAAGCCGGAAATCCTGCAGAGATCATGCTGTTCTCTACCAGGTTTCCAAGCTTTTTAAAAAGTGTTTATGAGGTAGTGCAGGTCTGCCGTTTACCTCTGCTATCGATTCAGCCTACTCTTTTTGCAGAAAGTTCTTTACCCGGTCCACATACGGCTTTTTGTCGTAAGAAAAATATAAGTGGCTGGAAAGTTTAACGGGATCGCCAAAGAAAAACCGTTCATACAGCGTTTCGCGTGTACCAAACGAGCTCATCGTTAAATCCCAGGCCAGGCGAAATATTTTCACGCGGTCCTCCGCATTCGCAGCTTTAGCCTGCAGGTAGTGGTCCAGGTCTTTTCGGATATTAGACTGAAAGGCCTTTTCAGTTGGGAGAGTCATTAATCCGCTTGCGCCTAGCAGCTGAATGATTTCTGCAAACCGTGGATAAATGCGCGGGAAAAAATGGACGGCAATTTGAAGAGTTGTTTGATCCGGCCGCATAAAGCCCCACTCATCGATCTGTGCCTCGGCTTCTGACTTCATCACTAAAGCCTTCATCGTTTCTAAAGCAGTAATGATTTCAGACGCTTTGTCCTGAACGTGCTGATATTCTCCAATATGGATTGTTTCAATAATGGATTGAACAATCCCCAATACAAATTCTGTTTTTACAATCTGCCGGGAAGCTACTTGATGAAGTGTAAAAGGCAAAACGGAGCTGGATGGCATAAAGCTGTTAGACACTTCTATATTGTGATAGTAAAAAACACGTTCCCACGGAACCACTACATGATCAAACACTACAATCGTATCCATTTCTTCAAACCTTGAGCTAAGCGGATAGTTGAAAGCAGAGTCTCCTTCTACAAACGAGCCTCTGCAAATAAACGTAAGACCATCACTGTTGCTGGGGATCGAAAAAGCAAAGCTTTTGGCTTTTTCCTGAATGCCGCCTGCTGAGTAAACAACGATTTCATCGGTGATCCCGCCTTGTGTGGCCAGGAGACGCGCTCCTTTTATAATAATGCCTTCACTGTTTGTGCCTACAATTTTGGCCGCTATCGGTTCATCGGTGTTTTCAAAGTAAAACTTGCCCCGGTTTACCTGCGGATCGATAAATGTGTGAGTCATCGAAACGTCATTTTCGCGCGCATATTCATAAAACTTCAGCAAATGCTCCGGGAAGCAATGTTCTTTCCCTTTCAGCCAATTGGCCGAAGAAGCAAATCCCATCAGCATCGTATTCATATAATCCGGGCTTCTGCCCATCATGCCGTTGTTTGACAATGCCCACTGCTGGATCATCGCCCGCCTTTTCATTAACTCTTCCTTTGTTTTCGGCTGTAAGTACGACATCCCTACCGGAGCCCCGCTTAACGGTGACGGATATGTCATGGTCCCTTTAAGAGAGTTCTTATGCTGCAAGTCATACAGTGCGGCCTGACTTTTCATGACTCCTTTGAATGCCGGATGCTCCGAGATTTTGCCTGTTACCGGGACTCCATCGATCCAGACACATGTGTGCAGCCGATCAATCCGTTCAATATAACCATTGCCGGTAATAGCAGCCATAGACACACCCCTACCTATTTTGTCTTCGACAGGCGGAAGCCGTTCATTACTTTCTTTAGTCAAAGCATATGGATATGTCTTCTCAATTATTACTGCTGAGAGGCTGTACGATGCACTCATAAAAGCTATTTTTAGTTCTTCATTAAACCCATGTGCGGCAGCTCTTTAGCAGCTATACAGTCGAGCAAACGCCCTTCCTCAATTATGTATTCGCTTTAAAAACATTTCTTTTATTGAAACCTTTTTGTCGACTTGAGATGCTAACGATAAAGCCCTGCTTAACAAGCTCTCTTTCTGCCTTCTTAGCAATCTGCTTTATGTTGAACTGGACAAACCGAGCATCTTTTTCCTCCTGTTTTAAGCTTAACGTTTAAACAGCAGGTAGACCGAATGCGTAATGGCTTCTTCTGCCCTTCAATGGCTTCTTTTTCTTTAAAATAAGCAGCAAGCGGATTTGCCTCGTCTCCTCCAAAAAGAGAGGCCTGCTCTGGTGCCAGCAGCCACATAAAGTCTTTTTTTGCTCTTTTCGATACAGCAGACAATTCTTTTTCTTCCGCTACCGTTTCATAGAGCCAAAATATATATACTGCCAAGTTTTCTCGTAGAATAGCGGGAGAAATTCCGGTTGCTTTTTTGGCAGATTCAATCACCGCGTTCATATGATAAAGCGCTTCTTCAATCCGCCCGTGTTTTTGCCTGCAGACCGCTTCATCCAGGAAAAACTTTGGCCTCCAAGCATCTAAATGGCCATCATCAACCAGCCAAATGGCCTGGGGCGAAAAGAAAAAGGGCTTGCGGAAAAACGACCAGGAAGCAAGAACCCCAACTAGTAAAAATGCATAACGCTTAATGAAAATCGAAGCGGCGACTTTTGTGTTATCTGATCCAATACGGCCGGCTTCTTTTTTTAAAAAAGCGGAAAAAGCGGCTGGTTCAAGAAAAACAGAAAGCGGTACACCTTTTCCGCTTTTTGGTTTCTCAAATAAAAAACGACTTCTTGATTTCAACAGCTCTTTTTCTTTCGCTGTCCAGTTACTTTGCATAAGAAGGTGACCTTTCCAAAATAGAACGGCCTTTTCCATACGGAATACAAAGCGGTGTACCGAAAAGAGGGTCCGTTATGATTTGGCATTCCATTTGAAAAACATGTCTTACAAGTTCACTGTTCATAATGTTTTCGGGGGCGCCCTGCGCATAAACCCCTTTATCTTTAACGGCGATAATGTGATGTGCATAGCGGCAAGCCAGGTTTAAATCATGCAGCACCATCACAATCGTCCGCTGTTCAAGCTCATTTAATTCAAACAGCAGATCCAAAATGTCAATCTGATGGGTCATATCTAAGTAAGTAGTAGGTTCATCAAGCAGAATCGTCTCGGTGTTTTGAGCAAGGGTCATGGCAATCCAGGCTCTCTGCCTTTGTCCGCCGGACAGCTCATCAACAGGGCGGTCTTGCAAGTCAAGAAGGCCGGTTGACGCCAAAGCATTTTGAATGGCGGTTTCATCTTCAGAAGACCACTGCTTCAGCCATGTTTGGTGCGGATAGCGCCCCTGCTTGACTAGCTGCAGCACGGTCAGTCCCTGCGGGGCAGATGGCGACTGTGGCAGGATAGCCATTTTTTTGGCTACTTCCTTTGTCGGCATACTGGCAATCTCTTCTCCATCGAGCAGAATCGTTCCGGAAATCGGCTTTAGCAGCCTTGCTGCCGACCGAAGCAGCGTTGACTTGCCGCATCCATTGCCTCCTATTAAAACCGTAATTTTCCCTTTTGGTATCGCTAAATCAAGTTCGTCGATAATAATATTCTTCCCATATGACAATGTTAATTGCTCTGTTGTAATGCTCGTTTCAGCCATTTGTTTTCACTCCTTATAGCCGTTTTGACCGTAAAAGTAAATAAATAAAATAAGGGGCGCCAATTCCAGCCGTAAATACACCAGCAGGAACTTCTAACGGCAAGAAAAGGGTGCGGCCAACTAAATCTGCCAGTATAACTAAAATAGCACCTAATAAAGCCGAAGCAGCGAGCAAGGGACCAAACGATGAACCGACCAGCCTCCTTGCCATATGAGGAGCAATTAAACCGACAAAACCAATTCCTCCCGCGAACGCTACTGCACCGCCGACAAGCCCAGTCGCAAGTAAAATCAGCCAAAAACGCTGGCGCTCCACCTTTACTCCGGCATTTACGGCCAGCTCCTCCCCAAGCTCCTGTATATTAAGATGGCGTGCCGCCAAAAACGTAATGATCATGAGAGATACTGCATAAGGAGCCATAATGGAAACTTCTTTCCAGTTCACTCCATGAACCGTCCCTGTAATCCAGATGTTAGCCTGGCTTGCCTGATGAATGGGCCCTACGATCATCATCATCGTCGTAGCTGCCTGCATTAAAGCAGATACCCCGATGCCAATGAGCACCATGCGGACAGGTGAAACACCGTTTTTCCAGGACAATACGTAAACGAGCAGAGCGGCCAGCGCAGCCCCTAGAAAAGCAGCCAGCGGCAGCCACTGTATACTGACCGTTAAGGCATTGCTTTCATTGCTGAAAAGAGCCAAAAAGCTGACAACAGCTGCACTTGCCCCTGCCGTAAGACCAATAATGTCAGGAGATGCGAGTGGATTTCGCACCAGTCCCTGCAAAATAGCTCCCGCCATGGCCAACGACATTCCTGCCAGCATGGCTACAATCATTCTTGGCATTCGGAAAGAAAACACAACTAACTGATCCAGCTGTGTGCCGCCGCCTACAAATGTTTGAAGTACGCTCATAAAGCTGAGCCTGATATCACCTAAAGCTGCACTTACTGTAAAAACGGCTAAAAGTACAAAAAATAATAAGAGAATTTTTTTTGTGGCTACTAGATCCAGCAAAAAAGATATACGGCCTTGAGACAGCCGTGTTACTTGATATCGCTTCATTGAGCGCCAAACCCCTTTCTTGCAATGTAAATAAAGAATGGCACTCCAATCACAGCCGTCATAACACCAACCGGCACTTCCTGCGGCATGATAATATAGCGGGCGCTGATATCTGCTGCAAGCAGAAAAACAGCGCCAAGCAAGCCTGAAAAAGGCAGCAGCCAGCGATGATCGATTCCAATCCAGCTTCTTGCAATATGAGGAACCATGATTCCTACAAATCCAATGGGCCCGGCTACTGCAACTGTTCCGCCCGCAAGCAGTACAACGACCATGACAGATAAAAATTTCACAAGCACTAGGTTAAGACCAAGTCCTCTCGCGACATCATCACCCATCGCCAGAACATTCAACTTTTTGGCCAGTAAAAGAGTGAGTACCCATCCAGCTGCTAAATAAGGAAAAACGGCTTGCAGCACCTCAAGCTTCCGCCCCTGCACAGAGCCAGCAAGCCAAAAGAGCACTTGTTCAAGAGCTGAATCTTCTAAAACAAGAAGCCCCTGCGTGAACGAAGAAAACATGGCCGCAATAGCCGCACCTGCCAAAGTTAGTTTCATAGGGGTCATCCCTTCTCTGCCAGCTCCACTTATGCAGAAAACAAGAACAGCGGCCAGCCCTGCCCCCGCAAAAGCAACCCAGGAAAGAGTCTGCGTTCCGTTTAAGCCAAATATTGTTATAGCAGCGACAACAAAAAAGCTCGCCCCCGCGTTAATTCCAAGAATACCTGGCGCTGCCAGCGGGTTTTTGGTCACAGTCTGCATAATAGCTCCTGCCATAGCCAGACTTGCCCCTGCCGCTCCAGCAATGAGCGCCCTTGGAAGCCGGACGTTTTGAATCACTAAGTGATCGGTTGAACCGTTAAACTGTACAAATGCCTGATAGGCTTCCCTCCAGGAGGTATCTGTATAGCCGTATACAATACTTAACAGCATACATAGCGCTGCAGCTAACATACCACCTAGTAAAAGTAATAGATTTTTTGTTACATTCTCCATCCTCGTATCCTTCCTGCCGCCCATACATAACTTTTAAAAGCGATTCCAGTGATATTGTAAAGAAAAACAAGCCTTACCGTCAATGACTTTGAAAATCATTATCATTTGCTATTGACTTAAGGATAGGATGCCATTACTATAAACGTTGTAAATGGTAATGAAAATCATTTTCAAAGATTTTTTATAGGGGGATACATACGTATGAAGTGGAACAAATCTATTTTATCTTTGCTTTCGGTTCTATTGCTGCTCATCTTAGCAGCTTGTGGAAACAAAGAAGAAAAAACAGCGGGCGCTGAAGGAGAAAAGGAAGCACCGGCTGAAGAATCTTATACGATTGAACATGCAATGGGGACAACGGAGATTAAAGGAACACCTGAGCGAGTCGTGATCTTGACAAATGAAGGAACAGAAGCCCTGCTTGCGCTTGGCGTTAAACCGGTTGGCGCTGTTCAATCTTACGCTGGCGACCCATGGTATGACCATATTAAAGACCAGATGGAAGGCGTAGAAGTAGTGGGACAGGAAGATCCTGTGAATGTAGAAGCGATCGCAAAGCTTCAGCCAGATTTGATTATTGGCAATAAATTGCGCCAGGAAAAAATTTATGACCAGTTAAGTGCCATCGCACCGACTGTATTTTCAGAAACACTACGCGGAGAATGGAAAGAAAATTTTGAATTATATGCAAAATCAGTGAACAAAGAAGAAGAAGGCAAAGAAGTCATTGCAGCATATGACCAGCGGATTGCAGATTTAAAAGCAGACCTGGGCGACAAAGTGAAGAAGGAAATTTCTATGGTACGTTTCATGCCGGGTGATGTTCGTATTTATCATAAAGATTCTTTCTCCGGTGTTATTTTAGAACAGCTTGGGTTTGCCCGTCCGGCAGAACAGGACAAAGATGATTTTGCCGAGAAAAATGCAACAAAAGAACGCATTCCAGCCATGGATGGCGATGTTCTTTTCTACTTCACATTTGAAGATGGAAGCGGCGAAGCGACAGAACTTGAAAAAGAATGGATCAACGATCCTCTTTTCAAAAATCTTCAGGCAGTAAAAACCGGAAACGCTCATAAAGTAGATGATTCAATTTGGAACACAGCCGGCGGAGTTATTGCAGCAAATAAAATGCTGGATGACCTTTCTGAAATTATGAAAAGCAAATAAGAAAACAAACACTTTTTTCTTATAGTAAAATAATGCATACATGCATCTCTATGCGGGAAGAAAATCTTTTTTCTACTCATGGAACTGATCCTGTCTGAGAAACAGGCCAGTTCCATGCTCCAGCTGGAGATTTTTTTATGAATAAATGGCCTTCACCTTCTTTATTACCTGTTCTATGTTTAATAAAAAATAAATCTGGCTAAAATATAAATAACTAAAGAGGAGGTGTACAATCATGGCTAAAGACGTTCTATGTGAGGTAAATAACTGCAAGTATTGGGCATCGGGAAATAAATGTGCAGCAGAAGCAATTTATGTTGTCAGCCATAAGGGGAAAGAAGCATCTAATAGTGAAGAAACTGATTGCAAAACGTTTGTTCCAGAGCTGTAATTCTCTTTAAGGCAACCGTAATATAGGTTGCCATCTCTTAGCCCTTCTGTTGATAATAAATATCATTTTCATCTAGAATTTATTTTAAGAATACTCAAAAAAACTTCACTTTACCCCTCTTCCTTCACAACAATTTTTTCAGCATTGCTCCTTTTAAAGAAATTAAACACATCCAATTCTCTTTTTATTTCACTTTTACATACTCCATTTTTTTGTATATGAATTTTTCTTAAACCACGATACTTCCCTTCTTCTGCACCGTTACATTTTTGCCGCAGTACAGCCATGCTTTGAACTGACCGTTTATCACCAATAAAAAAAGCCAAGGCAGTCCCGTCCTTCCCTGGCTTCCCTGCTTTTATTAACACCTATTAAACAGGCCGCTCTTTTCGAAGCACCCGCATATTCAGAAAAACGAAGACAACAATGAACCCAGCAAGGACGATCAAATCGATTCCTGTTGTATCCATTCCTGCGCCTCGTGTCATAATGTTTTGCAGGGCGTGAGCCGCATACGTAAGCGGCATTAAGCGGTTAATGACCTCTACCCAGACGGGTGCATCAGATAAATCAAAAATTCCGCTGAAGAAGATCTGTGGTACGATTGCAAGTGGAATAAACTGAATAAGCTGAAACTCGGATTTTGCAAAGCTTGACAGCAGCAGGCCGAGCGACAAAGCGACGCTCGCAGTCAGTAAGTTCACAAGCAGCAGCAAACTGTAGCTTCCGGACTGGGTCACATCCAATACATTCACCATAAACAACTGAATCAGCAGCGTTTGAATGACGACAAACAGGAAAAAGCCGATGAAATATCCCCATACGATACTCGACCTCTTTAATGGTGTCGCGAATGTTCTCTCCAGTGTGCCCGATGAGCGCTCACGGAGAAAGCTTACCCCTGAAATAATGAACACAAACAAAAAGATAAAAAACCCCATTAAAGCGGGGGCCGTTTGATCAAAGAGCCCTGCATCTTCGTCGCCGTGTAAAAAATCAATTTGCGGCTTTCCAACAGCCGTAGGTGCGGACTCAGCCGGCACATTCGCTTCCTGGCCGAGCTGAACCTGCAGCTGCTTGATTTGTTCGAGCAGCTGCTTGTTTACCGTCTGCCCCTGCTCAACGGATTGTTTGGTTAAAGCAGATTGAATTACCTGGAGCGCCTGCGCATTTTTGGACACGTCGCCTCCTTCGATTAAAATATGAGGTGTTTCGTTTTCTAGATAAACAAGCGCATCGATTTCCAGCTCTTTCATCGCTTCTTCCGCTGCTTCGCGTGACGCATACGAGCGGGCAGGCGTTTCTTCTTTTAATATTTGTTCGAAAGACGCCGGCAGGCCAAATGTGCCGATCGTAACATTGTCTGAACTTGACCCTAAAATGGTAAACAATAAATAAAGAACAAACAAGGGAGCCAAAAACATCATCGCCATCGTCCGTTTATCTTTGAATACCTGGGCAACGACACGTTCTGCGACCACGAGTGCCTGCATTACACCCCCTCCTTTTGAATAAATACATTTTCAATCGACCCGAAGCGATTGGTCAGTTCCTGCGGAGTGCCTGCGTCAATCAGCCGTCCATCTTGGATAAGCAACAGACGGTCACATCTTTCTGCTTCATCCATAATGTGGGTCGTGACTAAAATCGTCACTCCCCTGGAGCGAAGTGCTTCAAACTCTTCCCAAAACGTTCGCTTCAACTTCGGATCAATCCCCACAGTTGGCTCATCGAGCAGCAAAATCTGCGGTTCATGAATGAGTGCAATAGCCAGACTCAGCCGGCGCTTCATCCCTCCTGAAAAAGAATGGATAGGCCGATCAGCATCTCTCGCCAAGTCCACAAAATGCAGAACATATTCCATTCGCTCTGCCAGCTTTTTCTTCCGGAGTCCATATAATTTACCGAAATACTTCAAGTTTCCTTTAGGAGTTAAATCGTCATACAAAGCATCCGATTGTGCCATATACCCAATCTGCTTCGATACCTTAAGGGTGGGCTGCTGTTCATTGAATACATGAACCGTTCCTTTCGTCGGAACCTGCATGCCAATCAGCGATTTAATTAACGTTGTTTTCCCCGAGCCGCTTGGTCCAATCAGCCCCACCATTTCTCCCCTCTCAATGGAAAAATCCACTTCTTTTAGAACATCCTTTTTTCCAAATGACTGAGAGTAGCCTCGAACCACAATCATCGTGATCCCCTCCTTTTATACAACAATTGTTGTATAAGAATCGCTATGTATTCTATCTTTATTATTAAGACTCTGTTTTAAATAATCAATTTGCAAAACAATCGATCTGTTGTTTATCGAACAAAAAAGACAAAATTGTCGTTTAAAAGGAGGGAGAAGAATGAAAAAAGTGGATTTGCGTGTTCGCCGTACACTTCAATCCATTGAAAAAGCATTTTTGGAGCTGTTAGCGAAAAAGCAATTTCAAGACATTACAATTCAAGATATTGCCGATGCCGCCATGATCAACCGAGCTACTTTTTATTCTCATTATGCCGATAAGTATGAGCTGCTTGACCGATTGATTGACGAGCGGTTAGCGGCTCTTCGAGACCACTTTTCTCCGCCAAGGCATGTACATGACGGAACCTTGTACCAGAAGCAATTTTTATTTGTAATAGAGTCTGTTTTTACCGCTGTTGGGCAAAATGCTGATTTTTTTACAACACTGCTGGCTCAAGAAGGTGAAGGCAATGTTAAGGAGCGTTTTGCTCAAACAGCAAACACTCTTTTTACGGAGCAGTTCCATGTTTTATTCGGATCAAATGCCGTTCATCTCGTTCCAAAAGAGATTTTTTTGCCATTTTTAATCTCGGCCGTCACCGGAACGATATTTTGGTGGATTTCAGCAGAGCAGCCCTACTCACCGGAAGAAATGGCAAAGTACTTGATTCAAATTGTGACAAAGGGGCCGGCTGCTGTGATGGGGCTTTCTATTGAGCAATAGACCCAGATGAACCTTTTACTTTTAGGTAAAAAAATTCCTGCATACCTAAAAAGAGACAAGCCTTTCGATTCGGAAAGGCTTGTCTCTTGGAAACACTTCATTTTTAATCATTTCACTTCTTCAGAAGAGCAGCTTTGCCGCAGGCTCACTTTCTCTCTGCTATTGGTAATTGGATTGCTGGCAGTCGGTAAGTAATCGACCCTATAAATCACTGCGCATTCATGGCACACTAGGCTGCCTAACCCCTGTGTAGTTTAGAAAAATGCCCTTAAAAACTGCATGATTTAGTGTTAACAATCCAGCTTTCTTTAGCTGAGTTAAGGGATTAGCTCAAAAGTGAGGGGGGTATAGAAGAATGAACGATTAAACGATAGGGAGTGTTTGTATTGCCTCATTCAACACATACATCATTTCAGAGTGGAACACATGAAGAAAATAGAACACTCGGCCAATATTTGTTCGACTGCTTAAAGGAAGAAGGAATTGACGAGATTTTTGGGGTGCCGGGAGACTATAATTTCTCCTTGCTGGATACGCTTGAGAAATATGAAGGGATTCAATTTATTAATGGAAGAAACGAGCTGAATGCGGGATATGCGGCTGACGGCTACGCCCGGATAAAAGGGATGGCTGCACTGATCACTACTTTTGGTGTTGGGGAGCTGAGCGCGTGCAATGCCGTCGCCGGTGCCTATAGTGAAAGTGTACCGATCATACATATCGTGGGTTCTCCCAAATCGACTGAACAGCAGGAGAAAAAACTGCTGCACCACACTTTAATGGATGGGGACTACGACGTGTTTCGGAAAGTATATGAAAATATCACGCGATCCTGACGCCGGAAAATGCGCAGATGGAAATTCCGGCCGCCATCCGTATCGCTAAACAACAAAAAAAGCCTGTGTATTTAGTTGTGGCCATTGACCTTGTGACGAAACCGATTGCACTGCATGAAAGCCAGAAGATGGAACAGCCAAAAACAAATAAACACTCATTACAGGAGGCTGTTTCTGCTGTTGAACTAATGCTGGAACAGGCGCAAAGTGCGGTCATGCTCGTTGACATGAAAACACTGCGTTACGGTTTGCAAGATTCCATCCAATACCTGGCCGAACAAATGAATATACCGGTCGCCTCATTGATGCAGGGAAAAAGCGGGTTTGATGAAAGCCATCCACAATATATTGGCATGTACGGCGGGGCCTTCGGGAGTGAAGAAGTGCGCGATATTGTGGAGGGGGCTGACTGCCTCATCATGGTGGGACACATCCAATCGGATGTTAATATGTCAAAATATACAGCAAAACTAAACCCTCTTAAAACGATAGATATTCAGCCTGAATCCGTTCAAGTGGGTGAAGCCCATTATTCAAATATCATGGCTGAGGACATACTGAGCGTGCTGCCGACCATTGGGTACCGCCAAAAGCAAGAATTTACAAAGCCAAGTTTTCCGTATGATCTGGCCAGCGGTGATCCAGACGAACCGATTGCCGCGTCATTCTATTATCCTCGAATCCAGCAGATGCTGAAGGAAAAGGATATTGTAGTTGTGGAAACAGGTACGCTCGCGTATGGCATGGCACAAATGAAACTGCCTAAAGGCGCGACCTATATTGCCCAGGGCGGGTGGCAAAGCATTGGATATGCGACGCCTGCTGCATTTGGGGCCTGTATAGCAGCAAAGAACCAGCGGGTTCTGCTTTTTACCGGTGACGGCTCCTTACAGCTGACTGTACAGGAAATTAGTTCGATGCTTGAGAATGGATGCACTCCGATCATTTTTGTTCTCAACAACAAAGGATATACGATTGAGAAATATTTAAATGTGAAAACCGAAAATCAGCAGTACAATCAAATTCCAAATTGGAAGTATACAAAACTGGTAGAGGTTTTTGGGCATGAGGCTTTCACGATGGAAGTCCGGACGAACGGCGAACTTGATCAAGCCATCAAGGAGGCACAAAACGCAAATAAACTTTGCATCATTGAAATGATCGCAGCGGAGACAATGGATGCACCCGCTTATCTTGACAATATGCATACGTATTTAGAGAAGCAAGAGCAGCAGAACTAAAACTGCTCTTTCGTTTCGGAAACCGTGCCGGCTTCCCCAAAATATAAGACTTGAATCCTTCATAAAAAAATGGCAGCTACGGAAAGTAGCTGCTTTTTATCGCATTAACGGCCAGAAGACTCCTTCAAATTGCTCCGCAATTAGTGGGAGATGAATGGCCGCTTTTTTGTGTTTGCTGCTTAGTAGTTGAAACGTATGTTTCCTTTTTGGTATACTGTATTTGTTAAATAATGGAGGTGAATCGAGATGATGTTGAATTACCGGTTCGAAATTTTTCCGACTGAAGAACAAAAAAGCACGCTTCACTCATGGGTCAACCTCTGCCGCCAGCAGTATAATTCCGCTCTTCTCGATAAACAAAGAGCCTACCAAAAGAATAAGAAAAACCTGGCTAAATCTGATCTCAGTACCCTGTTAACACTATCCAAGAAGCATCATCCATACCTTAAAAAAGTGCCTTCTCAGCCCCTTCAGGAAACACTGGACAGGCTGGGAAAAGCGTTTGATCAATTCTTCAAAAAAGAAGCCGGCTACCCTAAGATAAAAAAACATAAAGACTACCACTCGATTACATTTACACAGTTTGGCCTGAGTAAACAAAAAGATAAAAAAGGAAAAGTTCATACTGTCCGGCGGGCCGTTTCCTTCGGAAAAGGAGGAAAGCTCCTCATTTCTAAACTGGGCTTAGTGGATATCCGCCTCCACCGGAAACTGGATGGCAAAGTCAAACAGGTGATCATTAAGCGCCAAAACGAGCACTGGTTTGCTATTTTCTGTGTCGAAAGACAGGCAGACCCGCCGCAGGTTATCCATCAATCCTCTAAAACAGCCGGCGTTGATGTCGGCATCAAGAAATTTGCCGTTCTGTCGAACGGCGAAGAGATTCCAAACCCACGCTTTCTCCGTAAGGAGGAGAAAAAGCTCAAGCGTGCCCAGAAGAAACTTTCAAGAAAGAAAAAAGGCTCCTCACACTGGCAAAAACAAGTGGCTAGGCTACAGAAGCTTCATGCCAGGGTAGCGAACCAGCGGAAGGATTTCCTGCATAAAACAGCGTTCCGCCTGGCAAACACCTACAGTGTCGTTTGTGTAGAGGATTTGAACATCCGTAATCTGGTGAAAAACCGGAAAGTGTCCAAATCGATTCATGATGCTGGATGGGGAATGTTCCGCCAGTTTCTGGCGTACAAATGCGAGCGCAATGGCGGCCAGCTGGTCAAAGTGAAGCCGCATTTCACCACCCAGGACTGCTCGGGCTGCGGAAAAAGGGTAAAAAAATCCCTTTCTATCCGAACGCATGCCTGTCCGGACTGCGGTCTTGTGCTGGACCGCGACCATAATGCTGCCTTAAACATTGAAAAAGCTGGGCTGGTACAGATAGGACTCAGTCCGGCAATATAATTCCTTTACAACTGTAGGTCGAGGTCCCGCCCGAACAGTATAAAACAACGCCTGTGGAGATGATGTAAGACCCTGTTCGGAAGAACAGGGCAGATATCGATGAAGCAGGAAAATCAATGAAGTCAGAGTATGTTTTTTCATGTCTCTGGCAGAG
This sequence comes from Domibacillus indicus, assembly GCF_023715895.1. Taxonomy (GTDB): domain Bacteria; phylum Bacillota; class Bacilli; order Bacillales; family Domibacillaceae; genus Domibacillus; species Domibacillus indicus_A. Next base: position 10,934 of record NZ_JAMBOO010000014.1, on the reverse strand, counting down.
ATGCTCCATCAAATTGCGCAGCAATTAGTTGGAGAGGTTCACCGTTATTTCCTCTTTCCTTTTGGATCATAAACCGAAGAATCCTGCAACCTGTCCATGTATGTAATGTTTGTATAGGCTTCATTCCTTGTCCAAGTCTTAAACGCCCCATTTTGAAGCGAAATGAAACAAACAGCCAGCCGCCGGTTGCGTACCGGCAGCTGGCTGCTTAAAAGGTGTTTTGCATTTCCGTATCAAAATAAAGAAATGGAGCTTTTTCGTTACTTCATTAAAATGCCCTATTGTTGAGGAAGGAATGATTAGTGAACTGCTCCTGTACTTCATACAAATACGTTTTGATTTATTCCTGCTTCTCAGTATAGTGCTCCACAACATATGGTAAGGCACAGATCTCCGCTCCATGAACGCATTCACATAAGGGAGACAGGCATCCATTCATGGTTAATGTTATGCGGATATTTTGGTGCTTTCCTTCTTTTTCTTTCTACTCCAATACAAAACAAATAATAGAATAAACCATAAAGGAGTCATCAGTAAGGCCGGACGTGTTTCTTCGGCAATCAGCATAATAATAAGGATCATCGCGAACAATGCTAAAACAAGGTAATTCACAAATGGTGCGAATGGTGCTTTAAATGTTGATTTGGCCTGTAAGAGCGGTTGTGTTTTCTTATACCGTAAATGGCAAATGAGAATGACACTCCAAACCCAAATAAAGCAAATAGCGCTTATGGTTGTTACGATTCCAAAAGCTTGTTCCGGGATCAGTTTGCTTAAAAGAGCTCCCGCTGATACAACAAGTGTGGAGATCCATAACGCGTTACTTGGTACATGATTTTTATTTAGTTTGGCCAAATGTGCTGGACCCTGGTCCTGATTGCTTAAATTATAAAGGATCCGGCTCGTTGAAAACATTCCGCTGTTGCAAGCAGAAGCAGCTGAAGTTAACACGACAAAATTAATAATTCCCGCGGCAACAGGAATCCCGACTAAACTAAACGTTTTAACAAACGGGCTTTCCGCTGCATTTAGCTCCGTCCATGGGTTAATACATAACAGGACGATCAGTGCGCCCACATAGAAAAAGAGAATTCTTAAAGGAATTTTATTAATAGCCGATGGAATATTTTTTTGCGGATTAGATGTTTCCGCTGCCGATACACCGACTAATTCCACACCGACATAAGCAAATACAACCATTTGGAATGACAGCAAGAAACCTGACATTCCGTTTGGAAACCATCCTCCGTGTTCCCACAGATTTTGAACTGTAACGGTTCCTGCATCCGTCTGGAATCCCATCACGAGCAAGATAACCCCTATGCCAATTAATGCAAGAATCGTAATAACCTTTATTAAAGCAAACCAAAATTCCAACTCTCCAAAAAGCTTTACCGTTAATAGATTGAGTCCTAATAAAATGATTAAGCAGATAACCGCTGGTATCCATTGCGGGATATCAAACCAATATTGTATATATACACCAACAGCAATTACATCAGCCATCGCCGTCATAATCCAGCAAAACCAATAGGTCCATCCCGTAACAAACGATGCCCAAGGTCCAAGATAGTCTTCAGCAATGTCTGTTAAGGATTGATATCCTCCTTTTGATAACAGAAGTTCCCCCAGCGCCCTCATCACGAAAAAAAGCGCAATACCGACGATTAAATAAGCAAAGATGATAGAGGGACCCGCCATTTGTATCGCTTTACCGGACCCTAAAAATAATCCGGTACCAATCGTTCCGCCAATGGCAATCAGCTGAACATGCCGATTGGATAAATCTCTCTTTAATTCTTGTTGTGCCACATGTAACGCCTCCTTAAAAACAATAAAATCTTTAATGTGAAACAATGAGCAATAGAGTAAAACCTATAAAAAAAAGAGATTGGATGTCCTCCAATCTCATGGTCATAAGAATAACAAATAATATTTGCCACGCTGACAATGATCCGCATGACAAATAAATATTCAGTACTCTTCTGTCCTTTTGCCTGAGATTGTGAACCCTTCGGCGCCGTGGAATTCATCCGCGGTCTCTCCAGAAGCTGCTCCTGCTATAGTGTGATCCATAGCAATCATAGCCTGCTATTTATTCAATTTTTAAATAGGTATAACTATTTTCGAATAGTTTCTAATTTTAGTAGCAGTTAAACGTTTTGTCAATAACAAAAGTTTATTTTATTTGTTTATCTTTCCAGAAAGTGCGTGATTTCTTATCCATTCACTCTATTTGATTCCCACTTATAAATCAATGCGGCCGCCAAAGTTTACCTGCTCTTTTAAGGTTTCCCTCCGTCTCGCTCCTTTTTGGATAACCAAAGAAGGACACTAAACCGTATACGAATGCTTGCGTTTATTCAGTGTCCCTCATACGGGTGAGAAAACGAAATAGTAACCTCTTAAAATCCTTTATTACTCTTTATGTAAGAAAAACATTATTCCTTTTCTATACTAATAAATAGATTATTGTTTAAGGAGGTGGCACTGATGACCGTCCCTTGCTTTTCATAGTAGGTTGTTGCTCCAAAGCGCATTTCCTGGTTCCATCCCCAAAGTCTAATGATGATTGTGTAATAGAATGGAAGGCCATATGACTCAGATGCAGGACCCCAGCTGTATTCGGCATATCTCTCTTTCATATCCTGCTTTGTTAATTCAGCGCTTCTGGGTACAGGAAAGCTCGTCTTTACTTCGGAACCATGAAAAGACAGTAAAAGACCCGCCGCTAGAAATACTAGTATAGTACTAAATAAAAACTTCTTTTTATGCCTTACTACCAACATTTTTCTCTTTCCACCTCATTCACTTCACTTTGATGCATGACGATTTTCACTCCCTGTGTGAAGGCACCTCTCTGATTTCAGCTTTTTCATTACCAATCACCCACACATTGACTCCGAACATTACCATTATACCCAAATATGTCTTTGTTTTGGAAATCTTATTGGTGATATCTTTCATAGCCGAAAATACCCCTGGTCTTTAAAAATTTTTTCACTTTTTAGTGATAATGATTTTGAGTTATGCTGTTATTCATCACTTTATTTTTTTCAGGAAAGCTGATTTTAGAACATTTCATTTACTATCCTCAACATCAATCTGGAGTGTATAAAATGAAAAGAGAAGAAATACAAAAACTTAAAGAAATGTATAAGTCTACGCTGACTTTTGGTTTCCCTTATGAGGATATCTTGAAAATGGAGAAGGAATTTGAAAATCAAAATCCAGAAATAGAAAACTTCATAGAAGACTTTAATGATTTTTGTCTGCTGGTAGCTGGAAGCTACACTTACGTTCTTTCCAATAAAAGAATTCCTAAATCTCAACGTAAAAATGTAGAGAAGAGTTTTTTCTCTCAATATCCACAGTATCACTTTATCCAATCCGCGCTTTGCCAGTATGCCGACTTAAACCGAGAATTCCAAAGCTTCGAAAGGGCAAGAGTGCTGCTCGTTAAAATCATCGATTCATAAACATAATTTTTTATATAAAGGAGGGTATCTCTTGTGATGAAGATATATATCACGAAGGAAGGTTTGATTCAGAAGAAGAATATATCCTGTGCGATGACATTCAAGACGTTTCAAAACTATATATTGGACCTGCAGAATATAATCACTATGATGAAGAAACCCTCCAGTTTTTAAATAACTTTATTTGCTCACAGGGACTATTTCCTGTTTTTCTTACACTTGAACCGTACGAGGATACAGTAGAAAACATGGAGCATCTGTTCCAAGAAAAGGATATTTCATATTCGTTAAGATATGAAGGTTTAAAAAAGAAAAGCTTCCCCGTTTTCAAAATGGTCATCAAAGATCCTCCTTCACTGACGTTTGTTTTAGAAGAAACCTTTTGGATGGCTGCTTCTAATCAATTTTTTGCGCTTTCCTTCTCTGACAATGTGACTTATCAATTAGCGGTAAGAAAGGGCTTGTTCCGGAATAAGAAGCCTTATATGTTGCCCAGCTTTCAAATGAGGGATGCCTCTACTGTGATCAAAATTTGGCATGATGAACGGGGATTTAATCTTTATACAAATGATAGGCGCTATTCAATCATTAAAATGCTGACCAATCATTTGCCAAAAGGAACAATAGTAGAAAACCATTAGCAAAAGAAGAGAAACTTTCGCTTTACTGCTTAGTAGAAACAAAAACTGATAGCGTTCTAACCAACTGTTTAGGTCAACTGTAATCTAATTCAAGGCTAATACTACTTGTCTGTATGGACGTACTGTTGATGAGAGATGGATGAAAGAAACTTCTTAGGCCAAATACTTACAGAAACCTTTATGGTATTATTATCCAAAAAGGGGTTTTATTATGAATTTTCTAGAACAGTTCCTTCCGCTTCTTGTATCGCTACTCATTACTACCGTTACTATCATTGTTCCTATCGCTATTATTGTTTGGTTTCTTCTAAAAATACTTAAGAATCAAAAAGAACAATTGACTCTCTTGAAAGATATTTTGAAGAAACTAGACACTGAAAAGAAAACTAATGTTTAATCTATTTACTCAGTATTTTCGGTCAATTACTGCTTAAACTAAAAGTAGCATTTCTTACTCGTATAGACGAAATGTTAAGTAACAGGTTGAGTTGTTTTGCTTTTAATGTTTTAGGAACTGTTAAGCGATAATATTGATATTCCATCAAAAGAACAAATAAAGGAGCAAGTACACTCCTTTATTTGTTCTTTCTTTAACTAACGCACCCTATAGTTTAAGTACAATTCTTCACATTATAATTTTTCTCTTTTTTGTTTCTTGGACCTTTTGGTTACTAAGGACAAAACTAATAATTGCTGCAATGCTACAAACATATGGCAGGAAAGGATAACCCCAATTAGATATGACATAACCACCAATGATTGAACCAATGGTAATACCAATATACAAAGCCGTATTATTCCACGCCATAACAATTCCTCGTTCCTTGGGATATTCGACTGTTAATCGTGCTTGGTATGATGTAAATCCTGCATACCCAACCAAAGCCCATATGAACAGAAAGAAATAAATCCAATCCCCAGATGAGAAGAATATTCCTAAACAAACGAGTATAAGGGTTAATAAAATTAGCGTAGCTTTAGAAATCTTCTTTTCTCCAAACCTGTCTGTGAATTGTCCACTTATAAGACTTCCTAAAACAGCACCAATACCATAAAAAGTAACAGCTAATGCGATTTCTGATGATGTGAATCTATTTTCGGAATAAAGAGCCGCACCTAAGTAAACATAAAGAGCATACATTGAAATCGCCCAAAGAGTGGTAACACTTACCGAACCAAGTATTCTCAACAGATTTCCTTCTAATAAATTTCTTGTTACATTCCTTCCAGGAACATATTTCCACGTTTTGAAATTTACTATTACCAATAAAGTCCCTATAATAGCCATTACAACAAATACTGAACGCCAACCAAGAAAATGCTCTAGTAACGTACCGATTGGTGCTCCTGCCCAAAGAGCTGTTAAATGTCCTGAAACAACAATAGAAAGCCAAGTGCCTCTCCGATTTGATGGTGCAATATCCCCGATAATGGCATAAATCAAAGGAGTGACTGCAGCAACCGACAAACCAGCTAAAATACGACTAATGATTAACCAGGTAAAAGAAGGTGAAAAAGCAGTTAAGATATTAGAGAAGGAAAATAACAACAACCCAAATGTAATAAAAATCCCTCTTCCGTTTTTATCTGAAGCCCAACCAAAGAAAGGTGCTGCAATAGCATATGTTACAGCAAAAACAGTTACCATCCATCCTGTCATCGCTGAACTAACACTATACGCTTCCGAAATGAACGGTAGTAACGGAGATACTAGAAATAAATCTGTCCCCATTAGAAACAAAGTTATCCAACCAACACTTAAACTGACTCTCCCTTGCAAGCCCATTACACCCCCATTTACAGTTGTTATTATATGTATATTTTTTAGAGTCGTAATTGTTCAAGTAAGCTGCTCCGTTTGTTCAATAAGAAAAGGAGATGCCTCAGCTACCTCCGTTGTTAATTTAAAGCACCCATTAGTTGAATAACCGCGCCTTTTATCCCTATTATTTCCAGATACTTTTGTATCAGCAGGAACATCGTTTAACAACAGGCACCTACACATTTTCTATTCCTGCTTTTTCTCTTCTTCCTGTTTTTTCTCTTCTTCCTGCTTTTTCTCTTCTTCTTGTTTTTTCTCTTCTTCCTGCTTTTTCTCTTCTTCTTGTTTTTTCTCTTCTTCCTGCTTTTTCTCTTCTTCTTGTTTTTTCTCTTCTTGTTTTTTCTCTTCTTGTTTTTTCTCTTCTTCTTGTTTTTTCTCTTCTTGTTTTTTCTCTTCTTCCTGCTTTTTCTCTTCTTCTTGTTTTTTCTCTTCTTCCTGCTTTTTCTCTTCTTCCTGCTTTTTCTCTTCTTCCTGCTTTTTCTCTTCTTCCTGCTCTTTCTCTTCTTCCTGCTTTTTCTCTTCTTTCGACAGCTGTTTTTCTAGTGAAGCTAAATCAAATTCCTTTTGGGTAAATTCAGAACTAGACTCCGAGAAAATTTCTTTGAAAACTTTTGTGACAGTAGAGCCGCTGGATTCTAATAAATAGTGACTTTCATCTGTTTGATCATAGCCCATCCAAACTGCCCCAACAATTTCTGGAGTATACCCGACAAACCAATGATCTTTTGATCCTCCTTCATTAGCAAAAGGGAGCTCTGTTGTTCCTGTTTTACCGGCTACTTCCCAGCCTTTCACTTGAGCCAGCGTCCCTGTCCCTTCTTCAACAACACCTTTAAGCATAAAGGTGATCTTCTGAGCAACAGCAGGATCCGTGACTTTTACAGCATTACTGTTCCATTTTCCAATGATTTCACCATCTGCATCTTCAACTTTTTGAATAGAGTGTGCTTCTACCCTTACGCCTTGATTAGGGAATGCGGAAAATGCTTGAGCCATTAATAATGGTGATACCCCTTCGCTCATTCCTCCCAGTGCTAATCCCGGGTTATAATCCTCTTCCTTTAACTTAATACCGAAACGCTCAACTGCATTCGTACCGTACTTCAATCCCATTCTCTGTAATAACCATACGGGCGGAACATTATATGAATGAATCAAAGCTTCATACATTGAAACTTCTCCACGAAATTGCTTGTCATAGTTCAGTGGCTGATAACCGTCAATATTAATAGGTGAATCTTGTAATTTATCATATATTTCGTACCCTTGTTCTAGAGCAGGAGTATATACAGCTAGCGGTTTCATTGTAGATCCGGGTTGTCGTTTTAGTTGAGTTGCACGGTTAAACCCTCTAAATGTATGTTCCCCTCTGCCTCCAACAAGTGCATTAATGCCACCTGTGGAAGGGTTGATGAATATGGCTCCACTTTGAATTAACTGGTCTGGCTGCCCTTCAGGAAAAATCTCATCATTCTTGTAAACCTGTTCAACTGCATTTTGCATTGTAGGATTTAATTCCGTATAAATATGAAGTCCGCCCGAAAGAACTTCATTTTCTGTAAGGTCATATTTTTTTATCGCTTCCTCAATAATATGATCTACATAATAAGGGTATTTGCCTTTATAATCATCAATCTTTTTGCCCTCTAACACTATGGCCTGTTCCTTTGCCTTATCCAGATCAATTTGACTGATATATCCTTCTTTTTTCATTAATGCTAATACAAGATCTCTCCGCTCCACGGAATTGTCCCAATCTTTAAGTGGAGACAGGGCAGAAGGTGCTTTAATCAATCCTGCGAGCATAGCTGACTCACCTAACGTTAATTCGCTTACATCTTTGCCGAAGTACGTTTGGGCAGCACGTTGAACGCCCCAAGCTCCTTCCCCAAAATAAATCTGATTTAAGTACCGCTCCATAATTTCATCTTTAGAATAGGTTTGTTCAATTTTTTTGGTTAAAATCAGTTCTTTAACTTTTCGTTTATATGTACGTTCGTGTGTTAAAAAAGCATTTTTTGCTAGCTGCTGTGTTATGGTACTTCCACCCGCCACAATTTCACCGTGTGTTATGTTTGAAGTCAATGCCCGAACGATTCCTATAAAATTAATTCCTTCATGCTTGTAAAACCGCTGGTCTTCTGTTGCAATCACAGCGTGGATCAGTTCCTCTGGAATCTGTTTTATACTAACTCCTTCAATATTAGAAATGGCTATCTTACTAGCAACCTCTCCATTTTGATCATAAATAATAGTTGGCTGTGGTGCTGGATCTTCCAGTTTGCTCACATCGCTCGTCCAAATTAAAATATTAAATATAAGAAAACAGCATAAGACTGCTATTAAACCCGCTGCTAAAATCTTTACTTTCATCTTTTTATTTTTAAAATCACCCCAAATCCTCTTGGTTAATTCTTGTTGTTTCCTTCTTTCCATTCTTCCCAAGCTTTATTCCCACCTTCTAGTCTGATGATGTTTAACTACTTGCTGCATAAAGGTTATTGTTAAATGCGAATGATATGTAGTCAATAGGAAATAAGTAATCTACTTTGTTCCCAATGTATGTAAATGATTTAAGTTGTTATGCTTTTTATGTTTAGGTTTTTTCCAAACGATGATATTTGTATTTCAGCAAAAGAAAAAAAGAACCAGTTATGGTCCTTTGCTTTATTCCTTCTTCAACTAAATATGTTGTATTCGCAAACTTTGTTTTAGTTTGTTTTTCATTACTCATACTTGCTGCTCCATGACTTCTATTGCTTCTAATAAAGAGATTATATCGGCATGTATCATTTTCTTAATTTTTTTATTTTCACATCTGAGTTAATCCTCATATAGATAACGAATTTCATTTATAAAGATCAGTTCTTCTTCTCCCATATGTGTTGTCTCCCTCGCTGTTATTCAGCCCCCTTGCTCCCCGATACCCAGAAGGAGATCCGTTAAAACGTTTAAAAAATGTAATTTAAAAAGCTTTTTTTAACCGTTTTTAACAGTAAACTGTTTTAGGGGTAGGAGGGCACATGAGAAATTCACATCTATCAGACGATCAATTACTCGAAGCATATAACCAAGCAATAAAATTGAACTTAGATAAAGAATTCAGCAATATGCTTGAGGAAGAAATAGAGCGAAGAAAGCTTTTTAACAATGCAAAAACTCCCTGACTTTTAAAAGTCAGGGAGTTTTACTTTCATACAACATAATTGCTTTTATGTTGTATGAAAGTAAATTTTTGTTTATTGTTATTAAACTAAACTGCACCGATAGTTGAATAGTCTCTTCCGTTTCAATTTCTATAGTCAAGTCAATAATTCCTTTGAAAGAAATTTTAAGGGGGAGATGTATTTTGTTATTATCACAAGCATGGGAAACGTATGAATCGGATAAGCGAATACAAGGGTTCTCGCCACAAACATTAAAAGCATATCAACTTCAAGTTACCTTGCTTATTCGTCATTTGGGAGATATAGAAATCAATTCACTTACAACGGAACAACTAAAAGAATATTTATCTGAATCTAGCAAAACATTAAAACCATCATCATTAGCTCACCGTGTTCGTTCAATAAAATCGCTTCTTCGCTGGTCATATGAGGAAGGATATATCAGTATAAACCCTGCAGCTAAGATTAAAGAGCCAAAGGTAGGGAAACGAATTCCAAAGTTTTTAACAGAAAGGGAGATTGAACATCTTCGTGAAGTCTGTTATACACCTTTGGAAAAAAGTCTATTTGAGTTCATGTTTTCAACAGGTTGTAGGATTGGGGAGATCGTAACACTTGATAAGAATAACATAAATTGGTCTAACCATTCTGCCATAGTTAGGGGTAAAGGTGACAAGGAAAGAGAAGTTTATTTTAATATTCGATGCGATATTTGGCTTAAACGATATATAGAAAGTCGGAACGATAATGATGAAGCGATCTTTGTAACAGAAAGGCATCCTCATCGAATGAGCAAAGCACAAATGAGATATATCATTAAACGTATATCCAAACGAGCAGGTATTGACAAAGAAATCTATCCCCATCAACTGAGACACAGCTATGCAACTCATTTGTTAAATAATGGCGCCCCCATTGAAGTGATACAAAGCTTAATGGGGCATGAGAAAAGTGAAACAACTCGAATATATGCTGAGTTAAGTGGTCAACTTAGGAAGGAATTTTATCAGAAGTATTTCTAATAAACCAATAAGAGCAACGAGGTTCAAATAACCATCGTTGCTCCATTAAACTCTTGCCCCCGTTACTTTAAGAGGAAAACTTTACTTTTCAATTCTCACTAACGTTTTTTCAGGTATTTCAATCTGGTCAATATCGAAATTATTAATTTGTAAGGTTATTTCACCCTCTCGCTTTTCGTCTTCTTCGCCTACCCAACAACTATACAGCTCAAAATAATCGCTCTGTTTAAGATAACCATCCATTCTTTCACATAGTTCCAGTAGCTTATTTTTCGATTCTGCACACGTTTTTTGATTCATATATTCCGTAATCTCAATTCCCCAATGACTTGATACTTCGTAAACATAGGGAGTAGTAAACTGATATTTCTTTACATCTTGTAAGTTTTCCTCACCCGCAAAACATCCTCCAATATATAAAGACTCATCTGAATATTCATCATCGGTAATCGGTAATTCTATATTGCAGCCAATATAACTAGCTAAACTCATTTCCACTCACCTCTTTTTAATCCTTATTTAACTATTCTGCCCGTTCGTATTATAAGGTCAGCCAGTTTTAAACTGTACCCTATAGAGTAGACACTAAAAAAGTCTGCCTTATGGGGTACTTTTATATATAATGAATCAAAATGGGGAAATCGGAGAATAAACAAATGCCAAAAAAGTTCTTTAATGAAATGGAAATGAAAAAACTATCCAATAATCCTTATGTCAAGTCTATAAGTTCAAAGAGTATTACGTACACGGATGAGTTTAAAAGGATTTTTATAGCTGAAAATGAGAATGGAAAATTACCAAGA
>NZ_JAMBOO010000149.1 GCF_023715895.1 Domibacillus indicus | reverse complement strand
TATCTGTTGTAAACTGGTTCATAGGGAAGACCTCTTTTCTGTGAATTGTGTTGTGGTGATTCAATTCTACAAGAAAAGGTCTTCCTTTTTCTATTTACTCATTTACACAAAATATTTTACGCTCTCATCAATTTTGAAACCAGTTTTGTTCCTATACCGTTCCTACAATATGAACTATGTATAACAACATCTTCAATATACGCTCTAAATTTTCCATCTGAAACAGCTCTTGCGAAGCCAACAAGAGTATCGC
>NZ_JAMBOO010000148.1 GCF_023715895.1 Domibacillus indicus | reverse complement strand
AACACTCCATACTGCCAAACTTATTAAAACGAGAATTTAAACAAGCAACTCCAGGAAAAGTATTACTCACCGATATTACATATTTATATTACAGTAATAGAAAAAAGGCTTATTTATCCACTATTAAGAGAGCGTAAAATATTTTGTGTAAATGAGTAAATAGAAAAAGGAAGACCTTTTCTTGTAGAATTGAATCACCACAACACAATTCACAGAAAAGAGGTCTTCCCTATGAACCAGTTTACAACAGATAT
>NZ_JAMBOO010000147.1 GCF_023715895.1 Domibacillus indicus | reverse complement strand
GAATTTTTATTTTATTACCCATATATCTCTATACTACAAGATACGAACCATTTTACTTTGTTTATTACCCTACCCGTAAACCAGTAGGGTATTTTTTCTTGTAAGAAATTAAAAAACAGACCCATTTTGAAGTGAACCCAAAAAGTTAGACACATAATTTATTAAGCAGCCTCTAGGGCATGCGTTCGGTATTCCACCGGGCTCATGCCCTTTAATTTTGTCTTGATTCGTTTGTGATTATAGTAATTGATATA
>NZ_JAMBOO010000146.1 GCF_023715895.1 Domibacillus indicus | reverse complement strand
GTCTACAATTATATATTAAATGAAAACATCAAGAGTTTCGAAAAAACAAAAAAACGGTATACAGAAACAGCCGCTAAAAAGCTCCTTCCTGGGCTAAAAGAAACGTTCAAATGGTTGTCTGTTTCTGTGACAGTATTGCTCTTCAGGCAAGCATCGAATATCAGTACGAAGGATTCAAAAAATATAAGGATCAGCCAAAAAAAGAATTGAAAAAGCGAGCCGCTAAAAAATGTGCAGAAGGCTATACGCCAACG
>NZ_JAMBOO010000145.1 GCF_023715895.1 Domibacillus indicus | reverse complement strand
ATTATTTTCTATGCATTACATATTGTGATTTGCTGTATTTAAAATTGTTTTTTTCATAGAAAGGTATTAAATGTTCTTCACAAAACAAACTGATTACATTAATATGTGAAAGTTCATCTATCAATTTGGGACCGTCAATAATTTTGTGTAAATGGCGAATCCCTTTTCTTGCAGACTGTCATTTAATCAGTCGTTTTAAACATGGCTGCGAGCTCTGCGCGCGCCTGGTCAAAACCAATATGGCACCGCAAAGC
>NZ_JAMBOO010000144.1 GCF_023715895.1 Domibacillus indicus | reverse complement strand
CCTAAGGAATTTCTGCAGGAAAAATCAAGAAACGTTCGAAAAGCGGTGTATCAGTTTGATGAATCCATGAAAGAAAAATTCCCGCCGAAGCCCACTTCTAACGAAGTACAAGATGAACTAGCCTACTCAATCGAAAAAGAGCCGCAGATTGCGCACCTTCCAGTTGTCAAAGAAAAACTGAACGTCCTGAAGGAAGTGACAGGCGATTATCAAGAGCAGCTTCACTATTCATCAGACACGGATGCCCGTGTTGG
>NZ_JAMBOO010000143.1 GCF_023715895.1 Domibacillus indicus | reverse complement strand
CGGCAATCGGCTATACAGCGGACATCCGTATTACAAATAACGGAATTACGAAGGTTGTAAAAGTAAAAGCAATTGACGTATCAGCAGGAGACAAGCCGACAAGCCTGAGTGTGCCGTCTGACCTGGTAGAGCTGAAGCGGAGTGAAACATACCAGCTGGCAGTGAGTGCAGAAACAGCGAATGGGACACGCGATGTAACAGCGAGCAGCACAGGGACAAAGTACAGCAGCACGAATACATCGATTGCGCAGGTAA
>NZ_JAMBOO010000142.1 GCF_023715895.1 Domibacillus indicus | reverse complement strand
ACATGTATTTATTCTGCGCCGTATGGCGCAGGTGGTCCGCTTCTTCAAGATAGTGTTCCCATATATGCCGGTGAACCAGCTTCATATGATTCTGGCTCTGAGTACACACAGACAGAAATGGGCATTCTGCGCAATGATGAGGATTAGAAGCATACTGCCTGTATCCTTCACGCGTAGTCGTGCGGTAAGAAAGCACCTGCCCCTCCGGGCAGATGTAGCAGTCATAGTGCTCATCATAAGCATAGTCACTCTTCT
>NZ_JAMBOO010000141.1 GCF_023715895.1 Domibacillus indicus | reverse complement strand
AGCGCAATGGCGGCCAGCTGGTCAAAGTGAAGCCGCATTTTACCACCCAGGACTGTTCAGGCTGCGGAAAAAGGGTGAAAAAATCCCTTTCCATCCGAACACATGCCTGTCCGGATTGCGGTCTTGTGCTGGACCGTGACCACAATGCTGCCTTAAACATTGAAAAAGCCGGGCTGGTTCAGATCGGACTTATTCCGGCAATATAATTCCTTTACAAACTGTAGGTCGAGGTCCCGCCCGAACAGTATAAAACAA
>NZ_JAMBOO010000140.1 GCF_023715895.1 Domibacillus indicus | reverse complement strand
AGATTTTGATGGAGCATCCCTTATCTTGAATACGGTACAACATCAGCGGATTAAGCTTCCTTCGGAAGCCCGAGTGCATGATGGAGACTAATGAACGAAGACAAGGTCTGAGATGTCCTTATTGCCAACTCAGGAACTTTTGCCTGAAGAGACAACCATTTCGTTTCCGAAGTGGATTTTTGAAAAGTACGAATGAAGTAGCGGGCTCCGATATTATAAGAAGCGGACAAATCCGCATGATAGACTTTGCCGGTC
>NZ_JAMBOO010000013.1 GCF_023715895.1 Domibacillus indicus | reverse complement strand
ATTTGCTTTTTAAACTCAGGCGTGAATGTGCGGCGTTCTCGCTTTGTCATAGTTGGAGCTCCTCATCTGTTTTAGGTCAAGTGTACGTGACCTTAATTTTTCTGTCCAGATAAGTGTAGACGCTCCACCTTTCTCGTCAGAATCGTAACACCCATATCAATAAATGAGAACTCAGTTATGAGAGAGATTTCTTTTTTAAATAACTATCACAAAAGCCGTATATTAATCCTGCCAAAGCAAACAAAATGATTGAGGTGCTTATATTTAAATGATATCCCTTTATAAAATAATCATTTTGGTAATCGTACAATTTGTTAAATGCCCAGATTCCACTGCCCCCCCCTGCAACAGCATAAATAATAATTCTGGTTATGAAGGAGCTTAGAAACCTGTTAAGAAAAATAGTTAAAAGCAAAAATGAGACAGGATAAAGAATAAAGACAAATAATACGGTAGAAATGACAAAAGCCAATCCTAAATTACGCAGCCCATAGTATTCTGTTGTGGTTATTTTATTTCCCTTGAATAACTCCAGAAAAAAAGCTGCAAGCGTGAATAAAAACGTAAAATATAACCACGTCATTAAGTATCGTCTGAAGATATTCAAAATGACACCCTCTTTTTGTTTTCAGTTACTCTTCTTCAATTTTTATCTCTAAGGCAGTGCCACTTAGCGGCGATGTAAGAAATATCCAGTCCATTGTTACCGTCACTTTTTGTCCAATGTGGAGTAATGATTTTGTTTTTTTATCGATTTTAACCAGGCTAATACTATACCCTTCGCTGTCATAATGTTTTCTTAAATATGCTTCTAGCCCTTCATGGTTTTTCCCTACGACTTCTTCTTTTGTAATTTTGTCCATAACCCTTATTGTATCTTCATCTTTCCTAACGATATAACCCTGCACCACAGCATTTCCTTCTTCGAAAAGCTCAATTTCAACTGCTGTTCCCTGCGCAGGATTAGAATACATTAAATCAGAATGATGGGTAACTTGTACTTTTTGTCCCGTTTTTAATGCAGAGGTTTTGTTTTTATCAATTGCTGTTATATCAAATACTGTGCCATTCTTCTTATCATCTGGCTCTGAAGAAATCCAGATAGACGTGGGGTTTTTACTTTGAATATATCCGGTGGTTTTAAATAAATCTTCATTTGATTCAGCTTCTTCTTTTAAAGCAGCTTGCTCTAATTTTTGTACTACCTCTGCTTTTTCAGCCTCTAAGGTAAGAATAGAAGGCAAAGTGGCAGCTTTTTCGGTATTCCACCAAACATTTACCTTCTCCCCTTTTTTTATTTCTTGAAAATAATTTTTATCATTGACGAACCAGACAATATTTTCATGGTTTTCATTTTTAGCTACGCTGTCATAACTTGCTTTTAAGGCATCCTCTTGTGTAATACCTTTTACAACTAAGACTTTTTCTCTTCCATCGTCCTGGGTCCCTTTTTCTACAACATAACCTTGAAATTGTCTTAATGATTCCTTAGCCGAATCGGTTAAGCGGATCACTTTTCCATCTGCACAACCTATCAATATTGAAATAATTGCTAGTATAGTGACAAGAAATTTACTTTTCAAATTACAGGCCTCTTTTCTAATGTTAAACAACATACCAAGTAACCCAAAAGGACTAAGCTTACAATTAATATGTTAACACTCAATGTAAAAAAAGGACCATTTAATTTTTGGTCCCTTGCTTTTTTCCTTATTAAATTAATACCTATTATTAATGTAACAGGCTTATTTTATTTAGTTTTGTCTCGGTATGTATACAATAACATATTAACCCAATCACGAAACAATTCATAGGCTTCTTTATCTGTTTTGACATTACCCAGGAATACTCCCATAAAGTCGTCATAATAGTATTCCTTATCCCCATATAACGCTTTTAATTCCTTATCATCCTTAAAGTCATCAAAAAATACATCCATTGTTTTATCTTGTCTTTCCCAAGCAATTGCTTCAATGAAAGGGGTAAACTGGTCTTTATAATTGTCTATATGTAGGTGCCTGCCAGTATAATTTACATTGTCAAAATATCCAGCTTCGTTCATTCTTGTGCCTCCTATAGTCTGTAGGCTTGTCTTATTGTATACATATGATTTATCAAGTAAGGAGTAATTTTTGAACGTGCTCTTTTGTGGAGAGTTTATCTGAATTGGTAGCTAATAAAAACTCATAGCCATGATTAATTGCTTCAATAAGTGTTTCATTATTACCTAATTCAAATAAAGGTTTTTGTGCTGTTATTTTTTTCTTTTCTAGATTAAATTCATAAGTTGTAAAGGTAATAGGATTGATTGAATCCGTAATAAAAAACTTGCCATTGATTAATTTCCATCCAACTTCATCAAGAATATGATTTAGTTCTTCTATTGAATGAATCGATTCGATTTTAAATTTATGCGCTTTATTATCATAATCTGAGTCGCTCATATCTTTTACAAGGGTGTGAACGACTTTCATTGGAAAATGATTATAATTTCTCAGAAAATCCGTTATATGACTTATAAAAAGATTTCCCTCAATGTCATACATATACTTTGATGTGTTTATACAACTACATTCCTCAAAATCAAGTCGATTATCGACAAATTCATTTCGTTCAGAAATTTGAATCATAACATTTCATTCTCCGTGCTTTTATTTTTTATGCCTCTATATTTTACTTATTATTTAACGCTTGTCTTCCTTAAAGAAAACAGCTATGTTCATTAAGAAAATCAACACCAATTTTTTTAACAGACCCTTTTATTTAAATGGTGATTTCTCCAGTAATCCAGCCTTTGATAAACTCTTCTAATGAAGCAGCAATCCATGTCCGGCTATCGTCCTTATGGCCCCACACATATATATCGCCTTTTTGGATATTTCCGTTTAATATTGCAAAGCCAAATAAATCACCATTCCCTGCACCAGAGAAAAATAATAAATGGTCAAATGGCATGTAAATATCCCTGTAATCCTCAAAATTTCTAAAAAACAAGTTATCTTCTACTATTTGTCCGGTTGACCAAATTAGAGGATAGCCATGCTCATCAAATACTCCATTCGTTTCGTTGTATAGGTTTAATAAATTTGGAGGCAACTCAACATTTAATTTTTCTTTAATCAGGGTTATTTCGGCATTAGTCGCTGGAGCTGTGAAATGGTATTCTTTTGATATTGTCTTTATATAATTTTTCCACATAATTAAATTCCAGTCCTTTATAAAGTTATCCGTAAATAATTCGCTGCTAGTCGTTTTTATCCTTTTTTATCCTTTTTATTTATATTAAACGGTTACTTTAGCGGAAATCTTTATCCAGCTACATAAAAAGGAGTTATCAATTTTGAAAGAGAAAATTACGTTTTTAACTGCTCTAGGTATCATCCTTCTCTGTAAATTTGTCTTTAAAGAATTTACAGATTATCTTGATTTAGCTTTTATTATCGTTTTGCTGCTGATGGCAAATTACTCATACCGCAGGAAGAAACGGAACAAAAACTATTTAAAGTAGCTAATCAACGAGAAATGGCCAGGCTATTAAAAACTGGGAGTGAAACAATAATGAAATTTGAAGAGGCAGAAAGTTATCTAAAAAACAAAATAGGTGAAAGTTCTACGGATATTGTACAGGTATGGGAAGAATTTAAAGCTTTTGGAAAAGAAGAAATAGATGAAGAAGATGAAGCGGCACTACTGTTCCAATGTGGTGTTCATAATTTTACAGGAGAAAAATTGTTTTACTATGACTTTGTTAGGCAGTTCACGAATGAAGAGGGTGAGGTGAAACATCTACATTGTGAATTTGTTCTTGAACCAACAAAAGAGCTAAAGAAGTTAAAGGCTGAAGAGTGGTACTTTGATTCTGAAGGTGACGTAGAAGATTTTTATAAAAAAGTTGAAAACCTCAAGGAATTCAAAATCCCATTAACACATAAAGTCCTGCGTTTTGAGTTATATCAAGAAGCAATATAATTCCTTTATACAATGGAGGGGATTGATATCCTGCTTAAGATAAGATTAAGAAATTATTTGATAGTTTCAATTGTTTATTCGGTGGCAACGCTTTTCTTTTTTGATGCTGATAAGGTTGACTATATTGAAGGATTGAGCATTTTCACCCTTGTCTACTGGATAGTCACTTACCGTGAGATAAAAAAGAGAAGAAGTGATAAAGTATGATTGATAGTACGGTTCTGACCATAATGGCTGTCTTTATTTATGGCATTTCTTGTTTCCTTTGGACTTCTCGAAGCAAAGAAGCAGCTAGAAAAAGAATCAAGAAATAAAAAAGGAATTTAAAGGTGAAGGAAAATACGGCATACTGATAATCTTTCTTTTATTTGTGCCAGTCCTCCTTTTTGTAGCAGTTTTTTGGTTGATAACAGAATAAATCACGTATAAAAGAAAAAACAATATTGTTACTTAACAGAGCCAATTTAAAAAAGGAATTATAAGCTTATGAAAAAGAAAAAAGTCTTACTTCGATGGGTTATTTTTTTATCAGCACTGTACACTTTAGGACATTTGTTATTTGGTTTTGATGAAACTCGATTGATGAGGGTCATTACCAGTTCAATTGAAGGAGCACTCTTTTTAAGTATCCTTCTTTATATGAATTTAAAAGAACAGAAAACAACGGAACAAAAGGATGTCAGAAAAAAGCTATTCATATTCATTAGATGGTTCCTTTATCTAACTGTTGGGATATTCCTTTGCGATTATTTGCTAGGGGTTCCGAAACTCGGCTTCTCTAATATCATCGTTTTTTGTTTAGGTGTATCGCTTATTTTTGCTTTTACTGACTTAGGAGGACCTGATTTAACAAGAAGCAAGAAATAAAAAAGATTTAATGTGATCTGCACCCCAAAAGTGAGGGGCAGATTATTTATTGAAGGGTCTAATGTATCTAATTCTTCATCGACAATTAAATAATTAGGGGCATTATCCCAAAGTGAAAAATCTGCATTAGTATACAGCAACTCTTGCCCCCTATAGTTTAAGTACTTTCCTTCACAAACTTAAAAGATTTTAGACAGAGCATAACTACAATTCAATTTTTTGTTTTTTAAAAAATGTCGAAATTATCATAAATACTTTTCATTCTCAATAAAATACAATTGATGTGTGTGGTTTAGGTTTCCATTATTTTTGGGGGTGTATTTATTGAAGCGATTCAGAGTAATGATGTTGACTGTTGTATTCATCCTGACTATGGCTCTGCCAGCAATGGCACAAGGTAATCAAAGAGATTCCCAAGTATCAAAAAGTTCAATTGAGAGTGCGATGTTTGATGGCATTCAAGGATCAGTAGAAACTTATACAACTCTTACTGCTGATCCAGAGAATAAAGACCAATATATTTTGTATTTAGAAAAGTACAATTTTGAGGCTGGTTTATATTATTATGGT
The DNA here is from genome assembly GCF_023715895.1 of Domibacillus indicus. GTDB lineage: Bacteria > Bacillota > Bacilli > Bacillales > Domibacillaceae > Domibacillus > Domibacillus indicus_A. The sequence goes on along the minus strand of NZ_JAMBOO010000013.1, from coordinate 93,962 downwards.
AGTGCTGTTGTTCCAGCATCCGATGTGGTATTCAACACTACAAAAGGAACGGTAAAAGTAAATAAAACGGTCGCTTTAACTAAAGTAGAAGATGTGTATGATAAGAAAAACGATGTTTTTTACACTATAGAGACACCTGCTGGTGATGAATCTGTCGACCTTACTTGGACATTCAATCCTAGAAATTACTCAACTCATAAATACGTGGACAGAAATATAGAGATTGATTTTAATCAATATCTTCAATTATCCACGGCCACCATTATAGATTACAGTACCGTTACAGTTTCTGGAAAAATAGGCAATACAGGAACTGAAGAATTTGATCACTCTGGTGCGAGTGTTTTTACAGGAACTTCTTTTACATTAATTAAATAAAAATAAAATTTTTTAATCTATAAGCCTAAACCGCAACCCGTATATAAAAGGTCGCTTCTTTTTGCCGACCTTTTATTTTTCATTTGAAATGAACCTATTATTTACTGCTTATACCTGGTAGCAAGCATGCTACACTAACTTCAACAAACCTGCTTCGTTAGTTGAAGAAGAAAACCAACATTGCTCTTTAACAGAGCCATTATAAAAGAAAATAAAAAGCATCAAACCCTGATAAATCAAAGTTTGATGCTTTTTCGGGGAATGATACTACATCATGCCGCCTAACAAATAGAGGAAAACTAATTTAAAGTATGGCTTTAAATCAAGGTTTTCTGATTTTGTATTAAATAAAATTAAGCGGAAATAAAAAACTATGAGAAAAAGTATGAGTTTTTAAATAACAATAAGAAGGTTCATTGCTATTGAACTAATCTAAAACAACTGCAGCTCACACAAATTCGAAGTTGTCATACGGTATGAAATCTGCCTTGCACAGCAGGTTAATTAAATGCTGTTTTTAACAGATCAAGTATGTTTTGCTGATCTTTCTCCGATGAAAGCTGTTTCTTAATATCATTAGTCATCGGGATGGGTAATTCTTTTATATACACTGCTATTCCTTTTTGCTCAATCGGCTCAGCTAATTCTTTTGCCGCTTCTATTGTTGAAGCGGCTCCTAACACCAAGAGAAACTGTCCTTCTGAGGGAACGACTGTCGTTGGAACATTTTTAGGTTTGGCTTTTTCTGCAGCCTCTGCCGTTGAGAAAACACCTCCTTGAATGAGGGCGACTGTCACATCTTTTACATCGGTTGGCTTATTTTCCTGCACAGGTCTTTCATTCCCGTTAACGGCCTGTTGTTTTTGTGCCTTCTCTATATCCACAGCATTGATCATTATTACACTAAAAAACGTACCGATACCAATCGCTAAAGTCACAATACCCGTTACAATTGCTGGATGAATAAACGCTGTTTTTTTCTTTGCTGCAGGGATCGGCATTTCTTCTCCCGGTATTTGCCAATGGAGCACATTACTGTTTTTCTCATGCCATTTTGTAGCCCCCATTACATCACCTCAACTTTGTCTTTATATATAGATAAGATTCTTTTAACAAAAAAGAACTGGCTTATTTGATGGTGATCAACGTAAACGCCGTTAATGCTAAAAAGGGAATCATGACAAATCCAAACCAGTAAGTGTACCTTAACGAATAATTACTTTGTAAAATTCACGTTTAAACCGCATTTTACGCAAAGTTTGACTAAATTTGACTAATAAAAAAAGCACAGCTCATATACTGTGCTTTCTACTCTGCTATTTCTAAATCTTCATTGCTCTCTAGCTGTATGGGAGGTTTTTGAGCCGCTTCATCCCCAAACACGACCATCTTTCTGGTCCGTCCCATAATCTTTCTTAGAACCTTATAGTCATGATTAGTGTTAGCGGAAAGGTTGTAGCCATGCAAGAGAAATATGGGAGCCTGCCTTTTTATGTATTATGCTTTTTCGCTACTTGATTCCGCATTTTGACGCAAAGCTTTATTAACAGAGCCACGGTTCTTCCAGACAAACTGAACCATTTCTGTTAGTTCCAGCAGCTGTTCATCTGCATCGCAATAGGTACTGCCTTTGCCATGAATGGTCCACGCCTTTGTATCTTCACTTAACATCAGCGTCCACTGCCCATTTCTCTTCTTGTCTTCAAAAACAAAATAATGCTTGTTTCCCTGTTCATCATAAAAGGTAATATGAGGGAAATCAATAGAAAATTGTTCAATATCTTTTTTTGATTTTAACACTCTAGCCATAATTCAACTCTCCTTCACAGAAAACTTGAGAAATGCAAAAATATCTCGTTTTTTAGACAGCTATTTCCATTATTATATATAATTCGAGAAAGTAATGCACACAGCTCTTTTATTTTACGTTCTTCCTTCTTTGACTTTAACGCTACATCCTTGAACTACCGCCCACTTAGCAAGCTTGAAATGGGGGTGTTCTCGCCGAAGATGGTAAAACGAGCGAGAACCAAAAGATCTGGCTCCCCGATCTTTTGGTGTCCACTCTTAATTTTTTCAGTAGTTTTGTTTGATCGTACAACCGTCTTTTCCAAAAGAAAAGCAGATCATTTGCGTCTTATCAAAACTGAAAGCTGTCTTATATTTTCCAAGCAGTTTTCAGTTTTTTTATACCTTCTCGTATGTTATCTTCAGAAACCCCTGCGAATCCAATTAAGACAGTGGCTGTAGGAGGTTGTTTTTTATAAAAAAGAGATGCAGGATAAATTTTCACTCCCTGCTCTTTTGCTTTCTCAATGAGCTCTTTTTCACTAAGTGGCGAGTAAACGTCAAGCAGGATATGCAGTCCAGAGTTTTCTCCTCGAATCTTTACTTGTTTTCCTAATTCGTTTTGTAAGGCCTCTAACAAAATTGCTCTTTTCTTTTGATACAGCTTTCTCATTCTGTTGATATGTTTTTGCCAGTTGCCCTTTTTTATAAATTCAGCCAGCGCCAGTTGATTATGGGAGGACACCGTTTGCTTATACAAAGAAGTGATTTCACTGCCCTTTTCTAAAAGAGGCGAAGGAAGAATCATATAGCTGATACGCAGCGAAGGGAGCAGTGATTTTGAAAAAGTGCCCATATAAATAACGCGGTCATGGTGATCAAGCCCTTGCAAGGATGGGATGGGCTGTCCGCTGTATCTAAATTCACCATCATAATCATCCTCAATAATAAATGACTGATTTTCCGCTGCCCATTTAAGCAGCTGTATTCTTCTATTAATTGTCATAATGGTTCCTAGTGGAAATTGATGAGAAGGTGTTACATATAAAAGGCTTGGCCGCTCTTTTTGGATATTCTGTATACAGATTCCTTCATCATCGACTGGTATAGGAAGAATCTTCATATGATTGATTTCAAAAATCTTTCTAGACCTCGAAGAACCCGGATCCTCATACCCTATGGAAATGTTCGGGCCGAAGACTTGGCACAAGATATGCATTAGAACAGGGCTCCCAGCCCCTATGATGACCTGTTCAGGCTGACAATGGACGCCTCGCGATTGATACAGATATTCTGCAATGAGTGTTCTCAGCTCAAATTCTCCTAAAATATCTCCCGGACGATAAAGCTGTTGGCCATATTGATCTAAGCTACTGACCATGCTTTTTCGCCAAGCGGAAAAAGGGAAGTGGCCAGAATCCACATTGCCATAATGAAAATCAATCCATTGTTCACTATCTTGTGCTTTTGGCTTATTGGATGATGTGCCTGGCATTTTAACATGGACAAAATCAGAATCATTATAAGCAGCAAACCAGCCGCTTCTTGGCTTGCTCACAATATAGCCTTCAGCAGCAAGCTGATCATAAGCCCGTTCGACAGTCGTTTGGCTAATAGAAAGCTGTGTCGCGAGCAGCCTTTTTGAAGGGAGTTTCATTTCTTTTCGAATACGGCCTTCATGCATATTTTCCTTGAAAAACTGATAGAGCTGCTGATAAAGCGGAATATCTAGATCTCGATTTAAAAAAGGCATGATATCCATTTGTGGGATTTCTCCTAACTGGCCTGGTTTTATTTAAGAAAACTGGCTATTTATGAAAGGCCAATTCCAGTTTATAGTCATTGTATTCCAGGATGAAAGGTTTGATAAGACCGACCCATAAAAAATGGTTTAGTAACTTAATCAAGAGGAAAGGTGATTTGAAGTGATTGTAATGAATAAAGCAACAAATGGTTGGATAAATGGTTTTTTGGGCGTACTTATCTTTAGCGGCTCACTGCCTGCGACACGCTTGGCTGTAGCAGATTTCGATCCGTTATTTCTCACCGTCTGCCGTGCTGCGATTGCTGGCGTATTAGCGGGCGCTCTCCTTCTCATCTTCCGGCAGCAACGTCCTGTCAGAAGCGATATCGTTCCCCTATTGGTGGTGGCGTTTGGCGTGGTGGTTGGGTTCCCGCTGCTGACTGCATTGGCTCTTCAATATGTCACGTCCGCGCATGCCATTATCTTTATTGGGCTTCTTCCGCTCTCGACAGCGATCTTTGGGGTACTCCGGGGTGGTGAACGGCCTCGATCTGCCTTTTGGATCTTTTCAGCGGCAGGCAGCTTCCTGGTCGCAGGATTTGCTCTACTCCAAGACGGGGAATCATCACCGATCGGCGATGCATGTATGCTTGCTTCTATCATTGTATGTGGTCTTGGTTATGCAGAAGGAGCTCGGCTTTCACGCAGGCTGGGGAATTGGCAGGTAATCTCATGGGCGCTCGTTCTATCGCTTCCCCTTATGCTGCCGCTTTCGTTCTATTTTACACCGGACTCGTGGGCAGACATCGGCGATCCTGCTCTCTTCAGCCTTGCTTATGTATCTTTATTTAGTATGCTCATCGGCTTCGTGTTCTGGTATCGAGGTCTTGCGCAGGGCGGTATAGCTGCGGTTGGACAACTGCAGCTTCTTCAACCTTTCTTCGGACTGCTGCTTGCTTCTATAATTCTAAACGAGAAAGTGAGCCCAGCACTCATAGCAGTGAATATGGCCGTTGTGCTATGCGTGGCAGCCGCTCGGCGATTCGCAAGGTAACTTTATAAGAAAAGTTTTTGACGTAAGATTTTAACAGGCATACTTATATATAGGGTTCCTTAATCAACAATTTCGATCAATTGCTACTCAATCTGAAAATAACATTGCTTATTCATATGGGGTACTGACAACATTTCAAAAATTTTGTACGCTAAGAGAATTTCAACCTAAAAAAGTCGAATTCCCGTACGTTAAGGATTCGACTTTTTTAGATTGGCTTGTTGGACTAACGCCCCCGTTAGCTTAAGTACATTTTTTCACATACTTCAAATGAGGTAGTTCCCACAATCATTGTGACTACAAATTTTTCTCCCTTATAACGTAGGATTTCCCCTCTTTTATAAAACTGCAGTTGGTCTCTTGTAAACCAAACTTTTTATAATAATCCACCTTATTTTTTCTGGCATTATACCAAATTTTTTTCATTCTTCTAAGGAACACTCAAAAAAATTAGTATATATGAAAATACTGTTGAATCTCATTTTTATCATTTGTTAAGCTTAATGCTAGCATAAGAAGAATCCGTGCTTTTGGAGGATTTAATGATTCAGATACGATATATCCGTGTTGATTATCCATATCAGTACGGCTAACAATTCCCGTATTGAGTCGAGATGACCGTATGACGATAACCCCCTTGTTTAACGCATCATGAATTCCAGCCTCTGCTTGTTTAGAAATAGTATAGCCTCCAGCCGTAGCTACAACAATTCCTTTTGCACCTGCTTGTACCGCCGCGTCATATAAATACCGATCGTCTCCTTGATGCGCATATATAGTTGAAACCTTAGACAACTCGTTGATTAACCTTACGTCAAAGGCTGTTTCGGTAGTATGGCGATAGGTAATATCTTTATAAAAATAGTAAACCTCTCCTCCAACAATTGAGCCGATGTAACCTTGTTCCAGGGCTTTAAACGAATCTACCATTGTAGTATTCATTTTTGTCATATAACGTGCGGAGCCGATTCGATCATTGAGAACAACAAGCACACCTTTTCCATGCGATTTTTTATCACAAGCAACTTTCACACCATTATAGATATTTAACGGACCTTCTGCACTAATCGCTGTTGCTGGTCTGACTGCTCCAACAATTACGACTGGTTTATGGCTTTTAATCACTAAATGTAAAAAATAGTCAGTTTCTTCCAGTGTATCTGTACCATGTGTGATCACAACACCATCTACTTCTTCATGTAACAAAGTTTCATTTATATATTTACTTAACGCCAATAGCCGTTCTGTTGTCATATCCACACTATCAATATTAAACAACTGTTCAACCTTTATATTCGCAACATTTGCTAAATCCGGAACTTCTTTTAATAATTCATCAATAGACAAAGCGCCAGGTTGATAGCCCGTAGTCATTGTACTTGAAGTACCAGCCCCTGCAATTGTTCCACCAGTTGCAATAATTTTTATCGTTGACTTGTTTCTCATGTTAGCTCTCCTACATCTTTTTTCACCTAGCTGGCCTTCTGGGTTTATTTTGATTTAATACCTGCACCACAAAGAGGTATGATTATTTTTTCTTCTGGTTCCTTTTTATACTTGATGTAGCCAGCATAGTTTACTGCTGATGTCACTTCCACATAAAATCCTTTCTCGCTAAGTTTAGCTCGTGCACTCAGAATCTCATCTTCTTCAATATCAATAAACGTACCCTTGGTATTACGTACAGCTTCTAAAATTTGTTTGGAACGCGCTGGTGCAGCAATAGCTATCCCTTCCGCTAAAGTACCTCTATTCGTAACAGGTTGTGCTGATTCCTCCCCGGTTTGGTAAGCTTTCACAAGAGGCGCACAGTTCTCCGCTTGAATGGCAACGATTTTCGGTATTTTATCAATTAATCCATTTTCAAATAACTCTTTAAAGCCATAGTACGCACCTAGGAGAAGCGTACCGTTTCCAACCGGAATGATTAATGTATCAGGCGCACCATTTAATTGTTCATAAATTTCATAGGCATATGTTTTCGTTCCTTCATAAAAATAAGGATTATACACATGACTTGCGTAAAAAACTTTTTCTTCGTCTACTGCTTTTTGTGCCGCAGCTGCAATGTCCTCTCTTATACCATGAATCTCTTTAATCGTTGCTCCATGGGCTTTTATTTGAGCGATCTTTTTCGGTGAAGTTTCATCACTTAGATAAATATCACAGGCAATATTACAACGTGCTGCATAAGCTGCAATCGCCGTTCCTGCATTACCACTACTATCAGCAATTACTTTTGATACCCCTAATTCTTTTGCCTTTGTCATCAAAACAACGGCTCCTCGATCTTTAAAGGATAATGTAGGCATCATATAATCAACTTTTACATACGTATTTGGCTCCATAGGATCTAGAACGATTAAAGGTGATTGACCTTCACCCATTGTCACGGATTCCCATGTCTTAGAATCTTTTGCGAATGGCATGGTTTCAAAATAACGCCATAATGAGTTGGGATAGTTATTCCAAGCTGCCATATCAACTTTTGGGGTATCTTTTACTATGTTTAATACTCCGCCACATTCACATTTCCATAGAGTTGGTGTAATATCATGCTTTTTGCCACAACTGTTACAAATAAATTGTTCCATCATTTATCAATCCTCACGAATAATTTTTTATATAAATTAGACTTTTTTATATGAAACAGGTAAAAAAATATACCTAAATATAGGCAATGGCATCAATTTCAATTTTGAATCCAAAATGTAATTCATTAGTTGGTACAATGGTACGAGCTGGTTTATGTTCACCGAAAAATTCCTTATAAACAGCATCTACTTCGTCCCATAATTTCACATCCGGAATATATAATGTCATACGCAAAATTTGTTCTTTTTTACTTCCAGCTGCTTCTACAATCATTTCCACGTTCTTAAGTGCCTGTAATGTTTCTTCTTCAATGGTGCCAAATTTCTTTTCACAGGTTTCTGGATTAATGGCAAATTGCCCTGATACATAGACAGTGTTCTGATGAACTGTTGCTAATGCATAGTGTCCATTTGATTTTAAATTTCTTACTTCAAAGATGCTTTTCATTTGATTCTCCTTAACTTGATTTATTTTTGATTTCATCCAAATAACTATAAACTGTTACTTTGGAAATGCCTAACAAAGATGCGACCTTCTCAACAGATCCTTTCATTAAAAAAATGCCTTTTTCGTCCATAAATCTTATTAATTCAATCTTTTCATGGCGTTTCATGACTGGATGAACACTGTTTTGAATGATTTGTTGAATCAATTGATCCACTATTCCTTCAACATTTTCAATATCATCATCTGATTTTGTTTCATTCTCTTGAACTTCAACTTGTGTAGAAAGAAAAGTATTCATAAATTGTTGCATTTGATTCAGTGCTTCAACATCAAAATTTATGCAGAAAGCACCAATCACTTTTTGCTTGGAATCACGTATTAATGAAGTCGAAGAACGAATAGTACGCTTATCTTCTGTTACAAATGTATAACCTGCAAGATAATCTTCTTTAAAATCTTCTGATTGTAATACAGTCTTCACTAGGTGATCAAATGATTGACCGATTTCTCTTCCTGTAACATGGTTATTTACTGTAAACATTACAGATGCTTGAGGGTTCGTCAAATCATGAATAACGACTTCACAGTTTGGTCCAAACATTTTTGCAGTAGATTTTGCTATAGGGATAAAACTCTCTAATACTTTCTTAATTTCTTCCATGTCTAACTACCTCATTTTTTAAATTCCATTTAATTATAGATTTTTTTATATAAAAAAGCAATGTGTAGATTTTTTTATATAATTTTAAAAAGTTTATTAGCGAATCACCTAAAAATGAATGATTAGATAGGTTTTCTTTAACTAAACTGCACCTTTAGTTGAATAGACTCCTGTAAATAAAATACCATAATTTTCTTTTTAATTCATTCCTCATTTGTAAAAATCGCTGGGTATTGGTGTTGTGCTTCCTTGCATGCTTTGAGAAGTTGGTAGCATTAGACCAGGAACTGCAGATTGGGCATGGCAGCTCCCTGTCCACTTCCCATTATTTGACGGTAAATCGTTTTGTATTCCTCTTCATTTTCACTGTATGTTTGATAACAGGCTTTGTATTTATAGCAACTACATCTTCTTCTTTGGTGTGTTCATTTATGTATGCTGCAGGTTCTTTCGCCGCTTTTGGATTAACGGTGATTTCGCATTCTATCAGGAGATAAATGGCTTCACTCATAGAAAGTTCCAAGTCATCGCAATACTCTTTAAAGTCGTTGTAGAGGCTGTCTGGAAGGCGGGCAGTGAGGACCGTTGAAGGTTCTTTTCTTCTATTGTTTCTTGCGAATTGTTCCAAGCGGCTTATGTTATCGTCTCCCTTTTTGCTTTTTAAATACTGGTACATACATGTGACGACAGGTGTATATGATCGCCCAAACCTTCGTTGGGACATCTTCATATGACCAGTAAGAAATCCCATTCGGCGCGTTTTTCCCTTCATTATCAAGTACCAGCTTCGCAAGCAGAGGATTGTCGCCAATCCCTATGGTGACAACCAGGCGCAGCTCCTGCCAAACCGTACGCTGAATGGTACGGGCTATCGTGAATTTATCTGCCAAAGAGCCTTTTTGAGGCTGTTATATCAAGAAACGCTTCATCTATGGAATAGCAGTGCAGATCTTCTTCTGCTACAAAGCGCCGAAAAATATCCAGGATCATTATTTACTTTTAGATAAAGAGCCATAGAGGGTTCAACAATGATTAAACTTGGATCTTTCGGTATTTCATAATTCCGTGATCCTGTCTTAATGCCGAATTCTTTTTTTACTCGTGGTGAGGCAGCCAATACAACAGAACCAGACCGTTCTTTGTGGGCAATCACGATCACATAGGTTCCTTGGTTGACTGTTACCATTAATGATATTACGGAGCGAGCGGATGTGAATCGGGGGACTTTTTATCTGCATTATACGGATAAATATGCTCTGCTGGCTCAATGCATTGATGACCATTTAAGCGGAATGTTTAACTCTTCTGGTTTTTCTAAGTTCGTGGAGCAGGGTGTGGAGGAAAATTTCTCTTTGTTCTTTTCTTTGTTATCAAATCGAAGAACTCCTACATTCCGTGAACGGATGCTATTAGTTATTACGTCTGTTATACAGGATATGGTTGATATGGGCGGGGTCAACCAGAACATGGATAAGGCATTAATTGTCGATTTTATGGCGCTGGCTTTTGTTGGTACTGTGGAGAATTGGATAATTAACGAGATGCCGCAGTCTCCGCAGCTGATGGCAGATCAGATGTGGATATTATTGCAGCGGAATGGGATTAAATAAACGGCACGCTGTTCTCTGGTTACCTTCTATGTTAAGTTGTTGATAATAATCAGCGTTAGAAGGTTTATTTCGCTGCTTTTTCGGGTTATGTAAGTGTATTGTAATGAGCGTAAAATACTACAGCTCTCTCGGTTTTTCATAATGTATATACCTATTGCATTTATACCTCATAATTTTCTTGTATAAAGAGACCCTAATGATGATGGAGACTGTCCAATCCTCATGTTTTTATAATCCTGACTTAAGAAATAAGCTTGAAGGGAGAATTTTCCGTGAAACTTTATCAAATAAGAAAAGGACAGCTTGTATATCATAACAATGAGCTACACCGGATATACGGGGTTAAACAGATGTATAAGCAATCCGTTCATGCGATCAGACTGAGGGATTTAACACAGGTGTTAACGACGGCAGCGAGTGTAGAAAAATACAAACCAAAGGAACATGACAGCTTTGTATTCAATCGTCATGTTTATACGCTTAGCAAAAGGACTGCTGAGGAAGGCGATCATGTTTTAATACATAATCCGAAGCCCGATTCCTTGGACACATACTCGTTGAATGAAATTGATGTAGTGGAATCGTCAGATAAAAATGGGGTCACTACGAATAATTCCCACGGGCTCAAGCATTACGAATACCTTGTAATGGAACCTGGCCGTGCTGATGGCAGTAACCCTATAGATTACCAGAACATGGAAGGTGTGGATGCGGAGAACTTAGATGACAGCGCGCTCGGTCCTGTCATTACCACCAGCATTGAGCAGCTGCCAAGAGTAGGAAGCATTTATCGAAAGAAAGGCGACGATGAGTTATTGGAAGCGATGGTTATCGCAATCAAGGGCCAAACGATATATCTTGGAGGCGGTTTAGAAGTTCCGCTGGATGAGTTATCGGACGCAGATAAATGGGAAGTTGTTTATCATCTTCTCGATGTATGATTAATCTCACACGCTGAGATTAAGGCCTGTTAACTATTAGGAGGTTTCTATGGGCAGTAAAAAACAGACTGGTAATACTGTTTTTATTATTTCTTTATTAATCACGCTAATCTTTATTATTTGGGGCGTCTTTTTTAAAGACAGTCTCGCTGATGTAACTAATATCATCTATACTGGGGCAATTGACTACTTTGGATGGGTTTATCTTGGTGCGACTCTATTCTTTGTAATCTTCTCCATCTATATACTCTTCTCTAAATACGGCAGTATCCGTCTTGGTAAAAAAACAGACAAGCCGGATTTTAACACCGGATCTTGGCTTGCTATGCTGTTTGGAGCTGGAATGGGAGTTGGGATTGTTTACTGGAGTGTTGCCGAACCAGTAACCCATTATACAAATCCTCCCACTGGGGAAGGGTTTACAGCTGAAGCAGCCAATACCGCAATGAAATATACATTCTTCCACTGGGGTTTAGATCCATGGGCGATCTACACTGTAATTGGGTTGGCACTTGCCTTTTTCCAATACAACAAAAAGCTTCCAGCAGCGATTAGTTCCGCATTCTATCCTGTATTGGGTGACAGAATTTATGGACCGATCGGAAAAACAATTGATATCCTGTCCATTTTCGCAACGGTCTTCGGTATCGCAACCTCTTTAGGCCTTGGTGCCATGCAGATAACGGCCGGAATGCATCACATATTCGGAGTTCCGAATGAATTATTCGTGCAGCTGATTGTTATTGCTGTTGCAACGGTCATTTTTATCATTTCAATCAATACGGGGTTAGATAAAGGGATCCAATACTTATCTAATGGCGCTATGATCCTATCCTTTTTGATTATGCTGCTGGTTTTGATTGTCGGTCCTACCTTGACTATTGTTAAAGTCTTCTTTAATACAACTGGCCTTTATCTTAGTGATTTTCTGCATCTAAGCTTAAGACTAACACCATTTAGTGAAGGAGACGGCTGGATTGCCTCCTGGACATTATTCTACTGGGCATGGTGGATCGCCTGGGCACCATTCGTCGGTATGTTTATCGCACGCGTTTCAAGAGGACGCACCGTCAGGGAGTTTGTTATTGGCGTGTTGATTGTTCCAACCCTTGGAACATGCTTGTGGATGTCTATTTTTGGCGGCTCTGCGCTGGATCTTGTACAAGGAAACAATGACCTGGCAACATCCATCGCAAATAACGTAGATTTGTCTATCTTTACATTCTTTGACCAGCTTCCATTAGGTTCTCTGTTAAGCGTCATCGGTTTTACCGTTGTAGCCATTTACTATATAACAGTTGCCGATACTGCAACCTTTGTGTTGGGAATGCTGAGTGAAGGCGGCACATTGAACCCTTCCAACAGAATCAAAGTAACATGGGGCATTATTCAATCGGCTGTAGCAGCTGTATTGCTTTTCGCTGGCGGACTAAACGTCCTGCAATCTGCATCTCTCGCAGCCGCTCTCCCATTTGCTATTATCTTGATTCTCATGTCCTTCTCTCTGCTCAAAGGTTTAAAGAGCGAGTATGATACACAGAATAGCCGTAAGTGAAACAATGTACATTTTTAAAAGGTAAATGAAAAAATCTTCCTGACTTTTCGTGTAGGTCAGGAAGATTTTTTATTTCATATGAATTAGCGGTAATTTTGCGTTCTACCAGGAGATAAATAGCTTCGCTTATGAAGATTACCTTGCCCTTTAAAGTCTTCATATAGGCTGTCTGACAAGCGGGCAGTTAAAACGGTTGAAGGCTTCTTTCTTCTTTTGTTTCTTACGAATTGTTCCAAATAGCCCATGTTATCTCTCTCCATTCTTCTTTGTGTGCCTATTTATATACATACGAAAACAAACGAAGCTTGATGTATACAAACACAGTAAGGACGAATACAACAGAAGAAAAAAGCTAACACAAAGTTAAAAGGAATAATGAGGCATGCACCTCTATGTATTATGCTGTTTCACTATCGGATTCCGCTTTCTGACGCAAAGCTTTATTAACAGAGCCACGGTTCTTCCAGATAAACCGAACCATTTCTGCCGGTTCCAGCAGCTGTTCATCTGGATCGCAATAGGTTTCACCCTTTCCATGAATGGTCCATGCCTTCGTGTGTTGATTGAACATCAGCGTCCACTGTCCATTTCTCTGCTTGTCTTCAAAAACCAAGTAATGCTTGTTTCCTTGTTCATCGTAAAAAGCAATTTGAGGAAAACCCATTGAAAGTTGTTCAATATCTTTTTTCGATTTTAACACTCTAGCCATAATTCAACTCTCCTTCAAGGGAAATTTGAGAAATGCAAAAATATCTTGTTTTTAGACAGCTATTTTCAATATTATATATAATTCGAGAAAGTAATGCACACTGTCCTTGTAGTTTACGTTCTTAATTCTTTGACATGTCCGAAGGCATGCCCGGTTCGACCTCACTATCAGCCCACACCCGAAGGAGTGGGCTTTGCCGCTCGTAAGGTCTGTAAAATGATCAGCTTTCAACAAGCAGATATTTAGAAAAGTGTTCAGAACTTTTTTATACTAATAAGGAAGAAAGACCTCACTCCCTTATCTTTTTTTGCTACTCTTCTTTGCTTTCAAACAGCTAATCTCTCCTTCAAATAGAATATGCTGAACCTTTGATATGCGGATAGTTTATCGTCATGATTGCTAACAATCGTTACTTAACTGTTCATTTTCTATAATTATCACTTGCTTTGCTAAATTTCTTCTACGATTCATCAACTTCTTATTCTTTAAGGAATTGTGGAAGAGTTAGATCCAAACGCTTTTTTAGCAGTAGGAGATGTTACAGAGGTTCGTGGAGGACGCTTCAAAAAGAGAGATATTCATTAATAACGAGCCTTCTTAATAGATTATATGTTATTGATTGAATTTTAATTAAGAAAGCAGCGGCCGATCGGCCGTTGTTTTTCTTTTATCTTTAAGCAAACAGAAAATCATAAGATAATCCCATTGTCTTATGATAGTAAACCTCTCCACCTAATCAAAGGTTTTGATGTAGAAGTTCACTACAGGCTAATACCGCGACGGGCGCTACGCATAAAAAAGGCCGCGGAAGATCCGCAGCAAAGAGCAGATAGTATGTAGAATGAGTTGAAAGTGGCTGGCCTGCCAAGATTATTGTTATCCCTACTTTGGCGAGAAGTTAAAACAAATACATAAAAAAGTTACGGAAGCTGTCGCATGACAAGAGCGCCATTTTTAAGCGATTGAGAACTCCGGGAGATTGCTAAAATGGCGCCGGGTCATTTAAATCAGCACTCGCTGCCGTAGCCGCCTTTGAATGAAGCGCCAATGATGATTAAAAGAATGAACAACACTACAATCAGCGCAAATCCACCGCTGTAGCCGCCTCCGTAACCACCTCCGTAACCACCGCCATAACCGCCGAAAAATCCCATACTCTTTCACCTCTTTTACAAAAGGATAGCGAAACAATTATATAAATCAATATCTCAGAATTAATCTATAAAAATTGAATCTATGTTACAGGGGATGAGCAGAGAAACGTATTGGATTAAGCCTTTGCCTACACTGATAATCTTTTTTATAAAGAGAATAATAAGTTGTTTCGTCTCGTCAGCATCGAGAGAGTCCTGCTCCGAAACGTAAAAAGCCTTATTTGCGTAAATTGACGCAAATAAGGCTTAGTTCCGTATGCAGGATCTTATACATTCATTGGCCATCCGAGGGCACATTCGGCTGCACGCAGCTCAGCACGTTAGCCCATGCGAATACACGTAGAGTAATGTATTCATACCAACCGTTGAAGGTGCGTCCTGCCTGTTTTTTCGTTGGTCCCTCAATGTACTATAACATTATTTATGTTGTATAAGATTCCGCTTTTTTATCATCTTCGGCGAGAACACCCCCACTTCAAGCTTGCTAAGTGGGGGATGAATCGTTGCTCTTTCAGTCATTCTTTTTCCTTGAACGCTCTATTGCTAAAATGGTATAATTAGGTATAGAACAAACGTTCAGGGGGATGATAAAAACCAAAAAAGATGAAAAAAAGAACCTTCATTTTAAAGCCGGGACTGACCCCATAGAGTGAGACAAATAAAAAACACCTTTAAGTTGAAAAACGGGAATGTAATTACCTAAACAAATCAACTTGGAGGTGTTTTTATTTGAGCACGAGAGTGAGTTATCCAGCAGAAGTAAAAATGAAAGCAGTGGAAATACGATATATCCAGAACCCTCATGTACCTTGTTGAATAAAATGAACAGAAAATTGTACTTGGGAGATGGTTTGCAATTGGATAACATGGACAATATTCGCCCTGATGACCTTTGTGGGAAATTTGCGGAAATTCTAGGGGCAGCTCCCTCTGTCATTAACGGCGTTTGTACTGCAACAAGATCCCGGACAAATATTCACCCGGTTGTACTAGGCCGAAGAGCTAATTCTTTTATGTTTGTGCCTCAGGCATATTCTTTTGAAAACCTTGATGAAAACGGAAAGGCATTGTGTCTTGGTGAAACTGTCCTCCTACAGGAGGAAGCAAACCGATTTATGGCGAGGCTGCGTGAAGAGGGAATCATTGTAACCGCCCTTCACAATCACTGGTTGTTTGAAAATCCGCGATTGATGTATATGCATTTTGAATCTCTTGATGAACCTTTATCTTTTGCCAGAAAAGTAAGAAGAGCTCTCAACGTTTTAACTACTCGCAATATTGGAGGTTCCCGAGGAAAACAAAGAACATCGAATAGACGGGGAGAAGAACTTTGTGAGGAGTTCAATCGAATCTTAGATGGCAGCATGCATACATTTGAAAACGGGGCTTGTATTGTAATGAAATCTCGTACAAATATTATGCCTCAGGTTCTAGGAAGGCAAGGAACGTCATTTTTATTGATTCCACAAATGTTCGCCTTTGAATCGTTATCTTCAGATGGGAGGGCCCTTTGCAGTGGGGAAACGGTGATCCTGCAAGAAGAGCTTAACCCATTCATTAGTGAGCTTCTCGAACATGACATTATTGTGACAGGCTTTCATAATCATTGGTTGTTTGAGGATCCAAGGCTGATGTATATCCATTTTGAAAAAATTGAAAAACCAATCCGATTTGCGAAAGATGTAAAAGATGCTTTAGAAGTGTTGACTACAAAGAAGGTATCCTCCGATACTATATAATGAGGATATTTCTTGATCGTTTAAAGGCGTCCGTATATGTAACCTGGGAACAGGGAAAGCCGCAGACATTGAATGTATTGAAAAGAAACGCAATAATCCCAATGAAATTAAATGCTTAATAAATAAAAGGAGCAAGAGCAGTATGAAACTGTTCTTGCTCTTCTCTTTTAAACTTTTTAGATCCCAACAGTGAAATTGACATTCACATGAGAAGCTTCTTTGATTTGTAAAATTGCTCAAACGATTGGACAGACATCGGTTTGGCAAAAACGTATCCTTGTCCCAGCGTACAACCATTCTTCAAAAGAAAATCCGCTTGCCTCTGGGTTTCAATTCCTTCCGCTACAAGGCCAAATCCCAAACTTTCCCCCATATCAATAATCGTTTTGACAAGCGTTGAATAACCTGAGTGATCAGTGATTTCATCGATAAAGGATTTATCTATTTTAATGAAATCGATCGGCAGGGTTTTCAGCATGCTTAATGACGAATAACCCGTGCCAAAATCATCAACATAAGTGTGGATACCCATTTGCCGCAGTTCAAACAAAATAGGTGAAATAGTTTGTGTATTTTGAAGCATACTCTCTGTCAGTTCCACACCCAGTAAATGCGGCGAAAGTCTATGCTGTTCGAGTGTAAAGCGAAGGTGATTGAGAAAATCGGGATCCTCAAATTGAAGATTTGATACATTAATGGCAACCTTAATGGGTTTCCCTTCCTCTTCCCATTTTCCAGCCTGGTTGACAGCCTCCTGGACCACCCATTTTCCAATAGCAAGCATTTGGCCAGACTCCTCTGCAATAGGGATAAACTCTGCAGGAGACACGAAGCCAAGAGCAGGATGCTCCCATCGAAGTAAAGCCTCTACCCCCTCTACTTCTTTTGTTGATAAATCAATTTTAGGCTGATAATAAAGTTCAAACTCATCTGCATCAATCGCCCTTTTTAACGCCAATTCAATATAGAGTTTTCTTTTCACAAGCGCCTCGTCTTCCAGCTCATAAAACCGCACTCTATTTTTTCCCCGCTGCTTTGCCTGATGAAGGGCTACACTAGCTTTGGACATTAAGCTATTTAAAGTTGTACCGTGCTCTGGAAAAAGCACCATACCCGCACTTACCGTTACATCCACCTCTTGATTCTCCAGTTCAAATGGGAGCGCCAGCTGTGCCATCATATTGTGTACAAAAGTTTTTACGTTCGCTTTTTCGGTGTACGGCAGTGCTATAATAAATTCATCTCCGCCGTACCGGGCAATGTAATCAGATGGCTGGAGGATATCCTGAAGCCGCTTTGCGATAATTTGAAGAACAAGATCACCTGCTTTAAAGCCAAGCATATTATTAATCACTTTCAGCCGGTCAATGTTCACATAAAGAATAGCCATATTGTCTTTATCGGTTTGTGCTTTCAGCCATTCTTCCATTCGTTTATTAAAGGATAGCCGATTGGGCAGTCCTGTTAAAGAATCGGTAAAGGATACTTGGTGCAGCTGCTTTTCCATTTCAATGGCTTTCGTCAAATCATTTGCCACTCCTAGAAGCCGAACCACTTTCCCGTTCTCATTTTTTATGGGATGCCCCATCACCTTGATCCAAATGATGCTACCGTCCTTGTGATAAATGCGCCACTTGGCTTCCGAATGGGCACCACTCAAAAGGCGCTGGTAATGCTTATTTACAATTTCTATATCCTCCGGATAGGTCTTTTTTATCCAAAATTCGTAGTCCCTTTCAAACTCTTCCGCATCATATCCCAGCATTCTTTCAATACCCGTGGATACTTTCATCATCTGATTTTCTACATCTATTGACCAGATCCATGAGCTGTGATTGTAGAAAAGTGCATTTAAGTCTTCTTGCTGCTGTTTTAACTGGTCAAGATTTTCCTGAATTTCTGCTTGCCTTGCTTTATTTTCTACAAGAAGCTGTTTGTTTTTGCTGATCACAGCACCGATATAGCCGCCAATCAAAACCGCCGCGGTCGTTGCGGATATGATTGAATAGGGATGATGCAAATTAGTTAGTATATTATACAGGGCTGTAACCGCTCCCAGAATCAGACTGTATTTAAGGATCTCTGCATTTCGAACGAGCTGCATACACTTCCACCTCACTTTAGAAAATACCTTTTATTGCTATCTTTCCTTGTTACTATACTACCAAAATTAATTTGTAAAAGCTTATCGAATTTTTCCTTTGAAATGTTTTCATCAGTGCAAAAAATTCAAAATAATTACAGTGCGAGATGCAAAAAAAGTTAAGCCTTAAACTGATCTTCTAATTTGATCCCCGATGCTGCTATGAATTCTGTTTTGGTTATACCAGCCTTCTATAAACTAGAATATAGCCAGCCTTGGATTAATCAGCTAATATAAAGCCGTTTCTCCCTCCCTGTTTAGCCCTGTACATCGCTTCATCCGCCTGCTGGATCAGCTCTTCTACCGTTTGACCGTGCTGAGGATAAAAGGCAATTCCGATACTGGATGTTGTTGTGAATAGGTGACCTTTAACCTGATATGGCTGCCCAATCGCCTGGAGGAGCCTGCCGGCAACCTCTTCGGCAACAGTCCTATCCGTGTTAGGAAGAAGAATAGTAAACTCATCGCCTCCCATTCGCGCCAAAACATCCATTTTACGCAAGCTGCCTTTCAGCCGGTCTGTAAATTGCATGAGCAGTTCATCGCCTACATCGTGGCCAAGTGTATCGTTGATCAATTTAAATTTATCTAAGTCCAAATACATGACGCTCGCCTTCTGCCTGCTCCGTGCAGCTTCCTTTATAGCTTGATTAGCTAGTTTCTCGAATAAACGGCGGTTTGGCACGTCTGTCAGCGGGTCATAAAAAGCCATGTGCTCAAGTTTTTCTTCGTAATACTTTCGTTCATTAATGTTACGGGAAATGCCGACAAAGCCTTCTAACAGGCTTTGTTCATTCCATATCGGCATACAGACCGTTTCAAAATACAGCCACTCTCCTAAGCGGCCTTTTTTTCTGAATTCGACTGTATAAGGGCTCTGGTGCTTCACGGCTTTTGCAAACCGAGATACAATTTCCGGCTGATCCTCTCCATGGATAAGGGAAATAGCGGGCTGCCCCACATACTCTTCCGGCTTCACGCCTAAAACAGGCTGGTAAGAAGGCGATGCATATGTGATGATGCCTTCAAGATTAAACACGGCAATCAGATCATTCATATTTTCTGCAATTAAGCGGTACTGCTTTTCGCTTTCATGCAACGCTTTTTTTGCGTTTACTTCTTCCGTGACATCTTTGCCAATTCCATAAACCCCTATGATTTTTCCTTCTACATAAATCGGGACGTTTGTGAAGCTTAAATGAACAACTTCTTTATTCAAACGATACAGGGATACATTATATTCTGCGCTTTTGCCCTGCTTGGCTTCTTCGTAGCGTTGAAGAACGTCTTCAAAAGGGGTAACAAACTCTTCTTCAAAATCTCTTAAGTTCGGTTTTTTTGCAATCTCTAGCCTTCTTCCAATTGTTTTTTCAAAAGCAGGATTTACGCTTGTAAAATTTCCTTCTAAATCAAGGGACCAGACCGCATCTTGATTATGGTCAACTAACGAACGATACCGCTCCTCACTTTCACGCAGTTCTTTTTCAACACGTTTTTGCTCCGTAATGTCCTTCACAAATGCATAGAGTCCCTGTATTTCACCCTTAATGATAACGGGCACCTCTTTTACCTGCAGATCGATCTGGCAGCCGTCTTGTCGAAAAAAATAAGATTCATATTCCTGTGAGCGGCCTTGTAAAACAAGGCGCCGCAGGCTGTAGATTTTCTCCAGTTCTTTTGGTCCAAACATCTGAATCATCATCTCTCTTAGTTCGCGCATTTCCAGATCCGATGAGATCCCCAGCATATTTCGAAATACCTGGTTAACGCGAATTAATTCCCTCTCTTTGTTTATAAACAACACGCCATCAGTATTGTTTTCGATTAATGACTGCCAATGATGCTCTGCTTCTTGCAGCCGGTCATTTTTCCTTATCAGTTCTTCCTGCTGACGAACAAACTTGGTGATATCCCGGACGACGGCGACAATATGGGCAAGCTCTCCTCTTTCATTGAACAAAGGATCCAGCCGGGTTTCCGAATACACTGTCTCGCCGTCTGGTCCAGGAAACTGATCTCGGTACGTTACTGATTCTCTTTTTTCGATAATTCTTTTATATTGTTCCGAAATCAAAGCTTCCCTTTCTGGTTGATTATGAAAGACCTCTTCTATCGTTTTACCTGCTATTTGTTTAAGTGATAATCCTAATTGGTTACAACCCGTTTGGTTAGCAAAGACATAGCGAAAAACGGCTCTTTCTTCTATCTCCACAATGAACAACATATCAGACAGCTGATCTAACACCTTTTGAAAAAACAATTGAATGACTTCCTCCCCTCTGCCTGCAAATTGCTATAGAATAATAAATATCAATCCAAAAAATACCATCGGATACACTTATTATCGTACTGTTCCGTTTTATTTTTTACCCTATTTTAGATTTTTCTAATTGCTGTTTCATCTAATAATCTAAAAACCATCTTTCTTCCTTTGTGAACCCCTCCACCTAAATCAAAGATTTTGATGGAGCATCCCTTATTTTGAATACGGTACAACATCAGCTGACTGAGCTTCCTTCGGAAACCCCAAATGCATTTTTGAAAAGCCCGGATAAAATAACGGGCTCCGATATTATAAGAAAAGGATAAATCCACATGATAGACTTTGCTGGTTGAAAACGTGGCAAGATCTTTTTTCTGGTTCCGTTCCACTTTTCCGGAGCCGTCGAATGCCAAGGCGCTGGTGTTTCGCGGAGGTGGGAAGGAGGAAGGTTAAGGGCTGTCGTGTTTTTGATTTTCGATCTGTACAGGCCTTTTTGGAAAAAGGTTACGGAGGATTTCTATAGCAAATATAATTGTATGTAACGAACAAAAGAAGGTGCTAGCTAAAATGCTAGTACCCTTATGTAAAATTAGTAAGAAGTCCCTCTGTGCCCTCCAATATGACCGGCTCGTTGAAGATAAGTACCGCCTTTCATTAGGCTGTACGCATGAAAGATTGCTTTTTTACCAAAACGGTCACGTATTTGATCGATTGTTTCATCTAGAACATGACGTCTTTCATCCAGTTCAGGGGGCGTAAATAAATCTATTTGTTCATGTACTGCAGGCTGTAATCTACTGCACACTACATGAATCTGGCGTACCGGCTGTCCGTCCCAATACTTTTTAAACAGCCGAACAAAATGCTCACATAGTTCAGCTGTCTTATTTGTGCCTCTTGGAAGCAATATTTGATGCCGAAAGCCGCGGTCCTCAATATCGCGGCTGTAAGATATGCCAAGCGCAATCCCCGCTGCAGTATGCTGGCGCAGACGCATCGCAACATCCTCTGTCATTTCTTTTATAACGATGGTAACCTCATCTTCCTTATAATAATCCCTTAACAGAATCTGCCCTTTAGAATAGGATTTTTCACGAGGTCCTATCTTCTCGGATAGGATGCTATAATCAATTCCCCAAGCGTGGTAATACATTTGCTGTCCTAGCACGCCAAACTTTTGCTTTAGTTTCCACTTATCCGCGTGAGCAAGATCTTTTACCGATTCAATCCCTATATTGTAAAGAGCCCTGGCGTAGCCATGAGAAATTCCCCACATATCTGTGATAGGGTCAATCGCCCAAACCTTAGCTGGCACATCTTCATAGGACCAGTAAGAGATCCCATTAGGGGCGTTTTTCCCTTCGTTATCCAGTGACAGCTTAGCAAGCAGAGGATTGTCGCCAATCCCTATGGTGACAACCAGGCGCAGTTCCTGCCAAACCGTACGCTGAATGGTGCGGGCTATCGTGAATTTGTCGCCAAACAGCCTTTTTGAAGCCGTTACATCCAGAAACGCTTCATCTATGGAATAGGAATGGAGGTCTTCTTCTGCTACAAAGCGGCGGAAAATATCCAGGATCATCTTATTTACCTTTAGATAAAGCGCCATAGAGGGTTCGACAATAATTAAGCGCGGATCTTTCGGTATTTCATAATTCCGTGACCCTGTCTTAATACCGAATTCTTTTTTTACCCGTGGTGAGGCAGCCAGCACCACAGAACCGGCCCGTTCTTTATTGGCGATCACGATCACATAGGCATGCAGTGGATGCATCCTGCGGCGCACAGCCTCTACACTGGCAAAGAAGGATTTCACGTCAATGCAAAATACATCCCGGCGCGGCAGATGCTCATCCTCAATTGGTGTCACCATATTCATCGTCTCCCGCGGCAAATGAAATAGACACCATTTCATCTAATCGAAACTTGGAACTGTACCCTTTCAGCTTTATATATGGATACTGGCCGGGCAGCCGGCAAAATTCCGAGACAATCCCCTTTACCTGCAGCAGGTCATGATCACCGAAGGTATTCATCTTAAACATAACTTCTCTTTCAAGATGGAGTGAGCTTTGGATAATCCGGTCGAATTCCTCCAATTGCTGTTCATCAAATAAAATTTTCGTTTTTACCGGTTTGCTTTTGTCTCTTTCCATCATTTCAGCATGCTCGGCTAAGATGAGCCCCTGCCATTTCATCATTCCCCGATCGTTATACAATTTCTTCATCCAAGATAACTCCTTTCAAAGAGAATATATGTTCGTATATACTATATAATTCAGTATAAGAACAAATATTCCTGCTGACAATGAAAACTTTTTTTATTATGCCTCTTTTTAACGAAAATATGTTCGTTTTTTTATTGAATTATGAACATTTGTTCGGTATAATGAGATTGTGAAGAGGACGCTGTTAAAATGAATGGATTGTTTAACATATTGATGGAACAAAAAGAACCCATATCACTTATGTACATGGCCGATGATCATACAATCACGGATTGAAGTATCATTGTAAGGAAAATAGATGACATTCACATCCACGCTTACTGCTTGAAGAGACAACAAATGCGGAAATTTAAGCGGTCCAACATTTTAGCAGCAGGAAAAGCACAGCAAAGGAGAAAGGCTTATGCTTAAACAACTGTCTACACGCCAGGAAAAAATGCTTCAGTTTATAGATGACTATGTCAGTGCCAAAAACTATCCCCCGTCTATTCGTGAAATAGGTGACGCGGTTGAATTAAAGTCTTCTTCAACCGTAAAGGGCCATCTTGACCGTTTAAAGGCCTCTGGATACGTTACTTGGGAACAGGGAAAGCCGCGGACATTGAATGTGGTGAAAAGAAACGCCATAATCCCCATGAAATTAAATGCTTAATATACAAAAGGAGCAATAACAGCATGAAGACTGTTATTGCTCCTTCTTTTTTTAGACTTTTTAGATCCCCACAGTGAAATTGACAATCACTTATTCAGGAATTGATTCGATTAATTATAGAAAATAATTAAATAAGTGAGGAAGAGTGTTTATGGAAAGCGTCTGTCTTATTATGAATTTTTATATAAATATATATTAATATAAAAATTTATTTATATCAGTTTTAGACTTGAAAATCCTGACATAACAGGGTTTTCAAGCTTCTTCTTTATATAATCCATTGCCTTGAATGGATAGCCAAGCCAGTGATAAGTCGCCGCTATGTTACAAAGAAACTTGAGCACCTGAACATCTTCAAATTTCGTAACTCCATTGAGACACAAGTTATTGAACATAGAATAATGAACAGGATTTTGTTACAGAAAAAGCAATAAAAAAACGCCCTTTTGAGAACCGAACGGCTGTGTTCAGAAAAGGACGAGTTTCTGCACATAACAGGTGATTAACGAGACATAGATTTTGAGCAATGTTTTGAGACACAAAAATAATAGGATCTTAGCTAAAAGAAGCTGTTCATAAAAATATCCCAAAAACGATCGTTTTTGAAACGAGCAGACAAGCCGGACACTAAAAAACAGCTTTCAAATTTCTTGAAAGCTGCCTCTTGTCAAAAGAGTGTAAAATTTTCTAAAAAGGTGTGTGTTCTGCTTAGTTAACTTTATAAAACAGTATTCAATTAAATGGACAACGCACCTGTAATAATACCAACCACTATCATGACAAGAGCACTGCCAGCAGCGTATTTAGTAGAGAATTTAATATGATCACGGAAACTTACACCAACAAGTCCGATTAATACATAAACAGAGCCAACAAGCGGGCTTAACAAATGAAGAGGCTGTCCAAGAAGTGATGCTTGTGCAATTTCCAGCTTATCGATTCCAACTTGTGAAGCAGTTTCAGCCAGAATAGGAACAATACCAAAATAGTAAGGGTCATTTGCCATAAAGAAAGTGAATGGCATGCTCGTTAAACCCACAATTAATGGAAGCTGCGGAGCAAGGAAATCAGGAATCACTTTGACCATAGAGGTTGCCATGGCATCTACCATTCCAGTACCTTCTAATATACCGGCGAATGCTCCTCCAGCAAATATAAGTGAAACAACAGTCAAAACATTTCCTGCGTGTGCTTCTATTCTTGCTTTTTGATCGCTTAAATTTGGATAATTGACAATGGTCACGATAACGTATCCAAGCATGAATAAAGCAGGTAATGGAAGAACAGCTGTTAATAACCCTACAACCAATAAAATGGTGATAAACAAATTAAACCAAAATAGCTTAGGTCTTTTTAATGATTCAGCTGACACCGTCACAGTTGTTGCTGCCATTTCATCTTCTACCTCATGATCGACAGGAATCTTTTGAATGCCCAGTCTTTTTCTTTCTTTCAAGCCAAAGAAAACACCCAGACCTAATACATAAAGAGCCGCTGCGATAATGGAAGGAATCAGCGGAGCAAGAACTGTCATTGCTTCATAATTAAAAACAGACATAACACGTGCAGTCGGACCGCCCCAAGGAAGAACATTCATAATCCCCATCGACATTGCAGGTAAACAAGCGAGGATCAGTTTATTCATGCCTAAACGTTCATAGAGGGGTAAAAATGCTGTGACAACAATTAGATACGTAATCGTTCCATCTCCATCTAAACCGACCAGCAAAGAAAGAATAGCCGTTCCAACCGTTATTTTTAGAGGGTCACCTTTTGAAATTTTAACCACTTTGTTAACTAATGGATCAAACATTCCTGCATCAATCAACGTTCCAAAATACAATATAGCGAAAGTCACCATGATGGCAGTTGAAGCTACCGTTTCAGCTCCACTTATAATCATGTCGCCTACATCTGTGAAACCTGCAAAAAGAGCAAATACAGCTGGAATTAATATAAGCGCATGCAGAGCGTTCATTTTATTACTCATAATTAAATACATAAAAACTACGATCATTAAAAACCCTAAAAATGTTAGCATTTGCTTCACTCCTTTTTAGATAGCGCTTTCATTGAGTGGATAAGAAAAGGCTCTCTAAACCTTTTCTTATCCCAGTTTTTCTTGTCCTGCTGGTTTACAGTGGAGCTGTGAATTTGGACCAGCTTTCAACAGAAAGCTTCCTCCGTCATGTCCAATTGTTTTCTTTACCTCTTTTGCCGCCTCAAGCAATTTATCTAAATCAATTCTCGTCTCAATACCCATTTCATGAAAGGCATGAACGAGATCTTCAGAGGCAATATTGCCTGCCGCATTTGGTGCATATGGGCAGCCTCCAAGACCTGCTGCTGAACTATCAAAAATGGTAACACCCTGCTGGAGTGCTGCTACTGCATTCGCAAATGCCATCCCCCTTGTATTATGAAGATGCATAGAAAATATGAATTCTGGAAACTCCTGTTTCATTACACCTAAAACATCGTAAATAAGTTTCGGATCGCCTGTACCGCTTGTATCCGCTAAAGAAATCTCAGTTACCCCCATTTTGCGGTAGTCTTCAAGGATTGACAACAATCGTTCCACAGGCACTTTTCCTTCAAAAGGACATCCGAAAGCAACTGAGATTGATCCGCTGATTTCAACATTGCTTTTATGGGCCAAATCAACAATTGGAAGAAGTTTTGCCTGCGCGTCTTTTACCGTGGCATTAGAATTTGCCAAGCTGTGAGAATCCGTCGCAGAAAGTAACAATTTCAGTTTTTTCACACCCGCACCAATGGCTCGTTCTGCTCCCCTCACATTCGGAATTAAGGCACGAAATTTTACATCTGTTAAATCTTGAACGCTCTTTACAACCTCTTCTGCATCCTTCAGCTGTGGAATGGCTTTTGGATGAACAAACGAAGTAACTTCAATATGCTTAATCCCTGTATCAACAAAACGATGAATAAGGCGAATCTTTTCTTCCGTTGGAATCCATTTACGTTCCATTTGAAACCCATCTCGCGGGCACACTTCCCAAATTGTCGCTTTTTTAGGAAGCATCAATGTATTTTCTATCATGTT
Organism: Domibacillus indicus; assembly: GCF_023715895.1. Lineage (GTDB taxonomy): Bacteria > Bacillota > Bacilli > Bacillales > Domibacillaceae > Domibacillus > Domibacillus indicus_A. Next base: position 67,237 of record NZ_JAMBOO010000013.1, on the reverse strand, counting down.
AGATGACTCCTTTTTCATATAATTGTTCAATTTGTTCTTCCGTTAACCCAATTTCATTTCTAAGAATTTCTTCGTTATGTTCACCAAGATCAGGCGCGCGGTGTCTAATTTTGCCCGGAGTAGCAGAAAACTTTGGCACGATGCCAGGCACTTTTACAGATCCAAGACGGGGATGTTCCACTTCTAAAATGTTTTCCCGCGCTTTGTACTGTGGATTATTGAAAATATCTTCAATACTTAGAATTGGGGAAACTGGCACGCCGTCAGTATCCATTTTTTCAAGAAGCTCATCATTATTAAGACTCCCGATAAACTCTTTCACAATCTTTTGCAAATCTTCATCATTTTGCATCCGTTCCATATTTGTTTTATAACGTGGATCATCAATTAAATCTGCTCTTCCCATCGATTCTGCCAACCTAGTCCATGTTTTTTCTGTACTGCAGACAAGAACCACCCATTTGCCATCTTTGGTCTGATACGTACCTGCCGGACTCGAATGCCCTGCTAACATCGGGCTTCTTTCTCTTACTTTCCCCAATTGATCATGCTCAGCAATGAGGAACTCCATCATTCGGAACATCGCTTCGTATAACCCTAATTCAACGACTTGTCCTTCTGCATTATTTTTATCCCTATGGTAGAGAGCGCTTACAGTACCAAAAGCCACAAAAATTCCCGAAACATAATCCAACAACGAAAAAGCGGGGCTTACAGGAGGCCTGTCTGAAAACCCCTGTAAATAGGTATAACCTGAAAAAGCAGTACACGGAGTTCCAAAACCTGCTTTCTCTGCATAAGGACCTGTCTGACCATATCCAGATTGTCTTGTTAAAACGATATTAGGGTTTACTTCTTTCAGGACTTCGTATCCCAGACCCCATTTTTCCAATGTACCTGGACGAAAATTTTCGATAACTGCATCTGCTGTTCTGACTAGTTCTTTAAAAATTTCTTTTCCTTCTTCTGTACGAATATCAAGTGTTAAAGAACGTTTGTTTCTTGAAAGGCCGGGCCATCTTAACGATTCTTCACCTTTCCAAGGCCCGAGTCCTCTTGTAGCATCTCCTTTGCCAGGGAGCTCAACCTTTATCACTTCAGCTCCCAGATCTCCAAGCAGGCAGGCAGCAAAAGGTGCAGCAATAACGCTGGAGACATCAATAATTTTCAAGCCTGTTAACGGCCCAAAGTTTTTTTGTGCCATATTTATCCCTCCGTCTAAATTGGTCTTATGGTTTGCTGGTCAGACCGGTTTGGTTAATTGCAATTATGCACCACTTTTTTGAAAGCGTCAACATATTTTTCAAAATTAAAACCCTATCTTTAAACGATAGGGTCAAAGAAATAGATTACTGATTGTTTAAAATGCTCTCTCGTAATCGTTTTAAATGTGCAGCCATTGCTTCTGATGCTTCTTTTGGTTTCCGTCTTTTCACTGCATCAAAAATAGCCCTGTGTTCTGCAGTTGAACGTTCAAGCCTGTCAGGTGATAACAATGTTTTCAGCCGTATCTGCTGAAGCATATTTAAATTTGTTTCAAGTGTAGTTACAAGCACGAAATTATGAGTGGCTTCTGCCAGCGCTAAATGAAACATGCTGTCCCGTACCAGCTTTTCATCAATATCTTTTCGTTCTGCTTCTACTTTCAACAATGCTTTTTCCATTTTTAATATATCTTCTTCAGTAGCTCGCTCACAAGCCAGCGCGGCAATGTTAGGCTCAATCATTTCACGGACTTCTAAAAAATAAATAATGGATGTTGTTTTCATGAGATCTACAGGATCAAAGCTGTATTCCATTACAAGACGCTGGTCGACATTTTGTACATAACGCCCACCGCCTGGTTTTGCAATCACAACTCCTTCAGCTTCTAATACGCGAAGGGCTTCTCTTAAGGAAGTTCTACTGCATCCAAGCATAGAAGAAAGATCCCGCTCGCCAGGCAGCCTCTCACCGGGAAGTATCTTTCCTTCTTGAATCAGTTCTCTAATTTGCTCCACAATTTGTTCATATACTCTTGCGTATTTAATATTAGTAAATAAGTTATTTTCCACAGTACACCACCCTTCATTCCACAGCAGCAATCAATTCATATTTAAAATCACTATACCATACTTTTGAGAAAGAATTGTCATTGCTTACATGTTGAATCACTGAAAATACAGATTCTGCAATTTTCATTACTGTGTGAAGACGGATTTGACAAAAAATCCTTCTTGTAAATCGGTTCAAGACAATTTAAGGCTAAATCAGTGCTTGTTTAGAAATTCTATTCGTCAAAAAAATGAAGCAGCTACATTAGATTGGGCTGCTCCATTCCAGTAAGGTGTTTAGCGTTCAAAATGAATTTCGCGTAAAAGTGTGCTTTAACGCATAATCACTTTGTAAAAATGAAGTAAGTCACCTTATGTGCATGTGAAAAAGGATGAGTACCATGATGTGCTCACCCCTTTTTATTAGGCTTTATCATTTTCACCAACGGTTGGAGTTATGGCTTTTGGAGACATAACTTTTTCTAGTTTCTTATTTTTATGTCTTACTATAAAGTTAATCAGCTGGTCCCGATCAATCAGTCTTACCTGAATCTTTTCAGCAAAGTTACAGGCGTTTTTGGTAAACGAGTTATTTGTTACCACCCATGCTTCATTCGTTTTATAAAACCCTTTTGCCCCACTCGCTTCCTGGACTGCCTTAACACCCACAGTGCTGCTATAACGCTTCGCTTGAACAGCGATGGTTCTGTTCCCTTTAGTGAGCAGCAAATCTGCTCCATAATCGCCAGAAGCAGGTGTGAATTTGACCATGTATCCCATTTCTTCAAACAGTGCCCCTAAATATTGCTCGAAATCCAACCCATTCATTGCATCGATTTCTTCAATATCCTTTTCCAAGACCTCGTTCCTCTTCGTTTCATGGCTCTTTGAACGTAAAAGCGCATAAATAAAGATTGCATAGAAGCAAATCGCCACAATAATTTCCCAGTAAGGCAGAATAACAAAATAAAATAGCAATAGTAAAGCTGCAGCTTGCATGAAACGCTTATTAAACAGCAAATCAATCCCTTGTACAGACCTCTTTTTTGCCATAGCTGCACACCTCGAATTGTTTTTGCCGTTTATTTCCAACAATGAGGTGAATTCAATTCGCGTCATCTGCTTTTTCTTTTGGCCAGGCTTATGTGTTGAACCCAATTCTCCATCTCTTCTGGATTGACTTCAACACACTTCACTTTTCGTGCAATCCGGGATGAATGGTATTTTTCAGCTCCACACATCAATTCTTCACCGTTTTGGTTATTGCTAGAATCAACAGTAGCTTCTAATGCATTTTCTACAACTTCCTTATGCGAAAAGTGAAAGGAGGAAAAGGAGTTAATATATTGATCATCTTCAACTACTTCAGGTGTAGCTTCTTTTGTTTCTTTTCCAGTTTTATCACCGGATTTATTTGCATTGTAAGGAAGCTGTTGAAACATTAAAAGCATCAAATGAAATTGGTACAGAAGCTAGCCGTGCTCAAATTATCGAGACATTATTACAGAACGCTCGCTCAGGAGATGCAAATATCAACAGAATTACTTAACAGAGCCTGACATTAAATAAATATTTCACCTTTAATTATTGTCAATTTTTCATTGCTGTTATTATAAAAATCAATATACAATCTTTCTTTTATTTGTCTATTTATTAGCAATAAATCTCCTTCCTGCAGGGTTAATAATTTTGTTTTGGAAACTTTGATTACAACTTCCCTTTGCAAACAATAAATAAAGTCTGTTACTGTATTAAAAGAAGATTTATTTTCAGCATAAAAAATCCTGTGTGTACCCGCTTCAAGCGTAATGCTTTCTACCTCCGCTTCACAATTATTTTTTAACATTATATTAAAATCCTTTACTTTCCCTTTACTCCGAGTGATCCATTCCCCAGCATAAGCATCCTGCTCAAAAGTTTTTAAAAATTTATTATAATGTCCATCATGCTCCAAATACATTTCACCATCTGTTATCAAGGTGATTCTATGCACACCTGGCAAAGAAGTAAATAAGGATTCTTCTTGGTCAATTGTTGCAACACTTAGTCTCCACGAGAAATTTTGTTTATAATAATCTGCGTTTTCAGGAAAAATTGCTAATTCAGTTGTTGTCCCCCCGGCCCATGTTTTTACAGAAGTATCTTCTCTTTTTATGATTCTAAATGAGCAAGATATAATTATCACCCTCTATTAACTGATCAACCTTTAACTTAATTAATTGATAACTATGTATTTTTATTATTCCGAAGCATTTAAAACCATCTCCAACAAAAATTCTGCTCCTAGAAATACATCCTCCCAGTGCACATTTTCTTCTGGACAGTGACTCAATCCGTTAATACTTGGTATAAAAAACAAAGCTGAATCTGTAATAGTTGTCATTACTTGAGCGTCATGACAAGCTCCGCTTGAAAGGACTTTATATGGATAGTTTTTCTTTTCGCAAATCTCTTTTCCTAAATCAAGAAGTCTACTTGAAAAAAAAGCAGGTAATTCATTCTCAACCTCTTCCAAGAAGTAAGAGAATTCCCCCGAAATATTGCTAATAGTATTGCTAATGACCTCTATTCCCCGATTTAACTTATCTGAAGATATGTCTCGTATATCAATAAAGAATTCAACGTTACCAGGCACAGTATTAATGCTATTAGGGAAAACATTTAATTTTCCTACAGTGGCAACAAAATGACCGCCCATTTTTAAAGATATCTGCTGAATTTCTGTAATGAGTTTTGAAGCCTCTACGAGAGCATCTTTTCTTTGTGTCATTTTTATTGCTCCAGCATGATCCGGTCTTCCGAATATTGTGCATTTCAATACTACCTGGCCAGCTGCAGAATTCACTAAACCTATTCTTTTATGCTCTTTTTCTAGTTCAATTCCTTGTTCAATATGAATTTCAAGAAAATGCTTGTATTTATTTTCAAACGCTCTAGCTTCATAAACTTTATCAGGGTTTAGATCCATCTCTTGAACTGCTTGATAAAATGAAATCCCGTTATTGTCTTCTATTTGCAATTCCTCTTGAGAGAAACTTCCACAAATAGCTCTGCTCCCTGTTAAACCATTGTTAAATCTAGATCCTTCTTCATTCGCAAATATTATTACTTCTAAGGGATAATTCACATTTAATTTATTTTCAATAATCGTTTGCGCTACTTCTAATGCGCTAATAACACCCAAAGCTCCATCAAACATTCCACCGTTTGGTACAGTATCGATATGGGAACCCATAGCGATAACTGGACTATTTGTAGGGTTCCCATAACTTCCAATAATGTTCCCGGCGTTGTCACATGTGATTTTAAGGCCCATTTCTCTCATGTAACCTTTAACAAGGCCTCTGGCTAATTTGTCTTCCTTGGTAAATGCTAACCTCGTCCATCCATCTGTGGCATTCCCGCCAATTTGCGCTAACTCAAGTAATCTTTCTCTTAAACGATCTTTATTAATCATTCTTTAAACTCAGCCCTTTTCTTTATTAGAACAATAATGCAGAAAGAAGGAATTAGTTGGTTACGCTTTTCCACTTTTCCATTAAGCTGTCAACCCGAGTTACGATACTTTTCTCGGGGATAGTTGTTATCTTTCGGTTTTCTACAATCAGCTTTCCATCTACAATTACGTCTACAATGGCATTGGGCTGAAGGGAATACACCACATTTGCAAACAATTCTGATTTAGGTGAAAGGGAAAGGTCATTTAAATCTAGCGTCACAAAGTCTGCTTTCATTCCTTCTCGAATTTCTCCAGTAGGAAGCTGCAGTAACTCAGAACCTATTTTTGTACCCATATCATACACCTGCTTGGCATTTATGCATGTACCGTCCAAACGAGTTACTTTTTGGAGAAGTGAGCACATTCTCATTTCTTCAAAAATACTGATTCGGTTATTACTGCATGCCCCATCTGATCCTAATGAAACACGTACGCCTGCTTGAAGCAAATCAGGAATACGAGTAACACCATCTGATAAAAACATATTACTTGATGGACAATAAGCTAAAGAAGCTTTCTTACGTCCCAATAGTTCGATTTCGCTGTCGTCCAGCCAAACAAGATGGATAGCAATCATGCTTTCATCAACTACGCCCAGTGAATCTAAATAGTGAACAGGTCGCAGTCCATACTTTTCAAGTGTTTCATCCACTTCAAATGTTTCTTCGGCTACATGAATGTGGAATGGTGTACCTAATTCTTTTGCTAAGCGATGGCCAGCTTGAATCATTTCTGGTGATGCTGCATGCGGACTGTGCGGTGCAGGCTGAATGGATACCATAGGATCTCCCTGATATTTAATCGCTAATTGCCTTGTTCTACTTACTGCCTCACTGACAGTCTCACGGTAGCTGGCAGGAGCGCCTTCCCAGTCATACATTGTACGCGCAAACACGAGGCGAATTCCTAAATCCTTAGCAGCCTGAATAACAGCTTCATCTGTAGCTATTCCACCATTATGAACATAAAAGAAGTCACTTACTGTTGTTACTCCATACTTTAACATTTCCCCAAATGCAAATAATGCTCCTGTGTAAATAGCTTCCTCATCCAAGAATGGTGTATAACGATAAAGCGCCTGGTCACGCCACTCTAAAAAAGGGCGGTCAACGGCGATCCCTCTTAATAAGCTTTGAAAAGAATGATTATGGGCATTAACTGTACCCGGTAAAAGGGCTTTTCCTTTCCAGTCAACGGTTTGGATCCCTTTATATTTTTCCAGTAATTTGTATTTTGATCCTATTTCTTTAATAACTCCATCCATTACATAGATGCCCTGGTCTTTTTTAAACTGATTATTTACATACATACAATCAGCAGTATATAAAACACTCATGTTCTTATCCCCTTTTATACATCAAGTTTTTGATCCAGTGAAAGAATCGTATGCAATAAAACATTTGCGACTTTTTCTATATCTTCTAATCTGCTTTCTTCTTCCGGACAGTGACTTTTACCATCTAAACTCGGAACAAACAACATCCCACTTTTGGTTAGCGATGCCATGTGAGTAGCATCGTGCCCTGCCATACTTCCAAGCGAATAAGAGGGATAGTTTAGCGACTCCGCACAGTCTTGAATAGTTTTAACTACCAATTCATTCATAGGTGCAGGGGTTTGATCTAAAATGACTTTTCGCTTTATTTGGACGGGTCGGCTTTCTCTAATTTTTATTAAATCCGTATCAAATTTCTTTAACACCTCATATATCTCAGAAGACGATTTTCCTCTAATTTCTAATATCATTTCGATTTTCTCCGGTATTATGTTCGGTGCATTAGGAGAAACATCAACTTTTCCAATTGTTCCAACTACTTCATTAGAGGGATGTGCACTGCTGACGCGTTCTAAGGATAAAATAATTTCTGAAGCTGCTGTTAATGCATCTTTCCTATCTTCCATGAGTGTCGTACCAGCATGATTTGCTTCTCCATATACTGATATTTTTTCTCGGTAAATTCCTGTAATAGCAGTTACCACACCAACTGGAATAGAACGGTTTAATAGTCTTTTCCCTTGTTCAATATGCACTTCTAAAAATGCGCTTAATTCAGCTGGATTACGTACTGCTTTTTCAAAATTCTCCGGATCACCACCCGCACTTCTTAGGGCATCAACTAGCCTTGTTCCTTCAGAGTCAGTTACATTTGTTATATCGCTTTTTTTTAACTTCCCGCTGATTGCTCGGCTGCCAAAAGTAGACAACCCAAAAGGATTTGGCTCTTCTGCGCTAAAAGAAACTAATTCTAATGGATGCCGTGTTGAAATATGACTTTCTTCTAACACTCTCATTACTTCAAGTGCGATGAGAACTCCCAACGCTCCATCATATTTCCCTCCATTGGGAACGGTATCAATATGTGATCCGAAAGAAATACTGGGAAGAGTTGCTTCCTGACCTGGGCGCTTGGCCCATATGTTTGCTGCTTGATCTATTCTTATTGCCAGCTTTAACTTATGAAGACGTTCTTTAAGCCATTCTCTTGCTTCTAATTCAGAAGGAGTAAAGGTGGTCCTATCAAGGCCACCTTTAGCATTCTTCCCGAATTTTCCGAGTTCTTCAATGTCTGTTTTCAGCCGAGCTATATTGATGCAAAGATTCTTCACTTTCAACAATAGCACCACCTTTTACGACTACTTTTCCATTTTTAAATACTGTGTCAACAAGATTAACGGCATAATTGTACTGGAGTGTTTGATAATTAGGAGCATCAAACAAGACAAAGTCTGCTTTCTTGTCCACTTCAATACTTCCAATTTCGCTCGCTCTATTAATGGCATGCGCAGCATTAATTGTACAAGCTGTTAATACTTCTTCCGGCGTCATTTTCATGGTGAGACATGCTAAATTCATAATAAACGGCAATGACTCGGTAGGTGATGAGCCTGGATTACGATCCGTTGAAAGAGCGACAGGAACACCCAATTCAATCATTTTTCTAGCATTAGCTGGTTCCGCCATAAGGAAGAATGCTGTCCCAGGCAATAAGACCGCTATAACACCCTGCTCTGCCATTTGCTTAATCCCATTTTCTGATGCCCTTAATAAATGATCTGCAGAAATAGCCCCTATCTTTGCCGCTAACTCAGCACCGCCAAATTGAACAATCTCATCCGCATGGATTTTTGGAATTAAGCCCCACTTTTTTCCCTCCTGAAGGATGTATTCAGACTGTTCAATCGTAAATACGCCTTCTTCACAGAATACATCACAAAATTCTGCTAATTTTTCCTGTGCAACTTGTGGCAGCATTTCCTCTACTACAAGTTTTACAAATTCCTCAGGACTTTCCTTATATTCAGCCGGCACTGCATGAGCTCCCATAAAAGTGGAAATAAGATCAATAGGATGCTGCTTATTTAATTTCTTTGCAACTCTAAGTTGTTTTAATTCGTCTTCTACTGTTAATCCATATCCGCTTTTTGCTTCAATCGTTGTTACACCATACTGTAGAAAACGATTTAACCGTTTAAGTGTTTCCTCAATCAAATGTTCTTCAGAAGCTTTTCTTGTATCAGTGGTGGTACTTAAAATACCACCACCAGCTTTTAGAATATCTATATATTTTGCACCCTTTAAGCGCATTTCTAATTCTTTTTCACGGCTTCCTGCGAAAACAATATGTGTGTGAGGATCAATCAATCCTGGGGTTAAGATTTTTCCTTCAGCATTGATAACAGTTACTGGTTCGCTTAAAGTATTTACATATTTTTCAGCTTCTCTATCAGAGCCGACAAAACGAATTTGATTTCCTTCTACTATTACACTGCCATTTTCAATTACACCGATTTCAGACATTTCCTGTCCTGTTTTTGGCTTCTGGCTGCCTCCACTGACTGTAATAACTTGGGAAGCTCTTTTGATATATAAAATTTCCGTCATTTTATCTCAACCTTTTACTTTAGAGTTGGAATATTCATGCCTTTTTCTTTCGCAGTTTGAATTGCTAAATCATAACCTGCATCCACATGGCGAACGACACCCATACCAGGGTCGGTTGTTAAAACCCGCTCAAGGCGCTGAGCCGCCTCCTCCGTACCATCAGCGACAACAACCATTCCTGCATGAAGTGAATAGCCCATTCCTACACCACCGCCATGGTGAACAGATACCCAGCTTGCGCCAGCAGCTGTATTCACTAATGCATTTAGTATAGGCCAGTCTCCTACTGCATCACTGCCATCTTTCATGGCTTCTGTTTCACGATTTGGTGAAGCAACAGAACCAGCATCTAAATGATCCCGTCCAATAACAATTGGAGCTGAGAGTTCACCAGAAGCTACCATTTCATTAATGATTTTTCCAAAACGTGCGCGTTCTCCATAGCCTAACCAGCAAATACGAGCTGGAAGGCCTTGAAACTCAATTTTTTCTCTCGCCATCTTTATCCAATTGCACAAGTGTTCATTATAAGCAAACTCTCTTAAAATCACTTCGTCGGTCTTATATATATCTTCTGGATCACCTGAGAGGGCTACCCAGCGAAACGGCCCTTTTCCTTCGCAAAATTGTGGGCGGATGTAGGCTGGAACAAATCCCGGAAAATTAAAAGCATTTTCTACCCCTTCATCAAAGGCAACCTGTCGAATATTATTTCCATAATCAAATGCAACCGCACCTTGTTTTTGCATCTGTAGCATTGATTGAACATGTACGGCCATGCTTTTTTTTGATTGTTTTACATACTCTTCTGGATCTTCTGTGCGGAGTTTTTCGCCTTCTGACATAGACATTCCGATAGGAAGATACCCATTTAATGGATCGTGAGCAGATGTTTGGTCTGTCACAATGTCGGGAATAAAGCCTCGTTTAATCATGTCAGGAAGCACTTCAGCTGCATTGCCAAGCAGTCCAATCGAAAGAGCTTTACCTGCTTGTTTTGCTTCTTCTGCTAACGCAATCGCTTCATCCAACGTTTCAGAAAGTACATCGCAGTACCGGGTTTCAATGCGTTTTTCGATCCGGCTTCGATCTACATCAATTCCGATCACAACACCACCTGCCATGGTTACTGCTAAAGGCTGTGCGCCTCCCATGCCGCCAAGTCCAGCTGTTACGGTAATTGTACCTTCTAGTGTCCCATTGAAGTGCTGCTTCGCACATTCTGCAAATGTCTCATAAGTGCCTTGTACAATTCCTTGGCTGCCAATATAAATCCAGCTTCCAGCTGTCATTTGGCCATACATCATTAGTCCTTTTTTATCAAGTTCATGGAATGTGTCCCAATTTGCCCACGCAGGCACAATGTTAGAGTTGGCTAATAGTACGCGTGGTGCTGCTTCGTGAGTTTTAAAGATGGCTACCGGTTTCCCTGATTGAATCAGCAATGTTTCATTTTTTTCTAACTCTTTTAATGATGCTACGATTTGATCAAAAGATTCCCAGTTTCTTGCGGCTTTTCCTATTCCCCCATATACAACTAACTTTTCTGGATGTTCGGCAACTTCTGGATCTAAGTTGTTCATTAGCATTCTAAGAACCGCTTCTTGTTCCCAACCTTTCGTATTAAGTGTTGTTCCTCGATAACGTACTACTTTTTCTTCTGCTGTGGTTTTCATGTAACTTTCCCTCCTATGTTTTGTATGTAGTAATTTTATTACACTTCACTTAATATTCAGATTATAATATAATGATCTTTTTATAATTTATTGCATAATTTTTCTGTTTTTTTGCCTATTTTATAATTTATCTCACTTTTCTGATTTCTCATTATAATTTTTGTCGATAAACTAACGGGGTACAGCCTTCTAGCAATTTGAATTTAGAATTAAAATAAGTTTGGTGAGAATAACCTGTTAATCGTGCAATTTCTTCCAAGGGTAAATCTGTTTCTTGTAATAGTTTTTTAGCCTCTCCTATACGCATCTGATGTAACGTATCACGAAACGATTGGCTAGATTCAGTTGCAAAACGACGGCTGAGAGTACTTTTATTAACACGAAGTGCATTAGCACATGCTGTTAAATTCCACTGAGCATCCCAATAGTTACTCTCAATCAACTCTCTTGCTTTTTCAACAAGGGAGCGTGGCTCTTCATTTAAATGTGTATTGTTTTGTTGGAGTAACCGGGTCGTGAATACCAGCAATTCCTGAACAATTTGATAAATGACAGGATTCTGTACAATGTACTGAAAAACCTTGTGATAGATTGCTTCCCAGGATGTGCTCTGAAGATCATATGATTTTATGTAGCGGCGAATCTGTGCCAGCACGCTCGTCAGCCGAATTCGAATGATTTCTGGATCTGGATAAGGGGGCTGAAAGGTTAGGAATTCATTTTCTATCCAACTTCGGATTGCATTTATGTCTCTTTTTTCAAGCATTTCAATCCATTGACGCTGTTCCAAAGGAGTAAGGAAAGGATCTATTTCTCTATAGTAAACTTCTTCTTCTTCCGCTAAAATAATGTCATATCCTTCAAAAAAAATTCTCCTTGTTAATTGACGTGTTTGCTCATATATATCCTTTAATGAGTGACCTGCCGGTGCAATCTTAATAACAATTGCAAGCGGCTCATCAATATGTTCTTTCCAGCGCGTCAGAAATGTCTGGTACTCTTCTTTAATTAGAGCTTCTTCCTTAGTTTCCTGAACACATAAAATAAAATCAGAAAAAACAAGTATACGTTTGTTCCCCGTAAATGAGTGACGTTGCAATGCATCGTGCACTAAATAAAGTGTTTCTGAAGAAGGCGTTAAAAATGCGATCATTGATATTGAATTTGTATGCCTTTTATCTTTTAAAAAAAGATCTGGGTAATCAATATCGAATACCTCGGCTTCTCTAGTTATACTATTTGAATAAGAAAGCTTTTTATTTCTCATTTGATAGCGTAACTGTTGAATAAGTTTAATTAAATCTGTTGGTAGAAAAGGACGAAATAAAACATCTTCTGCACGAAAACGAAGCGCGCTATACGCGGTTTGAAATATTCTTTCTGACGAAATACCTATCCACTTAATTCCAAGTCTTTTTCTAATTGAGTTGAATTTTTCATTTTCATGCTGCCACCCATCCATATCTAAGATGACGAGGTCTGGCTGCTGTTTTTGTACACCCTCCTCAAATGTTTCTATCGTGTCCCATATATGCAATTGAATTCCCGTAAAATGTGACTCTAGTACCCATCTAATCCCGTTGGCTTCTAGTTGATTTTTTGCCACTAAATGTATTTCCACTTTATTTCCTCTTTCTTGTGACTTTTTCATAACATCTAATTTATTCGAATACTTTTAAAAAAGTAAATCCTAACTCACTTGATTAATTAAGTTAGGATTTTTGGAAGTAACATTTTATTTTGTAATAGTATGGCTCTTAAATGTATATCATTGGAGCTTTCCTATTACATTCTCTATACATTTTATAATTTCACCAGAATGTATAAATTCTTTTAGCGCTTCTATATGAGGATGTAGATACATATCATCTTCCATGTTCGGTACAAATTGAGAAATAAAATTTAAAACAGCACTTGAGGCAGAACCGGGCAACAAGTCACTTTCTATAAATTGATGGGCGGAATAAACAGACAGCAACTCAATCGCTAAAACATACTCAAGTTTTTTAGCTATTTCTCGTGCCTTTTTGGCTGCGTTATATCCCATCGCTACATAATCTTCCTGATCAGCGGAGGTCGGAATAGCGTCTACTGTTGCAGGATGAGACAATATTTTCATCTCGTTTAAAAGGCCAGCCTGTGTGTATTGAGGGATCATCAAGCCAGAATTTATCCCTCCTTTTTGAATAAGAAAGGATGGATATTCAGAAAGTTGACCATTGATAAGACGATTATTTCTTCGCTCTGACATTTTGCCAATTGCGGTTGCAGCAATACACATAGAATCTAATTCAATTCCAACATATGATGAATCACAATTACACCCTGAAAGTGCCCCAGCGTTTTCTTCATCCGGCCAAAGAATTGGATTATCTGTACAAGCATTAATCTCTACTTCAAAGGTCTTTAAAGCATCTTTTAGTGTTTTTTTTGCGGCTCCGTGCAGTTGGGGAATTGCACGGAGAGATAATGCATCTTGTAAACGATAATTTATAAATTTCTTTGCAATCATCGAGTCATCTAATATTCTTCTCACATTACTTGCTGTATCTCTTTGTTCTTGATGCGGACGAACACTCATTAAGCGGTCATCAAAAGCATGGGTGGTCCCCTTCAGTACTTCTACGGTCATTGCGCCAATTATATCTGCTGCTGTTGCGGCCTTTAGCATATCAAATAATGCCAAGGCTCCAATGCCTGTTGGAGTTGTTGTTCCACTAATAAGTGCCAGTCCTTCTTTAGCAGAAAGAACAATAGGTGCTAGTCCGGCTTTTTCTAAAGCCTTTCTTGCTGGCATAAGTTGTCCATTTATATATGCTTTTCCTTCACCAATCAATACAAGAGCCATATGAGCTTCCGGGCTTAAATAGCCGACTGACCCTTCACCTGGAGCCCAGGGAATTAAACCAAGATTTAAAAATTGACGATACATCTCCAGCGTTTCAAGCTGGACTCCTGAATATCCTTGTCCCAGATTTTGCAATATCATAAGCATGGTGGCACGTACGTCTTCTTCTGCTAACGGTTCTCCTACTGAGGTAGCATGAGATAAAAGAATGTTCTTTTGTAATTGAGCCGTTTCTTCTGAAGATATTATTTCTTTGGAAAGAGCACCAAAGCCAGTATTAACCCCATACATTACTCTGCCTTCTTCTATCCATTTTCCAACAAGTTGTTGGGATTTTTCCACTCGTTTACAGTAATCCTCAGAAAATTCGACATAAGCGCCAAAACGGACTACCTCTATAAATTCTTCAAGAGTTATAGTATTACCAAGGGTTACTTTTTTCGTGTGATTCATCAGCATTTATTTTCTCCTTTATTCGCCCTCTTCTATTTTATCGATAAAGAACATCTTGATAGCAGAAATAACCTGTAGCACAAAAACAAACAGAACAGCCGATCCGCCTAGTGCTGCCAGATATTTAACACCTTCAACACCTTGTTCTCCGCCAGCGAATGCAACCATAACGAATGCAATAATTCCAATAGAAAGTGCCCAAATCAATTTTTTCCAACTTGCAGGCTCTTCATCATGGCTAATATTTGAAGTGCATAATACTGAAATTGTACGAACCATCGAGTCAGCAGCAGTTGAAAATGAAAGAATTAATGTCAACATTACAATTGGAATAATAATTATTCCTAAAGGTAGATTGCCTAAGAATGTCCATAATCCTGCTACGGCTCCACTATTTGTAATGGTGTCTGCTAGATCAACAATATTGTTTTGTTGCCAATGTAGGGCTGTTCCTCCCCAAACACCGAACCAGATGATACTGAATACAGAAGGCATAATCCAGTTAACAATCATAAACTGACGAAGTGTACGTCCATAAGAAATGACAGCTAGAAAAACACCCATTAATGGTGCATAAGCAATCCAAATGGCCCAATCATATAACGTCCACCACATTACTAGCGCTTCTCCGCCTATATCAATTGGATCGAGACCCCATTGCCAGAAGTTTTGCAACCAGTAACCTAGACCTGCCGTGGATGTACGTAAAATATATAAGGTTGGTCCGATCACTATTAGTAGAGCAAGAAGAACATAAAAAACTTTTGCATTAGCATCTGCCATTATACGAATCCCTTTATCTAGTCCTTTTAAAGAGGAAACAGTAAAGACGACCGTAATTAGAATGGTCAATGCCAGCCAGACAAGGGGGCCTTGTTGAATTCCGTAAGTTGCTTCAATTCCTGATCCGACAAGTGCAAGTCCAGCTCCTAAAGAAGATGCCAATCCAAGAGCAATTGCCAATACAGATAAAACATCGATTATGTTTGCCCAAACGCCTTTTGTTATTCTATCTCCAAACAATGGAGTTAGCGTTGCGGTTACAGACAGTGATTTTTTGCGATTAAAATACATATAAGCAACAACTAAACCGCTCAATGAATACATAGCGTAAGGGATAAATGACCAGTTGTAAAAAGAGCGGCCCATCGCGAAAATTGCTGCAAGAGGTGTCCCTGGCTCAACTCCTGTTTGTTCCATTTCTCCATAAATATTGTTAAAATAAATAATCGGTTCATTTACTCCATAAGTGATTACACCCGTTGCAATTCCGCCAGTCAATGCCATTGCGAACCATGTTCCAAATGAATATTTTGCTTCGGCTTTCTGACCGCCTAAACGTATATTTCCTAACTTTGAGAACGTAACAATGGCTACAATTATTAACGCTACAATAGATATAATTTGATAAAGCCATCCAAGTCCCCTTAATGATCCTACAAATCCATTCATAGAAATTTCAGTTAACAATTGATTATTAACTATTCCAAGAGCTGCACCGCCCCCTACAACAAGAAAAGCCGGCCAGAATACACCTTTCCGTGTTTTCTGCTTCATATCTGTCAGTGTTTGTGTTTCTGTAGAATTCTCCTTTTTTGTAGCTAATGACATCAGTACCCCTCCCCTTTGTATATTAAAAAACGATAAAGAAAAGTGATTCATAAAATCAGAACAATTCATAATAATCCGAATATAAGATGCTGGATTTTAACATCAAGCATCTTTGAATCAAATTATTGTTTTTCTGCTTTTGTACTTTTCTTTAATTAAGGAAAAGTATATAATATTCATTTTTTTTAAAATAGACATATTCTTTTCAGAAATTACTAAATATTTTTGAATTTTGTGATATTTTCTTACATAAAAAAACGAAATATTTATCTTTTCTTTAGGTTTCTATACTTTTTTTAGCTTTCTAAAGATATTTCAATTGTTTAATCCTGCTTCTTCCATCGGTATTCGCGAGGGGGCATTCCAGTGGATTCTTTGAATATGCGTGAAAAATAATTTGGATTATGAAAACCTACTTGATGTGAAATTTCTTTAATTGATAATTCTGTAGCAGTTAGCAGTCTCTTTGCCTCTTTTATTCTTGTATTCGTCACCAATTGACTAAAAGGTATTCCATATTTTTTCATTAATAAATGACTGTAATACGCTGGATTTCTCTTAACAACCTTGGCGACTTTTTCAAGGGTTAAATCGTGATCCGAATAATAAGATTCAACATAGCTGACTCCCTTTTCAATAATATCTTTTTTTGCTAATTGTTCTGACTGTATCGCCCGATCGATCAATTCGTATAGAAACAGCAGCATTTCCTGTACAATTCTGTATAATACTCGGTTATATAAGATATCAGTAAAAATTTCTTTATAATAGTTTTCTGTTTCCCTTTGATCTAATTGATTCGTTTTCATAAATCTTCTAATTTGGGCCAGAATGCTTGTTAATCTCGTTCGTAACTTCTCCGGATTAGGAAAGGGTGTTTCAACATCTAAAAACTCATTATGCATCCATTCTTTAAGTTTTTGTTTATCAAATTGCTCTAACATTTCAATCCATTCCTGCTGCTCCTTTGGAGATAAAAAAGGATCTATTTCCTGCCAGTGTTCATAGTTAGGTTTAGGCAGAATGATTTGACGGTAACCAATAAAAAATGTTACTTCTAATAGTTTTTTTGCAGTTTGATACATATCATGTACGGTTTTATTGTTTGTATCGTTATATACAATAACTGCCGCCATTGGCTCAATATTTTCAACTTCCCATTCTCGTAATATTTTTGATGCTTCTTCTTTAACATGCTGAAGTGGAGACTGAAAAAGACAGACAACCCCGTCTATTAGCGGCAAAATAATCGGTTGTCTTCTAAAAGAATAGTACTCTAGAAATCTAATGAGTTCTGGCAATTTCTGAATGTCTTCTGTTTGAAGCAGCATCAATCCAATATTTATGGCAGGCTGCTCTTCTTGTAAAAATAAAGAATGATAAGAATAACTCTCATTAGCGTGAGTGAGAGGCTTAGTAATAGTCCTTTGGTTACGGGCAAATGAAAGAGCTGTTTGTAAGCAATGTTTAATTTTCAGAGGATCTAGCGGCTTTACTAACAATTCTATACTTCGCCATTCAATCGCTTGTTTAGCCCTTTCAAAGGTTGCTTCTGCTGTAACAGCTATCACATTTGGGTTAAAACGATTTATGTATTTTCCAATCGTTGGTCGGTCTTCATTCCGAATCATATCTAACTCTATATATAAAATATCAGGTATTTCTTTTTCTAATAAATTAATTGTTTCCCGCAAATTATTTGCAGTGAATACTGTATTTATCGGAAGGGAATAGACAGAAATAAGCCACTCGATCGCCGTTTTCTCATTATTATCACGTTCTACTATTAATAACTTCAAGTTATTCACCAGCCTCGTTCTATAAATTGATTTTCATCTGAAATTTAAAAGGTTTCTACTGTCCTCTTTATTTTGATGAATAAAAATTATGTTTTAAATATTATTGAAAAACCTATTCTTATCCCCTTTTTTGTTTGGAGATGATAATTGTTTCTTCT
This sequence comes from Domibacillus indicus, assembly GCF_023715895.1. GTDB lineage: Bacteria > Bacillota > Bacilli > Bacillales > Domibacillaceae > Domibacillus > Domibacillus indicus_A. The sequence goes on along the minus strand of NZ_JAMBOO010000013.1, from coordinate 49,277 downwards.
ATTATATATACCTTCCTAGTGCATCGTCTTCCATTGATGAACAACGTGCTATTCCCGCTCCATAATCTTCTGCAAATAGATCATCGTTGTCTGGATTAAGTTGAAGTCTATCTGCGATCGAATCTAGCGTACATTCTTGCTGATGATGAAGGTGAAAACTTGATTTTGTATTTTCCTGCAAGCTCTTTCTTTGCTTTCTCCATCAATTTCATCCCCTGCTTATTATGTTCATCCTCAAGCGCAATTCCATTTGGAGCTAAATTATCAGTGTCCCAATCAATCCAGCTTCCATAGTTAACCATCCATTGAGACAGCTCTTCTTTTAACTCAACTGAAAGCGATATTTCATCTAAATCCAGATTACAGCCACAACGACTGCACCAGATAGGATCGCCACCCATGTCACCTTCAATTTTTAACTCGTCCGTACTATTTTGTTTGCAGCAGCATTCCATCACCTTTTACCACCCTTTTACTTAAATATGATTGCTGTTTTTGCCGAGTTTCTTCTATTATATATACCTTCCCAGCGCATCATCTTTCCATTGATGAACGACATGCTGTTCCCGCTCCATGATCTTCTGTAAATAGATCATCGTTGTTTCGATTTTTTCATGGCCTAAAGCACGCATGATGGCATACACATCACTGTTGTTCATATAGCTGATAATCGCAAAGCTGTGTCTGAACTCGTGTGGCGTAATTCTCTTTTTTCGTGCCTGGATTGATAAGATCGGCACCTTCTCGATTTCATCTCCCAACATCGTCGCAAAGTAAGACGGGCGGAACGCTTTCCACCGGCTGTTCGGAAACAGCGGTTCATCACTATTGCTTGGGAAGTCTGCCGGCAGAAGCCGAATTTTCCGGTATAGCACAATGCTGTCCATTACCTTATCACGAAGCGGAATATCCCGCTGTTTATTCCCCTTCCCGATCACATGCAGATAAAAGCCACCCAGGATGGGGTCAAACCGGACATCCGACACTTTTAACCGGCACAGCTCATCATTCCGCATGCCGGTTCCCACCAGCACATGAATCAAAGTAAACATAATAGGATTACTGTCCCTATAATAATCCAGCAGCTGAATCACTTCCCTCGGTCCTAGGTCGCGGTTTGGCCGATCATCCTTCCGGACGGTTGCCGGACGCAATCCTTGGTGAATTGGCTGCTTGAGATAGCGATTCTCGTGCAAAAAACGAAAGAAACTCTTAAGGATGGTCGTTTTACGCGCAAGAGTCGCCGGTGAATAAGGACCTTTTGTTTTTACATATGGGCTTTCCTCGGCAAGCCAGGTCTGATAACGCCGCAGATGTCTTGGTGCCAGGCTCTTGAATAACGATCCCTCTTCAATTTGCTTTATATCGAGACCGATTTCATGCGGAAACTGCAACAAATTTTGTATCAGTTGGGACAGCTCCCTCTCATACTCTTTTATGGTCCGGTCTGACCGCTCCGCGTCTTTATTCAAATTGATACTGCGATACAGGTAGTAATGAAGCACGTCTCTATCGTTAAAATAAAAAAACGGATCTTCCTTTTCTTTTTCTGCCTGTTCGATTCGTTCTAACAGCTGGCCAGCTGCTTCCACTTTATTAGCCGGAAAAAGCGGCTGGTTATTTTTCGTCAGTTCAAACATGTTACTTCCCCTCCCTGCCCTCATTTTATGTATTTCTTCTTTTTAGTCTTTTCTAAACTCTGCAGTGTCTTTTAACGTACTTATTTACATTTTCATTTAAATCAATACTATTCAATAATATATATATATAAATATTATTTTAGAAATTTAAATTTTATTTTTAATATCTTATCTTTTATTTAATTATATCATTTTTAATTATATCATTTTTTTATTTTTGCTATCTTAGTGAAAAAAATAGTCTCTTTGTTTTAATTATTATAATTAATTAAATTTATATATGATAAATATTTAATTTAAAATAATTAAATTGTATGTAATTAACTAAAATGATAAAATTATATTAATTATTAAAATGTAGTATAAAAAATATATAATTAATTTTTAAAATAAGAAAATATAAAAATCAATATATACATGTCACAAAATAAAAAGAATAAAACAAGAAGCGAACTAAAAGACGGAGTGGACTCTTTCTTGGATGATCCATTATAAGGAAGAGGAAAAGGATGAAGCAGCCTCTAGTCGTCAAATTGATCTCTTCGGAGAGCCGCAGGCTGTTTGCGTATTTTTCCTAAAGGATGTGTTCGTGAATTGATTTGAGAAGAAACAACACTTAATGATCAAGGAAGTTTTACTGGAAATGATCAGTGATGTGGATTACCGCATGTTGTTTGCTTATTAATGAAAGATAATGAAAATATAAAAGAGGAGCGGTTTACCACGATTAAAATTGAAGATCGTACAGCTTTTGAAGATAATCAATTGGATTTTTGGGAATGCGAGTGTAAAGAGGAACCTGCGTATATGTATAATGTGGACGGTGAATACAGGAAAACACTCGTTGAATTTTGGAATCACTACAATCAGTTCCCCTTAAAAGTGGTTCATACACGTGTGTGGAACATGGATGACAACCAGGATTACGACAAGGTGTACAAACTTAGAATTGACGTTATTCAGTCTATACAAGAATTGAACCAGATGATGGATGAGGTTGGGTGGAAGCTGGTGGATGAGACCTTTTTTATTACCAATTCATCGAAACCTATACAGTTAAAAACGTATCCCGTTGTGTGGTCAAGAAAGTTAATGGGAGAAAAACCTTTGTTTGAGCTAGGTCCGGGAGACACCCTCACAGAGGTCATTTTACATGGAAATTCTTTTCTAATTGGCACACAGGATCACAGCCTGTCTACCAAGAAACAGGTTGAGGAAATGATCCTTCAAGGAAAAGAAAAAAACAGCCAGGCGGGGACCTGACTGCAGAAATGGTTTCGTTGTAGGAGTTGGAATTTTAAGTAGTAAGTACGAAACAATAACAGTATGAACCCATGAAGAAGGTATTATGCAATCCCAAAAAAATAAAAAAAGCCGAAGAAACAGCGCTCTTCGGACAAATGATGAGATGTGTTTTTTATCTACCCGGAAAAAAGAAAGCCAAACCTAAGTGTAAACTTAAGCTGATATAAAATGATGAATCGATTGTAAGGAGGGATATAGAGAGTCGGTAAGAAAGCTGTATGCAGTGATGTATCATGCTGCTAAAGCGGTTGGATATAAACGGGTAAGCACATTTATCATAGCGGAAGAATTTCTAATTTTCATTTAGCTAACAGGATCAATGCCATGTTAATCATCAGTATATCCATACTGTTGATTAACATTTGATTCTATTGTTCGGGGTACTCCACGTCAAAAACTGAATGGTTAATTACTACTCGTTTGGCTTCCACAAACAGTATGGAACTCCAAATTTCCAAGGAAAAATTAGAGTTTGAACTATATTGTTCTGCCCATTCTTCCGTCTCTGACTGAATTGAAATTGATCCGATACCTTCTGGATAATAGTAAATGGAGGTTAATTCTAAGTAACTGTCTTCTTCTGTTTCTAATACGCGAAATCTCTCCTTGCCAGCACCTTCAAGGAAGTAAAATGATGATACCTGCTCAAACCTTAATTGATGATTTCGAATCGTTTCATGCTCAATTTCCTTTGTCTGAAACGTAATTGTATGATTGAAAACATCTATATCCATTTTTTGAATTACATTTGCCCATAAGTCATTTAAACAATCTTGCAAACAAGTCACTCTTTCACCTTCTGTCATTTTTCCTTTATTAAAGCACATTAGCATAAACATTACTTTTTAAAGGAATTACATAGCGAAAGTTACTCAGCAGTTCGTCCATATAGAAAGATTGTTAAATAAAGAAATAGGAAGTGTGCCCATGATTCAATATTTAAAAGGTGTTTCAAGTTCGATCATTACTGCCATGATTGCTCTCTATGTATACGAAGCAGTGATTAGTGGTATAGATTTCAGTTTTACCCATTTCATCATTCTTTTTATGTCTGTCTCAGCTTTTGCTTATATACTTGGCTTACTCGGCATATCCTGCTGGTACTTTATTAAGGAACTAAAATGGAACATGATCAAGAGCTGCTTATTGTTTCTTGCATTGGGACTGGTATGTGGCTTCTTCCTGGAAATGAAACTGTTTGAAGGTGACTTAATTCCGGCGATTACGATTTCTACAACTCTTGGTTCACTGGCTTTCTTGGTCTGCCAACAAATTAAGAACAGAGCAATTTCTTATACCCTTTCCGCTCTGCCTTTTCTTATTATCGGTTTAGATACATTGTACACACATCTCACTACATAAACTCTTTCATCATTTGAAGTAAAGGAGAAAAACATCTATGCAGCATTCAGAGTATTACTCAACCAAAGAAGTCGCGGAACAAATTAACCGCTCTGTTTCCACAGTCCATGCTTATGTCCAAGAGGGGAAACTAAAACCTGTGGAGGATCCGTGGGGTGGTCATCAAGGGCTCCTTTTTTCTAAGGAAGAAATTGAGCGCCTTATAGAAACCATGCCTAAAACGCCGGAAGGCTTAACATTGAACCAAGCGGCAGAGTACCTGCAGACAAACCGGAATTTCATTGCCGCTTATATTAAAGAAGGACTTCTTCCCGCTTCTGAAGGACAAGTGAAAGGGCGCACCATTCCCCTTATTACAGAAAGCGACCTAAAAGAATTCAGTGAGCTGTATGAAAAGAGGATTTGGGAAGACCGGCTTTCCCAGCGGCAATACTACAATAAAAAAGCAAAAGAAGCCGTGTACCAGCGCTTTTCTTCTCCTTCCATTCCAGAAGCAAGACTTATGCGCAAAGGTTTAGGGGACTGGTACTTCATAGTGCCAGGAACCGACGATACTTTCAGCTACATGGAAGGCATCTATACACACAGGTTAACACCTGACTACTCCATTGAAATGGGCAAGCGCAGTACAAAGCCCGGATACGCGGTACTTAATCTTCCGGCCGTCTATTCCCTCACTTATCAAGTAATGGATCTGCTTTATCAGCAGGTGCCGGTGGCCAATCTGTATATGGAACGGTTAAAAGACCGGTGGATCATTCATATGAAAGATGCACGGTTTAATGGTGTTTCGGTTGAGTTAGCGGACTTTATTAAACGTTCGGCTAAACAGGGACGTGTGCGTTATGTTCCGGAGTATGAAGGGATTAGTATTGAATCACAGGAGGAATTGCTGTCGGTTTCACTGTCAGTCGATATTAAAGATTGGCTGCGAAAAAAAGGCGAACAGACAGGCAAGAGTATGCAGGATATTGCTGCCGAGATCCTTGAAGAAGTGCACAAACGTGAACAAGGCCAAAGTAATCATTAATAGTCCAAATTAATATTGTTTTTCATGAATGGAGCAAAAAAGAAGTAATTCTTGCCGTACCCCGAGCAGAGAGGGACGCGAAATGGAAGTAGAGCGAACTCAAAAAACCATGGTGAGTTTTTACTCATCATGGTTTTTTGTAGTTATTAGTGACAGGTACCCTAAAATCCTACTCTCATGGTATCCGGATGTGATCCCGCACGGCTGTCTTGGTTGAGAGCATCGATTTTTTCCATGTCTTCCTGAGTTAGTTCGAAGTCAAAGATGTCTGCGTTTTCGATGATGCGGTGTTCTTTGATTGATTTTGGGATGGTGACGACTTCATGCTGCAGATCCCAGCGCAAGATGACTTGAGCAACAGATTTGTTATGTTTATGAGCAATGTCTGTGAGAACAAGTTCGTTTAACAGCTGACCTTGCTTTAATGGTGACCATGCTTCCATTTGAATTCCTTCATTTTTACAAAACGCTAATAGCTCTTTTTGCGTTAAATGAGGATGGAACTCTACCTGATTAACCATCGGTTTGATTTCACAATCACTCATTAATTCTTGTAAATGATGAATTTGAAAGTTACTCACGCCAATTGCACGAACACGACCGTCCTTGTATAATTTTTCAAGTGCTTTCCATGTGTCTTTATATTTATCAACGCCAGGCCAGTGAATTAAATAAAGATCCAAGTAATCCAGGCCTATCTTGTTCAGACTCGTTTCAAAGGCTTGCAAGGTAGTTTCATATCCTTGGTCGGAATTCCAAACTTTGCTCGTAACAAACAAGTCTTCGCGAGGAACACCGGATTCCCGAATCCCCTGGCCAACACCTTCTTCATTTTTATAAATTGCAGCGGTATCAATGCTGATATAACCATTGCGGATAGCAGCTTTTACGGATTCAACCACTTCTTCACCTTCTGTAACTTTAAAAACGCCTAACCCCATCCATGGCATTTTCACACCATTATGTAATGTAACTGTGTCTTTTAAACTTGCTAGCATTTTAATAGCCTCCTTTTAGTTTACCGGCTGCAAAAACTCTCTTGCGGCGCGGGCTTTCTCCATATATTATAAAGCATAGTTTTCAATTTCCTAAATTCCACCCTTAACACATGCTTCAGAAACCTTAACAGCCTCTTCTTTTGAATCTGCTCTTACAGCAGCCAGCAGCCACAACACCGCACCCTCTAGTTTTTGAAGGTATGTTAACCTTTTTGATTTATATCCCTTTTCCTCATTATTAATTTTAAAATTTTTATCCCTTGAACAAGTAAATGGATATTCATTTTACAAAGGTTTTAAGCTGCAGTATCATATAGTAGAACACTGTTTCATCATATCCAAGATCCTACTAAAAGAGGTAAATGACCATGTCAAATGTTCAATCACTAGAACGAGCCCTTACCATATTAAACAAACTGTCTGAATATCCCGACGGAATCCAGATTGTTAGACTATCAGAGAAACTTGGACTAACGAAAAGTACCGTTCATCGGCTGTTAGCCACTTTATCGAGTATGAATTACGTTGTAAAAGATGAAGGAACAGACAAGTATAAGCTCGGATTACAAGTTCTGTTTCTTTCACGGAATCTCTTAAATAACAACGATATTGTTGCTACGGCAAAGCCATATTTGGAAAAATTATGTGCTGAAGCCAATGAAACCGTGCATTTATGCATTGAAAACAACGGAGAAGTCATTTACATTGATAAGATTGAAAGCACACAAACCATCCGAATGTATTCAAGAGTTGGCAGCCGTGCACCTATGCATAGTACTGGCGTTGGTAAAATATTGCTTTCTGGTAAAACCCAAGATGAATTCAACAAATTAATTGAAAATATCAACTTCGTGAAGAAAACTCCTAATACCATCACTTCAAAAGAAGAACTTATAAAAGAAATTGATAATGCCAAGCAGCTAGGTTATGCCTTAGATAATGCCGAAAATGAAGAAGTATTAAGATGTATTGCAGCGCCAATCTTTGACCACAAAGGAAAGATCATTGCCAGCTTTAGTATATCTGGTCCAATCAACCGCGTGACTATGGAAGCTATTAAAGAAACCTTGATTGATAAAATGAAACAGTATAGTATTGCCATCTCAAGGAATCTGGGTTACACCGGTTCTTGATTTCTAAAAGAGTATTCTCCTGTTGAGTGATACCCTTCTTTTTAGACCAAGAGCGCTTCTTTTAGAGCCAGAACGTTCATAATTTCTTTTGACACTCCCATGGCTGAAGCCGCAAGCCCTTCACCTTGCGGTGAGGCGGGTGGAATTCTGAAGTGCGAACGCGTTCACTGCCCACTTCTGTTTAGAACTCACCTTCAGTTAAGGGCGGTGTCATCAGCCCTTCCTGCTCCGTCACCAAAAGTGCCACTGGTTCTCCAACAGTAAGTTCAACTCATACCCGTCCCCCCCCTTTAATAAGAGGGAGATACATATCGTTTTATGTCTCTCCTTGCTAAGACTATAATGCAGTTTCTTTACTTCTTTCTTTACTTCTTTCCGGGACTACAGATCCCTTCTTTTTCTTTTCCATATATTTAGACCAATAAGCGGTCAAGATTGGTACTAAAATCGAAGTAACGATAACCGATGCTGCGACTAGTGCCGTAGCGGATTGAGCAACAGGAAGAAATTCTGGTTTCATTTCAGCAATAATCATCGGGTTCGCAACCGCGGCACCAGCCGTACTAGAAGCAGCAAGACCTGCAGTACCATTTCCTCCACCGATGAATTTATCAGCTAACATTAACGGAATACCAGTAACAACGATTACAAGAAGGCCAAGAAGAATTCCAGCCATACCTGTTTTAAGAATAACGGATAGGTCAATTGAATTTCCTAAAGCAAAACCGAAGAACGGAATCATCGTATGTGTTGCTTTACTGAAGAAATTACGTAATTCAGGATCCAAGTTACCTAATACAAAACCTACTAAGAATGGTAACACAGCACCAACAAAGGCCTGTGGATGAAACGCAGCTAATCCTGTGCTGCCTAAAATCAACATGGTTACTAGCGGACCAGATTCAAGTGACATAAGCACAAAGGCTCCTGCTTCTTCCTTTGAACCATACTGCTGCATGATAGAGGCATATAACCCTCCATTTGTCATATCCATTGCCGCAATAAGTGCTAGTACAGAAAATCCTGCAAATAAACCAGATTGCACTCCGCTGTCCGGAAGGAATAATGAGGCAACAACAGCTACACCCCATGCAACCAAAATCTTAGTTAAAACGAGTGTTCCTGATTTTCTTAAAACGGTACCAGTTGCTTTAATATTGATCCCGGCGCCCATACAGAAGAACCATACTGCTAAGATCGGTACTGTACCGGTCATCAATCCGTTCGTAAAAGAACCAAAATACTCACCAGATTCAGGAGCAAAGGTATGGATAATTGCCCCTAAAAATAACGGAACCAGCATAAGGCCGCCAGGGATCTTTTCCATTGATTTCATTATCTTCATAGTTGTCCACCTAACCTTTCAGATTAATAGGAATAATTAAAGCGTTTTCAAAAAATAGAAAGTTTAACATGCTGTTTTTGTTCCAATAAGTCGGCTCCTGCTTTTGGCAGCGCTACTGCATATCCTTGGCCAGGACCAGTATTACCGCCAGTTACGATCGCTGTCTTTCCCTCTAAGTTAAAAAAAACTAGTGAAAAATCATGTAAACTCAATGTTCTACATCTCATCTGTTTTTATAATTTCTAGTAATCTGTTAATTATCTCAATTGGTCCATTGTTACGGCATCCATATCGTTATAGGTTTTGTTTTCTCCAGCCATCGCTCAAATGAAGGTATAATTGCTGGTTGCACTGCCGCAATGAATGGACCAGGGTGGAGAGATGAAAGCCTGCTCGTTTTTCATCACCAAATGACGGGTTTCTGTCGGCTCACCCATTAGGTGAAACATCCTTGCATTTTCATCCAAGTCGATGTAGAGATAAACTTCAGAACGGCGGTTGTGAGTATGTGTCGGCATCGAGTTCTAAAGACTTCCTTTATTTAATTGCGTTAACCCCATAACAACCTGACAACTTTGAATTCCTTCCAGATAAATCATCCGGGGGATGACGCGGTCATTGGCATTCTCAAGGGATCCTAATCGATCTCCTTCAATATCCCTAAACACGCTTGGCTGGTTTTTCTGCTGAATTGCTTGAGAATAGGAGCTCTTGCTTCCCTTGTCCGATGTACAGACAGTCCTTATTTCCCATCATATACTGCTCACCATCAACAGTGATTTTGCCATTGCCGCCGACATTAAAAATCCTCTCTTCTCTACGTTCTAAAAAGTAATTAGCCTTGATTTCGTCGTAACCCTTTAATGAACTGGACTCTTCTTTCGGAGTAATCCCGCCAACAATCGTGTGGTCTTCCATTGTATATGTAAGCTTAATTTCTCCTGGTACAAATAACTCTTCAATCAGGTAATGCTTGCGAAGATCTTCCGTTGTAAACGTTTTAACTTAGTCTTGGTAGGGTGAATATCTAATTTCCACTATCAACATCTCCTTCTTTTTTAAAAATAAAGCATACGGTGTGTTTCATGATGAAGGCGGTTACAATTAATTCAGTCTGGTCGAATGTAAATTTGTTTCAATGTAACCACACTGTACGGCATATTCGTCCCGCATTGTGGAACGCTGTTCCATATTTTTATTATAACGCTTTCATATGACAATTACTAGTAAAAAAATATTAAAAAATCAGGAATACATTATTTTGGTTCTCACGCATTACATACTTTTTTATTAGATAGTTTGTAATATTAAGTGCCAAACATAGGAATAAAAAAACGCCTCTGACGCTTCGTGTAAAATGTAAGTTCTTACACAAACATCACGGAGGACTGTAACAAACTACTAATATCTTAGCCATTCAGTTAATGCACATACATCAAGGCCTTCTATTTGCACATACCGCCCTTAGCACAAAGCTACATGCTGAAAAAAGCACCCAGGCAGAAGCCTGAGTGCGATAGTTCAAATTAGATGTGGGTTATTGGAAAATCAGCTGTTTTTGGTGCTGTGTACGGAATGCTTTTTCTACGTCGTATATCTTCTACATAAATCTGGTGCCAGATCATAAACACAAGAATGGTCCATATTTTGCGGCTGTTATCTTTTGGATTTAAGTCAATAATTTGGACGCAGAAAAGTTAAGTCTTAGCAGTTCTTCTAGTCTGACCCTCAAGACCAGAGAAAAAGCCCGTCGAAGGTTTCGAACGGGCTACTTCGTTGCTCTATTTAGTTTTTTATTCATTAGATTGTAAAATAAAAGAATTTAATCTCTTATGATAATGCGTGCTGCCATAAGAATCCCCTGCTTTACATGTTATTTGACACGAGAGTGAGCATGTTTTTCATCAAATACATGTCTATCGAGATATTTATGGAAGAACCATTCACCAAATGCTATAGCAATTGCTGAGATAAAAGAAGCTGCTAGAACATCTCCATCATTGATAAATAGTGATTTACCCATAAGCCAAATGACAAAGAAAGCTAATACTGCATCTAATACAGTCGCAATACCATTTCTCTTAGAGTGATCTGCATTTCGCTCGCGATCGTCACCTGCTTTGCGGAATACGAGTAAGTCCCCAATTACATAAGCGAGAATTGTAAGAACAGCACTGATAAGGAGCGTATCACTGAACTCTCCATCGTACATTCCAGTAAGTACAATCCCAAGTACGACTGCGACCATCACAAATTTAATAATAAGTGCTTTTACATGATCCATGTTCATTTCCTCCTTTTTTTTTGATGCTCAATTAATACCCCAAATAGAAATAATAAACACCTGCTTTGTTTTTTTACATCCATGGTATAGGAAAATCTTTTAAGATTAACCTGCCATTTTTCTTTACTATTCTTTACACACAATAAGCCGCATGTGTCCAACCCTTCGAAACTATCTTACACAAGTATGAGCGGAGCTTTTTTATCCTTTTCTTGCTGGAAGTGCTTACGTGGTTCCCAACGGTAAGTTGCATACGGGCCAAACCAACGAGTTCCGCAATTTCTGAATGATTTTAATGTCATTCATCTAGCGGCGGTACCTGCGAAGGCTGTTTGCTGCGCTCTTTCTTACGTTTTGTCTTCATTTGATACCACTGTTAATTTAAACCTGTCTAGTTTCGATGTTTATATGTCGGCATAAATTTTTTCTTTTTGTGGTTTATCTTCTCAGGGCAGCGGGTAAAGAAATAATGTAGAAACCACACCACCTCCTGATGACTTTTTGCTTGCTACATACTGATTAGTAGTTGCTCTTTGCTGCGGATGACATACCACTGCTTTTTTATATATGGTTTGATTTACTGACAGAACGAGTAACAGACAAACCATGTAACTAAGGGACACCTCATCAGCCCTAAAAATTCACATAACTCCATGCCATTTGCCACGGATTTGCTTCCGTGGCTCTTTATGCTGTCAACTATAACTCCTCAAATATACGGTAACTATCTTCGTAAACAAATCGATCCAGCCTGTTATTCAGCACGCCATTGTAGAATCGGCCAAGTTACGAACACGCTTCGTTTTTGTATGTATAACAGTCGTGGATAAAGCGGTTATAACGATATCACATAGGATAAACACCAGACTATTCCATTGAAATGGGCAAGCGCAGTACCAAGCCTGGATAAGCGGTGCTTAATCTGCCGGTAGTTTATTCCCTCACCTATCAAGTAATGGATCTGCTTTATCAGCAGGTTCCAGTGGCCAATATGTATATGGAACGCTTGAAGAATCGATGGATCATTCACATGAAAGATGCTCGGTTAAATGGTGTTTCGGTTGAGTTAGCTGATTTTATTAAACGTTCGGCTAAACAAGGCGTGTGCGGTATGTTCCGGAATATGATGCACTTAGCATTGAATCGCAGGAGGAATTGCTGTCGGTTTCGCTGTCAGTCGATATTAAAGACTGGCTGCGAAAAAAAGGAGAACAGGCAGGCAAGAGTATGCAAGATATTGCCGCAGAGATTTTAGAAGGAGTATATCAACGAGAAATGCAATGAGCCTATTACATTGGTTAAAGAAATATGGAGCTAATCTGAAAAGATCAGCTCCATATATTCTTTAAACACACAGTTAACTAAATATAGAAGTGATTACTAATTTACATAGCGATAATAATAAATTCAATTGTTTTGCTAATATCGGGTTCTTACGCGTGCACCCCAATAAATTACAATATCCTGTAAGTAAGGGGTATCGCCAACATTTCGGAAATTTTGTACCTGATCAAATATCAACATAAAAAAGTCAATTTCTTATACGTGAAATGCATCCCTTAGAATAGACGTTAAAAGCCCTCAGGTTTGAACATTACTATTTTTGGGATGCACTTTAAAAGATATCAGGGGGTTATTTTTTGACAATTTTTTAGCCCCAGATTCTCCTTACGTAATATGTATTCTTTTTTACTTTCACTTCGTAGACATCCGGGTGCGACAATCCGGCCCATTCTGTGAGCCCCTTCATGCCATCAATTCGCATCAATAAAAGCCCCATCACATTGCGATGAGTAGCCAGCACGGTGCCGTCGGTTGCTGCTTCAAGCACTTCCATTCCCCTTTTTGCTACTTCGCGGCTCGATTCTCCGCCTTCCATTTTCAGGTCCATATCCCGAACGGAATCTTCGAGGCGTTCCAGCCAGTCTTTTAGGTTTTTCGAAATCAGCTTGTGCTCATTAAGCCGGTTGTCAATTTCCACCAGCAGGCCCAGGTTGTCTGCTGTTGGCTGGATGGATTGAATCGCCCGTGTGAACGGGCTGGAAATGATGCGCTTAATATTCCGCTTTTCAAAAAAGCGCATAAGCTCTTTCGCCTGTTCTTTTCCCTCTTCAGTCAATTCTGCATCCAACTCTTGCCCTGTAGCTTGGCAATGCCTGACCAGATATATTGTTTTATCCATTTGTTTCGCTCCTAATTTCTTTTACTCACAACGTCATTATTTTTCGTTTTCACTATAAGTTTTAACAAAAAATCCTTCAGATTCAGACCACTCTGCATATAGAATATCTTGAACAGTTGAGTATCCTTCCTTTTCCAGCTCATCATAGCCATTTTTTGATTTGCCTACGTCGTTAAGGATTCCTTGGTTATCCTCTCCTTCGTCAATTATATCAATACCTTTTCCCCCTATATCTGACTCTTTTTAAGGGTCCTGCCGTATCCCCATTAATCTAAGTTAAAATCATAATCCAAACAAAAAACGCTATGCTTATCGTAAGCAGTTTAGGGACTGACTCCTATTTTTGAGACAGGGATCAAATCACCTTTTAAACAGCCTGTGCTTTCGGTATCCTGGTTCAGTAAGGCAGTGATTTTACGGTAGCCATGTCCAAAATTATTATCCCGGCACAGTGTACCCATTTTTCATTCGATTGCCTGCCTTGACGCTTCTATTTGATTCTGTTTATTCCAACGATAATAGGTGGATATAGGGATGCCAAGATGCCTGCACATTTTACTAATGCACATCCCTGTTTTTAATTCTTCCACTAAGTCTACTGCTGTTTCCCATACCACTTCCTTTCCAATTCTTCGTATTTTTTTAAGACTTCAATCTGCTGTTTCAGATACCGGTTTTCTGCCTTCAGCTTCTCCGTTTCACTTTCATATTCAGCCCCTTTTCCGAAGGAATACTGCTTGCCCACTGGCTGGGCTGTTTAAACCGATGAAGTTCGCCTGCTTTGTACAATTTCATCCATGTTTTAAGCTGCGTCTTGTTTCGGATATTTAATTCCTTCAAGACTTCTTTGACGGGCACCCCAGCTAATCTCATTTTTACAGCCTTCATTTTTACTTCCGATTGATAACTGATTCTTGTACCCATAGAAAAAACACCTCCAAGTTGGCTTTTTAGGTACTTACATACCCGTTTTTCAACTTAAAGGTGTTTTTATTTGTCTCGCTTTATGGGATCAGTCCCGTCAGTCCCATAAAGAAGCGGGTTTTTCATGTTTTTAAGCCGTTTTATGTTTCTTTTTCAGCCAGACGCTTTCCATTTGTTCAAGCGTTTTTCCTTTTGTTTCAGGGACGAACTTCCAGACAAAGAGAGCGGAAAGAACGCTCATCAGCCCATAGAAGCCATATGTTAAGCCGCCGCTGTACTCCATCATCATCGGATAAGTGGAAGAGATAAAGTAGTTGGCGGCCCATTGGGCGGCTACGGCCAGAGCGACGGCCTGGCCGCGGATTTTGTTCGGGAAAATTTCGGAAATCAACACCCAGCAGATCGGTCCCCACGACATCATGAAAGATGCCGTATAAATGATGATAAAAAAGAGTGTGCTGATACCGATTACATTTGCGAACGCCAGCCCTGACACACCGAACATGCCGACTGCCATGCCGATCGAACCGAGAATTAACAGCGGCTTCCGTCCCCATTTGTCGACGGTCAAAATGGCAATCATGGTAAAGATAACGTTTACAAGACCCATTACAATGGTCTGCAGCATAGATGCATCCTTGGCCGCACCCATGCTTTCAAAAATACGGGGCGCGTAATACAGCGCAACGTTAATGCCGACAAACTGCTGGAAGACGGACAGCATAATACCGATCACAATTAGCAGTTTCCCGTAGGCAAATAATTTTTCTGAGGCAGCGTGCGCAGTAATTGTCTGCTTAATCTCAGACATAATGGCGCTCGCTTCTCTGGCACCATTAATTTTCGTTAGGATAGACAGCGCTTTCTCATCCTGGTTTTGAAGAGCCAGATAGCGCGGTGTTTCCGGAACGAGAAACAATAAAACACCAAACAAGAGGGCTGGAACTGCTTCTGAAGCAAACATGTAGCGCCAGCCGATGTCGTTAATCCATTCGGCTGTTTGTCCGTTCGCAATGCCCCAGTTAATAAAGTACACAACCAGCATCCCAAAAATAATCATAAACTGATTAAAGGAAACGAGCCGTCCCCGGATTTCAGCGGGCACAATTTCACTGATATACATCGGAACAACCGCTGACGCCAGGCCGACACCAATTCCACCAATAATCCGGTATACGTTAAACATCATGAGTAAAGCGAAAGACGGTTCTCCTTTTGTAAAAAATAAAAATTCCGGGTAAGCAGAACCAAGCGCAGAAACAAGAAACAGGACGGCTGCGATAATAAGAGAATATTTCCGTCCGAATTTTGACGCAAAGTAGCCGGAGATCAGGCCGCCGATAATGCAGCCGATTAAGGCGCTTGAAATAGTGGCGCCATGCGCAAGAGACCCGAGGCCAAGCGGCTTCACCAGATACTCTTCAATGGACTTGTCCGCTCCGGATATAACCGCTGTGTCATAACCGAAAAGCAGGCCGCCAATTGCTGCAACAAGCGTAATCGAAAAAATATAAAATAAATTTCGGTTTTGATTCATATGGGCCAAGACAAATTTGGATCATCGAAAGAAAAACTATTAAAAACGCTTCCAAATTACTTATGTAAAAATCAAATCAATCAAGAAAGCTGAAGAGAAATTTCTTTTCGCATGATCAGCTGCAATTTGTCTTTTCCTCCTTTCTGTTTAACAGTGGTGTTGTAGTAAACGGAGTTAAGATCGTTAGTCCGTTTACAAGAAAAGTGTATCAGCTTCTCATTAGTTTGTCTATCAGATAAACTAAGTTTTTTGAAAGCGAAGAAAAATACTAGCTTAATATCCATAGAAAACGAATTTGACAGCAGTTCTTTTGCCCATTCAATTCGAAGTGCGGAACATACCGTACAGGCTCTTGTTAACAGAATGCTTAATAAAGCCGGTCTATCGTTTGATATGGTACGGTTAAATGGCGTTCCGGTTGAGCTAGCCGACTTTATTAAGCGGTCGGCTAAAACAAAACAAGGGCGTTTGCGGTATGTTCCTAAATATGAGGCACTCAGCATTGAATCGGAGGAGGAATTGCTGTCCGTTTCCCTGTCCGTGGATATTAAGGACTGGCTTCGAAAAAAAGGGGAACAGACAGGAAAAAGTATGTAGGATATTGCAGCGGAGATCCTTGAGGAAGTATATAAACGCGAGCAAGGTCAAAGCGGGGATAGTATCAACCATTTTCAAACATTTAATTAAAATTGAGCCGGATTCGCCTAAGCCAATTCTTTATTTTTACATCTCACGTTTGTAATTATCTACTTCCAGTTTCTTTATTAAATAAGTGAAAAATCTTTAACGAAAGCTATGTGGTTTCATCTGTATAGATTTTTATTAATTAAGCGCTCTATATATTTAACTCAAGATTTCTACAGAAAAGCTATGTTCTGCATAATCGTCGACTGTAAACACATGCTAGAATAGTTTTTAATAAAATATGTATTTGAATTTAACACATAGTGTAGATAGAAAAATTATACTCATAAATGAAGATTAATGAGACACTGAATTTGGGCAATATTTTCAGACACAAAATACAAAAAAGCAGCCCTCAAACTTATTGAAGGCTGCCTCGGTGGGTACGAAAACGCTCTTCTTTCGCGGAAACGAGCCTGCTTTCATTCGAAGAACATTTTCTTCAAGAAGAAAAAAGTTAGGAAAATTAAAGCTTCTCTCCGTTATTAAAAAATCCAAAAACAAAGAATCACAGTGGATGAAAGATCTAAATCATAAAATGAGCCGGCAAATCGTTCATTTCGCTGCAGAGAACGGTCTTCGCTGCGTTCGAATGGAAGATTTGACGAGTATTCGCTACAAAGCAAAAGCAAAAAAAGAAGCTGGAAGAAATCTGCACTCCTGGTCTCACTATCAGCTTCAGCAATTTATTGAATACAAAGCAAAAATGGCGGGTATTCAAGTCAAAAGTGCGTGAATCCACATTACACTTCCCAAATGTGTAAATGTGGTCATATTGATAAAAAGAATCGAAAAAGACACACGTTTTCGTGTGCCAAATGCCAATATACACTTCACGCTGATGCCAACGCATCCATTAATATTTCGAAAGCCATCAGCGGCCTTTCAAAAAATAAAAACAAGCAAGCAGCTTAACCTAGTCCCGTGTTAACAGCAGGACATGCTGATGACACCGCCCTTAACTGAAGGCGAGTTCTAAACAGAAAAGGACAGTGAACGGTTTCGCACTTCAGAATCCCACCCGTCTCACCGCAAGGTGAAGGGCTTGCGGTTTCAGCCGTGGGAGTGTCAAGGGAGACATAATTCATAATACTAAGTTAGTTTAAGAATACACAACATATTTCCTGTCAAACATGCATTTTCTGTTGTTATTTATCAACGTTTGTATTTGTATTTTCTTGAAACTGCGCCTGCTACGTTTAACCTGTATGAGAAAAGCGAGCCTGCAAGCGGTTCGCGCTTACGTTGTTCCTCTGAAAGGCCCTCACTTGCTGTTGTTATATATAACGTTTTAAAATCATGGTCGCCAAATGTGCAACTTGTAACGTTAGTGACCGGCAAAGAAATTTGATCGACAACTTTTTTCTTCTGTGGATCAATACATACGACACGGCCGCCTCCCCAAAGGGCCACCCACAGATGATCATTTTCATCAATAGTCATACCATCTGGTGAACCTATTGTATCCGTGAAGTCAAAAACTACTTCCCCGCCTTTTAGCACCTCTGTTTTTCCGGAAAATGGATACGACATGATCTTTTTGGAGGGAGTATCAATGGTGTACATCATTGTCCCTTCTTTATTCCAGGCAAGCCCATTTGAAATCGTTATCCCTTTTTTGCTTTCGGTCACTTTTCCATTGTGATCAATTAAATATAGAGACGCCTCTCCTCGATTATCATCTTCGCTCATTGTCCCCAACCAAAATCGACCATACGGATCGACTTTTCCATCATTAAAACGCATAGAGGGTTTCATATTTTCAAGGTATACAAGCGGTTTAACAAATTTGCCTGCTTTATCGAATAGTCCCCATTTATCTCTTAAAGATAAAAAGATCGAATGGTCTTGATCAAGAATGACACTTGTGACATTTGCTTCTAATATTACTTCTTCTGTACTTTGTTTCTCAACATCATAAGCGATCAACTTATTGTTTAAAATATCGACACAAAGCAGGCACATTTGTTCTTCATCCCAAAAAGGGCCTTCAAGCAGCGCAGCTCCTTGAACCTTTTCAACTTTAAGATTTTTTTCCATAACAGCCCATCCTTATTATAGATTAACTTACCTGCAAAACCATAAGCGCCCGCGGCTATATACATGTATCTATCCTACAACAATTTTAACACCTGCTTCCATAGATACCTATATAGTTCTAGCTTTTCATCACAGAAAAACGAATCAATTCATTATTTTATTATTAGATAAGAATATGTTATTGCCGTGCAAACAAACCAAGAGAAATACTATTCAACAAAGGAAGTCGCCGAAATGATTGGCCGCTCTGTTTCTACGGTTCATGCGTATGTCCAAGAAGGTAAGCTAAAACCTGTGGAAGATCCGTGGGGCGGACATCAAGGACTTCTTTTTTCTAAGGAAGAGATTGAACGGCTTATGGAAACCATGCCTAAAACGCTGGAAGGCTTAACGTTGAACCAAGCGGCGGAGTTCCTGCAGACGAACCGGAATTTCATTGCGGCTTATATTAAAGAAGGGATTCTTCCCGCTTTTGAAGGACAAGTAAGAGGAAGAACAATCCCTCTTATTCAAGAAAGCGACTTAAAAGAATTCAGTGAGCTGCACGAAAAGAAAATTTGGGAAGACCGGCTTTCACAGCGGCAATACTACAATAAAAAAGCCAAAGAAGCCGTGTATCTTCGCTTTTCTTCTATTTTGGCAGCAAGACTTATGCGCAAAGGTTTAGGGGGCTGGTACTTCATCGTGCCGGGGACCGATGATACTTTCAGCTATATGGAAGACATCTACACACATCGGTTAACACCTGACTAACCGGAATTAAAATTAGCGACGAGGCCATTATATCCTCAATAGCGCTGGTGAATGAGGATGTACCAGCAGGAGTATTTGACGGCAACAAAACAGTGATCGTAAAACTTTCATCAGTGGTTTGCTGAAACAGGTTTTATAATTGCTATTGTAAAATAAAATGCAGAAATAATTTTCTAAATAAAAAAATCAGTATAAATAAACAGATTATTTTAAAAAAAGGTTGTATTTTAATTTTTCAAAATATAGAATAATGAAATAGTTCTTGTTTACATCAGGAGGTTTCATCAATGATTACATTTTTATCATCTATTGTTCTACTTTTATGCGGGTATCTTTTTTATGCAAAATTCGTTGAGCGTGTGTTTGTGATTAACGATGCACAGCAAACGCCAGCTTATGAAAAAACGGATGGTCTTGATTACGTTCCAATGGCATGGTGGAAAGGCTGGTTTATTCAGCTGTTAAATATCGCCGGACTCGGACCCATTTTCGGTGCAATATCAGGCGCATTATATGGCCCGGTCGCTTTTATCTGGATCGTAGCCGGATGTATTTTTGCAGGGGCCGTACACGATTACTTTTCAGGTATGCTGTCATTACGCCATGGTGGTGCTCAATTTCCAGCTTTAGTAGCAAAATATTTGGGCAATGCTGTAAAATCAGCAGTCAACGTCATCTCTCTCATTTTAATGATTTTAGTAGCGGCTGCTTTTACAGCAGGACCGGCACAGCTGCTAACACAATTAACGCCGCTTAGTTTTATGACCGCTCTTATTCTTGTTTTTACGTACTTTTTATTGGCTGCTGTTCTGCCTGTTAATCAAATCATCGGAAAGATTTATCCGATTTTTGGGGTTATTTTAGTTGTCATGGCTGTAGCGATTGGTGTAGCGCTTCTTTTTGGCAGCAAACCGATTCCTGAGCTGACTCTTGCAAACCTTCATCCAGCTGAGCTGCCTATTTGGCCGCTGATTATGGTGACCATCTCATGCGGTGCAATTTCTGGATTCCATTCTACCCAAAGTCCAATTGTTTCACGGACATTGAAAAAGGAGTCGGAAGGGCGCAAAGTGTTTTATGGAGCCATGATTGGAGAAGGTGTGATTGCCCTAATTTGGGCGGCGGCCGGCATGACATTCTTTGGCAGTACAGCGGGTCTTCAAGAAGCATTAGCTGCGGGTGGCCCTGCCGGGGTTGTAAATGAAATTTCCGTTTCACTGCTTGGCATATTTGGCGGCATTCTAGCGATTCTTGGTGTTATTATTCTGCCTATTACAACAGGTGACACGGCACTTCGTTCATCCCGTATGATTTTATCTGACTGGCTTTCTGGTTTTGTCAATATGGACCGGAAAGGAATGGTACTGATTATGACGATTGTGGTTAGCGTGCCTACTTTTTACTTATCAACAATTGACTATTCGTTCTTATGGCGGTATGTCGGTTGGAGCAATCAAGTTGTGGCAGCCGTGATGCTTTGGACGGCGGTTTCGTATTTGCTGAAAGAAGGGAAAAACCATTGGATTGCCGGAGTGCCCGCTGTATTTATGACCGGGGTTGTCTGCACATATATTTTTTACGCGCCAGAAGGATTTGGTTTGGCATATGGAATTTCAATGGCTATCGGTTTTACGCTTACTGCAATCGTGATTGCTTTGTATGTAAGACAGATTTTGCGATATAAACGAATGGAACCCGATTTGCACATTTCAGCTTCATAAAATGGGAAAGCATTCTGCATCTGCAGAATGCTTTTTTGTTATTTTTTATAACAGCCTTTGATGAATGGACCGGCAGCTAATTGGAACTGACCTCCATTTTTGAGATGGGATCTAAACACAGAGGTTAACACCTGACTATTCCATTGAAATGGGCAAGCGCAGCACAAAGCCCGGATAGGCGGTGCTTAATCTGCCGGCAGCCTATTCCCTCACCTATCAAGTGATGGATTTGCTTTATCAGCAGGTTCCAGTAGCTAATATGTATATGGAACGGTTAAAGGATCGATGGGTCATTCATATGAAAGATGCCCGCTTAAACGGTGTTTCGGTTGAGTTAGCCGACTTTATTATACGTTCGGCTAAACAAGGGCGTGTGCGGTATGTTCCGGAATATGGGGCACTCAGCATTGAATCGGAAGAGGAACTGTTGTCGGTTTCATTTTCGGTCGATATTAAGGATTGGCTACGCAATAAAGGTGAACAGACAGGCAAAAGTATGCAGAACATTGCTGCGGAGATCCTTGAAGAAGTATATCAACGAGGTAAACAATGAATCAACAACGTTGGTTAATGAGACATTGATTTTGGACAATATTTTGAGACACAAAAATCATAGGATCTTGGCTAAAATACCCTGTTTACTAAAAAGACTCAAAAACAATTGTTTTTGAGACAAACAGGACAGGAAAGAAATCTTCTAAATCACTGTAGCTTGAAGAGCTTTTACATTCTTAGAGATACACTTGATAAAAATAAAAATGCGATATTACTTTGTTTTAAAAATCAAGTAATATCACATCTTAATTAAGGATTATTCATGTAAAGAATGATAATTCATATTTGTTAAAATCTCATTTACTTTATCAAGACGTTCCTTTGTTTTTTCGGGGTAGTTGATAGCAATGGCGCTGATTAAATAATCGGCAACAAACATGGATGATACTGCTGAATTATGAAAAGCGATACTGCTAGAATTGCAAGGTAAAATTAAGTCAGAATGCTTCATGAGAGGGGACGAGTAGCTATCCGTGATAGAAATAACCTGTACCTCGTTCCTTTTCGCCGTTTCCGTAAAATCAATAATTCTTCTCGCGTACCTTGGAAAGCTAATGGCGATAACCAAGTCATTTGATGTCATATTCACAATGCTGTCTACCCAATCACTTACATCAGCGAGGATTAGTTGTGTATTTCCCAAAAGCCTGTTAAGTCCATGTGTTAAGTACTGTGCTACAGGCAATCCGCTTCTAACGCTTGTGCAGATAATACGTTCAGCAGAGACGATTTTGTCCATGGTCTGCTCGAGCACTTCAGGCGTTATCATGTTCATTGTATCCTGAATACTGCTGATTTGGCTTTCCGCATACCGACCCCATAAATTATTTTCGCCCATCCCTTTTATATTAGCTTCAAGTCTCGTTTGAGGGGCAGCACGATTACGTAATATCTCCTGGAGTCCCTTTTGAAATTCTGTGTACCCCGAATAACCGACACTAAAAGTTAAGCGCATAATTGTTGTTGTACTTGTGCCAACAATGCCTGCTAGTTGATCCACTGTCAAAAAAGCAACATCAAGCGGATGTTTAATAATATAGTCTGCTACTCTCTTTTGTGTTTCCGTTAACTCTGAAATTTTTTCCTGCAGTTTAATGATTGGATTCTCCATTTTATCTCTCCAAATAGACATCAGATGTCGTAAATTTTCCGCCTATTACCTTAAAAGAAATATTATCACCTTATTCTTTTTTTGTAAAAATTACTTTTTTAAAATTAATAGAACCAGTCAAAATAATAGTTCCACTTATATAGAATACACCAGACATTCCAACGAAACCCGAAACCGCACCTAGGGAAAGCGGCGCGATTATTTGAATCAATTTGTTAAATGTCAGCCGCAATCCCAGACCTTCTGCTACACGATTTTTAGGCAGTGCAATGATTGTAGCAAAGATAGAAAGCGGCTGTGCAATTCCAGTACAAAATCCTAAAAGAAGAGACAAAATACTGAGCCATACAATATGGTCTGCAACGGGATGTAAAAGATAAGAAAGGCCCGCCAAAAGGATCGAGAGAGTAACGACAACATCCCGCTTTAAATGTTGAGAAATCCATGGCAAAAAGCCCCGTATCAGCATGCCGGCTCCTGCGTTTAACGATACAATAATGCCAATAACAAAAGCTGAGAGCCCATTTTCAGATGCAAGCAATGGAAAAAAAGCAATATATGTATCTTTTGAAAGCAGAACGATGGAACTGACAAGCACCGCCTTTCTCAAGTCAGAGATTCGAAGCAGACCAAAAGCATTTCCCGTTCTTTTTCTAGGTGATTTCTCGATTGATTTTTTACCGTCAAATACAAAAGACAATGGAAGCATAAGGATTAATAGAATTCCTAGTAGTAAAAATGCATGATTATAGCTAAGGGAATCGGATGAAAAACCTGCTATTAATGGGCCAATAAAACTGCCCGTTGCTACAGCAATACTAAAAACCGAGATGTAGTATTCACGAAGTCTGCTTTTTGAAAACTGACCCGAATATGCCTGCATAGACAAAACAAATACTAACTGAGAAAGTCCAGAAAATATTTGTGATAGATAAAGCCCTGCTATATCGCCAAATAAAGGAAGTATTATCAGAGACACACTTCCAGACACAACGCTTGCTATCAAAGGTTTCTTAATGCCAATACGGTCGATCACTTTTCCAAATTGAATAGACACAAAAAGCGGTAAAAAAGAAAATAAGGAAACTAAAATACCAACTTCCATATGACTGGCTTCTAAATTACTGGCATATAAGGGAATAAGAGGTCTGCTGCCTGCGATACTTACCATATATAGTGTTGTGCATGTAAAGAGTATATACGAATTAAACTGCCTTCTTTTTTTCATTCTTTCCTGTCTCCTTTCTAACATACAGGAAAAAGAAAAAGCAGACGTGTCCAATTGGACTGTCTGCCTAAATCTATTTATCAGCGTACGTTTTCTACTTCCTCACTAAACTCATCTGAAGAGTACAAATCAACTTCTTCTGTTTTTTCTTTAGGGAAATACCCTAAAATAAAGCCGAGTACGCCACCAATAGCGCTAATCGTAAAAGTTGGATTAGCAAAAATAGCCCACGTTTTGATAACCATATCGCCATTTTGCAGAAGCAGCCCGCCTATTTGTCCAAAAACGAGACATGTACCGCCAAGTAGAAATAATACGAGGCACGTTTTAAATAAAGCAGCAATTATATTTTTCATCATTTTCGCTCCTTTCTTTTTACATTGGAACCGGAAGAATACCCATAGCTATTAAATAACCAATTAATAATATTGGAACGACATAATATACAACTAGCGGCACAAATGTTTTTTCAGCTTGCGCTCCTGCTAAAGATGCCGCAATAAAAATAGAACCGGATGCCGGTGGAGAAGCACCTTCTGTTGAAGCAAATACTAGAATGGCGACCACTGCAAGTAACGGGTCAACTCCAGCAGAAACCATTCCTGCAAAAGCAACCATTCCAATAGCCGTTAAAGTAGCAGTTGAAGATAATGGTCCAGCTACAAGTGCTACCAGCAACCCAACAAATAGAACCATTAACCACTTAGAGATCTCTATTGATCCCATCAGGGTCGATAAATCTTCTGCAAGCCCTAAATCCGTTAATACTTGACTTGATGCATATGCAAAAACAAGAAGAGCTCCTATTGTTGAAAAGCGGGGAATTGAATTGTTTAAAAACTTAGACCAGTCGGTTTTATTTTTAGGAAGGTGCGCCCAGCCGACCATAAAACTAATAATGATAATTAAAATGGGAATCCACGTAATAAGTGAAATGCTTTCAAGGGCGCTTTCTCCTATAGATGGATTTGCTGCAAAGCTCTCAGCAAGCGGTCCGATAGTCGCTACAATCGGAATTAAAGCACCTAAAAAAATTAATGTTGATTTCCAGCCCGTACGTAAGGATTCTTTAAGGGGCTGTATAAAATCAGGTGAAATAGCTTTAATATTATCTCTTTTCACGAAATACATAATTAAAAAGATTCGATAAACTACCTGATAAACACCTGAAATAAATAAGGCGACGTACAAATCTCCTTCAGAAACTACTGCCGCAACCGGTGCGAAGCCGAGCATGATAAACATCGACGCACTTGGCGGAAGTGCAGCACCGAGACCGCCATTACCTGCAACAACTGTCGCAGACAGTTCTTTGCTAAAATTAGACCTTACCATCCATGGGGCTGTGATAGATCCCGTTGTCGCCGTGTTTCCTGAATTAGAACCAGCCAGCGTACCCATCACAGCTGATGCGATGGTATCAACATAAGCTGCTCCTCCAGGAAGACGGCCAAGAAGGGAGTTGAGAATTTTTATAAGACTGGCAATAACCGCTGTTTGATCAATAACATAGGCCATAAATACAAAGGCTACTGAAGCATATAACACATCATTAGTGGCTGCGAAAACTAATCCGTTCCACATTAATTCAGGTGCTCTCACTCCACCGAATAAAGCGGTTACAATAAAGCCCGCAAGCATTGCTTCAGCAATATTTCTTTTTAAAACGAGATTGAAGAACACAATGATTCCGATAAATACAAGTAATGCCCAAATACCAATACCCATAAGGCACCTCTTTTCTAATAATGTTTATTAAAACACACGGCACCGGCACCGCCGAATGCCGCAACCTTTACCTTATATGCTTAGCTTGTTACTTTAAAAGCTTCAATTACTTGAAGCCAGTGTTCTGGTTTTTCGCCCTTAAATTTATCTTTTAAATTTAAAGAAGCAAGCTTTTCAATTTTTTCCTTTGCTGCTTTTGACATAGAGGAATCAATATTTGCAGAATCGAGCATCGCAATTGTGCCACCAAGTTCTACAGAACGTCTGACTGCGTGGAGAGCTGTGCCAGTAACAAGTCGATTCATCGTTTCTTCAAATGTCCGGCCATTGATTGTTTCACTGAGAGAATCAATAACTAGTGTCTCAACATTGAACTCGTGTGCTGCTTCAAGAAGTTCAATATAAAGGCCTGCAATACCCTTCATATATATGCTGCGAATTAATTTAACGGCTGTTGCTTCTCCCGGTACCTCACTGACTTTAGTGATGTTCATGCCAAAAGCCTGCATAGTTTCTTTAAAGACATCTGTTCCATCACCGCTTGCTAAAATAGGAACTTTATGTTTATATACCGGGAGTGGGCCCATCATTGCAGCGTCAACAAATTTTCCGCCTTTTTCTTGAACGTTTTTAGCAATTCCCTTCTTCACATCAGGATTAGAGGCGGATACATCTATATATAAAGTATCATTTTTTAAATGTGGTTTTAACTGACTGCTTACTCCCAATGCCTTATCAGCGGGTACCGCAACGACTACAGCATTTACCTGTTGTAAAACTTCCTCTGGCGTTTGAACAATTGTTACACCTGCTGTTTTTGCTCGATTTAGTATCAATTCGTTATATGCTGGCACATTCCAAAGGGGATCATACGCCGTCATCTTTTCAAGTCCTTGCTGTTTTAATCCTGATGCCAATTCAAATGCTGCTTCTCCAAATCCAACAAATCCCAAATACATAGTTCTTCTCCTTTCCTTTTAAAACCCAAATTCCTTTATTTTATCTTCCAGCCATGGTGGTGCAATGCTTACCCCATCTGCATTTCCCTGCTTACGTTTCTCTTCGTAATTCGCAATAGTTTGAAGTCGCTTTTCTTCATATTCAAATTTGTTTTCTGCCTTATGCAGAACTTCCTCAATTTTGTCTCTAGGAACGACAACGACGCCGTCTTCATCGCCAATAATTAAATCTCCTGGATGAACGACTACCCCAGCGCAAGAAATAGGAGTGTTAATGGCTCCAGGTCCGTCTTTAAAAGGGCCATTTGGAATAAACCCTTTTGCAAAAATTGGTAAGCCAATTTCACTAAGCATTTCTTTATCTCGAACAAAGCCGTCGATTATAATTCCTTCAAGACCAATTGCTTTGGCCGCTCCAGCCATTAGTTCTCCAAGATACGCATTTTCAGTGTGTCCCTTACCATCTGCCACAAGAACATAGCCTTCACTGCCACAGTAAATACCCTGGTGCAAGAAAAGGTTATCACCGGCTCTCAGGTCTACTGTTAAAGCAGTTCCAACTACTTTCATACCAGGAGCTACTGGTTTTACCGTATAGTGCATGGACCCAGTACACCCCATTGCATCTGAGATCAATGTGGTATTTAATCTTCTTGCTCGATCGATGACTTTCTGTGATAAAAGCGGTGCTGTATAACTCAATTGCAAACTCTCCTTCCGAATCATTTCAAATTGTTGATAGCGGTTCCAAAGAAAATCAAAAAAATAAATATTATGTTTGTAGTAAAAATAACTAACAAATTTGATTTAGTAATATTTATTACTACTTGTAGCGCTATCGTAACATCTATAACAGACAAAGTAAATATTTTTTCTAACTTTTTTTATTTTTGTAATAAAAAATTCTTTCTAAACAATAGACCGAATTTATGTGTAGACAAACCCCATTTTCGAAAGAAACTTTTACGAAAATGGGGTTTTTCCTTTTTGTTTTAACTTATTTAGTTGCTTTCTGATTAAAATAGTCCAATGTCTTGATTGCTCATTCAGCATTAAAAATAGCTGTCGACTTTGTCGACAGCCTAATTCGTTCTAAATAATAGACCGAATTTTTCCTTAGTTTAATTTTTGATAACATGGTAAATTTTCAAATATCTAAAGCACGATCTATAGCAGCAATCATTAGCTGGTTCAAATCCTCTTTTTTTCAATGGAAGATTTATCCTGTCACACCATTCATCAAATAAAATCCTTTTTTAAAACGACTGAAGTGAGCTGCACGAAAAGAAAATTTGGGAAGACCGGCTTTCACAACGCCAGTATTACAATAAAAAAGCGAAAGAAGCGGTGTACCAGCACTTTTCTTCTCCTTCCATTCCCGAAGCAAGACTTATGCGTAAAGGTTTAGGTGACTGGTACTTTATTGTGCCGGGAACGGATGATACTTTTAGCTATATGGAAGGTATTTATACACACAGGTTAACACCTGACTATTCTATTGAAATGGACAAGCGCAGCACAAAACCTGGATACGCGGTGCTCAATCTGCTGTCCGTCTATTCCCTCACCTATCAAGTGATGGATCTGCTTTATCAGCAGGTGCCAGTGGCCAATCTATACATGGAACGGTTAAAGGATCGATGGATCATTCATATGAAAGACGCACGTTTGAGTGGTGTTTCAGTGGAATTAGCTGACTTTATTAAACGATCTGCCAAACAAGGGCGTGTGCGGTATGTTCCGGAATATGATGCACTCAGTATCGAATCGGAGGAGGAATTGCTGTCGGTTTCCCTATCGGTTGATATTAAGGACTGGCTGCGAAAAAAAGGTGAACAGACAGGGAAAAGTATGCTGTATATTGCCGCAGAGATCTTTGAGGAAGTATATCAGCATGAGCAAGACAAAGCGGGGAAATATCAATCGTTTTCAATTAATTACATAGAAGGAATTTATACACGAAGGTTAACACCTGACTACTATATTGAACTGAGCAAGCGGGGCACCGGGTAATTCTAGCAAAGAATAGACAAAGGATTTCAATATTCTAGATAATTTCATATAAGTAACACCAAGTCTTTGAAGTGCATAATTTATATAGGGATATGTCTAAATAACGGTGGAGGTATGAGTATGGTTAGCTTTAAATCCTTCCATGGCACCGTTACCATGATTACTGATTTTATGATAAGCCAAAATGGTGAAGGAGCAGGTTGTTATAAATTAATGTCTGTAGAAGACGGATATGGAGCCTTAGTAAATTTTGTAGTGTCACCCACCACTTACTTTGTAGACCACATAATGATAGCAGCAGGAGATAGGATAACAGGATATTATGATGGAGATGCACCAGTCCCTCTTATTTTCCCGCCACAATATCAGGCACTTGTTATGGCAAAAGACAATCCATATCAAAATGTAAAAGTAGACTACTTTAACAGCCAGCTGGAAAGCAGTGATGGCCAATTAAAATTGAATCTTTCACCATCTACCCAAATAGTATTGAGAAATGATCAAGCCTTTACAGGAAACCCTGCAAACCGAAACTTAATTGTTGTCTATGGACCTACAACCAGAAGTATTCCCGCCCAAACCACCCCCTACAAAATTATAGTTTGGTGTTCGTGATTATGGAAAAATATTTTGTGAATTTAAATCAATAAAGCTTATAGGCCTCTATTCATACCAAATTTCTGCGCGAGATGTTTAATTCATTTCGTGCAATTATTTTTGCATACAAGCTCAGCTTCACATTTACATATAAGTTCGGCCCGCATGAATGAATGGCTCTCCAAGCAGCAATACTACAATAAAAAAGCCAAAGAAGCCGTATACCAGCGCTTTTCTTCCCCTTCCATTCCGGAAGCAAGACTTATGCGCAAAGGTTTATGGGACTGGTACTTTATTGTGCCGGGAACGGATGATACCTTCAGCTACATGGAAGGGATCTATACACAGAGGTAACATCTGATTATTCGATTGAAATGGGCAAGCGCAGCACAAAGCCTGGATATGCGGTGCTCAATTTGCCGCTAGCCTATTCCCTTACTAATCCTCGTCGACTGCAACCATATTGGTATATCTCTTGATAATATATGTATTTGAATTTATTACATCGTAAATAAAACAATATATAGAATACAAGTACATATATATGTGAGTTAAATTATGATGCTGTTTATAGCGTCTCACTTTCGACTATGAGTTATGATCCCGCTTTAACCTTGTTTCTTCTAGAAATTATTAAGAGTAGCAAAGCTAGAAGTTATAAACATGTATCAAATTAGAATATGTTCAAAACTCTTAAGTTTTGATACTGTTCATTCGCCGAAATAAAAAAGCCGATTCTCTAACTAGAGAATCAGCTCTTAAAATTTTTCTTCAACTAAGGCTATCCGTTAATTTAAGTAAAATACTTCACAAACTGTACAAATTCATACTTTATAAAAGAGAAGTATTCTATAATTAACAAAACCCTTCCTTCATATTTTATTGTTTCATAACATTCCTTTTTTGATAATGATCTTTTTTTTAATAAATATGATTTCACTGTTAAAAGAAGACGCTGACTCCACAAATTGAGCTGCAATTCTTGCCTGAAGCCCTTTCGTGAGGCAAACAACAATCTATTTTTCTATCATTATTAATGCTCCCCACTTTTCATGAACAACCTATGTATTTTCACATTAATAGGGTAAAACTGCGTCGCTGACCATTTCCCATTCGTGAATTTCACACCCTCTTGCTCCTTGAATAACATAAGGATCTTTTTTTGCGATTTGTTCCACTTCTTCCAATGAGCCAACTCGATAAATAACTAATCCTCCAGCATCGTCAGTAAATCGGCCATTGGCAAATATCTTGCCTTCCTTGTGTTTCTGCTCTAAATAGTTAAGATGCTGCGCGCGGTATTCTTGACTCTTCTCCTGATTTAACATTGGCAAAAAAACAGCGAAGTATTTCACTTAATAATCTTCCTCTCCATTGTTAGTCGGTTACAATTTTCCGGCCGTTCGAACTGCTTAAAGCAATTAGAATAACTGATTTGTGGTAGATCGTGCATTTTTGTACGTATCATAATAGCAGCACAGCATTTTGTTAAAAAGGTCGCTTCGATGTTTCAGCATCGAAGCGACTAATATTATTTTTACATCATCTTCTATTGCACATAATTACAAAGCTTACCGATCCGTTCTACTTCAACAACTACAACATCTCCTGACTTCAAGGGACAACTGCCAGAAGGTGAACCTGTTGCCAAAATATCACCAGGCTCTAGTGTCATGACTTGCGATATCCAACTTATAAGGTACGGAATAGTAAGGGTCATTTGATTTGTGTTCCCATCTTGTACAACGTTACCGTTTAAAGTTGTGACGATTCGCAAATTTGAAGGATCTAGACCAGTAACGATGCACGGTCCTAAAGGTCCAAAAGTATCAAAACCTTTGCCTCGCGTAAACTGAGGATCACTTTTTGTAAGGTCTCTCGCTGTAACATCATTTAATATAGTACAGCCAAAAACGTAATCCAGCGCATCCTCTTCTTTAATGTTTTTTCCGCGCTTCCCAATCACAAGGGCCACTTCCCCTTCAAGTTCTACCTGGTTGGTTAAATGACTGGGTGGAAGAGAAATTTCCCCCTTGTCTGGAATGAGCGAAGATAAAGGCTTTAAGAACATAACTGGTTCTACAAGATTGGACTTTCCCCCTGTTTCCTTCGCATGGTCTGCATAGGTCCAGCCGAAATTAATCACTTTAGAAGGTTTTACAGGCTCTAAGATTTTCACGTCACTATATTTCACCTTTACCCCATCATATTTTATTTCCTTGTTGACAAGTTCATGAAAATTACTCGACAGTTGTAATATTATCCCATCCTTAACAATACCATAGTGTATTTCTCCGTGATGGTTCTGATAGCGAACTATTTTTTGTGTTTTTTGTAGCACCTGCATGATGAACAAACTCCTTTAATCAGTAAGATATACAGAACTTAAATAACGCAAAATTCAGATTTCTTCATAATCACAACCTTATGAAGTGACCTTTTCTTTTTTAAACTGCAGTACTCCTGTGAGCAATATAAGCTTTATTTTTTTCCGTATCAAATTGGCCTTCCCATTTCGTAATAACCACTGTTGCTAAAGCGTTTCCAAATACGTTAAGAGCAGCTCGGCCCATATTTAAGAGAAAGTCAATTCCCGCGATAAAAGCTAAACCTTCAAGTGGCAGACCTGCAGCTGCTAAAGAAGAGAGAAGTACGACTAATGCTCCGCCAGCTACTCCAGAAATCCCTTTGGAAGTAACTGCAAGAATTAACACTAGCGTGATTTGTGCACTTAGTGACATATCAATTCCATAAAGCTGGGCAATAAAAAGGGAGCTAAGAGCCAAATATATACACGATCCGTCTGTATTGAAAGAATATCCAATTGGAACAACAAATGAAACGACAGGTTTAGGACACCCATATTTCTCTAGCTTACTCATCACTTGAGGCAAAGCAGATTCCGCACTCGACGTAGAGAACACAAGAAGCAATTCATCCTTTAAAAGTTTAACAAATTCGATAAAATTGATTTTAAATAATTTGGCTACTAATCCAAAGCAAACAATAAAAAATACCAGGTATGCTCCATAAGCTGTAACGATTAATTTTCCTAATGGAATCAGAGAGACTGCACCAAACTTGGAAATAGTTACACCAATCAGTCCAAAAACTCCGAATGGTGCGACTTTAAGGACAAATGAAACCATATGAAACATAGCGCCTGATAAAGTTTTGAAAAAATTCAGCAGAGGTTCTCCCTTTTCTCCCATAGCAGCAACACTCAGACCTAAAAGAACAGCGAAGAAAATAACAGCTAAAAGGTCCCCTTTGGCCATCGAGTCAACTATATTCGTTGGAACAATATTAGTAATAAACTCTAAATGGCTCTCTTTTTCCATCTCCTGTTCAGTCGCCATGTAATTGGATATGTCCCCTTGTGAAAGCGCATTCATATCAACCCCTGCACCAGGCTTGAATACGTTTGCGAAAAGGATTCCGATTACAATTGCTACAGTAGTAGCTATTTCGAAATATAGAATGGTTCTAAACCCTAATTTCCCAAGCTTTTTGGCACTGCCTAATCCAGCAATGCCAACTACAATACTTGAAAAAACGATAGGAACTACAACCATTTTAATTAAATGCATAAAGATGTCGCCTATTGGTTTTAGGTAGGTCTCGACACCAGGATGTTTGTAAAATATCAACCCAACAATGATACCAGATATTAATCCCAATAAGATTTGGATAGGAAGTCCCAGCTTTTTCATTAATGTTACCCTCCCGTTTGTTTTATTCTTTAATACATTTTCGAAAGAAGTCTCCCTCTTCAAGCCTGTGAAGGGCTTAGCTTGGTGGTAAAGAGGAATTAAATGTCGGTTAGGATTAAGTGATCATCTAAAGACTTTTATTTCCCCACTAATTTGGTGCATTTATAGAAATCTTGTGAGGGGCCTTTGACAACTAAACATATAAGGTTACGGAAGATCGTGTGTTGCCACATAAAATGTTTTCAGTGTTTTTGGGCGATAGACAAAATCAAGCTACTATGACAAATCCAACGTACCATCTTTTTCAGGATCTTTGGAACAAAGGAGTTAACCCGGTCAACTTCTCTTGGGTGGAAGAGGCCTCCCGAGAAACTCCCACTTCAAGCAAGGCTAAATAGTAGATAGCCCTCAATTGTTATATTATCGTGCTATTGTTCGATACTTAGCAATCTCCTGTTCATAAAGGTCTTTTCCATGTGCATCATAAACAACTAAAACAGGGAAATCCTTAACAACAAGTTCACGGATCGCCTCCGGACCCAGATCTTCATAGGCGACCACCTCCGCAGCTTGTACCTTTTCGCTTAGAAGGGCAGATAACCCGCCAATGGCAGAAAAGCATATAGCTTTATCATTTTTACACGCGTCTTTCACAGATTGACTGCGTGGCCCTTTTCCAATCACACCCTTAACCCCGTATTCAAACATAGCTGGAGTATAAGGATCCATACGGGAAGCTGTTGTAGGGGCGATAGAGCCAATAACCTGTCCAGGCTTAGGTGGTGTTGGTCCAGCATAAAAGATGATTTGGTTACGTAAATCGATCGGCAGTTGTTCATTGTTTTCAAACCGCTCCAAAAACCGCTTATGCGCAGCGTCCCTCGCTACATAAATCACTCCATTTAAAAAGACTTCATCCCCTGCATGTAAACTTAAAACATCTTTACTAGTAAGTGGTGTTTCTATATATACTTTAGCCATTATTTAGCACCTTCTTTTCTGAATTTAAATGACGCAGGATTTTTTCCGCGCTGCATGACATTGAATATTTACCGCAACGGGTAGAGCTGTGATATGACATCCGTATGTTTCAGCAGACACCCATAAGGATGTATTTGTTCCGCCTAGCCCCTGTGGACCAATACCCGTCTTGTTAATTTCTTCAAGCAATTCTTTTTCTAGCTGTGCAATATGTGGTTCGGGATGGTACTGGCCAATATCACGCAGGACCGCCTTCTTAGCTATTTCTGTTACTTTGTCAAAGCTTCCACCGATCCCAACACCAACCACAATCGGCGGACACGCTCTTCCACCTGCTGCTATAATTGTGTCTAGCACAAACTTCTTCACTCCTTCTACTCCCTCTCCCGGAAGCAGAAATTTCATGGCGCTCATATTTTCACTTCCGCCACCTTTTGGCAAAACCGTTAATTTAATTTGGTTTCCAGCAACGAGTTTGGTGTGTATCACACCCGGCGTATTATCGTTTGTATTTTTTCGGAGCAACGGATCTCCAACAATAGAGTTGCGCAAATAGCCTTCTTTATAGCCTTTGCGAATCCCTTCGTGGATCGCCTCTTCAAAATTTCCTCCGTCAATGTACACATCCTGCCCCACTTCAGCGAAAACAACCGTCAGTCCTGTATCATGGCAGTACGGCCGATCTTCTGTTGCGGCTAATGAAGCGTTTTCAATGAGCTGGTCAATAATGGATCGTCCTAACGGCGACTGCTCTGATTCTCTCGCTCTATGAAATCCTTCTACAATGTCCTCTGGCAGTTTGTAACAAGCCTCCCAGCAAAGTGTTGCTACTGTGTCACGAATTTGGTCAACGGAAATTTTTCTCACTGTGCTGCGGATTTGGTCAACTGAAACTTCACTCATGCTTTCTCCACCTTTATGTTTTTTGTCTTTCATTATCGTAAGATGCATGTTTCGTGCCAACATTGCCAATACCTAAAATTCTCTCTCGAAAAATACAAAAATTCAGTTGTTTACAGCGTTTTGCCTAGAACGAACATCTTTTAAGAAAGAAAATTATACTTTGATACAATTTATGTTTTTTCATATTCGAAAATTGCATTTCATTTTTGAAACAAAAAAAGAAGGCTAATTCGCCTTCTCTTTTTTACTCTCCTATTTGTTCGTTATTATCGATTTGTAATTTCCTCCATAAAGTTGTTTTACTAATATTGTATACCTGGCATAAGCGCTCTTTGTTTCCATCATATTGGTTTAACAACTTTCTCCAAATGTCCGTCTCCATTTTTCTGAAATCCGTTGAAATCTCTACTTCGAGTTTTTGTGCTGTTTTTTGCTTCTTTTTTATCGATTGAATAATTTGCGAAACAAGATCCTGTGTAATCGTTCCTTCTGGCGTGCAAATAACTAAACGATGAATCGCATTTTGAAGTTCCCTTGCGTTCCCGAGCCACTGATGATCAAGTAAAGGAAGAAAAACGTCTGTATTTTCCCAAACCAATACTCGATTTTCCCGTTGCATTTCTGCTTTTAAAAATGAAACGGCTAAAGGAATGACATCTTCTTTTCGATCACGAAGTGGGATTAAACTCAGCTCCAACACGCTAAGTCGGTAATATAAATCTTCTCGAAACGACCCTTCCTGCGTTAAATCAAATAACGGCTTGTTCGTTGCACATATTACGCGAACATCAATCGGAATAATCCGGTCTCCTCCAATTCTTCTTACTTCTTTTTCCTGCAGCACACGCAGCAATTTCGCTTGAAAAGGAAGAGAGATTTCCCCGATTTCATCTAAAAACAGCGAACCGCCGTGTGCTAATTCAAACAGGCCGGGCCTGCCGCCTTTAATCGCACCGGTAAACGCCCCTTCCACATACCCAAACAATTCGCTTTCCAATAAATTCTCGCTTAGTGCAGCACAATTAACCGAAACAAACGGTCCTTTGTTTCTTTTGCTTGCATTATGAATACTTTGTGCAAATAATTCTTTTCCCGTTCCCGTTTCTCCATAGACTAATATCGTCGCTTCAGACTGAGCATATGATCTAGCTTCGGTAACCACCTGCTTCATTTCAGTGTTAGTGGTGACAAAGTCATCAAACGTGTTTTTTGCCGTCAACCCTCGATCATTCAGCCGCTTTCGTATATTCAACTCCATGTTTTGGATTTTACTTATTTCCTGGTAGATTCCTACTGATCCTTGGAAAATAGAATCAATATAAATAGGAATATGATGAATGACGATCTTTTTCCCATTTGCTAACGTATGAAGCATTTGATGCTCTTCCTTTTTCTCCTTAATGATGTTCAGCAAAACGGGATCTGTAAAACAGTCCGAATATTTTCGACCGGCAATATCCTGGGGAAACCCAAATATCCTTTTAGCTGCGTCATTATATACTTTAATAATACCGTCTGGATCAATTGTAAGTACTCCCTCATGGATGACATCCAGAATTGACTGCATTTCCTTTGTTTTCGTTCGTTCACTTGTCTGAGCCCGAAGAACATTCATGGCTGTCTCCAATGCTGTGAGCACTGATTCTTCACTAGACTTTAGCAAATGGCTATGAACGTGATGCTGAAGCGCAATTTGCGCAGAAACTCTATCTCCGATAATGGCTTCGACTTTTTCATCTTGAATTAATCTTTTTACAACATCTTCAATGTTTCCGTCCGCATCTGTAGCGAATATTAACTGCAGTTGATCGGACAATTCCATCACGCGGCTTGGTTTGGATAAAATATTCGCTGGGGTAATGATGGCAATTTTTTTGTAACCGCTACGGGCCACGGCACTAATTGATTTCAAAATATCCGCCGGGGTAACCGGTACATCAATTACCGGTAACTCCTGCATTTTTCGAAGAGATTTGGCCATGCCTCCTCTTGAAATAATCACTCTCGTTGCCGGGTTAATTTGTTGCTGCCAGGGATTTTTAGGATCACCTGATATTAGCGAGAACGGAATATCTGTTTTTTCACAAAGCTGCATTGCATCTTTTGCAAGCTCCGGATACGGAGCAATAATTAAAATATCTTCCAATCTCTTCACCTTCTGTCCAATGTTCATTGTATACCCACACTCTAATCCAACTACGAAAATTGGTCAAATTATCAAAAAACATTACTTTTCGTAACAGATTTCCTATTGCAAAGCCGAACAACACTATTAACCGAATAAGGTTGTTCCAATCTTTGTCTTCTACAAAATTAGGGATAACTCCCTCTAGGTACCTGCCATCACCTTATAATGATTTTTCTTGTAAAGTTGTATTTATGTGGAATATTGCCTTATAAGTAAAGGTTTAGGTACTGGTACTTTATTGTGTCGGGAAGCAACGATTCTTTCAGCTACCTCGAAGGGACCTATACACATTATAAACCTGCTTTAAAAACTATGTGGAAGGAACCACATAGCTTCAACCACTCCATATCTTCCTAAATTTTCTACATAAAGATATACTTTGATTCCTCGTCGACTGCAAATTACGTTGATTATCTTTTTATAATATACATATTTGAATTTAGCATATAATTATAAAAACCAACATGACGAAGACCAGTGTATACATATGTGTAATAAATAATGCTACTGTTAACAGCAGCCCGCTTTTGTCTCTGAGTTATAATCTAGCTTTAACCTTGACAGGGTATAAAAGAATACCTTAACCTTTTGCATATCTCTATAGTTAAAATAGTTTTTGCTGGTCAAAGAAAAAGGGAATAGGTTCAATGAAGGAAAAGGGTCTACATACATAGGTTAACACCTAATTATTCCCTTGGAAGGGACAGGCGCAGTACGAAGCCTGGATATGTGGTGCTTAATCTGCCAGCCGTCTATTCATTTACCTATTAAGTAATAGATCTGCTTTATCAGCAGGTTCCAGTGGCCAATCTGTATATGGAACGCTTAAAAGACCGGTGGGTTATTCGTATGAAAGATACCCGCTTAAACGGTGTTTCGGTTTCGTTATCCGTGGATATTAAGGATTGGCTGCGAAAAAAGGAGAACAGACCGGCAAAAGTATGCAGGACATTGCGGCAGAAATACTGAAAGAAGTATATCGAAGAGAACACTTCCATAAATAGTGCTGATTTTGTACGGGTTTGACTTTGAATGGATTACTTGCATATATACAAAACGAAGATGCCCAGAAAAAAGAGTTTTTTTCTGGGCATCTTCTTTAAATATAATCATTATACAAGATTCTTTTAAATGCTAATTTGAACGTTCCCTTGTCTGTAGGAATAAATTTAATAACTGAGGGTTTAACCAGCTGAACTTTGGTCATTTTTAAAAGTGATTTTTCCTAGCAAGTTAATTCCTGCCTGCACTTCTGTATTCCGATCAATGATCAGTTCCCGGTCCTCTGTTAAATTGGTGAAAATAACCGGCGTTATGGCAGAAGGCGCGTGTTGCTCGATATACTCAAGGTCGATTTTCAGCAGTTCCTGGCCGGCTTTGACTTTTTCGCCATCTGAAACAAGCACTTCAAATCCTTTTCCTTTTAAATGAACAGTGTCAATTCCAATATGAATTAAAACTTCAGTTCCCGCAGCGCTTTGGAAAGAGATCGCATGCTTTGTTGGAAAAATAGAGACGACTGTGCCGTCCATTGGAGCGACTACTGTGCTTCCCGAGGGTGCAATAGCAAATCCTTGTCCCATCATGCCGCTTGAAAATACTTCATCCGGAACTTGCGACAGCGGAATAATTTGTCCTGTTAACGGTGCAGTTAGCTGTTCGACTTCATTACTTGGAGCGAGTTGGGCTTGCGGCAAACTTTTTTCTTTGTTTTTCTTCGGCGTGTAGCCGGTCGCAATTAATGCATGGATTTCATCTTTTAGTGCGTCTGACTTTGTACCGAAGATCGCCTGGAAGTTGTTGCCCATCTCCATAACGCCGACTGCGCCCAATTCCTTTAAACGGTTTTTCTTTACTTGCTTGGCATCTTTGACTGTTACACGCAAACGCGTAATACAAGCATCTAAGTTGTCAAGATTTTCTTTTCCGCCTAATGCATGCAGGACATTGGCGGCAAGTTCTTCTTTATTGCCATGCTGCGCACTTTCTTCTGAATTGATGTCCTCATCATCTTCTCTGCCGGGCGTTTTTAAATCCCATTTTCGAATAACAAATTTGAAAAGGAAGTAATAAATTAAGCCAAATACAATCCCTACCGGAATGGCTACCCATCCGTTTGTTGAAAGACCGTAATTTAAAATGTAGTCAATGCCCCCGCCTGAGAACGTATAGCCATGACGCACGCCAAACAAATCCATCACAACAAACATCACGCCGGCTAAAATAGCGTTGATCAAATATAAAAACGGTGCAACAAATAAAAACGCAAATTCTACTGGTTCAGTAATACCTGTCAGCATCGATGTCAGCGCTGCTGAAATTAAAATCCCGGACACAAGCTTTCTTTTTTCAGGCTTGGCCATATGAATCATCGCAAGAGCCGCTGCTGGCAAACAAAAAATCATATACGGGAAGTCACCCATCATAAACCGGCCTGCCGTCGGATCTCCGGCAAAAAAGCGGGTCATGTCACCTGTTACCACTTCTCCTGTGGACGGGTCGGTATACTCGCCCATCATAAAGTAAAACGGTGTGTAAAAAATGTGATGCAAACCAAACGGAATTAAAAGCCGGTAAATCGTTCCGTAGAAAAACAATCCAACAGTTGAATCAGCAATCAAGCCGCTCAGCGCATTAATACCGCTTTGAATGGTCGGCCAAATATACGAAAACACAACCCCAGTCAGCAGTGCACCTACGGACGTGATAATCGGCACAAACCGTTTACCGGAGAAAAAGCCGAGTACCGGATGCAGCTCGATATTGGAAAATCGTTTATACAGAAAAGCAGTTAAAAGACCGATAACAATCCCGCCGAATACGCCCATATCAATTAAATGGGCTGCTCCTTCATACGGCGGCTCGAGCCCATGAATAATCCCCATGTTATCCAGCGTTTTTGTTAAAATTAAATATCCAATCATGGCGGCTAAGCCTGCAACACCAGCGCCATTTGTTAAACCGATGGCAACCCCAACCGCAAAAATCATCGGCAAGTTGGAAAAAATAACGTCGCCGGCATCATGCAGCACCGGCATGTCCAATAAATCTGTATCACCGAACCGGAGCAGCAGGCCTGCAGCCGGAAGCACAGCGACCGGCGTCATTAAAGCACGGCCTAATTGTTGAAGAATCTGAAAGGCTTTTTTAAACAATTTTAGCACCTCTTTCTTATATTCATTTTTAGAATTTTAATATGTAAGAAGGAAATACAATGTAGATTTTCTTACTTATTTGAATACTTATAGACCAGCAATTAAATCGCTTTTAGGAAGTTTTTTAGCAGCATCTTTATCGGCTATAACGGTTACATTTCGATGGTGCTGTAAGAATGTTGCAGGAACATCTTCAGAGACTTCTCCATAAACCATTTGATACAAAGCACCTGCTTTTTTCTCTCCGCTGGCTAAAAGGAGTACATGTTTACTGGAATCTAGAATAGTTTTGAGACCCATAGATATAGCAAGCCTCGGCACTAATTCTTTGTCACCAAAAAAACGAGCATTGGCTTCCACTGTACTTTCTGACAGCTTAACCAAAGATGTACATCCATTAGGATCAGACCCTGGTTCATTAAAACCAATGTGCCCGTTTTCGCCAATTCCAAGAACTTGGATATCAATCTGTCCAACTGATTCGATTTTCTCTTCATATTGGGCGCATTCTTCTTCTAACTCTGGATTGTCTCCTTTTGGAATATGTATATTTTCTTGAGAAATATTCACATGGTTAAAGAAGTTATCATACATGAATTTGTGGTAGCTTTGGGGATGGCCGGGGGAAAGGCCAACGTATTCATCTAAGTTAAATGTTGTTACATGGCTAAAGTCAACTTGCTTGTTTATATATAAAGAAATTAGTTCTTGATATAAACCAACAGGGGTGCTCCCTGTGGCTAATCCTAATACGGTTGTTTGTTTTTGGTTAATTGTATCCGCAACCATTTTTGCGCTTGCGACGCTTAACGCTTTATAATCATCTGTTATTATAAGTTTCACTCTCTAAAGCCTCCATTACTAGTTAAATAAGTTACAACTTTAAATAGGAATATTCAGAAATTTGTTCGCATCACCTCCGGTTGCGATCAGCAATAATTGAGAGCCAGCTTAAGCCGGTAAACAAAAAAATACATATAAAAAATTGTAGTAACATATATAAATTTGTATTTATATAATATTATTTGTTACAACAAATCTAACATTGGTTGTATTTGTTGTCAATTCTATATTTTTAAATTATTTATTGTTAAAATCTATGTTTCCACAAGGATTTAAAAGGAATTGTTATTGTTAATCATGGAGATGTTATAACAAATAAGGTATGATAATTAAAAAGATGGCAAAAGGAGTTTATTCATTTCTATTAAAAGGAGGCACATCTATGGTAGAAAACAAAGAGCGTATAGCTCTGTACACCGTTATCAAACTTAAAATCATTGAGTTAATCAAAACAGGTAAATACAAAGCAGATGACCAATTGCCGACTGAGATAGAATTCTGTGAAAAATATAATGTCAGCAGGACAACCGTCCGTTTAGCACTTCAGCAGTTGGAGTTAGAAGGGTTTGTGAAGAAAATCCAGGGAAAGGGTACCTTTGTTTCTTCCGAAAAAATTCAAACGCCCATTACACAGAAAATACAAAGTTTTTCTGAACAGATGAAAGGCAGAAATGCGGAGTCTAAAGTAATCGAATTTGAATTGATTCCTGCGGATGAAGCTATTGCCCATATTTTAAACATTGAAGAAAATGATCCTGTTATTAAACTTGTCAGAATTCGTTTTGCAGAAAAAGAACCTCTTCAATACCACACTTCTTATATACCTTGGAAAATTGCCCCCGGTCTTTCTAAAGAAGAATGCACAGGATCAGGATCACTATTTGAATTATTGAACACTAAATATAATGTGGATATTTCAGAAGGTATCGAATCTATAGAACTCACCTTAACTGACGAAGCAGTAAGTAATTATTTAAATGTTCCATTAAATTCCCCTGCTTTTTTATCAGAATCGAAAACCTTTGATAAAAAAAATAATATTATTGAATATGCTCAAATTATTACTAGGGGAGACCGAACTAAATTTATGATTAAACAGACTTATTAATATAACGCCATGAGTTAAACTACGATTCGGGGTATTAAGTATGGTTTTATGAATTATTTATACAAACTGAATCATTCAAAATGTAAACGCTAATATAAAAATTTTATGAACAAGTTATTCGGCAACAAGTGAGTTCGGCGAACTGGTAATATAGTAAACTTATACATTTGATTCAATCGAAAAAGGCATGGCTAAGTTGTTATGGCGCAAAGACGAATCAATTGAAGAGAAAGGAAAGTTGGAGGAATTAGGGTATTTAAAAAGAGTAGACGAAAATTGTTAAAGAACAAATTTATGGTCCTGGGAACCGACGATACATTCAGCTACATGGAAGGGATCTATATACATAGTTTAACACCTGACTATTCCATTGAAATGGGCAAGCGCAGCATCAAGCCAGGATATGCGGCGCTCAATCTGCCGGCAGTCTATTCCCTTACCTACTAAACGATGGATATGCTTTATCAGCAAGTTCCGGTGGCCAACTTGTATATGGAGCGGCTGAATGACTATTGGATGATTCATATGAAAGATGCCCGGTTAAATGGTGTTTCGGTTGAGTTAGCCGATTTTATAAAATGTTCGGCCAAACAAGGGCGTGTGCGGTATGTTTCGGAATATGAGGCACTCAGCATAGAATCAATTAAAGAACCATTTTTGTATAGTTAGTTCATTCCACATAGAAAAGCCAGTCACTAAAATAGCGGCAATTAATTGCAAGGTTTATTAGCCCATTCATTGAGGACCTGTCAATTAAAGGAGTAGCCCAAGGGTTTTATGTAACATAATGAAGAGAGGAAAAAAATCCTCGAAGCGACGTAAGCAGTATAGCAGCAGATAGCATCTGCAACAGGTAAGGAGGTAGCCGCCTTCTTACCTGTTTTTATTTTACCACGATCTGAAAGAAGAGACCCAAAACCATTACTAGAAAAAGGGCAGCATGAAATAATCCAGAAAGAAAAAATTGCAAAAACCTTGATAAATCAAGGTTTTTATCGACTACATGTAGTCGATGGATCATACCTTTTTTTAC
The DNA here is from genome assembly GCF_023715895.1 of Domibacillus indicus. Lineage (GTDB taxonomy): Bacteria > Bacillota > Bacilli > Bacillales > Domibacillaceae > Domibacillus > Domibacillus indicus_A. Next base: position 6,224 of record NZ_JAMBOO010000013.1, on the reverse strand, counting down.
AAAATTTTTATTTAATGGTAATTAATGTGTTGACATTGAATTACCCTATTTGGCAATACCTGATTTCAGAACTCCTTTAATTGGTTAGTTTGGCGACCGGTCAGTTAAAGGAGTAGCGCAGGGATTTTACTAGGACATAAAAATAAAAAGGTTTGAAAGGCTTAAAAAAGCCTTCTAGTGTTTGTGAGGGTGCTTTAATTGCCATGAAATGATAGAATTAACTGAGATGTACAAATTGAAAGAGTTGAAAGAAGGAATGATATTGTCAGATTTCATCATAAATAAAGCTGGTGCCAAAATTTATAAAGATACTGAAAAACATAAAATGCTTGAACTGCCCGTGCTATCCAACATTGAAGAACAAGGTGCTATTCATGAAGTTCTTTCTGTAGGATTTTTAGGTGGTCAATTAGGTGATAAAAGAGAGATCATAGCGAATATCAAGGCGTTGAGCGGATATTCTGTAGCATATCGTTTACCAGAAAGTTTGCGTGGATGGGCTGAAAAATCCATGATAATGAAGCTACAAGGCATTGATCTTTTTCCTGACAAAGTTGAATTTGGCATATTAAATAACAAACCATTTGCAGATATCATATAAAAAGCTGAGGAATTGTAGCCCTGACCTTTTGTAGTCAACTAACTACATGTAGTCAGTTCCAAAGCGCAATAAAGAACAAAAAGACAAGTCCAGTAAGATATAATAATATCGTGTCAATCATAGTTAAGCCCCCTTTAGAGCTTTTTCCAAACTATACACTAACTGGAATATTTGTAAACGTCAACACAAAAAGAAGTGCAGCCATGAGCCGCACATCTTTTTATTTGTTGCTAAAAGCAAACCCGATTTTCTTATCCTCGATTTTCAATTTTGCTTCAAATGATTTCTTTGTTTTAGATGATTTAAAGCCTTTTATAACGGGTGTTATCCCTTTTTCTAGCAAGCCTTTAATGTTTTTATCCGTTAATTTCTTGGAAGCAATGGTTTTTCCGATAGAAAAAGTACAGCCATTTGAATATTCGGAGCAGCCAATAAGCGTTTTTCGATCTACCATACGCCCTTTTTTACAAACCGGACATACACCATAACTAGATTATGTTTGCTGCTGTTCCACAGCCTTTTGAATAGTCGAGCCATCCATTTTGCCGGGCATTGTTTCAATCAAATTCTGTACGAATTTTTTAATGTTCTGGATAAATGTTTCGGATGAACCAGAGCCTTCCCCGATCTTTCTTAAATAGGATTCCCATTTTGCCGTCATAGAAGGACTGGATAACAAAGTCCCTTTAATCGCTTCACATAAAATTTCGGCTTTTTTTGTACTGAATATAATGTTTTTCTTAACGTCCAGATAGCCGTTCTTTTTAACCGTTTCGATAATTCCAGAGCGAGTTGCTTCAGTGCCGATCCCCTCTACCTCTTTTAAAATCTCACTATCCGCTTCGTCATCGACCATTTTTCCTGCCGTTTTCATGAGATTGATTAGACCGCCTTCTGTAAACGGCTTGGGAGGGCTTGTCTTTCCTTCTTTGCTGTTTAGGACTGCTGTTACATTTTCATCTTTAGAAACGCTTGGCAGCACATTATTTGAAGCCGTTTTTTCTTCTTCATCCTCTTTTTGGTGAGAAAACAGCTCTTTCCATCCTTTTTCAAGCTCTACTTTTCCGATTGTCTCAAATTCAATGCCTTTTACTGCCGTTGTAATTTTCGTTTGCTCATACGGAAGGAATACCGGAAATGATCAGTGAAGTAGATGGATGGTGTTTGTGTAAATCTGTGTGGAAGTTCGCAAAACATAAAAAAACAGCCAGGCGGGCAGCCTGACTGAAAAAATATTTCGTCATAGGGGCTAGGATATTGATGCGGAACAGTAATAATATGAACCCTGCTATACCCACAACACACGGAATCGTGTAAGGATACATACATAGATATTTTATTAAAGGATGGATAAAATCCATGCAAACAAACCAGCAGAAATATTATTCAACAAAGGAAGTCATAAAGCTGATTGGCCGTTCTGTTTCTACGGTCCATGCTTATGTCCAAGAAGGAAAGCTAAAACCTGTAGAGGATCCGTGGGGAGATCATCAAGGGCTGCTTTTTCTAGTCTTTCTTTAGCCATATTTACACTGAAGAAAAACAAAGTAATGTATGCTGCTCTTTTTTAAAGCTTCACCAATTCATCATCGGTCATAAAAAATCCGTGACATAGCAGCAAGGCCTTTTTAAATTCTTCTGGCATCCGGTCTGCATTATATGCACAGACAGAAGTAAGGTTTTTTAAAGTTATTAATTCATTTCTATTATTTTCGTATTGGACTATTTCACGTTGAGCATCCTGCATGCTGCCCCATTCTATATGGCCCCACGTTCGAATGGAGATGTTATTATCGATATAAGACTCTAAAAATTGAACACAATGATTGAACACAATTACAGGATTAAATGTTCCTTTTGAAAAATAGAAATCAAAGTTATTTTTAAAATGTACGTTGGATAACTGCTCTTTATTTAGAACAGCCTTTAGCTTTTGCTGGATGGCCGGAAGCAATTTTGTATTTTCAATCAACAAAATATGGCTCCCCTGCTTAATGCCTGAAACTGTGTATTCAACAACATTATCTATATATTTGTCCAGGTCTTGAAATGTATAAAAAATATGACCTTGGGCAGTTTGCAAACTGCTTTTTAACTGTGATGATTTTTCTATCAAAATTACCCCCCACAGACTTTATGTATTTTTACTTACAGAAAGAACTATTCTGGAGCTTAATCAACCATATCATCATTAATCCCCATATACCGGAGAGTAACCGATGGGGCTGAATGGCCAAAGATTTGCTGCAGTATCAGTACATCTCGCGCATGCATACGTTCCAATTGCTGCCTGAATCCGAATCTCGTGCAATACCATTAACGGTCCTCCAGGCTGTTTCTCGTCCGATTGAACCTTTACCCTTACGAAAAGGGAATTATTATGGAAGCTTTTTATTAAAACAAATTCCGTTTTGTTTAGTATGAAAGCAACTGAACAGCCTCTTTTAAAAGGGTAATGTCTTTAACGATTTCTTTTTTTATCTTAGGATCTTCACAGCGTTCACACTCACCATATAAGCGAGTGAGCTCTTGCTTAAAAATTGGCCTTTCTTTATCACTCATGGCGGTGTAGCCTTCCATTTCTATAGCCCGGCTATCATGGCTCTAAAAGCTTTAGACCCGTAGCTTTGCGTCCTACTCTTTCGAATAGTTTGCCTTTAACTATTTGTAATGATTTTACTATGAATGTTAAAAAAAAACATTAAAAACTTCATAATTACATAGCGATTTAAGAGAGATAAAAAAACCATGTTACAGCTCAAGTGAACGATCTATTTAGTTTCTGTTTCTTTATTAAATTAGTGAAAAACCTTATTCACAAGCTATGCGGTAACTTTTTAGTCATTAAGCGATCTGTATTTAAACTAAATTTTCTACAGAAAGGCTTGTACTCTGAATCCTCATTGATTGCAAACTATATTAATACATTTTTTGATGAATATATGTTTGAATTTAGCACATAACAATAAAAACCAACATAGAGAGACGAATGCATATATATGAAATAACTTATGATGCTGTTAATAGTATCTCATTTTTAGCTACGAGTTATAATCACGCTTTAACCTTGACTTTGTTACAAATTATAAAGAGTAGCAAAGTCAGAAGGTTATATAAATATGCACAAAATTAGATTTTGTTCAAAGCTTTTAAGTTATGAACCTTAAGGAGATAAAAAAAGACCGTCTATTGACAGTCCTATTCATGACATCTATTGCTTGCTTGTATGTATATATAACGACTGTTTCACAGTAGAAGATAAAGCAATTTCTTCAAACGAAATGGTTCCTGTATCATTTCCTTTTTCATCAATAAGAAAATCTCCGTATAATCGGTAAACTTCTTTATACATACTCTCAAGGTTTTTAGCAATAACTACAATTTGGACTGTTTCACCGTTCCGTTCAAGTTTAATAATATATCTCTTTCTTGGTTGTACAGGGCTCATTTTTCATTACTCCTCTTAACCAGATTTAGTTCATATACCCATGTGGCCTGTGAGACGAAACCAAGTTGTAAGAGGTATCTATTCTATTCTGAAGCTTTTCAGTTATGACTATTATTAATCAATAACACTTTGACCAAATGTATCCAAAACAAGGAAGGACTTCTTCTCACTTTAAAAGGGCGGAAGATTCTCCTTATTAAAAGAGAGCGACCTAAAAGAATTCAGTGGGCTGCATGGGAAGGCCTGCTCTCATAGCGGCAATACTACCACAAAAAGGCCAAAGAAGCCGTATACCAGCGCTTTTCTTCTCCCTCCATTCCCGAAGCGGGACTGATGCGCAAAGATTTGGAGACTGGTGCTTTATCATACCCGGATCTGACGATACATTCAGCTACATGGAAGGGATCTATACACATAATTTAACACCGGACTATTCCATTGAAATGGGCAAGCGCAGCACGAAGCCTGGATACGCGGTGCTTAATCTTCCGGCTATCTATTCCCTCACCTATCAAGCAATGGATCTGCTTTATCAGCAGGTTCCAGTGGCCAATCTGTATATGGAACGGTTAAAGACCGATGGATCATTCATATGAAAGATGCGCAATTAAACGGTGTTTCGGTTGAGTTAGCCGACTTTATTATACGTTCGGCTAAACAAGGGCGTGTGCGGTATGTTCCGAAATACGAAGCACTCAGCATTGAATCGGAGGAGGAATTGCTGTCGGTTTCTTTGTCCGTATATATTAAGGCTGGCTGCGAAAAAAAGGAGAACAGAACGGCAAGAGTATGCAGGATATTGCTGCGGAGATCCTTAAAGAAATGTATCAATGGGAAATTAATTGAAATAGGAATAATGAAAACAAGCATACACCCCCTATGATTTAAGCTTGACTACTTGAGAATATCTGCTTTCAGGCTTTTTTATGCAACCTCGATTTCCTTTTGTTTCATAAACCACGCTATCGGCCTTCATTTGCTTTTATTCTGCTTTTTAGCTGCAAACAGCACCCATTCGCATATTATTGCTTCAACATAAACTGTGACTAATTTCCTAAACACAAAAAACAATGTATAATATTAAAGTGAATTATCTACTACGATAAAGGCAAACCTGCCGAAAGGCAGGGGCGCAAAGCCACAGATCTAAGGTATTTACTAAGATGGCTGGGTTACCGAAGGAGACTATAACATTGAAAAGAAAATATATCTATCCGTTAGTCATTCTGCTGTTTACAATTTTACCGATTATAATTGATTTTTCTATTTCTCACGAAAGACATTATCCATTTATATGGTCGGTTTTTCTCATACCGTCTATTCTTATCATGTTCTCGTATCCAAACTGGAAAATAATCATTGGAACAGGACTATTTTATACCGCGTTGAAATATACAGCAGAACTTTCACAGAATCTCCAGCTTGATTTTAAAGATGATGCTATCTTACTTTGGAGTTCCCTTGTTAATTGGGCGATTCTTTTACTCGTTGGATACTTAAGAATACAAAATGAAAAATTATTAAACAAAATACATTGTTTGGCATTGATTGACCCTCTTACAGACACCTATAACCGCAGGTACTTCGACTTGTACATTCAGGAAACCGTTATTGATATTTCAAAAACAGGGAAGCAGCTTTTAATTATCGCTTTAGATATAGACCATGTGAACCTCTCCACCTAAATCAAAGATTTTGATGGAGCATCCCTTATCTTGAATACGGTACAACATCAGCGGATTAAGCTTCCTTCGGAAGCCCGAGTGCATGATGGAGACTAATGAACGAAGACAAGGTCTGAGATGTCCTTATTGCCAGCTCAGGAACTTTTGCCTGAAGAGACAACCATTTCGTTTCCGAAGTGGATTTTTGAAAAGTACGAATGAAGTAGCGGGCTCCGATATTATAAGAAGCGGACAAATCCGCATGATAGACTTTGCCGGTCGAAAATACGGCAAGGTCTTTTTTCGGGTTCCGTTTCACTTTTCCGGAACCATCGAACGCCAAGGCGCTGGTATTTCGCGGATTGATCCTAGAAATCCGCACATCCAGGCAGTGAGCCATTTCTTCCACTTTGTTCTGAATGCCTATTTTCCGCCATCCGTGAAGCTTAAAACGAAGTTTCCTGGCTCCATAGAACCCCTTTGGGGTTTTCATTCTGCCCAGGTATTCGAA
>NZ_JAMBOO010000139.1 GCF_023715895.1 Domibacillus indicus | reverse complement strand
ATCCGCATGATAGACTTTGCCGGTCGAAAATACGGCAAGGTCTTTTTTCGGGTTCCGTTTCACTTTTCCGGAACCATCGAACGCCAAGGCGCTGGTATTTCGCGGATTGATCCTAGAAATCCGCACACCCAGGCAGTGAGCCATTTCTTCCACTTTGTTCTGAATGCCTATTTTCCGCCATCCGTGAAGCTTAAAACGAAGTTTCCTGGCTCCATAGAACCCCTTTGGGGTTTTCATTCTGCCCAGGTATTCGAA
>NZ_JAMBOO010000138.1 GCF_023715895.1 Domibacillus indicus | reverse complement strand
TGGCCGCCATTGCGCTCGCATTTGTACGCAAGGAACTGGCGGAACATTCCCCATCCTGCATCATGAATCGATTTGGACACTTTCCGGTTTTTCACCAGATTGCGGATGTTCAAATCTTCTACACAAACGACACTGTAGGTGTTTGCCAGGCGGAACGATGCTTTATGCAGGAAATACTTCCGCTGGTTCGCTACCCTGGCATGAAGCTTCTGCAGCCTGGCCACTTGTTTTTGCCAGTTTGAGGAGCCTTTTTTC
>NZ_JAMBOO010000137.1 GCF_023715895.1 Domibacillus indicus | reverse complement strand
CTCTGTTCAAGTTAGCGGCGGACGGGTGAGTAACACGTGGGTAACCTGCCTGTAAGACTGGGATAACTCCGGGAAACCGGGGCTAATACCGGATAACATCAAGAGCTGCATGGCTCTTGATTGAAAGGCGGCTTCGGCTGTCACTTACAGATGGACCCGCGGCGCATTAGCTAGTTGGTGAGGTAACGGCTCACCAAGGCGACGATGCGTAGCCGACCTGAGAGGGTGATCGGCCACACTGGGACTGAGACACGG
>NZ_JAMBOO010000136.1 GCF_023715895.1 Domibacillus indicus | reverse complement strand
TTTGTTTGGGCCTGTGCTGAAGCCAATAATTTCGCGGTTAAAGAGATCGACAAAGATACATACGTAATGCCATTTGTTTTTGACTTTGACGTATGTTAAATCACTGACGACTACTTTTTTGGCTTCTACCTGCTGAAACTCGCGTTTCAATTCGTTTGCCTGGGCTGACTCATTACACGGAGCTTTCTGTGGCTTGAACTGTGCCACCGTATAGGAAGAAACAAGCCCTTGTTCCTTCATGATACGTCCAATACG
>NZ_JAMBOO010000135.1 GCF_023715895.1 Domibacillus indicus | reverse complement strand
AAAAACGAATCCAGCCGAGTTTCGGCAGCTGAATGCGGTTGTCTGTAATTTTAATATTATTGTTTGTCATTTTGGTCGTATAGCTCTGGACTGGGTTTTTCTTACTTTTGAATGTCGGATGGCCTTTAAAATCATACGCCGTTGGCGTATAGCCTTCTGCACATTTTTTAGCGGCTCGCTTTTTCAATTCTTTTTTTGGCTGATCCTTATATTTTTTGAATCCTTCGTACTGATATTCGATGCTTGCCTGAAGAG
>NZ_JAMBOO010000134.1 GCF_023715895.1 Domibacillus indicus | reverse complement strand
GGCGGAACGATGATTTATGCAGGAAATCCTTCCGCTGGTTCGCTACCCTGGCATGAAGCTTCTGCAGCCTGGCCACTTGTTTTTGCCAGTTTGAGGAGCCTTTTTTCTTTCTTGAAAGTTTCTTCTGAGCACGCTTGAGCTTTTTCTCCTCCTTACGGAGAAAGCCCGGGTTTAGAATCTCTTCGCCGTTCGACAGGACGGCAAATTTCTTGATGCCGACATCAATACCGGCTATTTTTGAGGCTTTATGGACAG
>NZ_JAMBOO010000133.1 GCF_023715895.1 Domibacillus indicus | reverse complement strand
CCGTGTCTCAGTCCCAGTGTGGCCGATCACCCTCTCAGGTCGGCTACGCATCGTCGCCTTGGTGAGCCGTTACCTCACCAACTAGCTAATGCGCCGCGGGTCCATCTGTAAGTGACAGCCGAAGCCGTCTTTCAATCAAGAGCCATGCAGCTCTTGATGTTATCCGGTATTAGCCCCGGTTTCCCGGAGTTATCCCAGTCTTACAGGCAGGTTACCCACGTGTTACTCACCCGTCCGCCGCTAACTTGAACAGAG
>NZ_JAMBOO010000132.1 GCF_023715895.1 Domibacillus indicus | reverse complement strand
AGAAAAGCAAAGAAGCTGGAATGGAAATAGACACCGTTATCGGGGATACCGCGTACTCAGAAAAAGCAAACTTACAGTATGCAAAAAAAGAAAAATTTCAACTGGCCTCCAAGTTGAATCCGCTAATCACCCAAGGGGGACGTGTGAAAGAAGATGAATTTGAATTTAATAAGGATGCGGGTATGTATGTGTGCAAGGCGGGGCACCTAGCGATTCGTAAGGCGCGTACTGGGAAGAAAAATGACGGCAAGAACC
>NZ_JAMBOO010000131.1 GCF_023715895.1 Domibacillus indicus | reverse complement strand
ACACCGCTTTTCGAACGTTTCTTGATTTTTCCTGCAGAAATTCCTTAGGTGATTTTTGATTGTAGCGTGCTTTCGTATGGGTAGCGTCTACAATAACCGTATGGTTTTTGATAATTTCTTTTTCAAGTGCAATCTCAACGGTCTTTCCAATAAGCATATCTAATAAGCCCGCGTCTTGAAGCCGAAGCTTGCGGAACTTTGTGAGCAGGCTTGCGTCAATCACGGGATCTTCCGGTGCCATGCTTAAAAAATATT
>NZ_JAMBOO010000130.1 GCF_023715895.1 Domibacillus indicus | reverse complement strand
GCTTTGGTCATACAATGTGTTGCTTCTATCCAGTTTTCAAAGAACAGTTTCAGCTGCCTGCATAAATAAATGCGGGCACAAGAAGAGATTGAACTCTTCAAAACTGAACAAAATCAAACGTCAAACGCTTGTGAGAACCAAGTTCTCACTTCCGTAAATATCCTTAGAAAGGAGGTGATCCAGCCGCACCTTCCGATACGGCTACCTTGTTACGACTTCACCCCAATCATCTGCCCCACCTTCGGCGGCTGGCTC
>NZ_JAMBOO010000012.1 GCF_023715895.1 Domibacillus indicus | reverse complement strand
AAACTTCATAGTCAGGTGGCAATAGCGAAGAGGTCACACCCGTTCCCATCCCGAACACGGCCGTTAAGCTCTTCAGCGCCGATGGTAGTTGGGGGTTTCCCCCTGTGAGAGCAGGACGCCGCCTGGCAAGATAAGACAACTTGAGAAATCAGGTTGTCTTTTTTGTTTTATCATTTTGTGGGCGGGTTTTCGCTTTCTATGTAGATAGCTCGCTTTAAAAAAATGAGAATCACCACTTTTCATTTGAAGAAAACGACCTGTAAAGACAAATAAAGTTTTCAGTAGAAGTGTCTGTTCCCTGATAGTCTAAAGGAAAATACTTGTACCGATAAGGAGCAGGTTGGCTAGATATAAATGTTTAACTTTTTCAACTGCCCGTCTGTCACTATCACGGTTATGCTTATCTTCATATGCTGGATAGCTTTTTGTTCACCCTCTAGCCCTTTTCTTTTAAAAAGAAAGGAGTAATTTAAAAAAAATTGTTGTGAAAATCCTTTTCGAGGGCAAGCTATTCCCAATTCACATCTCATGAAGGGGTCGTGTCTGTGGGAAGAGAAGACAAGCGAAGAAAAAAGCGAAATAAAGGACGGTTTATATTAGGTTTCTTTTTGGTCTTACTCCTGATTGGAGCAGGTTTGGCGTTTACGGTCTACCAGTCCTTTCAAAATACATTGGGCGGGGAAGTGTTGCATTCAAACAAGCGGACGGAAGATGTCTCACTACAGAAAAAAGAAGCGTTTACCGTTCTTTTGCTTGGTGTGGATAAGCGCAAAGGGGATGTAGGCCGGTCGGATACCATGCTGTTTGTGTCCGTAAACGGGGACAATAATACAGCGAAAATACTAAGCATTCCACGGGATACACGAGTAAAGATTGTGGGAAAAGGGACAAAAGATAAAATCAACCATGCCTATGCATTCGGTGGTGTGAAAATGGCCGTGGAGACAGTGGAAAATTTTCTGGAGATGCCGGTCGATTATTATGTGGAAATGAATATGGAAGGCATGAAAGAACTTATAGATGCTGTTGGCGGTGTGGAAGTGCAAAATGATTCCGCCTTTTCTTACGGAGGCGATCATTTTGTTGAAGGGCATATTACATTAAGCGGATCTGAAGCATTGAACTATATACGGATGCGCAAGGAAGATCCAGATGGTGACTTCGGCAGACAGGTCCGGCAGCGTCAGGTAATGGAAGGCATCTTGGACAAAGGGAGTGACCCGGCAGTCATTTTGCAATTAACAGATGTCATGCAGGCGATTGGGGACAATGTTGAAACGAATTTATCGATCAGCGACATGCTCGCGATTCAAAAAAATTACACATCAGCGCGTAACCACATCCAAACCGTTACCATGGACGGTACTAGTACGAAAATGGGCGGCGTTTACTATTATGTGGTGGAAGATGAAGAAGTGGTACGTGTATCAAATGAGTTTAAAGAACATTTGAATTTGAAATAAAGAATCAGTTTAAAAGAGCTGATTCTTTATTTTAATTAAGAAAGAGACTACATAGAATTCATGATGATGAACGCTTTTTTATTTATACTGTGCACAAGCATAGCCACCCTATAGGGCGGGCCACGTTTTAAATAATAAGAAGGGTGACTTTTCAGATACTTCTGGCTCAGCGGAGCAAGAAAGAACATAAGAAACTATGATATACCAAGTCTTTTCATTCTGTTTTTGGCTAGATTCTGAATACTATTTTTCATTATTGGTAATAGTAGTGGAAAGGAAAAAGCCATGCTAGGAGTGAAGAGCTATTGAATATAAATAATTATAAAATGATTGTAGTGGATAATGCAGCTGAGCATAAAGACCAGATTACTTGTACGATTTTTATTATGGATGAAGAAAACACCAATGTGCTGTACACAGAAGGATTCCATGTGAAAACAAAAGAAGATAGAGACACGTACGCTGAAAAAGTCAAATGGCGTTTTCTTCGCTGTATCTAAGCTTCCTTTTGCAGAAAGCGCTTGTACATAAACGTTACTTCAGGCAGCGAAATCCAGGAAGTGAAAAAAGCGATTCCCCTTTATAAAATAAGAGAAATCACTTTTACAAAGTTAAATTTTTTGACGATAGGGCATAAACGGTTTTAGCGAAATGTTTATTTTGGCATCTTTTAGGTCTTGGGCGGATAAGCCGTGAGTTTTGCAATAAAATCCAGCGATTCATCAGCTGCAACTTCGTGTTTTCTGCGTATTTTTTCAATTTTACACGCTGATTATTTAAACGTTGCTGCTTCGATAATAGATCTACAAAACCAGCTGTTAATTCATTGGCGGCTTCTTTTTTCATCTGCCAAAATGAAATGGGACAAACACAAGGCCTGGCTGTAGAGCGTCACCCATTCTTGCAAACACTTCCATCCATCCGCTCGGTGAAAAAAAGGCGAACCAGCTCTCCAGGCATAAGTGAGAGCTTTTTGGCGTCTTCTGTGTGAATTTCTACATTCCATGCTGAGCGGCCATATGTAGATAAGGGGAACGTCCCGTTTTCGTTCGTGTATGCCAGTGCCAAACAAGCCGCCCCGTTGTCAGCCATAAGGGAAATTCCTTATTTGGCTGTTCTGCCGGCGGAGATAATGGGTAGGGTGAAGAATGGCCCTTCCATTTGCTTTTTTATCTTTAAACTTTTTTTTGAATTTGAACCAGTTAAAAACGCGGAATCGATTCACCTTTGATCAGGGTACATAGTATTGCTAAAAAAATGAATACTACAGTTGAAAGTTAAAAGGGGTGATATTTATGGCCATGTGTCCTTTATGTAACTCATTAGCAGTATTAGAAATTAATTGTCCAAAATGTAATACTCAATTAGATGATTCAGGCAAGGTATCAGATTTTTTAGACCCGTACGGTCATTATAATGATGAAGAGACGGTAAAAATGGGTGATGGCTATCCCAACACAGCGAAAGATCAGATTTGTCCTCATTTAATGGTCTGTAACGAGTGCGGGTATGATGTGGTGAAATTCATCCAGGAAAAATAACGGATTAGAATTGCTGGCATCCGCCAATACGTGAGTGTAAATGATTGAGTGCAGGAGCGCTGAAAAACAGTGCCGACAATTGATCCTATTAGATAAGTCCAGGTAAAGCTGTTAAGGGATGAGATTGAGCCGGAAGAAGTTGAAAAGCTTTTGGGTGGTGAATTTAAGCAGCAGGCTGCCGTATATAATGAACATTTGGCTGCTTTGAAGGTATTTTAGTCCTTGTCTCAAATGGCGGCCAATTCCGCCATTTGAGGTTGAGGGTTTTTAATTTAGGGTGTCTTGAGAAAACATCGAAAGATATAACGGAATCCTTCTGGAACGATTATTATTTTTTTACTACAAAATCAAGCAAGTGATCATATTCAACCGGAATTTTATACACTAAATCAAATGTTTTATGATCAATAACGAGCAGGTTTCCTTTTTCTTCTCCATCTGATTCAATCATATAAATTTCACCCTGTTGAGTGTCTTGATATAAAATACGATAATTCATATCCGATTGAATGTAAGGCTTGTCCATTGGTGAGAAAGTGGGCTCTCCTTTAAGTAATAACAGGCCGAGAACGGGACCATTCTGTTCACTATATACAAAGTGAAGAGCTCTATCTTGATCTATAAGAAGAGTTCCTGAAGAATCAGTAAAATAAGAATCCTGTACAGGTACACTTTTGAAGGTATCGTATTCTTTGACTGTTAGATCTTGATTAAGAACAAACATTTTTCCTTTATTACTGATAATATAGGCATGATTCTCCGTTCCATAAACTGTATAGAATTGAGACGACTTTTGGCCGAAATCCATATAAACGGTTTCACTAGTTTTGCGGTCTATCAAGCCAATAGCACCTTTTGCTGCTCCCAGATTGTTTTCCTCTCCGTTTCCAGCATAAATAATTTTATTTCCTAATTCTAAAAGTGGGCTCCAAAGAGGTACAAGTTTGTAGTCTGTTTCATAACTTTTTTGCTCGGTGTCATTCGTAATAGACATCTGAAAATTGCCTGTTTCTTCATTTAGGTTTTGGTCTCCGGTTTTATGAGAAACAAGATTTTGCAGCAGCACATCAGATCCGTAGTGCATAATATGATCGACACCTATGTCGTATTTAAAATAAGGAAGATCCACTTTTTTAAAGGAACGCTTCTGGATGTCGTACATATAATACCAGTTTTCAATGACCGCTTCTCCAAAGAAAGAAATATAAAGCTCGTTAAGGTTCGTTGGTTTTTGATGAACATTTATTCTTCTGATTGTATCATCGTGAACCTCATATTCCTTTATAATTTTGCCTGTCTTTGCTACTTCTTTAACCAGCGTAAATTCCTGTGAGGTTCTTGAGTCAGAAGGATAAAATAAAAGGTAGTGATCTTCGGAAATCTCGTTCATAAAAGTAAGGTTTTCGATCCCATTTACCACAATTCGATTCTTCTGTTCATCAGATTGATTCGCTAAGTATGCAGAAACACTAACGACTGTAGAAATGAAAAGTACCACAAAAATCCAAAAAATTTTTTTCATGTGCACTCCTGTTTAATTAAAAAGATCTAGCTTTAAAGTTATTGATATATTGCTGTTGATTATTTCCCGCTGGTGACGGGTATACACTTTGGATCGGTTTTTCATACAGGTCAGCTTCCTTGAAATACCCGAGCTTGCAAGGTGTCTCAAGGAGTGCTGCAGCACTCCTTACAAGCAAGGATTAAGGCTGATCAAATTCATTGATCTTTTCATATCCTTCTTTCTTTCATAGTGTCACAGATTATTGTATCACAAGCAGGATCCGGACACAGAAAAAACAGCCAGAGGGGGCTCTGACTGCAGAGAATGACTTCGATCCTTAGGAGTTGGATTTAAAATTAACGGAATAATCAGCAGTGTGTCCATTATGTACAGGATGAAGGAAGGGCTAACCTGCTTCCTTCTTCCCGTATGAAGTATATGTTTTGTTTTGATTAATAATGCAAAAAAGCCAGGCGGGAACCTGGCTGGGGGAATGGTTTTATTCATGGGAATTGGATTCCGAACGAACAATGCTAGTATAGACCATTAAAGAAAAATTTATACAAAAAAGCCGAGAACAAGTCCACGGCTCTTGAAATATTACTCGCACTTTTATTTTAACAGACTAGGGCTTTTCATCTATGAAAGACATTAAAATTGATCCTTCCACAATGAAGCTGGAATTGGATATAATGGAAATACCGAAAGTATGTGTGGTTGTGTGATCTGTGATGGGAAGGTAAAGGTCAGAGAGCTGCCTCCACATGGGGAATACAAGATCGTCACGCACCAGGCGAAACCCTGAAAGTAAATAGTTCGTTTGCTAGATTTAGAACGTTAATAACAGCGGGAGAATATAGAATCAAGAATACATTCGGTTCTTCTTCTGTAGCAGCAGAGTTCACACTTACTTACTGAATTAATTTTTAGTTTGTAATTTTCATGCTTGCAAATATCCTACAAAGAAGGAAGCGCTCACTGGTGCTGGTGAGTGTTTTTCTTTATGTAGAAATTATGGCTTAAACAGAGAAAAAACATAGACGGTGAGAGAATGGGGGGAAACCAAAAACCGAAAGAGGAAAAGTAAACAGATTGAGACATTCGTGAGCTGATGGCTACAAATAGACCCGCCTACAAACGGGTGGAAGGTTGGATTAAGCAGAAATGAGACAGAAACTAGGTATAACATGGCAAAGATAGTAAAACTGTTTAATCGGCAGGGGACGCTCTTGCTGTATTTCGTTTATATGAATAAAGTTATTTAACTTCTTTTGTGGTATGGTAAGGCAAAGGAGGTAGAGAATGAAAACCTATAGACTGACTTTTGTTTTTTCATCTGGAAAAGAACTTGTTCAAGAAGTAAAGGCCGATTCGCCAGAAAATGCATTAAGGTCCATAAAAGATGGAGAAGTTTACACGTTTGTTGATAAAGACGACGCGCTTATCCAAGCAAATATGGAGAATGTCGATTATGTAAGAGTGAAGGAATATTAATATAGCAGAATTCAAGCATCCTACGGGATGCTATTTTTATGTTCAAGTACGCAAAGTAATGTTGAAGAGGAAAATTAGCTTCTTTTGTCGAATATAAGGGGAAAGGAGATGTTCTTATAAAAATTAAAGTGAGTTATTATACCTTAGACTGTGATGGGATGCCAGAAGGACGTCAACTTTACGAACAAGTAGAGATTGATCCAGACTCAAGTGATAGTGTGAGTGCATTAGTTAAAGAAGCATTGATCAAAAAGCTGGCTACGAATAAAGACAAATTAAAAATTATGAGTATGACATGAATTTTAATTTCGTTTTCTATAGGCATCCTGCGGGATGCTTTTTTCTTTGCTTAAAAATAATCTCGGAGGTGGTGGTGATGTGAAGTGGCAAACTGGGATGATATCAAAACATAATGGGAAACAACCAAGATCACGCTTGCTGCATTAGCGGAAAAGCATGATCTAAAACAAAGCCGTGAAGGTTGGTCCAGAGATCTAACGAAAAAGAATGCAACTAAAAGCGAAAAGGTTGCAACCAAGAAAAAGGGTGCACCCGTTGGTAATTCTAATGGAAAAGGCAATCGAGGGAATAAACACGCAGCTCCTCCAAAACGAAACTCAAATGTTCTGAAACATGGCTTCTATCAGATTTTACTGAAAGAGTACCCCTTTAACAAAGCCTATCGCTTTCGCCTATATCCAACCAAAGAACAAGAAGTGCTGATTGCGAAAACCATCGGCTGCTCGCGTTTTGTGTTCAACCGCTTCCTTTCCTTATGGAACGAAAACTATCAAACAACTGGAAAAGACTTATCGTACAGTGCCTGTTCAGCCCAGCTTACAAAACTCAAGAAAGAACTAAGTTGACTGCAAGAAGTTGATTCACATTCCCTGCAGTCATCCTTGAAACATCTTGCAGACTCATTTGACCGTTTCCTCAAGAAGCAAAACAAGGCTCCGCGATTTAAGAGTAAGAAGAATAAAGTGCAGTCCTACACGACAAATATTGAAAAAAAGAATCAGCTTCCGGAGGTAAGCATTTTGGGCAATCGTATGGAACTGCCTAGGCTGGGGTGGGTTCGTTTTGCGAACAGCCGTGACGTGCAAGGACGCATTTTAAACGCAACGATACGGAAAAACCCTTCGGGCAAATACTTCGTTTCCTTGCTTGTTGAAACAGACGTGCAAGACCTGCCCAAAACAGATTCTACTGTTGGGATTGATGTCGGCTTAAAAGACTTTGCCATTCTCTCGAATGGGAAAGTGTACAAAAATCCAAACTTTTTTAGAGCGTTAGAAGAGAAGCTCGCCAAAGCACAACGCATTCTTTCCCGCAGCCAGCGCCTAGCCATTCAGCAAAAAAGACCGGTATCAGAAGCGAAAAATGTGCAAAAGCAGCGTATCAAAGTGGCACGTATTCATGAACAGATTGCGAACGCACGGACTGATTACCTGCAGAAAATCACGACCGAGATCATCAAAAACCACGATGTTATCGGTATTGAGGACCTGAAAGTGTCAAATATGCTGAATAACCGTACATTATCCAAAGCAATCAGCGAAGTTTCCTGGTCGGAATTCCGCGCGATGCTGGAATACAAAGCGAAGTGGTACGGCAAGAAGGTGATCGCGGTTGATCCTCGTTACACTTCCCAAAAGTGCCACTCATGTGGACATACAGCGAAAGAAAACCGTCGAACACAAGCGGTATTTACTTGTATCTCCTGCGGTCATTCCGAAAACGCGGACATCAATGCTTCCCGGAATATCCATGATTTATCCATGGTTTAGTCACACAATTTGATTTTCTGCAGGAGACTTGCTGCAAAGTCGTTCGTACTGCCAACCGTCGGAGTGACGGGTGTAGCCTAATGAATTAGGGGCCGATAGGTTCCTATACTTAGGAATCCCCCATGTTCAAAGAACGTAGTGAGTAACTGGGGGTAATTCAAGCCAAGCATCTTCCAGAAGAGTTTTTGAAAATCATGGATGAAGTGTGCCAGGCAGATCCGCTTGATTTCATTTGGGATCAAATCGTTATTCAATACACTGCGATCATCTGTGCTCAAAAAGTTATGTGGGTGGAAAACGGCGACGATCATTCTGAACGAAGACGAGCCAACACCTTTCACCTCTCCGGCAACATCCGCTGGGGAATTGAGCAGGGTATGTGGGGAATCATTCTGGTTCATGATCGGTTCCAGCCTCATTTACCTTTGCTAGATAAATGACACGTGAACCATCAAAACAAGGAAATGAAAAAGGCAGCTGCTTTTGATTGCTTCCGGCTAAAATCAGGAAACTAGTATTCTCTTAATTTTTATCTTTCTACATAAACCTATACAAATCTATTACTTCTTACATACACTATAACAAATAAGTAGAAAGGAGGAACAATCATGTCATTACCTTGTCAACGGCTCGCTGATATAATTGGAGGCCAGGTTATCACTTCAACTCCCGTCTGTGTGGTACAAAGTCTTCGAAATATAGATGCAACCATTTTAGGACGCCGCACCCGCTCTCCTCTGGCACTTCCATTTGCCCTATCATTCGAAAATAACATTGGTGGAAAGACTCTTAATCTAGGAGAAACCGTCATCCTTCAATCAGAAATTAACCGATTTATGACTGCGTTACGACGTAGAGGGATTACTATCACAGCGGTTCACAACCACTGGCTTTTTGACAATCCACGCTTAATGTATATGCACTGGGAAGATGTTGGCGATCCTGTTGCATTTGCTGAAGATAGTTATGACGCGGCAAGAGAAGCAGGCTTATTGAAATAAACCTGCAATATGCGCCCTCTTTTAAAGAGGGCAACTTCTTCTAGCTGCTCCATTTACTAAGGAACAAAATATACATAAATCAAAGCTGCTCAAAACCCTATATTTAAGTTCCTTTATGAACAAAAATTTTGAAGGGAACTGGAAATACCACCTATGCAGTATACCTTTTTACCGCGTATTAGTATGAAAAATCACCTGCTTCTTCTCATTTATCTTAAGATACAGGAATTTATAAACTTTGCGTTCATAACATGGAAAAAGCGATAGGAAAGGTGGTAAAAACATATATGGAGATACCGGTAACTGGATTGATCATTGATTCAGACGATCCAAATTCAGATTCTCATCATTCTCATCATTTGTATATTACAACATGGAATGGGCAGCCTGTTCATACCCATCATTTTTCAGGATTAACCTCTTTTGATGCTGGACATCGTCATCAATATGCTGGAATAACGGCACCAGCTCCTACTGGCGTCCCTCATACTCATCGATATATGACAGTGACTTCATTTGATGATGGGCATGAACATGAAATCCGAGGGGTAACTGGTCCAGCTATTCCCTTGCCTGATGGCAGACATTATCATACTTTCCGAGGAGTAACAACTGTTAATGGTTCTTATCCTCATTCTCACAGGTATAGTGGCAATACTAGCGTTTAAAACTTAAAAAAGGCTGTCGGATAGCCCGATAGCCTTTCATAAAGAATAAATGAATACGAAAAGTGTTTCGATTTACACTTATTTAGGAGAAATTAAATTAGTGACAGAACAAAAGCCTATTTTTTCTTGTCTTTTCCACTCCCTCGAGGTAATTCTCGGGGGTTCCTTTGTTTTCATTCCTGCTTCACTACATGTATTAATTGGGCGTAAATAAAAATACGAAAGCACGTTTGTTTTTTGTTCGGGAATAAAACGTATGTTCTGTATAATTAGATTAACGAATGAAGCAGTTAAAATGGAAGGATTGTTTAAAACGTCATTCAAAACAAATCAGCCTGTTTTAATCATGTACATGGCAGAAAACCTAGAGATTACTGATTGTAATATTATTGTGAGAAAGATCGCAAAGGATTATATTCGGGCGTACTGCCTAAAACAGGGCAGATTGCGGACGTTTAAACGAGAAAACATTTTGGCAGCTGCTAAGCCTAGACAAAAGCAGGGTATAGGTTATGCGTAAACCACTATCCGCTCGTCAAAAAACTATTTTTGAATACGTAAGCAGCTTTATTGAAGCAAACCATTATCTTCCATCTGTTCGTGAGATTGGGGAAGGGGTTAATTTGAAATCAACCTCTACCGTGCAAGGTCATTTGTACAGCCTGCGAATTAAAGGCTAACCTACTTGGCAGGAAGGAAAGCCACGTACATTACAAGTGGTTAGAGAAGGAGTAATCGTATGATAAAAAAAGCCCCGGTAAAAACTAGGGTTTTTTTTGTGAAAAAATATATAAAAACATTGTCTAAACACTTTAGGTACAAGTCCTAAAAAGGCTCTTATAGAGCGACAGCGGACACATAAATAGATCATGCGTAATATATCAGGCAATTAAATAATTTAAGTAATCCAAACAAAAAAGGAGACGTCGTTGATGTCTCCTTTTAAATAAGATCTTTAATTTATTTAAATGCATAATGGAACAATCCATAATACAAAGGACCAATTGTCACAATAAGGATAACTACGATAAAAATGCTTCTAAAAGGTTGGGAAATTTCATCAAGCGTTCTATCACCGCTGTAATATTTACTGTTAAAGCTGAAAATGACATCCCAAAGCAAGCCAACTACAAATACAATTTTCCATAGAAGCGGAGTAAGGAATTGATTATCAGTGACGTACCCAAATAAGCCAATCCACGTAATGATGGAAATTACAAAGTCTAATTTAGCAGGAATAGTTTTATATTTGCCCCCAACAAGAAATCCAATGGAAGAAACACCTAAAATCCCTAAGTATATTGTCCAAAATGCTTGTATCATTATTCCAATCCTTTTTCTTAAGATTAAGCCAATTATACAAAATTTAAAATTAAATAGAAGCCTATTACCGAATTAAATAAAAATTAGTTATTAGAAAGGAGTTTGTTACCTAACAAGACGTCTAAAAGCTGCATGTAAAGGTGTATAAAATGGAGAGTTAACATATATACAAATATACAAGCAAGGGTAAGAAGGAAAATCAGCTGCCGAATTGGGAGAAGGAGTGCTACGGGAAGTGAAAGACAGGCAAGACAGCGCTATTGGGCTAGTTGGAGAGGGATGCCCCTCTTCTTATCCCATCTGTAAGTTTTGTATTCCAAAGAGTCAGGCTTGCTGGTCCACTTTAATCCAGACACTTCTGGCAACAAATCACGATGGTGTGACCAGTTAAGGATATGTATGTTTTGTAGTTCGAAATTTGGAAGCGAGAATTCACTGCGAGCGTTATATGTGGGTTTGTGAACATAAATCAGCACCAGCTTAAGAAGATATTATCATATGTTTGTGTCTTAGAATGAATAAATTCAGATAAAAAGAGAAATAAAGAAAGTAAGAAAACTGGAGGTGAAAGCTTTGTTAAACATTGGAGATTGGAAAGCAGTCAAAATTGGTGATATGACAGCCGTTGGATATGTAAGCAACATCATTAATTTTAGCTGGCACAGTAAACGAGTTGAGTTAACAAAAGTGATTTGGATTAAGGACAATAAATACATGTTAAAAAAACCATCACCAGGCATCTTCACAGAAGAGCAGCTGGAACCGATCGGTGATTTTTGGGACAAGCACCAAGATAAATCAACATTGATTGACCTAGCTTTAAAAACAGGTGACAAAGAGTGGTTCAAAGAACTGACGGGGGAAAAGCAGAAATGGCATACCGTAGAGCAGTAATTAAACAACAATGGACCCCAGAAGAAGTGGAAGCATATTGCAGGAAATTTGAAGCGAAACGCCCGGCATATGTAAGAGAAGCTGATAAACGGGTAGGTAACAGGTTTTCTTCAAGAGGGAAACGCCCGGTCAATTCAAAAGGGAACTTGAGTAAAATCCAGTACGAAAAGTTTGTTGCAAAAGGATTAAACGATGAGCATATTTTAGCGAGGTATGAGGATTTAACACAGGGAGTGCTGGATGCGAAGAAGAAACGGTGGGGAATTCAATAAAACCCAGAAGCAATGCTCCTGGACTATCAAGCATGTACCACAGGGGGATTGCTTGATCGTACTAATTATCAATTATCCTTTAATAATGAAAAAAAGCAAAAGTGGATGTGCTGGCGGTAAAGAACACCCCACGTAGGTCTGGCTGTATAGCTTTATGGGTTATCAAATGGGAAAATCAGCGTTTTTACATGCCAAGTATGTTGGATAAGTTCAGGAGGGTTCTATAAAAATGAAAAAAGCGCCAGAAGCGCTTTAATTAAAGTATGTATCTTTCTCTTTAGGTTTAGGGTTAATGTTTTGTGACTGTTTATATTGAAGTGTTGAAAACCTTTCAGATTTTATTAGCCTCAAAATGATTGGATAAATAAGAATAAGCTCCAAAATTGTTAGAAATATCCATAAAGTTAATTCGTTTGAAGACATATAAAGAAAACCTCCACAAAATAAATATTGTGATTTTATCATAATTAAAATACCCAGTTTAGTGAAAAATAAACGATTTTATATGTGGGAAATGAGAACTAAAATAGCGTGTTTTGAGGAGGAAAACCGTGATTAGACTTGGGGAGAGGTAAACAACAATAGCCATGTTGCGGAGCAGTCGCTAAACAGCAATGAACACCAAAAGAGATACAAGCTTATTGTAAAGGAAAGTTTGAATCAAAAAGGCTGGTTTAAGTGAAAAAAGCAGACCAGGATTATGCTTGTCGCTTTTCGAAGAACAGTGAATAAAAAGAAATGCCCTATGCCTGACGAGACCCAATAAGCAGCAATATGAGCGTGACCTTAAACAAGGGCTTGCTGAGTAAGAAATGATTAATGGTTATCCTTAGCTGACATCTGGCTGCATGAAGCAAAGAAGTGGTGGGGATTTTCATAAAAGCAGCCTGGCGAGGGATCTGACTGAAGGAAAGGCAGTGAGTTAAGGCTCTCATAAGAATGAACCGACTTATCACTATCTATAAAAAAATTTGAACAAAAAAAGACTGTATTATTTAATACAGTCAACTATATATCAAATAGGGAGCTAAAGAAGGAAGCGGGGGAACAGCTGAAAAGCTCGACTAACTTGAAATGTTTTACAGGCCAGTGTTGGACACTTAGCAGTATCCGCCACCACCATATTCGCCTCCAACATAAGAGACACCGATAATGATTAAAAGAATAAACAAAACAACAATTAGTGCAAAGCCAGATCCGTACCCACCATTGTTTTCACAGCTCACGATTATCACCTCCCACTTTTACATAGTATGGGGGAGTTTAAGGGAAGCCTGTATAAATGACCATAGTATAACAAAAAGTTTTATTTTTAAGAAAGCAAAAGGTGATAATACGAATTCGACAGGATATAAAGACTTGCCAGAATAGACCTTCTCTTGTTATACAAAATAAAACCATGTTTTTTAAGAAAAGTATGAAGATGAATTTATTACAGGATAAATGAGATAGTTATTTTAACAAATTTAACAATGTGCAAAATTCAAATATATAAAAAAATCAAGAAAGCATTTAATGTATGGTGAGACACAACCTCTTTGAAATAACCTCTTATTACACTATCAGTCCGTTAATGATGAAAAAATAAAGACTGACAAATATGATCCTCAGACCTCTCCACCTAAATTAAAGATTCTGATAGAGCATTTTACTTTGAATGTAGTGCAGCCTCTATAGGTTTGGCTTCCTTCGAAAGGCAGGTGCATAACGGAGACAACAAATAAAAACAACGTTTAAGATGTCCTCATAATATTCATAGAACTACCCGAAATAAATCTGGCTCAAATTCTTCTGTGCCAGATTGTTATTGTACTTTATCATCTTTGGCGAGAACACCCCCACTTCAAGCTTGCTAAGTGGGGGATGAATCGTTGCTCTTTCAGTCATCCTTTTTCCTTGAACGCTCTATTGCTAAAATGGTATAATTAGGTACAGAACAAACGTTCAGGGGGTGAGGAAGATGATAAAAACCAAAAAAGATGAAAAACAGAACCTTCATTTTAAAGCCTTTCGGTTTAAAATCCATCCAAGTGATGAGCAAAAACAACTGATTAACCAAACGATCGGCTGCTGCCGGTTTGTCTACAATTATATATTAAATGAAAACATCAAGAGTTTCGAAAAAACAAAAAAACGGTATACAGAAACAGCTGCTAAAAAGCTCCTCCCTGGGCTAAAAGAAACGTTCAAATGGTTGTCTGGTTCTGACAGTATTGCTCTTCAGGCAAGCATCGAATATCAGTACGAAGGATTCAAAAAATATAAGGAACAGCCGAAAAAAGAATTAAAAAAACGAGCCGCTAAAAAATGTGCAGAAGGCTATACGCCAACGGCGTATGACTTTAAGGGCCATCCGACATTCAAAAGCAAGAAAAAACCGGTCCAAAGCTACACAACCAAAATGACAAATCACAATATTAAAATCGTGGACAATCGCGTTCAGCTGCCGAAACTCGGCTGGATTCGTTTTTCAAAGTCCCGAAACATTGAAGGTGACATTAAGCGTGTCACCGTGCGCCGAAGCAGTACCGGCCGGTATTCTATTTCGGTCATTTGCGAGATGCCTTATTCCCCGTACAAACCAAGCACCAACGATGCCGTTGGCATTGATCTGGGATTAAAAGAATTTGCCGTGCTCTCCAACGGTGAATCCATTGCCAACCCGAAATACTATCAAAAATACGAAAAGCGATTAGCCTTTCTTCAGCGTGCGTTTGCACGTAAAAAAGAAGGGTCGAAATCGTGGAAAAAAAATAAAGCCCAGATTGCTAAACTGCACGAAAAAATCAAACACACAAGAGAAGATTTTCTTCACAAGCTGACGACCAGGCTCGTTCATGAAAACCAAGTGATCGCGGTGGAGAATTTGTCGGTGAAGAATCTCGTCCAAAACAAAAAACTAAGCAAGGGGATTCACGATGCATCATGGTCGAGGTTCAACGAAATGCTCGCTTACAAAGCGAAGTGGTACGGACGGACGATCATAAACGTCGATCCGTTCTTCCCATCAAGCCAGCTCTGCTCAAGGTGCGGCCACCAGCATAAGGATGTAAAAAATCTCGCTGTCCGAGTGTGGGAATGTCCATCCTGCGGCGCACGTCACGACCGGGACCTGAATGCAAGCCTGAATATTAAAAAAGAAGCTCTTCGGCTTCTTTCACTTCAGTCTATTTAAGTTTGGTCATAAAACCGTTGGAATACGGGGTTAGCCTGATTACTGGGGGTCGAAGATCCTCTTGCCCAGGAATCCCCCACTTCAACCGTCAGGTAAGTGGGCGGTAGTTCAATAAACTGCACCCAACAATAGGATACGAAACATTAAAGCATATTTCCGATTTCAAAAGAAACGGTGTTCTCGACATGGTGTTGTATCATCATGAGCGATACGATGGAAATGGGTATCCCCACGGTTTGAAAAAAGAAGAGATCCCCCTGGCAGCGCGTATTTTGGCTGTCGCTGATTCTTTTGATACCATGACAACAAAGCGGGTCTACAAACCAATCATGGATTTAAACTATACAATGGGTGAGATTGAAAAGAATATAGGGAGTCAGTTCGATCCTCAAACTGCAAAAGCGTTTCTAGCCATTTTGGAAAGAGAGAGAATGGGGATATTTGAGAAGAAACAGCCCAGTTTTTCCAATAAGTTTATAATTTAAGCCGCATCAGTTAGAATGCTGATACGGCTTTTTCTTTCTAAAGCATTATCTATTTCCTATCTTTCATAAGCCCTTCCGTCAGGATCTCGATTATGTTGTATATCATATGCAGATTTGCAAGCCTTAATGTTCAACCAATGGAAGGAGAATCGTAAAGCGAGTGCCTTTTCCTACTTCACTGTTTACTTTAATTTCACCACGCATCGCTTTTATAATGCTGAAGATCACCATTGTGCCGAGCCCAGTTCCTTTTTCTTTCGTTGTGTAGTAAGGGGTCCCTAAACGCTCAATTTGTTCTTCTGTCATGCCAACTCCCGTATCTTCGATAGTGATAACTGCTTTGCCGTTTTGTTTCTGTAGCGAAATAGCTACTTTTCCTCCTTCAGGTATTGCTTCTATAGCATTTTTAATAAGATTAATGAGAGACTGATGAAGTTTCTGATCTTCACCTGCAATGTAAACATCTGGATACTGTTGCAGTTCAATATAAACATTATTCATGTCGGCAAAAGGCTTAATTACTTTGATGGCAGAAGTAAGTTCCTTTTTTAAATTCAATGTTCTAACATTTTCTATTGAAGGTTTAGCGAAAGTGAGGTAATCACTAATTACGGATTCAGCTCTATCCAATTCCTCTACTGCTATATCTATGTACCTGTTTTTTTCCTCTTCCTTAAGAAGAGGATCTCTTAGCATTTGGAGAAATCCTTTTGAAACAGTTAAAGGATTTCTTACTTCATGAGAAATACTGGCCGCAATATCACTGATGGTCTTTAACTTTTCTAATTTTCTGATTTCTTTGGTTAAATGCTTCTCACTTCTGGACTTTTCAATAAATATGATAAAAAAAGAGAGTGCAACAAATTGAGCAAGAAAGAAAACGGATGCAGATGCCAGGTAGCTGAAATTCATTAGCTCGGGGAAAGACAAATAAAAAGTAGACACAATACTTAGTATAGCTATAAATGAAATCATGAAGATAACAAAAAGTTTTCTCTTTAAAACAGTTGCTTTATGAAAAAAAGGAATAGTAATCCATAGTAAAATTAAGATCGCAGTGTAGGCCAGCAAAGCTCCCTGAAAGTCAGGATACCCTAAATACAGCCGGTAGGCGATAAGAATTATAAATAGAACAAAAGCAACTTTTCTTCCTCCGTATAAAGAGCCAATGAAAAAGGGAACCTGTCGAAAATCCACTGTATGGCTTGGCGTAATAATTGGGAAAGTCATGCAAAGAATAATGGAGCTCCCAGAGATAGCAATATTAAAAAATCCATTCATAAATCTGTTCCATTTAGACTGGCTAACATATATAAATAAAAAGAAAAAAGTAAGAATTAGAAGAAGGTGTAATAAAAGGACTTGAAATGTTTCAAATGTAGTATTCATGCTTGTAACTCCTTTTGGTCCTCTCTGTAATAATCACTACTCTCACTTCACCTGTATAAACTTTTTAAAGCCAAGGAAAAGCAATTAGAAAATTACCTGCTTAGAATTATTATTTTCCTACAATAAAAGTCTAAATTCTATCAATTTTCTTCGACAAAAGACGACACTAACGGTACGTTATTTCATTTTTGCCAAAATTATAATTACACTAGAAAGATTTTATCTGGAAACATGTAAGGAGAGTTGCTGCCTTCAATAAGCATCGATATCAATTAAGGTGGAAAAGTGAAGTAAAGATTCACAGGGTGGGATGTTAACGACTTGGCAGCAGGCATAAGTGACCCAGCTATTCAACTTCATTTAAAAAGCCAAACCTTGATTAGTCAAAGTTTGGCTTTTCCTCTTTATCTTAACTTCTGCCTTCTCATCCACTGTGTAGCAATCCATTTTTCTCCCCTGATAACGGGTGCTCCACCGTGCAAAGTAAGTTCGTTTATGCTTTTATCGTTATAAAAGTATTCAAAGTAGACCGCCATTCCTTTTTGTGGAGAAACAGAAAAATTAAGTTTAGGGAAAAAGGTTTCTCCGCCTTGTTCTACATCGTTTAAGTACAAAACGAGTGTACTGATTCTATTATTTTTCGCTGCAGGACTTGTTGGGGCAAAAAAATCAAAATGCGCTTTGTACTCTTGACCAGGAGTATATTTTAAAATGTGAAGACCATCTCCATGTTCAATGGGTATATTCATAATCGAGGACAGTCTTTTTTCAACTTTTTCAATGATATCGCTTTCATCACCTTGCAAAAACGTTCCGCTGCTTGTTCTCATTTCATTTACTTCATGTGAAGCTCCAATTTTTGAACGCTGCACATTGTCTTTTGACAAGTTGATCAGCTCATCGCATTCTTCATCGCTCAACACATTTCCTAAAACGACAATGAGCGGTTCCTCAAATCGCGCAATGACCTTAATTTCTCTATCTTCGGTTTGAATAAGATTTCCTGTGTGGCTAAAAATGGTTTGTTCTTTTATGGTTGCTTGGTTACTATCCATGATCACCGTTCAACAGCCCCTTAAAAAGTTAATATTTACTTTAGTGATAGGTATTTGGGTAAGCGTTTACTATGAGAATTATATCACGAATTTAGTTTGAGTGATTGATTTAGTATAATGAGAACAATATAAACTTTTTATTAACAAGTAAATGGAAAAATGGAGGAAAGGATGCAAAGCTTACTTTGAAAGAAGGGGATTGTTTCTTGCTTGGGAGAGTAGTGCTAAAGGAATACATAAAAAAAATCCCTTAAAGGGATTTTATCAAATGAATCAGGAATCCTGCTTATAAAAAGCGATAAATTCCTGGATAGAATGTAGAATTCCCTCGGCTTGAATGGTAAATAGCGATAAAGCCGATAAAGAGAAAAAAGCTACAGGGATTAAGCGAAGCCAGTGCATTTTTATCCCCTCCATTTCTAGGTAATGAAAGAATCATACCTCTGAACTTTAAACTTATCAAGTTTAAAGAATCAACATCGGTTGTGTTCTTTTACTCACGAAGGGAACACCTTGCTATAGCAGATTATAAAAGCAGGTAAACCTATATAATGCTTTGGATGCCTGCTCAGTATGAAGGGATTCGACGAAAACGGCTGTAAATCAAATCATTTTTTACTAGGAGATAAAATCTAATTGAGCAATTTATCAATCGCGGTTGCTGCTTCTTCAATACTTTTATACTGCTTAATTGACTGGGTTTCATAAAGTGTTAACTGGATGATAGAAGTATCTTTTAAGCAGCAAACTGAAGCAATCGGCTGCTCATCCTTTTCGAAAGTATGGGTAATATTGATGGTGTTAAAAGAACACAATGTTTCTAGCAAATCCTGCAGGCTATTTAATGACAATGTTAATTCTCCTCTCTGGTTCTAACCTTTGCAAAAGCACAAGGAAAGAGGCTGGTGAAAGTCTAAGATGATTATTGATCGTTGCATTTTTAATCGGATAAGTGTTTGCTTATTCAAAATGCATATACCCCTTTTTTGAAGAATTTATAACTATAAACAAAAAAATTAAAAAAATGTCCAAACAGGTAAACCCTAATATATCCTTCAAGGAAAGTAAATAAATGTATTTCAGGTTCTCTTTCTCTCTTTTCCATACTTGGTTTTAGAAGGAAAAAATTATCCGTGCGAAGACACAAATAAACACAGTGGGCCCAATGAACTCACTGAAAAACCAATTCGTTACAGGAGCTAAATGAAAAGCTAACCATACTAACATATGCCATAAAGCAACAGGATAGACCAATAATTAGAGATTCAATCTGAAGGGAGAATAATTTAACGGATTTTCATTTTGAGTTGTAATGATATCGTGGAAGTTTCTTCATAAAAATGATTCAAAAATGTTTTCAAGCTAAAGGTTAGATCATAATAAAGCTGCTTTAGGAAAATGGGTGTAAGAAGATAGCCAAGTGAGGGGTGTTTGACTAAAGAAACATGACATTTACAGATCAACAGCAGAACTATGGTAGCCCGTCGGATAAAGTACTATAAAAAGGCCTTAGAGCTTGAAAAGCTCCAAGGCTAAAAGGAGCATCAAGGGCATTAATGGTAGGGGAACTATTTAATGCCTTGATACTGATTATTTCCCACAATTAATGAAAAATATGCAAAAAAAGCCAGATAGATCTCTGGCTGCACAGTGTTATGGGTTATCGCATGAGAAAATGGGGGGGCTCATAGGCATATTATGGACAAATTCAAAGGATCTTATACAGGCCAAACAAAAATAATTTATTCGGATTATAGCAGGATTCTTTTCTCCTGTTTATTTTAAAATTTTAAAAAAAGACCAGCCGAAGCCGGTCATCCATGATGAGTATATGTAATTGGTGAAACTACAATCTCTTGCCATTCCTCAAAATTAAGAGTATTATCGCTGACCCACCTAAAGATACCTGGATCCCAGTCGTCTTCATCTACGATACTTTTCATAATTCGATCATAAGCCACAGCTTCAGTTACTTCTTTTCCAATATTGTTCCACAGACAGTATAGGTCTGGGGCATGTGCAGATTTTAGTACTTTCAATGATAGTAGCTCCTCTCGCTTGACCAGCTTTCTTTACTTTTTATATGTTTTCTTTTGGTTTACCGAAGAGTATTGTACCAAGAGAAAAGTGAATAGTTTGTCGAATCTTGTCTTGGAAAATATTAATTAGGCAACAGGGCGTTATGGTTTTTCAGAAAGAAGGATATAGTTAGGAAGAAAAATGGACACAGCAATTCGAATAGATTTATAGCAGAAGACTTTATGAAAAAAGGAAGGAACAAGTGTAACCGAGTAAAAACTAGTTGTCTATACCAATTAGTAGCTGTTGTATCAAAATTTACAGGTTTATACTTGTGAAATTCCATCAACTGGTATAGATAACTATACTTTAAGCGTGATAAAGCGCTGTTAACAAAACCTTTTTCCAATTTATTTTTAAGGAGGATGGTTATGGATATAGATGCAGATTACTGGATCGCAAAACAAAAATAATGATGCGAAATCTAATATGAAATGAGCGATCATCATCCAGATATCCATCTAGAATAATGAAAAAGTCAAAAGTGAAATGCGCTCTCTATTTAATACATAATTAACAATGTGCAAAATTCAATAATAAATTAAAAAACAGATAATAACACAATCAACACTCCTCCACTTAAAAGTAAAGCAAAATAAAGAAAGTGAACAAAAAAAAGAGCCCGTAGGCTTATGCAACATCATCGTGCATATGAGAACCTTCTATAATTGCTTTTGCCTGTGCCTCAGTAAGTCCTTGCTCTTTTTGCAGCCAGTTATATAAATCCAAACAAAGTACTTCAAATTGATTCATCTCACCGGGACGATTTTGCTCGCTTATGTCGAGCAGGTATTCTTTGTGTAACTGCAGATAGCTGTATGCCAAGTTCATGACCAATCCCTCCCTTTGTTAATAGTTTACTCGTTTTATTGACGTTTAATCCTAAACAAGGAGGGAGTCAAAAAGTGTTCACATTCAGCAGACACCTTTTCGTCATATATACAAGGGAAGTGATTGTAATTTTTAACCCTTATCATTCTAACAACCAAATCACACACTTTATTACTCGTTTTCGTTTTAGCGTCCCCGGGGAACACCTCTTAGAGGCCTGGAGAGAGGCAAGGGCGCCGTCTACCATACTAATGAAACTCTAATTATAAATGAGAGACTGTGCATGCAAAACGAATTTTCTTCAATGAATATCTATGACTTTCAAAGGCTTATACTGAAATGCTCCGCCGCCAGTTTTGTATGTAAAGGGATACGTTGTCTAGGTGTACCGATTATTAAAAATTTATCTAGGTTCTAATTATACCTCTTACAGATCCTATGATCGAATAGAGAATCGGGATTGAGAGAAGCGGTAAAACTGGTTTGTTGGAGAACAGACAAAGAACTGTTTTGATTATCTGCGTTATAAATTTACATGAATAGGGAATGCTACAGGTACTCATTTAACAAAGTTAAGGCAGGGGAAGTGAACCTTGTGGATTTTTTTCATGCCCAGGAATCTCTTACAACCATTCAATGGATTTTAAGAGCGCTTGTTGCTTTTTTGTTTTTACTTTTGGCTGCAAAAATAATGGGCCAGCGGTCGATGGCGCAGCTAAGGCTGCTTGATTTTGTAATGGCCATTTTAATTGGGAATATTTTAGCTCATCCTTTATCGGACCAACATTTAGGATTAAAAGGCTCAATGATCTCTATGGTCGTGTTGGTGGTTTTATACATTGCGGGCACTTATTTGAGTTTAAAGTGGAAAAGATTCCAGCGTTTTCTTGATCCCTCTCCCTATCCGCTCATTGAGCAGGGGAAAATTAGATACCAAAACTTAAGAAAAGCAAGAATTTCTATTGATATCTTGTTGGCTGAGCTGCGAAAAAGCCAAATTGAAGATATCCAAAAAGTCTCACATGCAATCTGGGAACCGAACGGAACGATTTCCTTTTTTCTTCATCCTAAACATGCACCTGTCACTCCAGCTGATATGAAGCTGCCTGTAAAGCCGTTGTCTATATCACGGGCCGTAATCAAAGAAGGGGAAATAGACCATGAGGAATTGAAGAAAAGCGGTAAAGATGAAGCGTGGCTTAACAGCCAGTTAAAAGCTCACAATGAATCAAAGGCGGCGGACGTTTTGTTAGCGACCTTAAAAGGTGATAAACTAAACGTTTATCATTATCCAGATCAGTCATAAACAGAGCAGCCCGTTCTTTTTAAAAAGGATGGTCTGCTTTTTTACTCCATTATTTTAGTCAGGAATAAAGAAGAAAATATTTTTCTAAAATTACATTCATTTGTATACATATATATATAAATACTTGTATATATGTATTTTTGTGAAAAAAAGAAGAAACTAGATAATATTTGTTAGTAAGTCTTGTTTTGCTGATACAGGGCGTGGATTTTACTTTGTTTTCTTGGGCCATCATTAAAAATCCACAAAATCAAAGGTAAAAATTTCCCTTTTTCAGAAGTTGATGCTAAAATAAAAAACAAATAAAGAGGAGGGATAGGGGAGCAGTGCCTAGAGAAATAAACATAACTGTGCCAAAGGTTATTTGCTAAAGCGGCCATTCTTATTGGCATATTGTATGGAATAAATAAATATATTTTTATTCAAGTGAACCAACAGTATTACTTACTTGTTCCAACAACCAGTAAAACAATATTTGTAAGTAAACAAAAAGCTGGAAACGCTTTAATTCAGGCCAGGACTGCACGCTTTGCACAAAGAAGCGGAAAATTCTTTAGGCACTTTGCCTATTTCAAAGAGGTATAAAAATAAGATAAAATGGAAATAATCTAGAAAGCGTTTTCAAATTTTAAAATATAAAGTGAAAGGCTGGGCTGCATGATGTTAGAAAGAAACGTGAAAATTGGATTAAAAGAAGGACTTCAATCAAAACCTGCTGCTCGATTTGTTGAAAAAGCGAATACATTCAGCAGCAACATTACCCTGATCCGCAATGAAAAAGTGATTGCCGCTAAAAGTATTATGGGTGTCATGGCTGCGGCATTGACTCCAGGAACTGAAGTGAAGCTTATTGCTGATGGAAGCGATGAGGAAAAAGCATTGGATTCGCTTGAAAAATTTCTTTCTACCCCATAAAACAAAGCATATAAAAGGAAATCCAACATGACTGTATTAATATGTTATTTTTCTTGAACATACCCCTGATCGCTTAAGAGAGCAGGGGTATTTGTTATGTGTAAAAGAATATAAACTGTTGTAAAAATTTTAAGAAAAATCAGGAAAAAGTATTTTAGTATAATATTAATTTAATTTTCTGGATATTTACGAAACTCTTACACTTTTCATTCAATTGGTGTATGATAGGGGATGGTTTGTGACAACAAGAGTAACAACAGGAGGCTTTTTTAGTGTCAAACAAAATACCATTTTCATTTATAGTAGTGATCGGCTTGATGCTGTTTGCTTTATTTTTTGGAGCAGGAAACTTGATTTTCCCGGCTATGCTTGGCCAGTCAGCAGGGACAAATGTCTGGATAGCAACTGCCGGCTTTTTGGTAACCGGAGTAGGCCTTCCTCTAATAGGGGTTATGGCATTTGGCTTTTCTGGAAAAGAGGATTTACAGTCCTTAGCGAGCCGCGTTCATCCTATTTTCGGTCTCGTCTTTACAACCGTTCTTTATTTGGCAATCGGTCCTTTGTTCGCGATTCCACGGACAGGAAGTGTTTCTTTTGAGATTGGCGTAAAACCATTTTTGTCAGAAAATTCAACGTTTGTACCTTTGCTGATTTTCACAGTGATCTTTTATAGCATCACATGCTTTTTCTCTTTAAATCCAGCGAAAATTGTCGATATTGTCGGAAAATTCCTTACACCAATCAAAATCACATTTATCGGGATTTTAGTAGTAGTCGCATGCTTTAACCCAATTGGTAAGCTGCAGGCGCCTGCAGAAAAGTATCAAACGAATGCCTTTTTCAATGGATTCCAGGAAGGGTACCTGACAATGGATACACTTGCATCCTTTGTATTTGGTATCATCATTATTAATGCAATCAAAGAAAAAGGTGCAAAAACGAGAAAAGATATTTTGATCGTTTGTTTAAAAGCGGTTGGAATCGCCGCTGTTATTCTTGCAGCTATCTATACAGCTCTGTCTTATATGGGGGCTGCCAGTGTAACGGGTGTGGGACGTCTAGATAATGGCGGAGCAGTTTTGGCAAGTGTCTCGGACTACTACTTCGGAACATACGGCGGAGTTTTGTTAGGTTTAATGATTACGGTTGCTTGTTTAACAACAAGTGTAGGACTGATCACAGCTTGTTCTGCTTATTTCCACAAACTGTTCCCGAACATCCCGTATAAAACGATTGCCGTAGTATTATGTGTATTTAGTGCCGTTATCGCTAATATTGGTCTAGCTCAATTAATTTCAATTTCTGTACCAGTATTGACTGTTCTTTATCCATTAGCGATCGTCTTGATCGTTTTGACGTTCCTTCATCCTTTATTTAAAGGACATGCCCACGTGTATCAAGGCAGCATGTTGTTAACCTTTTTAGTGAGTATCATGGATGGTTTAAAAGGAGCTGGCTTGAATATTTCAGCTATCGATGCTTTTTTCACAAATTATCTTCCGCTTTATGGATTCGGGCTGGGCTGGATCTTCCCTGCGATTGCAGGCGGACTTGCCGGATATATCATCAGCTTGTTTACTAGAACGAAGCAGGAAAAAGAGCAGAGCAAGCCAGGAAGAAGAGCGGTATAAACTCACAGTATGATATCATGGAGCAAAATAAATAATTCTTTCAATGTCACAAAGCCTGTAGAGTACGAAAGATCAAAACACCTTTACGTTATTTTTGCGTAAAGGTGTTTTTTTGTATAAAATCATCTGATTTGTTATTAACGATAAATTTATTATGTAAACTTTAAAAGGAACAGCAAAAGGAAAATATATAAAAAACGGCTTCTTCAACAGAAAGCCGCTTTTTAAGGATCTTTTATTTTACCTCGTTATTTAAAGTAATCCATAATAATTCTTTTAGAGATCTCCTGCATGGTTGTGCCTTGTTCTGTTGCTGCCTGCTTGATTTTCTTTTTAATATCAGCCGGCAGGTAAATAGACAGACTTTTTTCAGCCGATTCGATCCGAATTTGGCTGTTATTGGCTGCTACAAAACCTTCTTCTGCGTTGCTTTCTAAAAAATGGCCAAGTGTTTCCGCATTTTCCACTGCATTTAATAGCATATCCTTAACGTAAAGGACGATAATATTTTCTTTCTGCCGTATATCCATATAAACATTGGATAAGTCAAACTGCTCGTATAAGAGATCCAGAAACTGTCGGGTAAAGGACAACTGTAAAGGCAGCGACAGCTTCGCGTAGCCAGGCGTTCCAGTCCGTTTGCCAAAAGAAAGTGTGTAGTCTGGGGTTAAATCATGCTTATAAATGCCTTCTTCAAATGATAGCTGGGCGCCGGTATCCTGGATAAAAAACACCCATTCTTTCTGGGTATCCCAAGTGAGGCGTGCTTCCTGAATCGTGCTGGACGAAAAGCGCTGGTAAAAAGCCATCTGCTTTTTACGGTCATAAAACAAGCGCTGCTTGAGGCGATCTTCTACAAGACGCTCTTTATGCGTTTCTTGAAACAAATCTAAGTCGACTTTTTTGATGGTTACAACTTCCCGGCTGCGCCAGGTCGTTTTTTCAAAAGGGATAAGCTGCTCTTGGAGGTAAGATTGCAGCACGGCTCTCGTTACACCTAAATAAGCAGCGGCTTCTCCTGTCATCATTCCGTTCGGCTGTTCCTGATTGAGCTCCTCTTTTAGCCGATCAACCGCGCTTTTTTCAAATAAATGCCCCCGGTGTCCGCCCCAAAAATCCTCAACGGGTGTCAGTTTTCCAGTTCGTATATAGTGGCCGATCGTAACCACTGATTTTCCAAGGCGTTCAGCCGCTTCTTTTGTGGTGTAGCAATCCGAAATATTCATGTTTATTTATTCATTCTCCTTCATTTTAATCCGAGTTTCTTCCATTATATATGCCGCTCTCTACAAGCAGTGTTTCAAGCTGAGCAGAATCATTTGTAACATCTTATAAGAAACAGCTTTTCCTATCAGGTGAAAAGCCATTTCTTTGTTCCATCCGATATATGCTCTTCTTTTTCTCTCTTTGCCTTGCTGTTACATAAACAAGTTTAATTATACACAGAGAAAAAAGTGATCATGCTTTTAAAAAGAAATAATAAATCAATTCAAAAATAAAATATGTATAATAATAAACTTTATTTTTAATAGTATTTATACTCCTATTATAATTCATTAAAAAATAAAATACAAAAAATACTTAATTTAAAATAAATGTTTAAAATAAAAATTTTTTATATATTAACTATTGTAATAAAATCAACAAATGTTATATTTTTTGATATAAGATAGTTTATTTAAAATTCAAAAGAAATTAATTAATGATTATTTCATTTTTAATTGTATAAAAATAATTTAATTTATTTTATAATGAAAATATATATTAATTAAAAAGGGGTTTATAAATAATTAGGAGATATATATGGGCAAATTAATCATACATAATGAAAATAGTCTACTTATTCCCGAGAACACGGAAGAAGCCATTTCTGCGCTGGTTGATCAGAAAGACCGGGCAGAGAGGGAAGGGAAGCCGGATTTTTACTATTTTAACGACCGGGATATGCTGCATTACTTTTTATACCGGGAAACCAATTTAAACAAAAAAGCGAATCGTTCCAAACGTACGATTCGGGAGTATGAAAAAGAATTACATATGATGATTAAACAGATGCTTGAGAATGGGCCTGTGCTGCATTTAGATTTGGATATCGTGGATGATTCCCTGTTTAAGAGCTTAGAAAAGCGGCACCTGCGACGGTACCAAAAGTGGGTCGCGGAAGACAGCCCGCACGTAAAGAAAAGGGGAAGCTATTCACCTGCCACACTTGAAAGAAAAACGGTTATTTGGAAAAGCTTTTTCTCCTTTTTATTTAAAAGCGGCTATATCCAAAAGCCAATCCATGAAGAACTGCTGACCGTTTCGGTCCGTTCCGAAGACCGGCCGAACCGCGATTTAGGGCCGCATGAAGTAATCCAGCTGCTGGATTACTTTGAGGAGCGAAAGCAATACATTGCTTTTGCCCTTATTCATGTACTAGTCAGCACCGGCATGCGGAATGAGGAATTATGCCGTCTGACACTGGCCGATGTGCAGTATGACAGCATTTTGGGGCATCATTATTTGTCCGTCACAGGAAAAGGAAACAAGCGGCGGGAAATTCCTTTAAAAGAAAAAGTGCTGGAGAGCATCCTTCAGTATCGAAAAGCGCGGTTTCGTCCTGTTACTTTTCCGAACAGCAGTGAGGAACCGCTGTTTGTCACAAGTACAGGACGGGCATTTAAACCAGACGGACTCGCCCATTATTTGAAAAGAGTGATCAAAGAAGTGGACCTGCCTTTTGTTCATTCCGGTCATATTAAATTAACAGCCCACGTATTCAGGCATAGTTTTGCGATTATCTCTCACTTGAATAAAGCAGATGTCTTTTCAATTATGAAAGCACTCGGGCATGAAGACATTCACACAACGATGATTTACCTGCAAAAAGTTCTTCACAGAGAACATCATGTCATTCATCAGTGGTCGAGTGAATCGCTCGGCAAGTATATATAAGCACTCTGTCACCATAAAAATAAAACTGTGTAAAAAGCCTGTTTTCCTTAGAAAACAGGCTTTTTGTCATTCTTTGTCCGGTGTCATTTTTCCCCGTTTATAGTCTCTGGAATGGTGGAAAGGTAGATAAAGGTTATTATACAAATTTGTTCGTTTTCATGGTATAATGATCCACCCTGGTAAATCTTTGCTTTTTGGTGAATTTAACTATACTATTTATATTAGTACAGTTAATACAGATTTTTCTTCATCCAAAAAAAGGGATTCTACAAAGGGATGTCGTATATAAAGCTGGAAACGATATTTTATTAAATTTATCTAAGAAGGTGTAATGTATGTGCGGATTTGTGGGTTGTATGCACGCACGGCCATATAGACAAACAGAAGAAATGGCAGAAAACTTTAAAAAAATGAATGCCTTGATTACCCATAGAGGACCAGATGATGAAGGTTACTTTATGGAGGATCATGTGCAGTTTGGGTTTAAACGGCTGAGTATCATCGATCTTGAATGTGGACACCAGCCGCTTTCGTATGAAAACGACCGTTACTGGATTATTTTCAATGGAGAAATCTACAACCATGTTGAACTTCGGAAAGAATTAGTGGAAAAAGGATACGAGTTTGCGACGGAATCCGATACAGAAGTGATTATTGCTTTATATAGCGATATGAAGGAAGAAGCAGTGAAGAGACTGAGGGGAATGTTTGGCTTTGTGATCTGGGACAAAGTAGAACAGCAGATCTTTGGAGCGCGCGACCATTTTGGTATCAAGCCGTTTTTCTACCTTGAGCAGGGAGAAAAGACGTACTTTGCCTCTGAAAAGAAAAGCATTTTGCCGGCTCAAAAAGGCGAATTAGATGCCAAGTCTCTGCAGCATTACTTAAGCTTCCAGTACGTTCCGGAACCTGATACGATGACGGAAAACGTGAAAAAGCTTGAGCCTGGCCATTTCTTTACGCAAAAACCTGGACAAGCCATGAAGATCCAATCTTACTGGAAACCGACGTTCCGCCCGATTAAGTCAACGGAAGACCAGATTATTAAAGACATTCGCAATGTGATGATTGATTCTGTCAACGTGCATATGCGAAGTGATGTGCCGGTTGGTTCTTTTTTATCAGGTGGAATTGACTCTTCCTTTATCGTGTCACTGGCGAAGCAGGTAAATCCGAATTTAAAAACTTTTTCAGTCGGCTTTGAACGCAATGGCTTCAGTGAAGTAGATGTAGCAAAAGAAACAGCGGATGCGCTCGGTTTAGAAAATATCAGCCACATTATTTCGCCGGAGGAATTTGTACAGGAGCTTCCTAGGATCATCTGGCATATGGATGATCCATTGGCAGACCCGGCGGCCGTTCCGCTTTACTTCGTAGCGCGTGAAGCGAGAAAACATGTGAAAGTAGTGCTATCCGGGGAAGGGGCGGACGAGCTGTTCGGCGGCTATAATATTTACCGTGAGCCGGAATCTTTGCGCGTGTTCCAATCGATTCCAGGACCGGTGAAAGGCGCACTGAAAGCATTGAGCGGTATTCTGCCGGATGGATTCAGGGGAAAAAGCTTTATCGAGCGCGGTGCGACACCGCTTGAACAGCGGTATATCGGAAATGCGAAAATGTTTGAAGAAGCGGAAAAAAGAGCCCTGCTGTCCCAGTACAAGCCGAACCCGGGCTATACGGACGTAACCGCACCTATTTATCGCCAGTCAGCTGACTATGATGCGGTTACAAAAA
Source organism: Domibacillus indicus (assembly GCF_023715895.1). Classification (GTDB taxonomy): domain Bacteria; phylum Bacillota; class Bacilli; order Bacillales; family Domibacillaceae; genus Domibacillus; species Domibacillus indicus_A. The sequence goes on along the minus strand of NZ_JAMBOO010000012.1, from coordinate 72,219 downwards.
TGCAAAACATCGACATTCATACGTGGCTTCGGGGAGATATTTTACTGAAAGCCGATAAAATGACGATGGCGCACTCGCTTGAACTGCGCGTGCCGTTTTTGGACCGAAAAGTGTTTGACGTAGCGTCATCCATTGCAACGGACCAAAAAATTAAAAATAACACCACGAAGTATGTACTGCGCAAAGCAGCTGAAGGTATTGTGCCAGACCATGTTGTAAACCGTAAAAAATTAGGCTTCCCGGTACCAATCCGCCACTGGCTGAAAGATGAGTTATACGACTGGGCCGTGAACTTAATTCAAGTCAGCGGAACTGACTACTTGTTCAACAAGCAGGAAGCGCTTCGCCTTCTGCAGGAGCATGTAGACAATAAAAAAGACAACAGCCGCAAAATCTGGACGATTCTTGTGTTTATGATCTGGCACCAGATTTATGTAGAAGAAATATATGATGTAGAACAGGTGTTTGTGATGGAGCCTAAAAAGTACCCGGTGTATCAATAAACATAAAAAGAAAAGCACTTAGGCAAAAGTCTAAGTGCTTTTTTGTATATATAATGCGTTTATGGAGCTTTTTAAGAAGCAGGCTCTTTCTGCAGTTCGCGCCGAAGCACTTCTCCCAGGCGCTTCATTCCTTCTATAATCCGCTCTTTCGGCATATTAGAGTAATTTAAGCGCAGTGTATTTTTTTGCTGGCTGTTTGGAAAGAAAGGAATACCTGGCACAAATGCTACATCATTTTTCAAACATTCTAAAAAGATTTTACTTGAATCAACTGAATCCGGAAGCTCGACCCAAATAAACAATCCGCCTTCGGGCTTGCTGTGAGAGACACTTTTAGGGAAAAATTGATTAATGCAGTCAAGCATTGTGGTACATCGTTCTTTATATACTTCTTTAATTTTTTCAATATGTGCTTCTATATCATAGAGCTCCATGTATTTTGCGGTAATTCGCTGAGCAAAGCTGTCAGAGTGCAAATCAGCGGTCTGCTTAAACGCTACGTATTTTTCAATAAAACCTTCGTCGGCACAGATCCAGCCAAGCCGAAGTCCCGGCGTGAAGATTTTTGAAAACGTGCTTAAATAAATGACTCTGCCTTCTGTATCAAAATGTTTGACAGGAGGGAGAGGTTCACCGGAAAAACGTACCGCTCCATATGGATTGTCTTCCACGATGAGCACATTGTATTGATTGGCAAGTTCAATCATTCTTTTTCGTCTTTCGAGTTTCATTGTTCGGCCAGTCGGATTTTGAAAATCAGGAATGGTGTAGATAAATTTAGCGTTAGGATGCAGCTGCAGCTGCTTCTCCAACGCTTCCATAACCATACCGTCTTCATCCATATCTACTTCCACAAAGTTGGCATCATACACTTTAAAGGCGTTGATTGCAGCCAGATAGGTGGGGCTTTCACAAAGAATAGTATCTCCTTCATCTAGAAGCAGTCTCCCTGTCAGGTCAATCGCCTGCTGTGAACCGGATGTAATGATCACCTGCTCCAGGGAAGCCTGAATGCCGATGGCACTCATACGCTTGATGATCGCGTTTCTTAAGGGAATATAGCCTTCCGTTGTACTGTATTGAAGAGAAGCCGGCCCGTCTTCTTTCAGTACAGCTTCACAGGCTGCGTTTAACGCTTCAACTGGAAACAGTTCAGGCGCCGGTAGACCTCCAGCAAAGGAAATAACCTCTGGCCGTTCCGTTACCTTTAAAATTTCGCGCGTTTCTGAAGACTTAACCCGGCTCGCTCTTTTAGCAAATTTACTTTCCATTACTACACACTCCACTTTTTGGTTTCTCACTTATCAAGTCCATAAGGATAGGAGAAACGTTATTTTATGCATAAGCTTCAAAAAGATTCTATTGCTAATAATATACATTCATTTATCATTCTGGCAACCTTCATCAACGAAATATTATTTATTTTTTGATTTATTCGATAACTTATTCGCCGAATTGTAAAGTATATTTATATAATAAAAAATACATCAGCATGGGAGCTTTTCGAAAGTCCATAATGTGAAAGACATGCTTTTTAAAAGAAAATGGATGAAACTAAAGTAAAAGCACTCTTTTGCGCTAGAACTTTGGCTATACACCTTTCATGTGATTCAGCATTTTTATATGGGTTACTCCTGTTTGTTATCATCGAATAATAAAAACGACAAAAGACAGCCAGGCGGAAAGCCTGGCTGCGAAATGGTTTCGGTTCTATAGGAGTTAGGTTTTGAAACTAACAATATCAGTATGAACCTTATTGTGGTAATTTATACATAAAAAAGCATATATTAAAAAATAAGTAACGTTTACTTCCTTTTAATGATGTTCAGCTTTTGTAAATACAAATAAAACGAGTATCCTAAAAGATAAGGCAAGAGATACGAAATAAAGGTCCAAAAAAGATTCCATCCATTTCCGTATACAACTTTACCCATTAAAACGAACAGCCCTTCAAGAAGCGTGGTGAACAGAGTGATTCCAAAAACAATCACATAGGGATGCTTTGTTTTTTGAACAAAGTAAATCATATAGCAGCCTAAAACAGGAAAGATACCTAAATTACAGGGGTACGTAGCGAAAACATTTAGTTCGATAAAAGGGTAAAAACGCCAAAAACCAAAATACACACCCAGCCCGTTGACAATAAAGGATACAACGGCAGCAAAAGGAGCGATCAATGGGATCAGCTGCTTATCTTTTGGATAAAGGTGCCACAAAGCAATAATCCACGGTATGGCCAGCAAAGTCATAGAGAAGTACATGTCGCCCTAACTCCTTCATGGAATGCAGAATGGTAAGATACCTAATGTATGCGCTTTAAACAGGCAGGCAGTAAAAAATGTATTGCCGATTCACTTATGAGGTAACCTGTCCATTTTTTAAATCGCTATACCACAATGAGGAAAAATAGTCGCCTTATGTCGAATGATGAAGGAATAAATTTTCTGAATTTTGTTGACAACGGGGAATATGGAGCGTAAGATAGCCAATAACTATTAACAAAATATGAGAATTCGATGACGAGAAAGAGTAGCTGTGACCATCTTATCTACAGAGAGTTGACGATTTGCTGAGAGTCAACGGTAAGACCACAGTGAAAATCCTCTCCGAGAAGCAAAGCTGAACACAGGTTAAGCTTTGACGGGTTTCTGCCGTTAAAAAGAACGCGTATGATGGTACGTAGTGAGAGATAAAGGAAAACCACTACTGATGGTTTTTTTCTTTTTATCCGTTGTTTATTTGTTTATAAACCCGATTCTGCGCAGTATCAGAATCGGGTTTTTAAATTCTAAAAAACGAGGTGAGACCAATGAAAGAGACGGCATTTGAAAGAGAAACTCGGATCAGGGCAGCATGGGAAAAGAAAGGGACATTTCGTCTGTCCATTACAAACAGGGAAGGCCAGGAAACGTTTGTTTTTTATGAAGGGCCGCCTACTGCCAATGGTTTGCCGCATGCCGGCCACGCATTGGGGAGAACAATCAAGGATTTTGTAGCCCGCTACAAAACCATGTCCGGCTATCAGGTCATTCGAAAAGCAGGCTGGGATACGCACGGACTGCCGGTAGAGCTAGGAGTAGAAAAGCAGCTGAAGATCCGCGGAAAAGATGAAATTGAACAATACGGTGTTGAATCTTTTATTGAGAAATGCAAAGAAAGTGTATTTTCTTACGAAAAAGAGTGGCGTAAGTTTACCGAGTCCCTTGGCTATTGGGTAGATATGGGCGATCCCTATATTACGCTTGAGAACAGCTATATTGAATCGGTCTGGAATATCCTAGCTTCCATTCATGACAAAGGATTTCTTTATAAAGGGCATCGCGTCGTTCCGTATTGTCCAAATTGCGAAACATCGCTTAGCTCTCATGAAACCGCTCAGGGGTATAAAGACGTTTCTGATTTATCTGCGACTGCTAAGTTCCGGATAAAAGGCAAAGAAAATGAGTACCTGCTGGGGTGGACCACTACGCCGTGGACACTGCCGGCAAATGTCGCTCTTGCTGTTCACCCAGACATCGATTATGTGAAAGTGAGACGGGGATCAGAGGTTTTTGTGGTCGCCAAAAAACTCGTTGGTCAAGTGATGCAGGGGGAGGGAGAAGTTTTAAAGGTTATCAAGGGCCATGATCTGGCAGATACAGCATATGAAGCACCGTTTGACTTTGTTTCGGTCAAAAATGGCCATAAAGTGGTTTTAGCTGACTTCGTAACAGATACGAACGGAACTGGCCTTGTGCATATAGCACCGGCATACGGAGAAGATGATTATCGGGCCGTCCAGGCCAATGGGCTTGATTTTGTGAATGTTGTAGACCGTAAAGGGCGATATACCGACGCGGTTACACCGCTTGCTGGAAAATTTGTGAAAGAGTGCGATGTAGAAATTATTAAGCTGTTAGCGGGAAAAAACCTCCTGTTTCATAAACAAAAATACGAACACAGCTACCCGCACTGCTGGCGCTGTGACAGTCCGCTTCTTTACTATGCAATGGAGGGCTGGTTTATTCGAACAACGGCTGTCAAAGAACTTATGCAGAAACATAACCAGTCGGTTGAATGGTTTCCGGATCATATAAAAGAAGGCCGGTTCGGCAACTTTCTAGAAAATATGGTCGACTGGAATATTGGCCGAAGCCGCTACTGGGGCACCCCACTAAATATTTGGCAATGTGGGGAATGCGGGGAAGAAAGAGCTCCTCATTCCATCAAAGAACTGCAGCAGTGGGCTGCAGGCGCAGTACCGGATAACATTGAGCTTCATAAACCATACGTCGATAAAGTAGAGCTTTTATGTGAATGCGGCGCATCTATGAAACGGACTCCAGAAGTGATTGATGTCTGGTTTGACAGCGGTTCAATGCCGTATGCACAGTATCATTATCCGTTTGAGAACAAAGCATTATTTGAAAAACAATTTCCGGCTGATGTCATTGCAGAAGGTGTAGATCAGACGAGAGGCTGGTTTTACAGCCTGCTGGCGGTCTCTGTTCTGTTTACCGGCAAACTTCCGTATAAACGGGTTCTTTCTTTAGGGCATATCCTGGATGAAAACGGACAGAAAATGTCTAAAAGTAAAGGAAATGCTCTTGATCCAGTTGAACTGATCGAAGAATTTGGCGCCGACGCGCTCAGATGGGCACTGCTCGCAGACAGCGCTCCATGGAATAACAAGCGTTTTTCAAAGGGGCTAGTCAGCCAGGCCAAATCAAAAATGGTGGATACACTGCTCAACGTGTATTCGTTTTATTCGCTGTATGCAGAGATTGACCAGTTTGACCCTGAAGAAGAGGGAGAGGAAACACGATCCATCCTTGATGAGTGGATTTTATCGCGCCTCAATACCGTTATCAAGGACGTACGAGCGTTTTTAGATGCGTATGATTTTACCGCCGGCGCAAGAAGTATTGCTTCGTTTGTCGAAGACATGAGCAACTGGTATGTACGGCGGTCCAGACAGCGTTTCTGGGGTGCTGGGATGAATCCGGATAAGAGGGCTGCTTTTCGCACGCTACACGAAGCTTTAAAGAAAACCGCTCAGCTAGCTGCGCCGTATACTCCCTTTCTCGCAGAAGACATTTATTCCGGATTAACGGGGCAAAGTGTCCACTTGTCCGATTATCCGAAACCGGAAAAAAACAGGATGAATCCGCAGCTGGAACAGGAAATGAGCAGTGTTCTGCAGGTGGTTGAGCTGACAAGATCAATCCGGAACGCAGCAAAAATCAAAACGAAGCAGCCGCTCGCCAGGCTTTATATTCTGCCCGCTAAGCATCAGGACGTATCCTATTTGCTTTCATATACATCTATTATTCAAGATGAAACCAATGTAAAACACATTCAGCCCGCTGGCACACTAGAGCTGGTCGATTATACGGTAAAGCTTAATTTTGCAGCGGCCGGGCCGAAATTCGGCAGGCACATGGTTGAACTGAAGAAAAGAGCTGAAGGGCTGAAAAAGGAAGAAATCAGCCGGCTGCTTCAAGATGGAAGCCTGAATCTTGAACTGACAGATGGAACAAGGGTAAACCTCCAAAAAGAAGACCTGTTAATCACTAAGCACACACCAGAAGGATTTGCGCTTGCAGAAAACGATTCTTTCACGGTCGTTTTGGAGACAGCGTTAACCGAAGAATTAAAAGAAGAAGGAACCGTAAGAGAAATCATTCGGGCGGTGCAGGCTTACCGGAAAGAATTGAACCTGCCTGTAGAGTTAAGAGTTCACTTATTTATCCATGCTGCCGCTAATATCCAGAAGATGCTTCAAAAACATGATCAATTAGTGCAAAGCAGCCTGGTCCTGCGGTCTCTCCATTTTGAGAAGCGTGAACATATGAAAGCCTTTATGATTGATGGAAAGGAAGTCCACCTTGCCTTGGAGAAATAGAAGGCCTGTATCCATAAACATTAAGTAATCCCGATTTTTAAATGCCCGATCAAAGTTTCAGCAATACCACTTAATATCAACACATATTAGGTGGTTTTGCTTTTTAGAAAAGCTCGTTTTCGAGTATTTTTTCTAATGTTATTGTTTAGCAGATCCTATATACTAATTTTGTAAGGATCTTGGTCTTTTAAAAAATAAAACGGGGCAGCCGTTTGTCAGCTGCTCCGCTTGGGAAAGGACTCTTTAATATTATTAACAATATTTAAAAATTTCAAACAATTATTTTATTTGTGGTAAAGAGAAAATGTGCGAATAACGAGTAACAAGATAAATAAGGATAAAAAACTTTTAGAGAAATTGATTATTTGTGCTGCTATTAAGCTGAAGACTCTTGAACGTGTGTATTTAGTGCCCTGTTGATAGTGGAAAGCGCAGCTGATTTATCACGATAATATTTACTGGTGCATTTCTTCAAGCATGATACTTTAAAAGGCTTGTCTACATAACCAACATTGATGGCAGGCGTTTGATCTATCTTTTGAACTACTCCCCACTTACCTGACGGTCGAAGTGGGGGATTCCTGGGCAAGAGGATCTTCGACCCCCAGTAATCAGGCTAACCCCGTATTCCAACGGTTTTATGACCAATCTTAACTAGACTGAAGTGAAAGAAGCCGAAGGGCTTCTTTTTTAATATTCAGGCTCGCATTCAGGTCCCGGTCGTGACGCACACCGCAGGATGGACACTCCCACACCCGGACAGCGAGACTTTTTACATCCTTATGCTGATGCCCGCACCTTGAGCAGAGCTGGCTTGATGGGAAGAACGGATCGACTTTTATGATCGTCCGTCCGTACCACTTCGCTTTGTAAGCAAGCATTTCGTTGAACCTTGACCATGACGCATCGTGAATCCCCTTGCTTAGTTTTTTGCTTTGGATGAGATTCTTTACTGACAAATTCTCCACTGCGATCACTTGGTTTTCATGAACGAGCTTAGTCGTCAGCTTGTGAAGAAAATCTTCTCTTGTGTGTTTGATTTTTTCGTGTAGTTTAGCAATCTGGGCTTTATTTTTTTTCCACGATTTCGAACCTTCTTTTTTACGTACAAACGCACGCTGAAGAAAGGCTAATCGCTTTTCGTATTTTTGATAGTATTTCGGGTTGGCAATGGATTCACCGTTGGAGAGCACGGCAAACTCTTTTAATCCTAGATCGATCCCAATGGCATCATCGGTGCTTGGTTTGTAGGGCGAATATGGCATCTCGCAGATAACCGAAATCGAATAACGGCCGGTGCTGCTTCGGCACACTGACACACGCTTAATGTTTCCTTCGATATCACGGGACTTTGAAAAACGAATCCAGCCGAGTTTCGGCAGCTGAATGTAGTTGTCTATTATTTTAATATTGTTGTTTGTCATTTTGGTTGTGTAGCTTTGGACCGGGTTTTTCTAGCTTTTGAATGTCGGATGGCCCTTAAAGTCATACGCCGTTGGCGTATAGCCTTCTGCACATTTTTTAGCGGCTCGTTTTTTTAATTCTTTTTTCGGCTGTTCCTTATATTTTTTGAATCCTTCGTACTGATATTCGATGCTTGCCTGAAGAGCAATACTGTCAGAATCAGACAACCATTTGAACGTTTCTTTTAGTCCAGGGAGGAGCTTTTTAGCAGCTGTTTCTGTATACCGTTTTTTTGTTTTTTCGAAACTCTTGATGTTTTCATTTAATATATAATTGTAGACAAACCGGCAGCAGCCGATCGTCTGGTTAATCAGTTGTTTTTGCTCATCACTTGGATGGATTTTAAACCGAAAGGCTTTAAAATGAAGGTTCTTTGTTTCATCTGTTTTGGTTTTCATCATTTTCCTCACCCCCTGAACATTTGTTCTATACCTAATTATACCATTTTGGCAATAGAGCGTTCAAGGAAAAAGAATGACTGAAAGAGCAGCGATTCATCTCCCACTTAGCAAGCTTGAAGTGGGGGTGTTCTCGCCGAAAATTATAAAATGTTAAACATATCTCTGTTGTCGGAAATGTTTCTAACGTTTTCAGCATGGTAAGAATAAAGTGTGGGGACATATTTTTCTCTGGCTCTATTCTTTTCAACAAAGATTGAGTTTTTCCAAATATATCATGACATTTTTATATGCGGTAGAGGTCTGTTTTGTCGAAAATACACGAATTTTGTACGAGAATCATTATTTCTTCACACTATGTTTAAGAATGTTTATTTTTGTCACTTAATGAAATGAGCATAAATGTTGGTGAAAAGATTTAAAAATTTTTCTGAAACAAGAAATGCTCACAAAAAATATACGTGCCTAGTGAAATGGTTTCATTGATTTACTTCGAAGTCAAAACTTTTCCTTATTCAATTGTTTTCGTTTATGATGGGAAAGCAGGATATAGGAAAGGGGGACAAACAAGCGATGAAACGATTTTTGTTTGCCTATCGAGTAGTATCAACAGGTACTGAGGGCGAGTTCAGCGTAGCCATGCCTGACGAAGAAGCAGCTCATAAGGCGATCAAAGCCAGAGTAGCAGATATCGAAATGACAGAAGAAGAAGATATCGAGATTGGCGACCTGTTGAAGGTATTAGATTTGAAAGACAATTATTATGAGTGTGAAGGCTGCACTTAATGGCTGCTCAAAAAGAAAGTGTGAAATGAGAAAAGCTGGACTGCTCTGCAGTCCAGCTTTTTTGTAATCCAGCTTTGCTAAGCTCCAAAGATTATGTATGTTAAACTCTTTGAAGGGCAGCCCACTTGTTCAAAACATGAGGTGCCTCCAACATGAATATTGTTTGTTCTTTTGGATCTTTAAATTCAATGTATATTCCATCGGTCAGTAAATCATCTAATTCATATAATGCCGTACGTTTATCTTCCAGCATACTCTCACTTATTTGATCGGTCTCCACTATATCAATCAAAAACACTGGTTTTTTTCTTCTGTTAAACATACCTGTTAAAAAAGAAGAGCTGCGGCTGTGATCATATTGCCAAATTAACTTTGATGTGGAGAGCGGCAAAGATTCCAATGATTCTTTTGTTCCGGTATATTCAATAATGACACTGTATATATTCCTCAACCTATCAGCGGTTCTTGCTTTAAAATATCCCATACTGTTCCTCCTGTATTTTTATAAGCTTCCCGCAAAAATATTTTATTAGGATCAATCTTAACTTACACACATTTGAAATGTATCATATATGCCTGCATGTAGTCTTGATTTTCACGTTATTTCCGCCTTTTTACGCATACGAATAGTAAACCTAACCCTTAGTCGTTTGAAAGTATGCAGTACTGACGGGAGCAGGAATAATAAAAGTATGAACAGGCTGTTTAAAGTTTTTGTTACGAGTGTTCTATGAGGGATTCGAATAGCTGGAAGAGAGCATCGTATAATTAATCAAGAAAGGTGGTAAAACACGATGAAAATTGTCGATATATCTCATCATCAAGGCACTATTAACTGGGCTGCTGCAGCAAAAGAATTGGATTTGGCGATTCTTCGGGTGCAGGATGGCTCGAGTATTCAGGACCGAACCTATTCCCAAAATGCGGCTGGCTGCAAAGCAAATAACATTCCATTTGGCAATTATGCATTTTGCCGATTTGTTTCTATAAACGATGCAAAAAAAGAAGCGCAGGATTTTTGGAACCGAGGCGACGAAAACGCTTTCTTTTGGATAGCGGACGTTGAAGTAAAAACGATGGAGGATATGAGAGCGGGCACGCAGGCTTACCTCGATGAATTACGCCGCCTGGGCGCAAAAAAAGTGGGGCTGTATACAGGTCATCATACATACAAAGCATTTGATGCCGATCAGGTAGATGCGGACTTTGTCTGGCTTCCCCGCTATAGCAGCCAAAAGCCGGATTATTCCTGTGACTTGTGGCAGTATACAGATAATGGCCGGCTTGCTGGTGTGTCTGGGCCTGTTGACTTAAGCCGGTTAAACAGCGACAAAACATTAGCATTTTTTCTCAGTACCATTACAGCGGCTTCTACACCAGGCACATACCGGATTTTCACCGGTACGTTCTCAACTGACGAAAGCGCAGAAGCGGCGGCGGATACAATCAAAAAAGTAACTGGTTTTCACACATTCTCGAAAGACAAGAGGGTATGGACAGGCACTTTCCTAAGCAGAGAAGCGGCAGAAGCCGGCCGGAATGTAATCGCCCGCAAAGTCGGTTTGAATCCCCAGATTCGTCATGAAAATAAGTAACAAAAAAAGCCCTGGTTCTCCCGCCGGGGCTACACGTCTTTTCTTGCCATCATCATTGTATTCTCCATCATGTACGCTGTCGGTATGTTTAAATGTCTGTTCTATTTGTTCATTGACGGGCCGAATTTTTTGGAATTGCAGCTTGCTGCCGGGAGCCCTGATTATTCATTGTTCCCAGAGAAGGCTGTGCCATGTTATGTGCAGTTTGTCCACCCATCATACCTTGTGAAGTCTGCGGGTTTTGCTGATTGGCTGGCTGCTGCTGAGCGCCTTGATTTTTCATCATTCCTTGGAGAAGTTGTGCCATGTTTTGCCCAGTTTGTCCACCCATCATACCTTGTGAAGTCTGCGGGTTTTGTTGACTGACTGGCTGCTGTTGACCGCCTTGATTATTCATCATTCCTTGGAGAGGCTGTGTCATGTTTTGCCCAGTTTGTCCACCTGTCATACCTTGCGAAGCCTGCGGGTTTTGTTGATTAGCTGGCTGTTGTTGAGCGCCTTGGCTATTCATTATTCCTTGAAGAGGCTGTGCCAAACTTTTCCCTATTTGTCCGCCCATCATACCTTGTGCAACTTGTGGAGCCGCTCCCCTTAGAGAACTTAAAATGGTTTGGAAAAAGGGCTGGAAAGACCTGCTGCGTATTCCTCTGACGATGCCAAGGATAGCGACACCTGTTGCAGCTATAGGCAACACAGATTTAAACATGCCATTTCGGTTGTTCACACATTTCATCTCCTCACGATTCATTGAAAAAGATCATTTGTAGTATGTGAAATAGAAGGCTCATTATTCTGGATATTATTTTTTGCATGAGATGGATGATTTTAAAAAACATAAAAATAAGGTTTTTCCCCAATCTAATAACGACCCATCAGGCGGTTAGGAAAACCACCCTGTACTTTCTAAACTGGCCCTTTGTATTTTTTAGAAATGAATGTTGTGTGTATTGTTTTTATACTATGGAACGAAATCTAACACTAATTGAACGTGAATCCAAAAAAGTGCAGGTGTTGTTAGTGCAATTATCCCCTAAAATTTATCACTCACTGGTTCGGCCAAAATGGTTTACAAAAATTTACATTCAAAATAACATTCAGCGGCACTTTGATTTAACGGGGCAGAAAGTGCTGGACTTCGGAGCGGGGACAGGTGCGAACTGCACGTTATGTTCACCAGATTATTACGTTGGGATAGATCCTGACACAAATAGGATTGACTTTGCCAAAAGACTGTATGCCGCTTATCAATTTGAAGCATTTAGCGGCCATGAACTTCCTGTGGAAGAAAACAGCTTTGATGTCATTTTGATTATTGCGGTTCTGCATCATATTCCGCCAGACATGGTTCGACATTACATCAAAGAATTCAAGCGCATTTTAAGACCGAATGGAAAAGTAGTGGTCATTGAACCTTACTTATGTGATGCATCTCCGATCTGTAATTGGTTTATGAAAACCAACGATAAAGGGGATTATATTCAAAAGGAAGAACAATATCTTGATTATTTTACAAAGGAACATTTTCGCTACAATGTGATCAGCAGGTTTAAAAAATGCTTTCTTTATAACGAATTGTACTTTACAGCGTTTCTCTGATGTTTAGAAGCCTTAGTGGAAATGGGCTTCATCTGCAGTTCTCCTGCTTGATTCCCAGCGATTCATATAAACACTTCTTTTTATGAACAGTTAAGCAAGCTGAACTGCAGACAGTCAGCTTGCTTAACTGTTATATAACGATTCTTTTACACTAATATCTTTACATTATTAAAAAGCCCATGAATTACCGGTAAAAGTTCATTCTAAATTCCTCTATAATGATAGGCGGGGGTGAAATAGAATGAAATTATTGTTGTTGTTGTTTGTATTGTTTATCGCTTCGCTGATCCTCTTTTACAAGGCTTATAAGAATACACATGAAGTGGCGTTTAAAAAAATTCACTTGTCTTCAATAGATTCCATTGACGCAACCAGCTCTCTGGCTATATTACACATTTCAGATATGCATCTTGAGAATATTTCTATTTCCCCTGAGCAGCTTTATAGCAAACTGGCAGGCGAGAGAATAGACCTTATTGCCCTCACCGGAGACTTTTTAGATAAAAAACGAAGCATCCCTCGATTAATTCCCTATTTAGATATGTTGAACCGCTTGAATCCTCAATATGGTATGTATGCTGTATTTGGAAACCATGATTATCGTTTAAGCAAAACGGATTTTGACTCTTTAAAAAATGTATTGGAAAAGCACGGCTGTAAAACACTTCAAAATGCACATGAAACTATTTTGGTGGAAGGAAAACCGCTTAACATTATTGGAGTGGACGACTTTCATACAAAGAAAAGCGATTTGCAGGCATCTTTTTCAGGTGTCAAAGAAGGATACCGCCTTGTTTTAACTCACGATCCAAACATTGTTCTTGGTATGGAGAGTTACGCATACCATTATCTTTTGGCTGGCCATTTTCATGGCGGTCAGATTTACTGGCCGAAGCCGTACCATCTTGCAAAACTGGGACGAACGATGATGCGGATGGATATGATTAAAGGGCTGCACTATTATCATGAAAAACCTCTTTATATAAGTGAAGGATTGGGACAAACCTCTATTAACATAAGAGTGGGGAGCCGCCCTGAGATCACTCTTCACGAACTATCCTTGAATACTGCTGAAAATGAGAAGGCTTTGACAGCCGTATAATATTAAAGATTTTTTGTTTTTGGCACTTGATTTCCAATTAAGGAAATGATAAAGTGGCTGTAATATCTTACTAGCCATCTGTCATTTATTTGCATGTTACACATCTTAATTTCTTGTAAGGCAGGCTGGTTTTAATCCCCGATTAAATAACATGAAGTGTTGTAATCTATACAGGCAATGACAGGGACATGAGTGATTTTGACCGGCTCACAGAGAGGGAAGCCAAGGCTGAAAGCTTTCCAGCGCAGCAAAATCATTTACCGCCTTGGAGCCGTACTGGCGAACCGGTACCGCAGCAGTGCGATAAAACTGACTGAAGCCATTGTTTTTTGAGCAGTGGGAATTTGGGTGGAACCACGGGTAAACACACTCGTCCCTTCTTAGGGATGAGTGTGTTTTTTGTTTTTTAAGGCATAAAGAAATAAGCGACGACAAGGACATGACTGTATTTGACCGGCTCACAGAGAGGGAAGCCGAGGCTGAAAGCTTCCCAGCGCTGAAAATACATTTACCGCCTTGGAGCTGTACCGGTGAACCGGTACCGCAGCAGTGCGATAAAACTGACTGAAGCCGCTGCTTTTTAGCAGTGGGAATTTGGGTGGAACCACGGGTAAACACACTCGTCCCTTCTTAGGGATGAGTGTGTTTTTTTGTTTTTTAAGGCATAAAGAAATAAGCGACGACAAGGACATGAGTGATTTTGACCGGCTCACAGAGAGGAAAGCCAAGGCTGAAAGCTTCCCAGCGCAGCAAAATCATTTACCGCCTTGGAGCTGTACTGGCGAACCGGTACCGCAGCAGTGCGATAAAACTGACTGAAGCCGCTGCTTTTTTCAGCAGTGGGAATTTGGGTGGAACCACGAGGAAAAACACACTCGTCCCTTCTTAGGGATGGGTGTGTTTTTTTATATAAATAATCATTAAAGGAGTGCTTTCTTATGAATCAAAAAAACGTCATTATTACATTTCCAAACGGGGAGAAAAAAAGCTTTTTACAGGGGATTACGCTAGAAGAGATTGCCCAGTCAATCAGTCTGGGTTTAAAAAAGAAATCAGCTGCGGGAATGGTGAATGGTGTTCTCTGGGACATGAAACGAAGCATTGACGAATCCGCCAGTGTTGTATTATTTGACCTCCAATCAAAAGAGGGAACAGGTGTGATGCGCCATACAGCCGCCCACGTACTGGCGCAGGCCGTAAAACGATTGTACGGCTCCGTTCACTTAGGCGTGGGGCCGGTTATTGAAAACGGCTTTTATTATGACATAAACATCGATCAGCCGTTAAACCCCGGTGATTTAAAAAGAATTGAGAAAGAAATGAATCGAATTATTGCTGAAAACCTGGAGATCCGCCGCGAGGAATGGACACGGCAGGAAGCGGAAGAGTGGTTTAAGGATGATCCACTAAAGCTGGAGCTGCTGGAACGTATTCCGCCGGAAGAAAAGATCACGGCTTACCGTCAGGGAGAGTTCGTTGATTTGTGCCGGGGACCGCATTTGCCATCTACGCGCTTTTTGAAGGCTTTTAAACTGACACATATATCCGGTGCCTACTGGCGCGGTGACAGCCGCAACCAAATGCTTCAGCGCGTTTATGGGGCTGCTTTTGCCTCAAAGAAAGAACTGGATGACTATTTTCACTTTCTAGAGGAAGCACAAAACCGAAATCACCGGAAGCTTGGCAATGAATTAGAGCTGTTTATGTTTTCGGAAGAAGCGCCGGGTATGCCTTTTTATTTAGCGAACGGACAAATCATCCGGAACGAGCTCGAATCTTTTCTGCGGGAACTTCAATTCAAGCATCGGTATCAAGAAGTAAGGACACCGACTATGATGAACCAGGGGCTGTGGGAACGGTCTGGACATTGGGATCATTATAAAGACAATATGTATTTTTCACAGGTTGACCAGCAGCGTTTTGCCCTGAAGCCGATGAACTGTCCGGGACATATGCTTATTTTCAAGGATAAACTCCGTTCGTACCGCGATCTGCCGATTCGTATGGCCGAGTTTGGGCAGGTACACCGCCATGAGTTCAGCGGAGCTCTCAATGGAATGCTGCGGGTCCGCACATTCTGCCAGGATGATGCCCACATCTTTGTAAGGCCGGACCAAATCGAAGACGAGATCGCCTCTGTCCTGGAATTAATTGATTATGTATACAATATCTTTGGCTTTCCATATGAAATAGAGCTTTCCACAAGACCAGCTGATTCGATGGGCAGCCGCGAATTATGGGATCAGGCGGAAGGAGCGTTAAAGAGGGTTTTAGATAAACTTGGACAGGAATACCGGGTAAATGAAGGAGATGGAGCTTTTTATGGACCTAAAATCGACATTCATATTAAAGATGCTTTAAAAAGAAGCCACCAATGCGCAACGGTGCAGCTGGATTTCCAAATGCCTGAAAAATTTGATTTATCCTATGTAGATGAACAAAACCGAAAAGTCCGGCCGGTTGTCATTCACCGGGCTGTTTTCGGATCTCTTGACCGGTTTCTTGGTATTTTAATCGAACATTTTGCTGGAGCGTTTCCTGTTTGGCTCGCGCCTGTACAGGTAAAAGTGATCGCTGTCTCGAATGATGTTCATCAAACATATGCCGAAGAAATCATGCAGCAATTACAGCAGGCCGGTATACGGGCGGAATGGGATGCTCGTGAAGAAAAACTCGGCTATAAAATAAGAGAAGCGCAAATGAAGAAAATACCGTACACATTAGTAGTAGGAGATGAAGAGTGTGCCAGCCAAACGGTCAATGTACGGCGTTACGGGCAAAGAGACGCGTCTCAAAAAAGGATAGAAACATTTGTAGATGAGATAAAAGAAGTGGTGAAAAACCGAAGTCTGAACGCTATGGATGGAGTATAACGGGTTTTATTTCCACGGGTTCGCAAGAGAAAAGGGCCGCTCTGAATGGGCAGCAGCGGCCCTTTCTTTGCTTATGATTCTTCTCGGGCAAGTTTGAGTAAATCCGTTAAAAAAGCATGCAGGGATTTTCCGGGATTTTCATTTTCATAAATGATCGGGGTAATCCCTCTTTCTTTTAGGATTGTTTCTTTAATAGGATTCCGTTCATTCAGCAAGATGTACGATTTTGGCCTTAAATGCTCGTATTTAGAAATTTTCCACTGATTATGCAGTTTATAAAGCATATAGCGGATATTAATATCCGAAAGGCTGTAGCCGATAAAAAGCAAAGATTTCTCTAATGAGTCTGAACGGAGCTTAATATCCAAGGATGTTTCGAAATCCAGCCTCTTAAAAAAACTGGATTCCGTTAACACAATAGAGGAGTCATCGTCAAAGTCACCGTGAAATTTGACAATCTGCGTTTTTCCTTCCTCAATTTGAGTAATATCCGCAACATTGGTGATTTTCGTGTACGGCTTTCCATAAAAGTCATGTGCCTCTTCAAGCCAGCGGTCGAAATTGGTTGTATAAATTAAGGGGAAATTCAATTCAATCAGCATTCGATGGATCTCCGAGTGTTCAAGCTCAATCTTCGGGTTATGCCATTTCCGGTCCATCCAGCTGCGCAGTTCGCCGAGTGAACCTTTTTCTAAACAATAATACTCGGCCAGAGTTAAAAAGTCATTGTTACCCCATGCTGTAAACTCGTCTGGGTTATAACCGAGATTTTCAGCAATTTGTTGAATCATTTCTGAGTAATCCGGCAGTCCCAAGTTTTTAGAGACGCCAGATCCGGCAAACAAAATGGCTTTTTTCTTTTTGATTGCAGCGGCTAACTCCTCTATCACTTCTGACGGCTCCTTTCTTCTGGCAAGCAGGGTTACTTTAGCTTTTCCCCTAAATATATTTTTTAATGTAATCTTTTGTTATTTCACGAACTTCTTTACTTAAGAACACAAGAGCGATGACATTCGGCACAATAATTAATGCCAGCATTAAATCAAGGAACTGCCAGATAAATTCTAGAGCCCCAACAGCCCCGGCTAAAATAGCCACTAAGTAAACAACGCGCATCAGCTTGGAAAATTGAATCCCAAATAAATATTCCGCCTGTTTTTCTCCGTAAAAAACAACCACCAGTACGGTAGATAATACGAAAAAGAACAAAGAAATGGAAAGAATTACACCGGCAGCCCCATGACCAACAATGGTGGCAAATGCTTCGATCACCATCGTCGAAGCGTCATTCGCTTCGACTTCTTTCCAGGCACCTGATGTTAATACGACGAGTGCAGTTGATGTACAGACAATAATGGTATCCACCAGTACTTCGAACACGCCCCATAAGCCCTGTTTGGCTGGGTGATCGTTCATAGCCGTTGAATGGGCGATAGGCGCTGTTCCCATGCCTGCTTCATTTGAGTAAATACCGCGGGCAAGCCCCCAGCGAATAGCAGCAGCTACACTCGCACCTGCAAAGCCTCCGGCAGCCGAAATAGGCGTAAAAGCGTGATAGAAAATTAAGCCAAAGGCTGTTGGGATTTCAGACAGATTTCCAGCCAGCACAAGCCCTGAGCAAATTAAATACAGAACGACCATGATCGGCACAAACTTTTCAGTAACAGAACCGATTCGTTTAATACCTCCATAGGTTACAATGCCAACAGCCAGTAAAACCGCAATACCTGTTGCCAGCGGCGGAATACCGAAGGAAGATTCGACGGTGGTAGACAGGGAATTAGACTGGACCATCGTACTTGCAATCACTTCAAGCATAAGAAAAAAAGCAAAAAAGGTGGCGACCGGTTTCCAGCCGAGTCCCTTTTCAATATAATGCATAGGCCCGCCGGTCCACTCGCCGGCTTCATTTTTTGTACGGTACTTTAATCCGAGAACCACTTCTGAATATTTGGTTCCCATGCCGATAAGCGCAACGAGCCACATCCAAAAAACGGCTCCAGGCCCGCCCAGCCCAATCGCAAGAGGCACTCCGACAATATTGGCCGCTCCGACTGTAGAAGCCAGGGCAGACGTAGAAGCCTGAAAAGGCGTAACAGAGCCGGGTGCATCTCCTTTTGAGAACATTTTGCCAAATGTCTGCTTCATAATGTGAGGGAAGTACCGGAACTGAAAAAAACCAATCCGGACATTTAAAATCAGGCCGCATCCTAATAATAAAATAATCATTGGCACTCCCCAGATCCACCCTGACAGCGAAGCGACGATTTGCTCAAAACTCTCCAAATTATTTCCTCCTCAAATCTGTCCATTTGCGCCTCAACATGTTAAGCGCATACAATGATGCAAAAATAGTTAAAATCCTTTTTATTTAGCCTGATTGTATGTATGTTCCCGTAGAATAAGAATTTCATTGATTGCCTGCGGTTGTGTCCCATACAAAGCTTTTGATTGGTAAGCATGAACTTCCTGATAAACAGCAGCCATCTTCTCTATTATCCATCTATCTGATTTTGGTGCGAAAGACCAGCAATAAAGCTTCATTTCATTCAGTTCTTTGGTGATCGGGTGCCTGCGCACGTATTGAATGTGATCAATACATTGAAAGCCGATTTTTTTGTAAAAGTGAACCCGTTTAATGGTATCCGGTTCGTGAATCGACTCCGGCTCTACTTCAAGAAGGATGGGCTTTTTCTTCTTTTTTAACTGGTCCATGATTCGGCTTCCTAAACCTGCGCTCCGGCTATGGCTATGTACCAGTACGTAGTCTACAAACAAAAAATCCTCCTGTTCAAAATAAGCGAGTACATAGCCAGCACCTTCTTCAATCTTGTAGGAACAGCCTTTGTCTTTTAGAAGCCGCTCAAAATGCTCTTCTGATTTCATTTCATTTGCCGGAAAATATTCTGATAGTGCCATATACCAAGTGTTCATTTTCATTCCTCCTTTGTCATATACATATATAAACTATTAATCACTACCTTAAAAAAGTAGAAAATAAACAAAAAAATTCAAAAAAAGTTTAATTTATTTAAAAATGGGTAATTACACTACTCTTTTGGAATATTTATCTCTTACATATATAAACTATTAATTAGTACCATAAAATATTAGAAAATAAACAAAAATCAGACAAAAAAGTTTGATTTATAGTAAGATAGGGAATTATACCCCTGTTTGTTATTTTTTAGTCAAAGGATGGGAAGAAGAAATGGAAAATGAAAAAAAAGTTACAGCCCTTCTTGGGTGGAGTCTGCCTGTCATTGAAGCGGTAGACAAGCTTGACCGGCCTTTTCTTGTAGTAGGACCGCCTGAATTTGAACCGTTTGCCAAAGAAAATGATATTCAGTTTGTCGGCTGGCAGTTCGAGCGGTTAAATGAAAAATCAGAGGAGCTATATAAAGAGCTGTATTCTTTAGGCGTAAAGCTTGCGGTTCCAATCTATGAAGAAACGGTTGAATGGGCAGGTGCTTTAAACGCGAGGTTCCAGGATGATCCCCGTATTTTCAATCGATCTCTTCTTCTTCGAGATAAAGGGCTTATGAAGCGAAAAGCGCAAATGTCCGGCATCAAAGTCGGGGTATTTGAAGAAGCGTACCAAAAAGAAGATGTGTACCGCTTTTTAAAACGAGTGAACGAGGCTTTAATTAAAATAGACGGGGATATCAATGACCCTATTCATGTAAAGCCTTTAAATAAAGCCGGCACGGTTGGCCACCGGGTTATACGGGATGCTTCTGATATTGACCTGATTCCTCAAGAAGATTTTCCTTGTTTAATGGAAAGCCACTTAGACGGTCAGGAGTTTTCCTGTGAAGCGTTTGTTCACAATGGGAAAGTTTATTTCTTAAACATTACGGAATATGTCCAATTAGGGCATTCTAATTTTGTTCCTGCATCTCCTTCTCTAGAAGAATGGCGCCCTAGAATCCGAGAAGAAATTGAAAAGCTGGTCGCTTCCTTTGAAATCAAATATGGAGTGATCCACCCGGAATTTTTCATTTCACCTGACGGCACGCTTCATTTTGGAGAAGTCGCAGCGCGGATCCCTGGGGGACATATTTTTGATTTAATTGAGCGGGCATACGGTTTCAGTGCATACCAGGCCCAGGTTCTTTGCAGTGACCCAGATACAACCGCAGAAGAGCTGGAAGTGTTTTTTCCTGAAGAGGTAACTTCTGCGAAAGGGTATGCTGGAAGCTTGATGGTTTATCCACGCGTTAAAATTATCGACCGCCTGGAAGTGCCGGAAGAATTAAAATCGCATCCTTATTTTGAAAAGCATGATATGTTCATCCCGGCTACAAGCAAAGTAGCGGAGCGGGTTGGATTTGGCAATCACTACGGGACTATTTTCTTCTTTGGGGAAGACAGTGAAGAAATGCGCGGTTTGATGAAAAAATATGAAACCTATGATTTCTATCTTTGAAAAACTTTTATTTTGGAGACCGGTTAGGGAGGAATATAGAATGGACGCTGAAAGCAAACTGGCACCGACAAAATTCGAACAAGCTCTTGATACGCTGGGGCAGGCAAAACCTTATGCCAAAAGTTTGTATCAAACAGAAGTATTTCAACAAGCCATCGATCTGGCACGAACCGATGATGGCCTTAAACAATTATTCAGCTATGCCCCTCGATTTGATGAAGCAGGGGTTTTCCAGGGAGGTCCATGGGAGCAAGCATCAAAGCTCCAGCCCCCTTTTGTCGGCGGCTCTTTAAAGCTAAAAGGCGTCAATTCGATTGTTGAGCTGCTTAGTGAATTGCGCATGCTCGCGATTGCCAAAGGATTGTACGAGCATAAAGAAGTGTCTGACCAGGAAGCGAAAGAATTTTTAAACGAAGTACTGGCATTAAATTTAGATATTCTTTTTCCGCCAGAAACAGAAGAAGCCAGAATTGGTTCAGGTGAACATATTGAACGGGCAGAACGGTTATTCCGCTTCTTAGGAAATGAACTTTCTTTTCAGGCAATTGCCAATCAGATTGTAGCCGAAATTGACCGGCTGACTGTCCAAAGGCCGATCATGGTCAACCGAATTGTAAAAATGATTACGATGGCCAAACAAATGATGGAAAGTGATATTAGTGAGGAAGTGAAGCAGTCTTTACAGGCATACTCGGCTGCTGTTACGGCACCAAGCCCGTTAAGCAAAGAGTGGTCCAGCTTTAGGGAATACCGCTTAAGCTTAAAAAATGCGTCAGAAGAGGAATTGAAACAAGAAGCAGAAGCATTTGCCGGATCAGTAAGGGATACAGGGCTTGTTTCTCCTTATCACGCTGTTTTTTTAAGACATTTAAATCGGGTAAAACCGGAGCTTCTGCCAGCCGCTCTTTCTTTATCTGAAACTGGTGAAGCGATTTTAAATGCTCAATCCAATCTTGTCCATGACATGATTCAGGTCGCTATCCACCCTCATACAGCTCAATCTATTTACGGGCTTGGGAAGGTACTGGACCGGGGACTGCTTTCACAGGAACCGCTTCTTCCGAGTATTCGCCGGCTGATTGAACTTGATATTCATCCGGAAGTGAAACAAATCCTGCTTACGCCTGAAAATAAACGGGAAGGCTTAACAGCGAACGCTGTTCTTTTAGCCGGAACGCTTAGTGTACTTGGCCAGCCTTTAGGAATTGGGCAGGGTTTAAATCCGACATGCCAGTCTGCACGGGCTCTCAGCCTCTGGGCACAGCACGGCCCTGGCCAGCTTCTTGAATTTATTGCCCGGGGAGCAAGAGACAACGATGTAGACATTATTTTTGAAGGAGAACCCCTTCACTCTTCTTCGCTTGAAGGAGGGGTCGCTTCAGAGATTCATCAAGAACTAGATCCCGTTTCAAAGGTTCTCGTTCCCCATTTAGATAAGATTTACAATGAAATGATGAAACGAACTGCTTTGCGCGGAGAAGACGGCCATAAATGGGTGAATCCCGAGTTTTATGGAGAGTGGGTGCCGCGCGGATTTGCGAATATCATTAATCCTGCGACCGGAGCGGTAACAGATTACGCCGGTTTTGTCCGATTATTTTATTCTACCCATCATCCTGACTATAACGAAGGGTATGAATTAATTTATCCGAATCCAGTAGGTATTTATATTACCAATGTGCATGGTGATCTGTTAGGTCTTCACGCGGTTTCTATTCAGCGGATCGCTGCAGACGAAGCAGGAGAGTACCGCATTTATTTTTACAATCCTAATAACGACAGCGGCCAAAACTGGGGACAGGGCATTGAGCCTTCTGTAAAAGGGTATGGAGAACAGGAGGGAGAAGCATCTCTTCCGTTTTCACAATTTACGGCACGTATGTATGCTTTTCATTATAATCCTTACGAACAAGGGGATTCGTATGCAGTAGAAGATGAGATCGTTGAAGAGATTACATCTCTTGCAAAAGAAAGCTGGGGCAGACAATATACATGGCTTGATTAAAAACTTTCCTATACATGTAAGATAATTACAATTGGGCTGTTAAAACAGGTGCTTTTTCAGGCACCTGTTTTTTCATGCTCTTCTGGTAACATAAAAAAACGCTGGTTCTTATTAACCTAGTAAGAATGGGCTTTTTTTTATATAATAAATGCACATTGCTGATCATAAATAATACTAATTTGTGAAGAAAGTCATCTTTAATATAAAGAAAATGACCCGATACTTAATACTAGGATGATGTTTGCTTTTTGTTTTATTTGTGTGGAATGAAAACAGAAAATAGATTTTTATGGAACAACCATTAAATACATGTGTTAAAGTATGTAATAGAGAAAAAGGGGAAGCCATCGTGAGTTCATTTTTAAAATTTTCGGCTTATATTAATGACAACGTAGAAGCATTAGCAACTGAGGTCGTTGAAAAAGTGATTTCAAAGCTGGAATTGACGATTCCAGACTGGGAAAAAGAGCAGGCACGTACAATGTACCTTGAGTTTTTACGGTTTTTTGGAGATTCCTTTGTGAAAGAAGAAAAATGCGTTCCTGATTTCTTTATAGAGTGGAGCCGAAAAAATGCAGATATGCAGACTTCTTCAGGCGGCAGGGTTTCTCTTTTGGCTGTCCGGTATCCTCCAACACGGGAAGTGTTAACCGATATGTTTACAGAAATCGGACAAAAGCTTCAGTTGTCACTGGAACAAATCGTTTTGATCATTAAGCGTATCAATCAAATGCTGGACAGCAGCTTAAATGAGACCATTTTTGCATTTGAACAGCTGTATGAGGAAAAGAAAGAGCAGGCGAAAAAAGAAATGGCCGCTCTATCCGCGCCTATTATACCTGTAAGGGAAGGAATTGTGATTCTCCCTCTTATAGGAGAAATGGATGCCTACCGGGCCAACTATATACTAGAGCACGTTTTTCCTAAACTATCAGATATGGAGATCGATCATCTCATTGTCGATTTTTCAGGTCTTTCCCAAATTGATGTAAAGATGGCGGCCTACCTTCAACAGCTGGGCATGATGCTCAAGTTAGTGGGTATTCACCTCATCACATCCGGTCTTCGTCCTGATTTAGCTCAAATTGTGGTGAAAAGCGGGCTTGAGCTTTCAGGTACAGATACGTTTTCTACTGTGAAAAGAGCATTAGAGAGCCTGGATTAATCGTATATAGCATAGAATAAAACCGGTACGCTCCCTTGTGATGGAAAAGGGGGCGTACCGGTTTTTTATATGCCTTTTTTTACAGCAAAAGACTGCTTACTGCATTGTTTTATGCAAAATTACAAAGTTCTGCGGCTGAATGACGACGGTCTTTTCATTGTGTGTTTCTTCCGTCCACACATTTCGAGCATTCATAAAGACATCCGGCACATCAGCTTGTATCGGTGTATCACTTGAATTAATCAAAAACAGAAGTTTTTCTTGTTTATTTTCGCGCGTGTAGCTGATCAGCTCCGGATGGATATCCGCAAACGCAAAGCTGCCGCTGTTTCCAAAAGCAGGGATCTGTTTGCGCAGCGCAATCGCTTTTTGAATAAAGGCCCGTAAATCGCGGTCCTGCTTGTCTTCATCCCAAACCATACATTTGCGGCAGTCCGGATCTGGTCCGCCTGTTAAGCCAATTTCATCGCCGTAATAAATACATGGAGACCCCGGGGAAGACAGAGCAAACAAGTAAGACAGCTTGACGCTTTCTTTATTGTCATACGCAACCGTTAAAAGTCTTGGCGTATCATGGCTTCCAAGCAGGTTAAAGGCAACTTCATTGATGGGAATCGGATAAGAATGATAGACATGGGTAATTTCCTGTTTAAACTGTTCGGCTGTGATTTTTCTTTGGGCGAAAAAGTCTACAATGGCATGGACAAAGCGATAGTTCATCGCTGCATCAAACTGGTCTCCCTGAAGCCATGGCAGGGCATCATGCCAGATTTCACCTAGAATATACACATCCGGCTTTATCGCTTTTACCGTGCGGCGGAACTCCCTCCAAAAGGCATGATCGACTTCATCGGCCACATCCAGTCTCCAGCCGTCTATGTCAAAATTCTTCACCCAATGTGAGGCAACATTCAACAAATAGTCTTTTACTTCCCGATTTTCGGTGTTAAGCTTGGGCATGTTTTTTTCAAAGCTGAAGGTTTCGTAATTTAACTGGTCACCTTCCTGCAGCGGAAATTTTCGAATGTGGAACCAGTCTTTATATTTCGATGCTTCACCTTTTTCAAGCACATCCTGGAACGGGCCAAAAAAGTAACCGCTATGATTGAACACTGCATCAAGCATCACTTTAATGCCTCTTTGATGGCATTCATCAATGAGCTTTCTCAGCAGTGCCTCATCGCCAAATTGTGGATCGATTTGAAGATAGTCGATGGTATCATATTTATGGTTTGTGTTTGCTTTAAAAATAGGGGTGAAGTAAATACCCGTAATGCCGAGATCCTGCAGGTAATCCAAGTGGTCAATGACTCCCTGGAAGTCGCCGCCAAAGTAGTTATCAAACTCCGGCTTTCCTCCCCAAGGCTGTGTATTGGGAGGATTCAGACGTGGATCGCCATTGCCGAACCGTTCCGGGAAAATCTGATACCAGACCGTATCTTTTACCCAGCGGGGAGCAGTGAAAATATCGGCCGGGTTAATGTATGGGAAGTTAAAGTAATTCGCTGTTTTTTCTGGCGCTTGATCGAAAAAGCCGCGCTCTGTGTAATAAATAGTCTCGTCCCCGCTGACACATTTAAATCCGTAAAGGAGACGGCGGTGGGCAGGCTTAATCTCCGCCATCCAGTAATCAAACAGCATATCTGATCCAGCTAAAATCATGTCTTCTTCGTCATATACCCATATACCGTCCTTAAGGATATAGGAATCTCCGTGAAGCAGCGATACATGCGTGAGATCACCTTTCTTGCAGCGCAGGCGGATATGAACGGTATCCGGGTCATAGGAATAAGCAAAATTGTTTTTAGGCCGGTGATAAATAGCTTCCTTGAACATAAAAAATCCCTCCATAGACAGTTATGTATTCAGGTAGTGTGAGCTGTTTCACTGAATTTTATCTAGCCTTTTCCCTTCCCTTATTTCTTTTAATCCTTTTTCTGCAAAAAAATACCGGCACAATGTTTTAAACTTTTTAGCCAAGGAGACATGAACAAATAGAAGAGCATGATACAATAGAAGAGAAGCCCTGCAGAAAAAAATTCTATTTATTTCATTTTTTCCCTTTATTCATCGAGATAAGAGAGCAGATCAAACAGAGAAAAAACAGCAGGGAGAGTTAAAAGGAGGGACTGAAATGGAAGTTGTATTTTTCCTCGTGATTGCAGCCATTATAGCCAGCATCATTATTAAAAAGGCCAGCGAAAAAAACACGCCTGGCAGGCGCTCCGGCCAGAAAGCAAGAAGTTATAAGGGACCGGCAATAGACAAGCCGCTTTCTTTTGAACTGGAACAGACACTTGGCTTAAAAATGCCGGAAGGAAAACTGTTAGCTGAAAAACTGGAGCATGCCTGGAACCGGAGTCTCGAAGCGTCCATAAAAGCACGGTTGATCGAAAAAGGAATGGTGTCCGAGCAGTCGTTTTCATGGTACCAGCTTGAATTAAAGCGATTCTTCATTCTTTCTGCCATTATGAAAAATGTACCGATGTACAGCGCAAAGGTCGATGCCATTTGGCATGATATGATTTTATTTACGAAGGATTACGCGGCTTTTTGCGAGCAATTTCATGGTACGATGATTCATCATACTCCAACTGACAAAGCTAAAGTAACAAAAGGAGCATCACAGCACGAGCGGGCTGTTTTTGAATTGGTGTATTCGGTTTTATTCATCGAGCATGATTACACTGAAACCATTCAAGGCCCATTTGGAAAAACGCTGCTTCGCAAATCTTTTGTAGAAAAGTGGCAGAAAGCAAAAGGAAAGAAACGAGAAACGTATCTTCAAAAAGAGTTGTTTGAAGCAGCGCCAGAAGAATATGAGCCTCTTGTCCATGCTTTAACGAAGAAGCTTGCAGAGCTTCTTGAAGAAGCAGAAGAACATGTTGACCACCGTCAAAAAACACGGTCTAAAACGATTGTGGCGACCCGGCCGGAGGATCAAACACCTGTCTTGCTGCTGTCTTATTCGATCCTGGCCCTGCATGAGCCTATACCGGAAGACAATAACTACATGAGTTCAGGCGGTTATTACGATAGTGATGACCGTGACGACCGCTATGATCATCATGACTCCGGGAATGATTCTTCTTGTTCTTCTGACAGCAATAGTGGATCCAGCTGTTCTTCAAGCAGCTGTAGCAGCTGTGGAGGAAGCTCTTAATCGAAGACAGGGATGAAGCCAATATACAGTGAAAAGCAGGGACCCGGTATGGGTCCCTGCTTTTTTATACAATGCACAAATTTTTCCATGCATATATGAACAAGAGATGTTTAAATAAAAGCAAACAAGGAAGAGAATGGTATACCCCTTCTCTTAATAAGCGATGAAAACAGCTTGCTAAGAAATCCATCGATTAACATAAAAGATCCAAAAAAAACAATAAAATAAAAGGAGGAAACTGCCGTGATAACGCAGCGATTCGTCGATACAGAGATAAAAGAAACGATCGAAGAACACCTTCGAAGCATTAACCATCCAGTCGCGGTGCGTTGGGCATTAGATTGTGCAGAACATGTGATTCAGTATTATGAACAAAAGTTCCCCCATGACGGACGCCCAAGAGAGGCCATTGAAGCCGGACGCGCCTGGCTGCAGGGAACTATGAAAGTGAGAGAAGTTCGAAAAGCTTCATTTGCAGCTCATGCCGCGGCCCGTCAAACAGATGATAAGGCAGCGACTGCTGCTGCACGGGCAGCAGGGCAGGCCGTCGCAACCGTTCATATATTTGGCCATGCGATCCATGCATCCACCTATGCGGTAAAGGCCATTGCTCATGCAACCCACTTTGATACGGAAGCGGTGGCTGATGAACGTGCCTGGCAGTATAAGCATTTACTAGATTTAGAGAAAGAGATGTAGTTATTTTGCGCTTCTGTAAAAGAAGCGCCTTGTTTTTCGTTTACCTGTATAATACGGATAGAGGAGGCGGAGAAAGATGAACAAGAAAGCAGAAGCGATCCAGTGGTCCACAGTCGATTATGAACATGGATCGCTTTATATAGCCAAAACAGGGAAAGGGCTTTGTTATGTAGGATCACCAGGTCAGACGTTTGAAGAGCTCGAAGCATGGGTGAATAAACGGTTTCTAGCGGCTGTTCTTATAGAAGATCACAGTGCTTTAAAGCCTTACAAGGACGAGCTGTATGCTTATTTTACCGGAGCGAGCCGTACTTTTCATTTGCCTGTTGATGTAAGGGGGACACCTTTTCAGCTGCAAATATGGGAGGCGCTCAAGCAGATTCCTTATGGAGAAACTTATTCGTATTCGGATATTGCCAAGCTTGCTGGAAAGCCGGCTGCTGTCCGGGCAGTAGGAGCCGCGATTGGCGCAAACCCCGTGCTGATTACCATTCCATGCCACCGGGTGATTGGAAAAAACGGGGCATTGACCGGCTACAGAGGCGGCCTGGAGTTAAAGCAGTATTTACTCCAATTAGAAGCAAAATATGCGGGAGCCCGCCTATAAAGCTGCCGAGGCGGGGGCTCCTTCGGAATGCAGGTATGTTCCATTCCTAGACCTCAATGTCGAATCTTTCACTTATTTATTCAACGTTTAACGCTCTTTACGTTTTTCTCCTAACTCTTTCAGCGCTTTACGTGCTTTTTCCTGCTCAGGATTTG
Source organism: Domibacillus indicus (assembly GCF_023715895.1). Lineage (GTDB taxonomy): Bacteria > Bacillota > Bacilli > Bacillales > Domibacillaceae > Domibacillus > Domibacillus indicus_A. Next base: position 43,795 of record NZ_JAMBOO010000012.1, on the reverse strand, counting down.
TATAAAGCGCAGCGGTCGAAGTCGTACTGTGGCCAAGCTGCATCATAAGCAGATGAATGTCATTTGTTTCTTCCATCAAATTTGTACCGAACGTATGGCGCAGTTTGTGCGGTGACATCGATTTATTGGACATAAATGCTTTCGTATACTTTTTCACCAGGGCTTCAATGGTCCGGTTGGAGAGAGGCTGCGGTTCATTTTTAACTTTTGTTAAAAAAACGAACTCATAATCTTCACCGGTTGCGTTATACCGCTCATTGCGGATGGTGAGATAAGCTTTTACGTCATCCATTGCCTGGGGAATGACTGCGACAATGTCCCGCTTATTTCCTTTACGCAGAACGCTGATTTGGCCCATTTCAAAGTCCATGTCCCGCAGGCGGAGATTAGACAGCTCGTTTACCCGGATGCCGCTTCCGAGGAAAAGCGAAAGAATGGCAATATCCCGTTCTTTATCCCGCTTAAAATAAACAACTTTACGTGAATCAGCAGGCAGTTCCTGTTCATAGTCATTCTTCAGGAATTCCAGGAAACGAATATCGTCATCCTGGTGAAAGATTTTCGTTGCAATACGCGCAGCGCGGGCATTTAGTGTTTCTTTTACTTTGGTGACTTCAATTTTCAGCATGACATTACGGTGAAAGTAAGGTTCGCCGTCTTCATTTTCTGTTTGCGTCGTTAAATACTTAAAAAGAGAGCGAAGTGCTGAGATTTTACGATTAATCGATACTTTTTCCGCTTTTTTCGTATCCTGTTTATTTACTTGGATATCACGTCGTTCCAGAAAGCGGATAAATCCTTGTGCTTCTACCAATTTAAGGTTTTCGAGTACGGTCATGGGTATATCTTTTATTTCTTTGACGTCGGTAATGCCTTCTGCAATGAGCCATTCAAAAAACAGCTTATAATCATGCACATAATTTAAAAGAGTAGAAGGAGACCGGCTGCCCAGTTTCTGATCCACATATTCCACCACGTAAAACGGCATGATATTCATTAATTCTTCTAATTTTTTTTCGTGTAATTGATGCTGACGTGTATTAGCCATTTTTCAAACCTCTTTCGATCAATTTCAACTTTGCGTAAAATTCAATTTTTAAGAAAAGATAGTATATATTCATTATACCCAATCCGTTTGGTAAATTCAGCTTTTCATGCAAATATTTTTAATGATTTGAGCTAAATGATTTTACTTTGAATGAGTTACGCATTAGCTATCTACACTTAGCCGGCCGTGTGCCGTAAATGATGCATGAAATTCTTCAGAGTTCCTAAAAAATCGGCTTTTAAGCATGTTCATGTCATTTTATCGATCCCCTATAACGAAACATTTGTTCGCAAAAAGATAAACAGAAAACTTGATCCAAACATGATTTCATAAACCAGATCACTGGATGCTCATTTTAAAATCAAACATTATTTTTCTGAAGAAACAAGATTATTTTATACCAAAATCGTGTTCAGCTAGTTCTCTACAATGATTGATAAAAAACTTTCGAGTCAACGTGCAGCACATAAGCGATGCTGTTCAGTTTCTTTTGTCTTGAAAGCCGTGTTCTGTCCTTTTAGTTAAAAGGTCAAAATTGGTCAAACTTTGTGATAAATAAATATTTTACGCAAAAATGAATAATTATTCCCTTTTATGCAAAATTATTCTTCGTTATTTCTAAAAGTAGCAGCAAAAAAGCTGCCTGAAGTCCCATTCTACTGTCAGGCAGCTTTTTGTTCGCTCTTCTTATTTGGATGGGCTTAATTCGTGCTGGTAGTCAACCCAGACAGAACCATTATCAGCAGAGCGTACACAGTTCTCTACCCAGCGAACGCCTTCTACACCCGCTTCAATCCCTGGATACCAAACATCATTCATCTCTTCTCCATTGTCCAACGCTGCCATTGCTTTAGCAAAACGAGTATACAGATTAGACCATGCTTCAAATAACCCTTCAGGATGGCCGCCGCCAATCCGATCGTCTGCTAATGCTTGTGGATACAGGTAGTCCATTCCGCGTTCTAAAATCTGTACAGGCTGCCCCTGGACTTCGAAACGAAGCTGGTTCGGCTGTTCATCCCACCATTCAATACTTGCTTTAGAACCAATCACCCGTATTTTTTGTCCGTGCATAGAGCCTGCATTCACAGCGGAAGACCAGACTGTGCCCACTGCGCCATTTTCATATTCCATGATCGTGTAAGCATTATCTTCAAGCGGCGCACGGCTTTTAACAAAGCTCTGGCGTGTACACATTAACTTTTTGATTTTCATGTTTGGCAGCATCACTTCTGACAAGAATAGCGGATGTGTTCCTAAATCGCCGAGTACATAGCTCGGTCCAGCCATTTTAGGATCGACACGCCATTTTGTGCTGGCATTTTGCTCTTCCACTTCTCCCGAATGAAAGCCGTGGGCAAACTGCATATTCACGATTCTAATTTCACCTAACTCACCGTTCGCGATTAACTGGCGCGCCTGCTCGATCATTTGGTGGCCGGAATAACCGTATGTAATCCCGACGACGCGATTCTGTGCTTTAGCTAACATTTCAAGCTCCAGTGCTTCTTCCGTTGTGAAGCAGAGCGGCTTTTCACAGATCACATGCAGGCCTGCTTCCAGGGCTGCTTTAGAGATCGCATAATGCGTGCCGTTCGGCGTAGCGATAGAAACCGCTTGAATGCCGTCCTCACGTTTTGCTTCTTCTTCAAACATCGTTTTATAGTCAGGATAGCAGCGCTCTGGAGAAACGTGCAAGTTTACCCCAAAGTCTTTGCCACGTTCTGCATCGATATCAAAAGCGCCTGCAACAAGTTTGAAGTTGTGATCACGCAGTGCAGCTGAGCGGTGGATATAGCCAATTTGACTTCCGCGCCCGCCTCCTACCATCGCCCAGCGGATTGGTTGTTGAATTACTTTTTCGCCGTTAATCATTTGCCATACTCCCCTTCTTTTATGTTTTCGTTAATAACCTACGCTTTTTAGATAGTCGACACTTTGCTTCACATCTCGCAAACTCGTATCTGCATTACGGGGATCCCGTTCCTGCTCGATCGTGATATAGCCTTGGTAGCCAATTTCTTTTAACAGCTTATGGATGGAATTGTAATCAATGATGCCTTGTCCAATCGGGCACATTACGCCTTTGGCGCATGCTTCAAAGAAACGGATATGCTCACCCATCACTTCGTTGTAAATATCGAGGTTAATATCTTTAAAATGAATGTAGTCTAAGCGGTCTGCATAGTCTTGAATCCACTGGTATGGGTTCATTTTAGAGTAATAAAGATGACCCGTATCCAGGCAAAGGCCGGCTGTCTCATAAGGTATATCTTCTAATAACTGTTTAATTTCATCTTCAAATTCAATGTAGCCGCCCGCATGAGGATGAATCACAGAACGGACGCCATATTTTGTCCAGGCGCGATCGGCAAGTGCCCGTATATGTGTTATCATTGTAGTCCAGGCATCTGAAGATAGTCGCTGTGCTTCATCCGGCTTGCCTGCCTTATAATCCCTTTCCTCATGTCCCCAATCAATAATCACCAGATAAGGAGTCGGAAACTTTTGTCCTTCTTCTGGGGGTGACAATGGAAGTTTAGTGATCAGAGAACAAATATCGTCTACCTGGTGCAATAAGTTCTCTAAGTTAGAGGGCGATACCAAATCATCAAAAATGGTCCCCGCAATGATGTTTAAATCGTTTTTAGATAGCTCTGCCCGTACCCGCTCAATATCCATTGGAATATATCCGTATGGACCAAGTTCAATGCCTTTGTAGCCTGCTTGTGATGCTTCATATAACACTCGTTCCCATGGCGGAAGATATGGATTTTTTGGATCATCCACTCCCCAGCAGCACGGTGCCCCTGCAATTTTAACTCCCATGTTAAAACCCTCCTCTAAATCGTTCTGAATGCAAAGTCCCTATAATTAGAAGCGCTTTCAATTATCTTTTTAAAGTAGACAGTTATTATTATCTTGCCTTAACAATTGAATCCCTTTTATCACCTTTATTAGATTGTGAGCGGAAATGTTCTTCCAGCTCTTCAAGTGTACGCCCATTTGTCTCCGGCATAAATTTATATACGAATCCGATTCCTAATAAACCTAGAGCTACGAAAACAAAGAATGTAGCCGATAAACCGACAGAGCTTAGTAATATCGGAAAAGCAAAACCAATTACAAAGTTGATGATCCAGAGGAAAAAGATGCTTATACCAGAACCAAGACCTCTTAATCTTTGTGGGAAGATTTCTGCAATGACTAACCATGTCACCGGCCCAACACAGCCTTGCATAAAAGCAAGGAACAGAACGGTCAAAGAAAGTACGACATACGGAAGTGCTGCAGATCCATCGAGTACCATAGAGAAGATGGCAATCAGAAAAAGAGCCGTTGTGGTTCCAGATAAACCGATGATCAGCATAGGACGCCGGTTCACCTTCCCAACCAGCCAAATACCGACTACGACTGCGATGACTGAAATAAGTCCATTTGCAATGTTTGCGATTAAGGCCGCTTTCGTGCCGAAGCCTGATTCTTCAAGAATTTGCGTTCCGTAGTACATGATGGAGTTAACACCTGTAATTTGATTCACCATGGCAATACCAATCCCAATAAGCAAAATACGGCGCAGCCATGGAGCAGAAAAGTCTTTTAAAGAGGCTTTTTCAAGCTCTGAATCTTTTTTTACGGCTGCTTCAATTTCTTGAAATTCCGCTTTCGCTCGTTTCTCATCTCGTATTTGCTTAAGAACACGCAGCGCTTCCGTATTTTTTCCTTTTGAAGCCAGCCACCGCGGACTCTCTGGTACAACGAGCATACTAACAAATAAGATTAAAGCTGGAATAGCACAAAGAACAAGCATATACCGCCAAACATGACCAGTATCCGCCATAGTGACACCAAGAATGGCATTAAAGACGTAGGCCAGCAGCTGCCCGCCCACAATCATAAATTCGTTCATGGTCACCATTCGGCCCCTTTTTTCATGAGGTGCCATTTCTGCTAAAAAGGCCGGGACCATAGAGGAAGCTCCTCCAACAGCAAGACCAAGTAAAAATCGAAAGACAACCATGATGGAAACATTAGGAGCAAATGCAGTGCCAAGTGATGCCAATAAGAATAAAAAGGATAAATTGAGGATCATTTTCCGGCGTCCATAGCGATCTGCTAATCTCCCGCATATCAGGGCGCCAAATGCTGCTCCTAACAGGAGTGAACTCGTTACAAGCCCTTCTGTAACCGGTGTGAGATTAAGCTGATCAGGCCTTTCCATAAACGGTAAAGCACCATTGATCACACCTGTGTCATATCCGAAAAGAAGCCCTCCAAATGTTGCGGAAACCATAATAATTTGCAAATACATTTTGTGATTGATGGATTTCTTCATTACTTGATTACTCATGTGTAACCACCTCCATGGGCTGCGTTGTAGTAGATGCTCTTTCACCTGAGAATTTGCTCTGGCTTATTTTCAGATCCATCAACGTATGTAATCATCTGTTTATGCATCAGGCAGCAGCCTGTCTTGTTTGCATTTGGAAGACAGAAAAATCCTCCACCTACCTTTCCATTATGTACCTTGGATGTAAAGGTCGTATTTCTAAAGTTCCCCTCCTTTTCTTGAATGGTTAAGTGCTTAACTTAAATTGAGTATAATGAAAAGCGCTTACAAAGTATTTGTCCTGAAAAGACTAAATTTTTATAATGTAAGGACATGAAGAATAAAAAAAGACCTCTAAAGGGTTCTTAGAGGCTTGCTTGTTTTCTGTATTTTCCCGGGGTTAAACCCGTTTCTTCTTGAAACACACGAGTAAAATAATGGACTGATGAAAAACAGTATTGCTCCGAAATTATTTTAATATCCAGGTTCGTCATCCGAAGCATCTCTGCTGCCGCGTCAACACGTTCTTGGCGTATAAAAGCCGTATAGGATACCCCTAAATGATGAGTAAATAAGCGGGATAGGTGCCGGGTTGATATATGCAGATATTGCGCTACATCTTTTATTGAAAGAGGCCTGTTTAAATTGTCTCTAATAAATAACTGAGCCTGGTTGACCAGCATCCGGCCTTTTGTTTCATGACTCATATCGCTCTCGTTCTCTTCCTCCTCCGCTCCGCAAAACAACGTCTGAAGTGAAAGTAACAAAGAATGACTAAGGGCGTTCAAAACGTCGGTTGAACAGGATGTGCTTCCGTGCTTCATTAATGTTATTAATAAGAGAGACGCCGGCGAATCTTCAGCATCCTGAATAAGGATATTATTCGTTTCGGAAAGCTTTTTAAAAAGAGAAACTCCTTTTTCTGTTGAAGACGACAAATCTACTTCAAAACCAATCCAGAAAAGCGAAAGGTTTTTTCCTTTATGAATTCTATGCAGTTTTTCCGGGCGTGAACAGAAGAACACGCCTTTTTGCAGAGGATAGCTTTGACCGTCTTCAACATAAAGACCTGTTCCGTCAAATACATAACAGATCTCAAAAAAGGAGTGTTTGTGAAGTGGGTTATCTGGGTGATTGGGATGTGCCCCCCAAGAATGGATGTGAAATGAGACATTCTTTCCTTGTAGGTAAATACACCTTTTTTGTAGTTTATCAATAGCAGCAGCCACGTTCATGATACTTCTCCTTTAAAATACGTGTACTAAACTAATTTTTATTAAGTTACTGTATGTTAACCTTGTTAGCTCAGAGATCACGAGATAAGATCTCAAGCCCTCCCTAATTTAGAATGAAACCACTTGAAACCATCAATATATTTAAAACAAAATGCCAAACCATTGCAGGAATCATGCTTCCTGATTTAACGGTAATGCCTCCATAAAACACACCGCCGATAGAAAAAGCAATACATACTGCCCAAGGAATGCCAAGAGAGTAGTGCTGCAAGCCAAAGCCTATGCTTGTTATGACAACGGCCCATTTCTCGCCTAGTTGTTCTGAAAAGCGGCTGAGCAGCGCTCCTCTCCAGATGAGTTCTTCAAGCAAAGCGTTTGTAACGGAAAAGATAAGCAGCAGAAGCCAGATTTCTTCAAAATAACCCCAGCCGCTTCGAGCCATAAAGGGTGCCAGGGAAGCAATATTGATCACCAAGGCAATGATTAAAAAGACTTTGATGCTTGTCTGGTGAAACCCTGACCAGATAAACGGAAAATGAATCAATTCCTGCCACATTGGTTTTTTTGTATATTTTATAAAAGAAGAATGCGAAAAGAAAGAATAACAAAATAAGGGGATCAAAATTAAAACCAATGATCCTCTATTGAATAATATCTGCAGCTCCCTTAGTTGAAACTGTTCCGCCCATTGAGGAGCTGACATCAGATATGCATAAAAACCGATCCCAAATAAAAGGGTTGTGACAACAAACCTTTTCGCTGCTTGATCGAATACCGAGAACCAATAAACAGCGGCAGCGGCCCACAGCCCAATACCCCAATAATGATGAAGCTGTATGAAAACAAGAAGAGAGACAAATAAGGATAATAAAATGACATTTCTCAAAAAGGCATTATGTATATCGATCCCCTCCCTTGCAGATTATCTTTATATATATGTTATAACGGATTGAACCAGGCTTGCTGGTAAATTTTATATTTAGGAAGTATAGAAAGCCATAAAAGAGCCGCTCAGTCCTATTTTAATCGAAAGCAGTGGGATTGATTGCTCAGCTTCCTCCTTTTTCAGCTGCCAAAGCAGTTATGCTCCACGCAGAGGAAAAGAAAAGCGTATTCTATTTCTCTTTTCTCAAAAGATCGTGTATACTGAAGGTAACAAACAGCTATATTAAAAAAGCCGATTCGATGCTGGTAACATCAAATCGGCCTACCAATAGCAGGCTTCCCTTATGGGGAGTCAGCAGTCTAAGGGGATAATCCACCAGAGCGCTCAACTCAATGGTGGATTATTTTTTTTGGTTAAATGACAAAATCGCTACAACGAGGCTTGCAAAACTAACTGCAAACATGAGTGATTCGAAAGTTGTCACAGCGCCACCCCCTTTCTGTAAAGGGGATTTTGCTGACCACCATTGAGAAAACCTGTTCTATTGTTCTTTTATTATATCATCTTATCGGAAAGGCTGCCTTGGTTTTCAAAGAAAGTAAGGAAAAAACATTCATTTATTTTTTGTTCTATACACCAGTGCCAACTCGGCTTTTCACCTTTTAACAAGTTTGTATCGTTTGTGCGTCAGTCCTGTTTCCCTTGCCACCAGGGAACTGACATCTGTTTCGAGGACCTCGGCAATTCCTTTTAGATTCGCAATGGTTAAATTATGGTTTCCTGTTTCGATTCTTGATACGACACTTTGCTGTGTATTCAGCTGATCGGCCATCTGCTTTTGCGTAAGGCCAAGCTTTTTTCTCCGGCGAATAATATTTTGGGCAATTAATTGTTCTACGTCTTCTTCTTTTTTCAGCTGATGATCTTGATTTGCATAGCTTTTAGACATTTGCTGTTCTGTGTAAATCATAACTGCGCCCCCGTTCACTTTATAGGTATCACACCCTATTTTTGTATTCTATCTCTTCTATCGGTATTTCTTGTATGTAGTTTTAGTGATTTGGTGCAAAAACGGTTTATCTATAAAAAATAGACACAAAAAACTAAAAATAACTGTATAGTGGAACTTTTGAGGTGAAAAAGAAGCTTATTCACCAACATTATTTTTAAAAAATACTTCATTTTCCAAAGTATTTGTCGATAACACTAAAAAAAGGATGGATGGAGGAACAAGTTAGAATAATGTTGTTTAAAGATAGAAAGAAAAATGTGAGAATGAAAAAATGCAGCTGGCTCGTGTGGATATTAACATTTGTTTTATGTATGTCTCTCATCCCGTCGCTTTCTCATGCAGCGGAGTCTGCACCACCAAAAAGAGAAATGCGGGCGGTATGGATTGCATCTGTTCAAAACAGTGATGTAAAAGCAGGAATGAATAAAACGCAGTATACAACTTGGGCCCGGCAGACATTAGACAGCTTGAAAGCCAACAAGTTTAATACAGTTATTTTTCAGGTAAAGCCGACCAGTGATGCCTGGTACTCTTCTAAGCTGGCTCCTTGGTCAGCGTATATCACAGGGAAAAAGCAAGGGACAAGCCCGGGCTATGACCCGCTGCAAATTATGATTACGGAAGCTCACAGCCGCGGAATGGAGCTTCATGCGTGGATTAATCCGTACCGGGTGACCATGCCGGGTGAAACGCTGAAAAACTTGTCATCTCAAAACGCGGCACGCAAACACCCTGGCTGGGTCGTGAAATACGGCAAGCAGTACTATTTAAATCCCGGCCTTCCGGAAGTACAAGACTATCTCGTATCGTCTGTCAAAGAGCTGGTGCAGAATTATGATGTGGATGCCATCCATATGGATGACTACTTTTATCCATATAAAATTAAAAATGAAACCTTTCCAGACCAGGCTGCTTTTAAAAAGTATGGAAAGTCCTTTAAGAAAATAGAAGACTGGCGCAGAAATAACGTGAATCATCTTGTTAAAAAGATTTATTCTACGATTAAAACGACAAAACCATATGTCCAGTTCGGTATTTCACCGTTTGGCGTCTGGCGCAATCAATCGATCGATAAAACAGGAAGTGCCACAAAAGCTGGCGTAAATAATTATGATGATTTATATGCGGATACGCGTACATGGATCAAAGAAGGAACAGTCGATTATATTACGCCGCAAATCTATTGGTCGAAAAAATTAGCTGCTGCTAAATACGGGACACTTCTTAACTGGTGGAGCAATGAGGTAAAAGTATATGCAAAAACACATCCGGTAAACTTGTATATCGGAGTAGCCGATTATAAAGTTGGACAGGACTCTGATCCGGCATGGAAAAACAAAATGGAGCTGCCCAATCAAATTGTTTCTAACCGGGCAGACCGAATGACAAAAGGGCAAATGCACTTTTCGCTGAAAAGCTGGAAGAAAAATTCACTTGGCTATGCAACGATTGTAAAACAGCAGCTGTATAAGTACCCTTCCCTTACGCCGGCGTCTTCCTGGAAAGATGCATCGCAGCCTGTAAAGCCGACATCCGTACAAGTAAAGAAAGAAGCAGCAGGCAGAAAAATCGTGATTCAGGACCAGGCCAGCAAACAGCCGCGTAAATACGTGATTTATCGTTTTGCAGGCAAAACACTAGGATCTTATGAGGATGCACGTAATATTGTAGATGTCGTATACAATACAAAGGGCAAAACCGTATTTTTGGATAAATCAGCACGTTCGGACAGAACCTACACATATGGCGTAAAGTCCGTGTCTGCAACTGGTATAGAAAGCAAGGATGCTTTTGTTGTAAAAGAATAAAAATATCGTGCGGATGGGCATACACCTTTAAACAAACGCACAAAACCCTCTGTCTGATAACCGGACAGAGGGTTTTATTTTTGTCTGTTCTTTTACTGTCGTGCTTAAGTCATGGAATAAGCTTTTTCAGGATCGGATTTTTTAGGTCTTCTTCGCCTAATTCGGGCCTTCTCTTTGAAAATTAGCTTTTTTGCTTTGTTCCAGCCGCCAAAATGATTGGCAAACGTTTCAGAGCGAGGAAGCTCCCGTTCTTTCGCATAGTCATCCCAGTCTTTTTTTGTCGTGAAATGATGAGCATGGTCCTGTGCTAGTTTTTTCAGCTCTTTTTTTTCATAACGCCGGACAGGATTGTACTCAACCTCTTCTGTACTGCGAAAGATCGCTAACTTTGCTTCATTCCAGCTTCCAAAGTGATGAATGTAATGATGGGCTTTCGGAAGGTCTCGCTCTTCGGCATATTGATTCCAGCTTTGTATATCTGTAAACGCATCTATATGTGTGCGGGCACTTTGAATCAATTGCTTTTTCTCCACCAGTACACCGTTTTTCTTTTTTTGATGCCCAAAAATCGCTTCTTTCGCTTTGTTCCAGCTGCCGAACAAGTAAATATAGCATCTGCTGTATGGAAGGCTCATCTCTTCTGCATGCTTGTTCCAATCCTTTATTTTTTCAAAATGTTCCGCATGCTGAATCGCAATATCGACCAGTTCTTTTTTTCTGTCACAGGCAGCTTTACCTGAATAGTGAATGTGGGAGGCCTCTAAAAATATTTCTTTTTTCGCCCGGTTCCACGTTCCGTATGTATAAATAAATGTGCGGGCTTTAGGCAGCTCCATTTCGGCCGCAAATTCATTCCATTCCACTACCGAGTTAAAGTAACGGGCATGTTTTTTCGCAATGGCTTGTAAATCGTCTTTCGTATAAGTCACAAACGGTCATTCCTTTTAATTGATTATCTCTTTCTATAGCTGTTGGTATTTGTAGATAATTACTTTACCTTAAATAACCCAGCATATCTTGCCTCCTCCTTTTTCTTTGTGTCATCGTTATAACCTAGTTTCTTATACAGCGGCACTGCACCCGTTAAGGGCTTTTATCATGAAAAGAACTTTCATGGATTTGCTTAATCCTATTTTCCGCTTGCTAAAACAAAAAAACCAGTCATTCCACACTAGCGTGACTGGGTTAGACTTGATGATAGGAACAAACCAAATGATACCTTATATATACATAAAAGTAAAATGTTACAAATGGAGAGTGAGTAGTGTGCTTGATAAATTGGCTGCAATAGAAACGGTATCAAAATCTATACCAAGCTGAGCAGCTGTCTGTGCTATTTCCGAACGGATACCAGACAAAGATGTTTTGACTCCAATCAGCTCTATTGCTTCTACCAGCTGAAACAGCTGCTGGGCAACTATCGTATCAACAACCACTACACCCGATAAATGAATAAGAAGCTGGTCTACATTTTTTATCATTTTCGGCGAGAACACTCCCACTTCAAGCTCGCTAAGTGGGAGATGAATCGCTGCTCTTTCAGTCATTCTTTTTCCTTGAACGCTCTATTGCTAAAATGGTATAATTAGGTATAGAACAAACGTTCAGGGGGTGGGAAAAATGATGAAAACCAAAACAGATGAAACAAAGAACTTTCATTTTAAAGCCTTTCGGTTTAAAATCCATCCAAGTGACGAGCAAAAACAACTGATTAACCAAACGATCGGCTGCTGCCGGTTTGTCTACAATTATATATTAAATGAAAACATCAAGAGTTTCGAAAAAACAAAAAAACGGTATACAGAAACAGCCGCTAAAAAGCTCCTCCCTGGCCTAAAAGAAACGTTCAAATGGTTGTCTGATTCTGACAGTATTGCTCTTCAGGCAAGCATCGAATATCAGTACGAAGGATTCAAAAAATATAAGGAACAGCCGAAAAAAGAATTAAAAAAACGAGCCGCTAAAAAATGTGCAGAAGGCTATACGCCAACGGCGTATGACTTTAAGGGCCATCCGACATTCAAAAGCAAGAAAAAACCGGTCCAAAGCTACACAACCAAAATGACAAATAACAATATTAAAATCGTGGACAATCGCGTTCAGCTGCCGAAACTCGGCTGGATTCGTTTTTCAAAGTCCCGAAACATTGAAGGTGACATTAAGCGTGTCACCGTGCGCCGAAGCAGTACCGGCCGGTATTCGATTTCGGTCATTTGCGAGATGCCTTATTCCCCGTACAAACCAAGCACCAACGATGCCGTTGGCATTGATCTGGGATTAAAAGAATTTGCCGTGCTCTCCAACGGTGAATCCATTGCCAACCCGAAATACTATCAAAAATACGAAAAGCGATTAGCCTTTCTTCAGCGTGCGTTTGCACGTAAAAAAGAAGGGTCGAAATCGTGGAAAAAAAATAAAGCCCAGATTGCTAAACTGCACGAAAAAATCAAACACACAAGAGAAGATTTTCTTCACAAGCTGACGACCAGGCTCGTTCATGAAAACCAAGTGATCGCGGTGGAGAATTTGTCGGTGAAGAATCTCGTCCAAAACAAAAAACTAAGCAAGGGGATTCACGATGCATCATGGTCGAGGTTCAACGAAATGCTCGCTTACAAAGCGAAGTGGTACGGACGGACGATCATAAACGTCGATCCGTTCTTCCCATCAAGCCAGCTCTGCTCAAGGTGCGGCCACCAGCATAAGGATGTAAAAAATCTCGCTGTCCGAGTGTGGGAATGTCCATCCTGCGGCGCACGTCACGACCGGGACCTGAATGCAAGCCTGAATATTAAAAAAGAAGCTCTTCGGCTTCTTTCACTTCAGTCTATTTAAGTTTGGTCATAAAACCGTTGGAATACGGGGTTAGCCTGATTACTGGGGGTCGAAGATCCTCTTGCCCAGGAATCCCCCACTTCAACCGTCAGGTAAGTGGGCGGTAGTTCAAAGCATTGTTTTAGTATCCGTTTAAGAATATATTTAGCTCTGGTCGTGTCAATATTCTCTACTAACGGAAGAAGTGATACGTTCCGGCTAAGGCTGATGACAGGCAAGCTTAATTCATTGATCAATTCCTGCTGGCTTTGCAATCTTTTTGCGGAGAATTCATGATATGTTTCCGTATACCAAGTAACGATTTTAGAGATTGTGCTCGTAATTTTTTGATTCCACATTTCGATGATTTCCCATGAATAGCTTCCTTTGTTGGCCGATACAAAATGCTGAACAAATTGAAGAAACTGATCGCACGTTCTAAAAAATTCCCTCATAATAAAATGAATCGGCGTGGATAGGTGACGCTCATCCGAAGCTACCTTTAACACCCATTCCTCGAGTTCCTGCAGGAAGGTGAATTCCTCCTGGACAAACACCCGGCAAAAGTGCAAATGAAACTCATAGTTTTGCTCCTTTAGACAGCTTGAGGATCTGTAGGGCTGTAAACCCCTGAAGGATTGCTTTTATCTAAAGAATGATACCATTCCTCTATTATTTGACGGGCTTTTAGCAGCAAAAACTCCTGTAGCTCTTTACTTTTATCATTTTCGGTGAGAACACTCCCACTTCAACCGTCAGGTAACTGGACGGTAGTTCAAAGATTGTCTATCCTCCAGCTCCAAAAACACTATACCAGTATTTATGGTAGCTTACTAGGAATAAAGTATTTTTTATTAACAAATTTTCAACATTACATATACCGTATTTCTTGATTTAAAAGAATATAGTATGAATTATCTGCTTGTTAACTATGTAATTTAACCTACATTTTACGTTTACTTCTCTCGAAAAGAAAAAAGCACCATTAAAGGTGCTTTTTTCTTTTTGGTTGTACTACATACTTTGTTTTAATGCAGACTTTGGATAACTAAATCCTTCCCCAAACACATCCCGTACATCATGAATCACAACAAACGCTTTTGGATCAATGTGATGGACGATCTTTTTAAATTTAAACAACTCCTGCTTATTAATGACAATATATAAGATTTCCCTGGATTCCTGCGTAAAGTGGCCCCGTGCCGGCAAAATCGTAACTCCTCTATCGAGTTCCTCATTAATTTGCCCTGCAATCTGAGGAGCCTTTTTCGAGATAACCGTGACGGCTTTTCGCATATTCAGCCCATCAATAATGTAATCAATCACTTTTGTGCTGATATAAATAGACAGAATCGTGAACATCGTATTTTCAATGCCTATCACAAAATAGGATGAAAAGACAACAATGGAATCAAAAATAAGCAGGGCCGTGCTCATTCCCCAGCCGAAATACTGATTGGCAAACTTGGCCAGAATGGTCGATCCGCCTGTTGTGCCGCCTCCCCGCAGGACAAGACCGATCCCTATTCCAATAAATACGCCGGCAAAAATAGTTCCTAAAATGCTTTCATCAAAAACCATTTCTATCCCTGTAATCCAATGAAGAAAAAAGGACGTAAACAGAATCGAAAGGATTGTGTAAAGGGTGACTCTTTTTTCCAGTAACTTGTATCCTGCAGCGAGAAGCACAGCATTAAATAAAAGAGTAGTAAGGCCGGGAGACCATTCAAAAAGATAATATAAGATCATAGAAATGCCAGTGATGCCGCCTTCCCCCAGCTCGTTTGGAATAGCAAAAAAATTAACACCAGCTGCAAAAAAGAACGAACCTATTATAATAAGCGTTATTTCCATCAAATAATTTTTCATTGTTTCTACCTCTTTCACAGATTCATTAAATAAAGGAAACGAGCCGGCTTGTTTAACCCATGAAAAAGTCTGTTTTTCTCTGTTGAAAGAACAGAAAAAATGAATCGTTTATCTTTACATTCAAACTGAAATGGCTGTTTTACTTTCTTGCATGTAGATGATTTCGGAAATGATTTTAGAGCCTTTATGGATTTTTTGATACATCTCCTCTGCTTCCCGTTTTGTTTCAAACTCATACATACAAATCTTATTTGGCAGAAAAACTGTAATATTCCACATCCTAATCGCCCTTTCTTTATAAGCGGATGAGCCGCCTTTCCTTTTTAGTCATTACTTGAACAGTGTTCTTCTTCCATTAGCGGCTTCCATTCTTTTTATTGGGGAACTTTTGTCCCCTCCCCTGCTCTTTAGTGCTGTTCACCTCCATCAAAATGAATCGTACCTTTTAGAATGCAATCTTCATGCCAATCCTATAGAAGGACTTTTCTTTTACTGAGCTGCTTCACCTCTTAAGTGCCTGGCGGGCTGCACCGCTTTGCTTTATCTATTATTTGAGACCATTGATCTTTGCAAGCAACTGGCATGCAAAGATTTTTTTATAACATCCGCCAAAAATGTTGGCGTTTTTTTCTTGAAAAAGGAAAAAATCATCACTTTTTTTTAGAAAAGTGAAAATATTTGTCTGGCATCAGAATTGCAGTATAAAAGGCAGGAAAACAATTTACTCAAAATAGGAGGAGAATACATGAAGGAACATCATCAACAAGAGTTGAAACGAACCATGAAAACCAGGCATTTATTTATGATCTCACTCGGAGGGGTCATCGGCTCTGGCTTGTTCCTCGGATCGGGCTATACGATTAATCAAGCCGGCGCCGGAGGAGCTATTTTAGCGTTTTTAGTCGGCGGCTTTGTCATGTATTTAACGATGGTCTGCCTCGGGGAACTGGCAGTGGCGATGCCGGTATCCGGCTCTTTTCAGACGTATACCACAAAATTTATCGGTCCCGGCGCAGGCTTTGCCCTCGGCTGGACGTACTGGCTCGGCTGGGCCGTCACGGTTGCCCTGGAGTTTCTGGCTGCCGGACAGCTGATGGGTAGATGGTTTCCTGATACACCGACATGGATTTGGTGTGCGGTCTTTGCAGGACTGCTCTTCTCACTCAATGCCCTGTCGGCCAAGGCATTTGGGGAAGCCGAATTCTGGTTCTCCGGCATTAAAATTGTGGCGATCCTTTTGTTTATTATTTTGGGTGGCGCCGCGATGTTTGGACTGATTGACATGAAAGGCGGCCAGGAAGCACCCTTTTTCTCGAATTATGCCTCGGACGGCCTGCTTCCACACGGCGTCACTGCCCTGCTGATTACGATGATTGCGGTTAACTTCTCGTTCCAGGGAACTGAATTGATCGGGATTGCGGCTGGGGAAAGTGAAAACCCGGAAAAAACCATTCCAAAGTCGATCAAACAGTCGGTGTGGCGCATCCTTGTATTCTTTGTCTTATCGATTTTTGTCCTGGCCGGCTTAATTCCTTCGGACCAGGCAGGTGTAACAGAAAGCCCGTTTGTTCTGGTGCTCGACAGCATCGGTATTCCGTATGCGGCTGATATCATGAACTTTGTTATTTTGACGGCTCTTTTATCGGTTGGAAACTCGGGCCTGTATGCGGCTTCCCGCATGCTGTACTCGCTTTCGAAAGAAGGCATGGCTGCTCCTGCCCTGGCAAGAGTAAACAAAAAAGGCATTCCGATGAACTCGCTTATTTTGACGCTTGGCATTGCCCTTCTATCGCTGTTATCCGGCTTTTTTGCAGAAGAAACCGTCTTTCTCTGGCTGCTTTCTATTGCCGGGCTCGGCGCCCAGGTCGGCTGGATTTCCATCACCGCTTCCCAGATTGCGTTTCGCAGAAAATATGTCCGGGAAGGCGGCAATGTGGCAGACTTGAAATTCAAAGCACCTCTTTATCCGTTTTTCCCGATGCTGGGCCTCGTGCTGAACTGCGCCGTCCTGGTCAGCATGGCATTTAATCCGGACCAGCGGCTTGCCCTTTACTGCGGGGTTCCATTTATGCTGGCCTGCTATGCGATCTATCACCTGAAGATCAAGAAAAACCAGGCGATCGAAAAAGAACAGCAGGAGATTCATTTATCGGCTGATAGAAAGATGCTTCTTTAAACTTCGCTTTGCACTTACAACTAAAAAGCAAAAAACACGACAAGCTTGTTCTTGTCGTGTTTTTCTTTAGAGATCTATTAAATAGCTCCACTTGCGGCAAACTGCTTTCGTTTGGAAGAAGACAAAATTCTTAACTCATCGCGGTACTTGGCGACTGTTCTTCTCGAAATGTTTATTTCATGTTTCAGCTTCAGCATAGCCGTAATCTGCTGATCGGACAGCGGATTGTATTTATTTTCTGTTTCGACGATTTGTTTGATGAGCAGCTTCACTTGATTTGATGATATTTCCTCCTGGTTAACCGCCTGAGTACTTCCTTTGACACTCCCACGGCTGAAGCCGCAAGCCCTTCACCTTGCGGTGAAACGGGTGGGATTCTGAAGTGCGAACGCGTTCCCAGTCCATTTCTGTTTAGAACTCGCCTTCAGTTAGGGGCGGTGTCATCAGCCCGTCCTGCTTCGTTTTGTATGCCTTCGGCATACATGTACCTTACAGGCGGTCCTGCTGTTACCACAGGACTAGGTTAAGCTGCTTGCTTGTTTTTCTTTTTTGAAAGGCCGCTGATGGCTTTCGAAATATTAATGGCCGCATTCGCATCGGCATGAAGTTTATACTGACATTTGACACACACAAACGTGTGTTTTTTTCGATTCTTTTTGTCTACATGGCCACATTTACATGTTTGAGAGGTATGATGTGGATTCACATATTCAACTTGAATCCCTGCCATTTTGGCTTTGTATTCAATAAACTGCTGAAGCTGATAATGTGCCCAGGAGTGCAGATTTCTGCCTGCGTCTTTTTTTGATTTGGCTTTACGGCGAATGCCTGTCAAATCTTCCATTCGAATGCAGCGAACACCGTTCTCTGCAGCGAAATGAACGATTTGCCGGCTTATTTTATGGTTCAGATTTTTCATCCATTGGGACTCTTTATCTTTAGAGGCTTTAATAACAGAAAGAAGCTTATT
Source organism: Domibacillus indicus (assembly GCF_023715895.1). Classification (GTDB taxonomy): domain Bacteria; phylum Bacillota; class Bacilli; order Bacillales; family Domibacillaceae; genus Domibacillus; species Domibacillus indicus_A. Next base: position 25,647 of record NZ_JAMBOO010000012.1, on the reverse strand, counting down.
GCTTCCTAAGGTTTTTCTCCTTGAAGAAAATGTTCTTCGAATAAAAGCAGCCTCGTTTCCTTTGAAAAACAATGAATTTGTCCCTATTGAAGCAACAGCTAAATAATTTAGCCCTACGTCTACACCCATCATTTTAGAAGAAGAGGAAACAACCTTCGGTTCAAAGGAAACCGCCACAGACATATACCATTTCCCTTTTTTCTTATAAAGCTCGCCGGCACCTAATTTTGCTTCGCCGGACAATATTTTATCAAGCCAATGCTGCTGATAGAGCTCTGCCACAACGGGAACACCGACCCGTTTCTCTAATGTAGGAAAGGAGAGTTTGTATAAGCCGTTTTCTTTTTCAACTTTTAAATTTTGGTTGTTAAAGGTACACCAGAAACGGCGAAAGGCTTTTGCTTTTTGATTTTTCTTTTGTGACTTCACTTCTCGGATGGTTTGGTTGACAATGGCCGAAGGCAACTTGTCCGCAGAAAACAGTTTGTAGACCTTCGAAGTGGCCTTTGAAAGTTCATCATACTGAAGAAGCCAATTGGAAAAGGCGGTGTTTAATTCGGTCATTTTGCAGTATATCTGTTCTTTTGCATGGGTTGGCTTCATTAGTTCCAGCTTTAAAGAAATGGTTTCCATTTCGTTCCTCATTTCCAAAAATTAGGTTATATCAATTATACCAAACGAGAGTTCGGTACACAAGAGAGATAAACTAAAAGAAAAAAACCGAACCTTTGACATGTCTGAAGACATGCCCGGTTCGACCTCGCTATCATCCCACACCTGAAGGAGTGGGCTTTCCTGCTCGTAAGGTCTGTAAAAAAAGACCTCAATTCAAATACGCCGAAAGGTGTGTGGACATATTTATTTCTAACCGCCCGGCTTATCGTAGATTGATGAACATTTAAGTGAGCGGCGAGCTCTTTCATTGTAAGAGGCTTTAAATACTCGGGTCCTTTTTGAAAAAAGCTTTATTGACAGTCTGCTAAGCTGAGTACAACGTTATGTATAGTATTATTTCGAGTATGTAGCCCGTTTTGAATCCATTGAAATTCTTTATATTTTTCCCGTAAATAAGAGCCTTCTTCTGTCTTTTTGTTTTGACGTAACATGGTTTCATACGCTTTGTTTAAGCTGATATTCCAAATGCCCTGTCCGTTCTTTGTCACGAGTAACTTTCCATTCTGAAACTGCATGGTATAATCCGGCATCACAGCCGGGCTCCCTTGGTTTGAATAAGAAAGGCCAGGCTTTGGATCTAATGTTAAAACCATTTGATGAATATCCTGAATTTGCCCGATGTCGACTTCTAAAAGCTTTGCAAGCTTGGTCCATTTTCGATAAGCAAAATCTTCAAAGTGAATGGAAAGGATGTGTTCAGCAAGAGGCGTGCGCATATGAATGTTCTCAAGCTGGAGAAGTAAACACTCCTGCAAATTGCGTGCTCCCACTCCAGCTGGCTCCAAACTTTGAATAAGCTGGAGACATCTTTCTACTTCTGACTGCGTTGTGTGAAGACGAAGAGCCATTTCATTTTCATCTTCCTGAAGATAACCGTTCTCATCAAGGCACTGAATGAGATAAGTCGTTAAGCGCTTTTCGTCAGGAGATAAATCAAAAAAGAGCAGCTGCTCTAATAAGTAGTCTGTTAAATGTATGTCCTCTGCAGCGATAAACTCCAAAGGATCAGCTTGGGTATTAGGAGAAGAATGACTAGGCAAGAAGGAATAATCCATAAGCTCGTCGAATTCGATTAACGGATTTTCTTCCGCTTTTTCTTGCAAGAAAGACAGAAGCTCTTCTGCTGAATACTGCAGCATAGAGATCGCTTGTGACAGCTCTGGTGAAATTTTTAATTGAATTGATTGGTTCTGAAGCATTTGCATGTGTAGCATAAACATGTTCCTCCCTTCCTTCCATCTTATATGATTCAAATTTCAAAAATAAAAATACGGCAGAAAATCTAACATACTTCTTTTCTAAATGATTTTTCATTTAGTTTGGCTTCTCAAACCATTACGTAAAAAATTGAGCTAAAACAGTAAAAGCCTTCTTTAAAAAAGAAGGCTTTGGTTCGTTACAAGCTTGTAAATAATATGATCGACTTTTTTAGACCGTAATTTCAACAAGGTTTCCTTCTGGATCTTTAATAACACTTTCATAGTAGCCATCGCCGGTAACACGTGGGTTTCCGGCTACTTCATAGCCAGCATCCCGAAGCTGCTCCGTTTTTTGATTTACCTGTTCTTTGCTTCCTACTGAAAATGCCACATGAGCCCACCCAGTCATATTTTCATCCTGGAGTTGATTGATCCCTGTTTTCCGCATAATCTCGAGCCTTGCAGTGCCCTTTCCAAAGGAAATAAAATAGGACTCAAATCCTTTAGCCTGATTCACGTACTTTTCATTCGATATTCCGTCAAAATAATCAACATAGAAGGCTTTCATTTTCTCTAAGTCTCTCACCCAGACTGCTACGTGCTCAATCTTCACTTTTTTCACCTCTTTCCTTATGCCTAATGAGTATAGCTGGATACTCTCCATTACTCGTATACTGTTGTCTGATCATGGACTTTTTCAATTTTTATAAAGTCAAATGCTGCCTCGTATCCTTCTCCCTGAGGACTGCAGGCATAAATGCCAGCCTGGACGTGAGTCGCTTCGGGTAAATGGGTCATTCTGATTTGAGTCCAGACATCACCATCCACTGAGTACTCGACGTAAAAGTCGCTTTCTTTTTTTGTGATTCTGTAATAGAGAGAAAAGTCTTCTTGGGAAAAGGCCTGACTGGACCAATCAGAATATCCATGCTTCGTAACCACAGCTCCTAATTTACTCTTTCCGCCCGGTATATACTCAACAGACGTTTTTATCCATGTGTCTTTGGAATATCTCACCATTAAGCCGGCCTGGTCATAGCGATTTTTGGGTTTTGAATGTACTTTCGTCGTTAACCGAAAGTCTTCGTTTACATCATAGTAGAGAAAATGCCCATTATCAGCTTCGAATCCATAGTGCGTCTTCTGCCAAAAGTCCGTTTGCTTGTCCGTTCTGATCATGAAAGTGGCACATTCGGAATCATGATTCCAATGCTGGGGAGGCGAAAACCATTTAAGTCCTTTGTTTATGTCTTTGTGGTTAAATTCTTCTAACAATATCATCAGGCTGTCCATTATGTTTTCTCCTTTCTCATAAGGGCACTTTCCATTGAAGATTCGATTGCCTTAATCATTCTTGCTGGATTCCCACCTATGACAACATTATCCGGCACATTCTCTGGTTACGGCAGCTTCTCACGCGACCATTATTAGGATAAGCTGCCGGATAAATGTGCACTCCAGGGGCTGTCACCAATCCGGATTTCAAAGACATCTAAAAAGATACAGTCGAAATTGCATAGAAATACCCGCCTACATAAATATTTTAGCCGTAGTCACAGCGAAACACTGGCTCTATGTACAACTCTTTACCTGTTGAGCCTAATAGCTCTTTTAACAGTTCTCTCTGAGTATCGCTACCTGTTTCAATGGTTTCGTTAAATAACCGCGTGAGCCTTCGTGTATGGGTCTGTTCTTTCCCTAATTCTTAATCCCATGCTTTATAGAGCTCTCCAGCCAGCATTTTTTCTTTTTCATCCCAAAACAGTTCCTTTCAAAAGTAAGTCATGAGGATGATTCATTTTCTGTAAAAGCGTTTGTTATTACGTAGAAGACAGCCCTGTTTCATTGATAATTAAGTCCAGCCCCAGACTTTGCAATCCATATAGGTAATCCTGCTTCAAGTCACTCACAATCAATTCCGGAAGATGCTCCGCCGGAACGTACTTTGCAGTTTGAGCCGAAATCTGTTCCATCAAAGCTTCATCGGCTTCTTCTTCGTAAAATATAATGGCATGAGGATTAAGGATGGAAACAAACGCGGCTGCCAGGCGGCTAATAGCATCTACCTGCTGATTGCTATAACCGGAAGAACGATTGGTTCCCAATGCTTCCTGAAAGTTTTGATGATTGTACTGGGGTACAAACGAAATTTCTCCTGAGAAAAATGTGCTTCCACGCACAATATTCCCATTCACCAAAATGCCAGCCCCCGGTCCATTTTGTCCGAAATACAAATAAATGAGTGATGAATTGGTTTGCGTGGTCTTCTCCCGATGATAACCGAGGACCGCTGCGTTCATGTCATTTTCAACCACAACAGGCATGGAAAAGTGCGTTTCGTAATATTCTTTTAAGTCAACCTGCTGAAATTGTTCATAGCCCGGTATAAAAAAAATGCGGCCATTCTCCACCGATCCCGGCACGCCGATGGCAATCGCGCGTATTTTGGGATACTGATCCATGATTTCCTCTATGCAGGCGGTCAGCATAGGTAACCCCCCTGTTAAAACACTGCCTGCTTTTCCTTGTTTCTTGATCTCGCCCAGACAATTAAAGATCGTATAGTGGGTTTCTTCTCTCTCCAGAAAAATGGCCAAACCAAGCCGGAATTCAGGATTGTATGCGTACCGTTTTGCTCTACGGCCGCCGCTGGAATCATCGAGCCCAAGCAGCTTCAGTTCCCCGTCTTTCTCCATCTGTGTGAGAAACTTGCTGATGGTTGGAAAACTAATGTTTAACTTTTCGCTGAGTTCTGCTTTGGTCGCTCCTCCCATCTCCAATAAGGCTTTACGAATGCGATAAAGAATCACCTTTTTCATGGATTTGGGAGTGGCAAACATCTCGCTCATGATCCTCACCTCTCTTTTTTCTTCCGCTTATTAAACTTCTTTAATAAGTCTCGATCATACTGTATCACATCCTTTTTTTAAGCACAAATGATACTTTATGGCTGACGTTTAAAGCATGTAAAATAAAAGAGGAAGGATATTATTGTCCTTCCTCTTCCTTATTTTTGGCTGAAGGCTATTTTCACACCGATTAAAGTAAAAATAGATCCTTGGATGATATTCATTTTTCTTGACACGGAGGGGCTTTTACGAAGGAATTCTCCGATTTTACCGGCAAACACACTGATCAGTGTAAATAGAATTAAGGCCTGGATCAGAAAAATAAAGCCATAAACGATCATCTGCATGGTAATACTGCCGGCCGTATGATCGATAAACTGGGGAAAAAGAGCGAGAAAAAAGAGAGAAACCTTTGGGTTTAACACATTCATAATAATGCCTCTTTTATAAAGCGCTTTATAGCTTAAGGAATCATGCCCACTGAGAGAAAAATCGGATCCTGAAGCGCGGAAAGATTTATACGCCAAATACAGCAAGTAAGCAGCTCCTGCATACTTGACCAGGGCGAACGCAACAGAAGATTGATACACAAGAGCTGAAATGCCAACAGCAGCGGCTGTAATATGGACAAGAAGCCCGGTGCAAAGCCCAAAAGCGGTAGCGATTCCTGCTTGTTTCCCTTTTACGATGCTTTGTGCCAAAACAAATAAATTATCCGGTCCTGGCATAAGCGTAAGCAGAATAGCCGTACCTAAAAAAGAAATAACGGTTAGCAAAGACACTTTTCAAAATCCTTTCTTTTATTCAGTTTTTTCCTTTTTATTCTAGCATAAGATTAGAATGAGGGACGACTCATTTTCCTGTTTTTAGGAGATACTAAGAAAAAAGTGAAAACAAGCCCGCTTTCTACCGGCGGGCTTGTTTTCACTTCAATTTGAAGCCAATTTTCTGCAATGCTTTTTCCAAATCTTTTTCAAACACCATTTCTTTTAAATCTGCATTCATTTGAACGGCTTTCATAGCTAAGTCAGGACGCAAGCCGGTTACTGTGCAATCTACACCTACCAGCTTTAAAACTGTGGAGATTTTTAATAGTGAGGCTACGACTGTATGATTTATATGCAAAATGCCGGACAAGTCTACAATGAGGCGCTCAAGCTCTAATTCACGGCTTTTAAAAAGCGCTTTTTCAATAATACTTTCTGCACGCTGTTCATCGATGTCACCTACAACGGGCAAAATCGCAATACCTTTTGCGACCTTTACAACCGGCGCCGATATGGTAAACAACTGCTTGTTCGTGTAATCAAGCTCTAATACGTACGATAAAAGAGCAGACATCGTCTCAAACATCTTCATTTGTTTTTCTGTAAATGTTTGCTTTTCTGTATCGAGGCCGCAAATCGTTCCGTAGTTTTTTCCGTCTTTATAATTAATCGGAATCGCAATAAATGTCCCGCCGCCAAGTTTCTCTGTAACGTCCATGTTTTTTGTTTCTTTATGCTGTTTCAAGTCTGGAATGACAAGAACCTGTTCGCCATGTTCCACACTTAAGCTGCAGTACGCTTCGGGGAATGGGCGTTCATCCCCTTCCTTCACAAGCTTTTCACTTTTGTTTAATACCTTTACCATGCGGTTCGTTTTGCCATCGTTTCGGGCAATAAATAACGTATTTACATGGATGAATTCCGCCATGATTTGAAGAACCCGGACCGCCGCTTCTTCAAAATCTTGAAAACGAATATCCAGGGATGGATTTAATCTTTCTGTCATTTCAATGTCCTCACTTTTATTAGGTAACATCTTTCTTATGTATATTACTACGAAAACCAATCAACCAAAAAATTTAATCTGTTTTTCAGGAGTAAGAATAGGAAGTAAGAGTGGGGTGCTGGGGGTAGCCTATTCAACCAACATTATTTTCCCTGTTAAAAGCAATTTGAAACCTATTGCAGTCTGCATTTTAAAAGAAACAAGGACCAAACGGCTACTATTCCCTGATTGAAAGACACGCAGCCCGCTTATGTATGTGTACTTACACAAAAAAAAAGCGGCTGCCAATCGCAGTCCGCTTTCAAGAGATTTTGAATACGCCGCTTTTTTTATTAGTTTATGAATTTCTTATTGAATGTTTCGGGCACTTGCATCTATAAATGTTGATTTACCATTTTTCATAACAATACAGAGCCCATTAAAGACATATGTGATAGAGAATTTTTAAAGAAAAGATGGTTTTTAATTGGGGTTTTCTTTATTATTTAGATTAATCGATCTATTTAAAAATCGTCAAAATAGGAAGGTGGGTTGTCATGATGTCATTTTTTAAAACAGTAGGACAGCTGATACAGAATAATAGTGCTGAGATAGCAGTAGACATTAACAGAGCATTGAACAACGAATATCATTCATTGCTTCATGAAGGTGGTCTTTCTAATGATATTGCAAATAAAAGACGGGCACACTTAGTTGGGCTGATTGGCAGAGCCATCTTAAATCAAAATGGTACCGATGTAGCGGAAGAAGTAACTGATTGGACTAAGGAAACGGCTCGAGTATCCGTTGAGCAAGGAATAGAGATGGAGAAACTAATCATTATTCTTGCCTCTTATAAAACAACCATTTGGAAATATATTAGAAAAGAAATAGAAATTGATCAAATAAAATCTTCTACAGTTTTAGCAGTGCATCAATTTATAGAGGATCTTCTTGATCAAATACTTTACCTATTTAATGCTACATATATAAATTATTATAAACAAAAGATAGCATCTGCCAAAAAAGCATTTAACGAAGTTTCTTTTCCTGTAGTAGCCCTATCAGATAAAGTAGCGATTCTCCCTTTAATCGGCGAACTGGATGAAGAAAGAGCCAGCATCATATTAGAAAATGTACTGCCTAAATGTAAAGACTTAAAAATTGATGAGCTGATTTTAGACTTATCAGGGGTTCCCCGTATCGATACAATATCGGCTAATACGTTATTTCAGTTAAAAGACTCTCTTGCAATTATCGGTATTTCTTTGACCTTCACAGGCATAAAACCAGAACTGGCTGTACCTATGGTCAACTTGGGGATTCCGATTAACAAGCTTCATATAAAAGGTACCTTGAAAAATGCGATTGCTACGTCCAAAGTGCTGTAAGCATCACCCCTTTTGCCGGCTGCAGCGCTTCCAGTATGTACATCAGAACATCACACAGAACCAGCCTTCAACGATTTGGCCGCCATTCCATAAGGCAAGCGGCACAAAAGCCGGCTTGCCTTATGCTGTTGCCTCATCGCAAAACTGAATGTCCTGGCAACTTGCAAATATCTATTCAATGCAGATTCTCTCTTCCTCGCTTCCTCCAGCTATAAAACGAAATCATAACAAATGCTTTTAAAGCGAGGCATCTCCCTTTTTTGATGCTCATCATGCTTCTTGAGATTTTTGTAAGCGTATGGTGAGAAATATAGTTTTTTCTCTAAACAACCCTTTATTTGTATATAGATGTATAAAACTTCACGTCAAAGAGATGCGAAAATCATTTCAAATATATTCCTTCTTTGAGGTTATTTTCCCTAGATGATATATTAGAAAATACAGGATTTTCGGATCAATTTTTCCACTCTTTGAAACCGCTATCCTGCTGAATGACTGCGTTTTCACCTCATATTTATCAACGCTTCTACATCCAAAATCATATCTCATTTTGGCGGCACGGCTCTAATTGACAACTTATTTTAATGTTCGCTAAGCTAGTTTAGCCTTCATGAAAAAGCAGGCACGCAACTCGTTGCGAAAAAGTCAGGCGGTAAAAAATCTATTGAAAATGAGAGTGAGACTATGAAAAAATTCACGAAAATCACTGCGGGCGCCCTTGCAGCTTCACTATTAGGGGGTTCTTTGGCGCTGCCAGGACATTTAGCATTTGCTGACGCAGCAAAAAGTGCGAATGTACAAAAAGAAACATCATCAACCGGTAAAGCGCTTAGCTGGGATAAGAGTTCTTTAGTTTTCACCGGACAAAATGATACGCCAGATTCTATATCTGCCGTAATAGAGAATGGGCAGGATTCTCGTGATATGGAAGGTACCGTAACGTATGAAATATACTGGGCGGCGGATGGCAACCCTAAAAACGGTGAAGTGGTGTACACAGGAACAGTAGATGAGTTAGCTTCTGGTGAGTCACAAACATTAACATACATACCGAGTGAAGAAGGAAATTACATATTTAAAGCGTATCAGCGTCCAAACCATCCTGGTAAGGGAGAGTTATGGAGTGAGGCCATTCCTGTAACAGAAGTAAATGAAAATTATACTATTTTGGAGCCTGAACAGCCGTACAATGAATTTTTTAAGTCTCATGTAGATAAAGGAACAGTTACATTTACGGTACCTGAAGGAATGAAACCGGCAGAACTTAGTTTTACAAGCTACCGTAAAATCGGTGACGGCAATCAAACCAGCTATGATAACCAAACCGCTCTGTATGGTCCAGGCACTTATACTGTTCAAGTTGACCTGCCGTCTGGCGACTGGCAGACAGATCTTTATTTAGGACCTGTCATTGAAAATATCACAGAAGCCGGGCATCCATTAGATAAATTTATTGATTCAGACTTTGGTTCAAACAAATACAACAACTACACGAATTACGGTTCCTATACATATCAGTGAAGTAATGGCTTCTATCCCTGACGCAACTTCAGGCGCAGCATGACTTCATTTGCATGTAATTGAACAAAAACCTGTTTTGATCCCTTCAAAACAGGTTCTCTTCATTTTCACTACTCCCCTCATTCCTTTAATCAATAACATCAACAAATCCTAAAAAGATAAACATAACGTTATTTTTTATAAATTTTCAATTGATTTCTTTTATAAAGAAATGGCACAATGAATGGAAGGTAAAGAAGCATGGATGAATAGCATCGAAAAAGCAATAAAAGGTAATAATAAACAAACATGTTATAAATAAATCTAAAGAGGTCTAACTGGAGAGGTGGTTTATCACAATGAAGTTTTTTGAAGCAGCGGGTCAGCTATTAAGGAGCCACCATATAGAAATATCAATAGAAATCAGCCGGAAATTAGATAAACGATATACTTCTTTTCTTAATGAAAGCGGGCTTGCCGACGATGCAATTACCAAATGGAGAGCCCAGTTAATTCATTTTATTGGAACAGCCATCTTAGATCAGAGTGACGCTCATGTCACTGATTCTGTAGCTGACTGGGCTGTACAAACAGCTGAAGGAGCCGTTCACCATGGAGTAGGAATCGATGATTTGATGCTTACGGTCCGCTGTTACCGAGGAGTGATTTGGGATTATATTGAGAAAGAAATAGACATTGAGGCTATGAACCCTTTCTCGGTGTTAAAAGTAAACCGGATTATTGATGCTATTTTGGATCAAACTGCGCAAGTCTTTAGTGTTTCGTATGTGGAATATCATACTAAAGCGATAAGAGCTGCACAAAAAGCATTTAATGAAGTGTCTTTTCCAGTTGTCGCACTTTCAGATCAAGTAGCTGTTCTTCCCTTAATTGGTGAGTTAAGTGAAGAAAGAGCCAGCATTTTATTAGAAAATGTGCTGCCTAAATGTAAAGATTTAAAAATCAATGACCTAATTTTAGATTTATCTGGAGTCCCTCAGGTAGATACAATGGGTACAGATAAACTGTTTCAGCTGAAACAGTCACTCGGCCTGATTGGTATTAATTTGATCTTTACAGGTATAAAACCCAGCCTTGCTCTGCCGATGGTTAATTTAGGAGTCCCTCTTGACCAGCTTAACGTAAAAGGAACCCTAAAAAATGCTATTTCCGCTTATAAATTAATGCAATAATGACCTTCTTCCTCCCCACTCGTTTGGCCTGAAGCACTAATATAATGAAATGAAACATAATCATTCATTACAATGGATGATTCATTTTAAAACCCGGCTCTTGAAGCCGGGTTTCTTTTTTTTAAAAACGTTCCCTCCTGCCTTTTAATGTGTTTTATTACACCTGCCCCAAAATAAATGCCAGGAAAATAGCCTACAATATGACTGGTGGATAAGTAGTTCAAAAGACGAATTTTTACTTTTATTAGTTATTTATGTAGGAAAATCCATTACTGCTGTTAAATAGATTAATATAAAGAGCTAAGCAGGGAATAAATTTTGTAAATTATTTACTAAGAAGGAGGCCGGTTTCTCGGACTTTTCCATAAACCTGTCAGTGAAAAATGCGGACAAAGGAGAGATGTATATGAAACATCTAAAAAGAAGTGCCTTCGCTACATTGAGCTTTTTTATGATGATCACCCCTGTTTCTGCAGCTGTTCCCGGTGTAGATGATTCGATGAAAAAAGGAGCAACAGAAGGAATTGTATCTGTCTCTCACCCATTAGCCGCTGAAGTCGGCAAAGAAATTTTAAAACAAGGCGGGAATGCCGTAGATGCGGCAGCGGCTATTCAGCTGTCACTAAATGTTGTGGAACCAATGATGTCAGGGATTGGCGGCGGCGGCTTTATGATGGTATATAACAAAGCAGAAAATAACATTACCATGATCGACAGCCGGGAAATGGCTCCAGCGAATGTAACGCCTGAACTTTTCCTAGACCAAAACGGACAGCCTGTGCCTTTTGGGGAACGTCATACAACCGGTAAAGCGGTAGCGGTTCCGGGAACATTAAAAGGGCTTGAAATGGCTCTTGAAGAATACGGAACGATGGAATTGTCTGAAGTCATTGACCCAGCTATTGACCAGGCGGAAAACGGAATTAAAGTAAACTGGTCGATGGCGCAGTATATTGATGAAAATGCAGAGAAACTGCAAAAATATAAAGCGGCAGCAGATGTGTTTGTGCCGAATGGGAAGCCGCTAAAAGAAGGACAAACCCTTGTTCAGCAGGACCTGGCTAAAACCTTTAAACTGATCGAGCAGCAAGGGACGAATGCTTTTTACGGCGGTGAAATCGGAGAAGCGATTGTACAAGAAGTGCAGAAAACCGGCGGAACAATGACAACTGAAGATTTGGCGAAGTATGTTGCAAAAGAGCGGGAACCCGTGCAGGCAAATTACCGGGGATATGATGTGGTCAGTGCTGCTCCTCCAAGCTCAGGCGGTTTAACTGTTCTTCAAATTCTAAAGTTAATGGAAGGCTATGATGTTCAAAAAATGGGTGTGAATTCTCCTGCCTACCTTCATCATTTGATTGAAGCCATGCATCTCGCTTATGCAGATCGTGCTGCTTATATGGCAGATGAAGACTTTTATGATGTTCCATCAGAAGGACTTTTAAATGAGCAATATATTGAAGGAAGAAGAAAGCTGATCAACCCGTTGAAAGCAACAGCGGTAGTCAAAGAAGGCGATCCTTGGAAGTATGAAAATAAAGAACCTGCTGCTGAGGTGACGGTAAAAGAAACAAACCCAACCGGGCAGACCACTCATTTTTCGGTTATGGACAAATGGGGAAATATGGTTTCATATACCACAACAATTGAACAGGTATTTGGATCAGGCATCATGGTTCCAGGCTATGGATTTATGCTAAATAATGAAATGACAGACTTTGATGCAGCTCCAGGCGGAGTGAACGAGGTAGAACCCGGCAAACGGCCAAGAAGCAGTATGTCCCCTACTCTTGTGTTAAAAGACGGACAGCCATTTATGTCCCTTGGATCCCCCGGCGGACCAACTATTATTGCGTCAGTGGCTGAAACGATCATGAATGTCATTGATCACCAGATGCCGATTCAAGAAGCCATTTTAACGCCTCGCATTTACTCAGCAGGCTATCCAACGGTACGATGGGAATCGGGAATCAGTCAAAATACAAGATTGGAATTAATGGCGAAAGGACACGTTTTTGAGGAACAGCCTGAAAATATCGGCAACGTACAAGCCGTGATCTTTGATTACGAAAATGGCCAAATGTATGGCGGAGCAGATAACACGAGAGAAGGAACGGTTCTAGGGGTGGATGCTGTCTCCTACACGTCTAAACAGCCAAAGGAGATAAAAGACGAGAAAAAAGGGCCGTTTACCCTTAAAGTCAATGGCGCTGTTTATCCATACACTGCTGATCAAATGAAGCTGTTAAATGGTACACCTTATATTCAGTCAGATAAGCTGCTGCTTGGCTTAGGTGCAATTGACTCTTCCGATTTAAATGCATACAAACCGCATAAGCGCTCTTACTTGCCGGTTTTAAAAGTGGCACAATCACTTGGATATGAAGTGACTTGGAACGAGGAAACAAAAGAAGTACTTCTCCAAAAGGACTTATCTGACGTTGACAATCCAAATGATGATGAAGATGACGAGGTAATTACCCACTAAAGATTTCATTTTGTGGAGTATCAGATTGATTTTTACAAATCCAAATTATGACCCCTGTCTTTTTTAAAGTCGACAGGGGTATTTTTTATGTTGAATATATAAAAATAGATAGCGTGTGATAATTTTTATCTCCTTGTTTGATTGTTGTTATTTCTTTGTTTTTGATTGATTTTATTTGAATTTTGCACATAATGTAATAAGTTTAAATGTTATTAAAAAAAGAAAAACCCTTGTTAACGAATCATTGATAACAAAGGTTTTATAGTGTATTTTCTATTCTGCTTTATAAGACTTTGGATTCTCTGCCTTACCTTTCACTGCGTTATCCTTCTTCCTCATTAAGCCTGCTGCTTTATTGGCGATAATCGTTATGATAAAAGACAAAATCAATGCAGCAGCCATCGCGATAATTAAACCAGCCATGTTATTGGTTAACAGCGGCGCTGTAAAGGTCGGTACATAAGCTGTTCCACGAACATTAAACATACCAACCAAGGCCCCCCCTGCCCCTGCTGAAAGAATCGCTCCTGCAAACACGGCTTTATTGGAAAACATAAAAGGATACGCGGCTTCTACAAAGGTGCCAAATCCCATATTGATCAAAAAACCTGGAGTTGCGGCCGCTGCTTCTCCCTTGTCCCTTGGAGCAATCACATTCGCTAAATTAATTCCAGCAGATACCATAACAAGTCCTACCATATCAACAGCCCCTAAAAAGCTGGCTCCCGTTTTTTCCATTTCCAATAAAACAATAGGCAGAATAGCGGCATGATAAATACCACCTAAAATAGCTGGCCAGATTAATAGGCCTGCCACTACTCCTGCAAGAATTGGATTGAAATTGATCGCAAACTCGATAGCAGCTTTGAATCCGTCACCGATCTGTAAAGCCAGCGGAGCAAGCAGATAGTACACTATTAACCCGGCAATCAATCCTGAAAATCCTCCGGCCACAATATTGACGGTTGTCATTGGAAAGCGCCATTGAATACATTTTTTAAAAAGAAACTGAACGAGTATACCAGCTAAAATACCGCCAATAATTCCTCCGATAATGCCGCCATTTACAGATAAAATTCCTGCAATCACACCGGAAACAATGGATACTTCATCTAAATCAGAAACTTGTTTAGCTGCTATGACTGCCACCACTACGGGAAGTGCCTGAATCATTACATCGAACACTTCCTTCATGCCAGAGAGGCCGGGAACCTGGCTCAAAGCCAACACAATAGCCATTGCAATAAAACCAGGAAGGGCCGAAACCATGATTCCGCGAATATTAATTCTTTTAAATACATTTCCCTGCTGTGCGGAATGGTTTTTACTGGATGCGCCAATAATAGGCTGGTATTTTATCCCCCATATCTTACATAAGGAAGTAACAAAAGAAATAGCACGCGTCCGGCTTGTTGTTCCGGTTGTTCCCGACTGCGCTATAATGTTGGCTCCTTTTGAACCGATCATAGCCATGGATGTACCGCCTGTACCGACAATGGGCAGCTTCATTTCAACAGCGGCTTCAGTGGCCTGCTTGTTCGTGCCCTCCGGATCTGCACTCATTAAAATTAATCCATCTATCTGCCCGTTTCGAATTTTTTGAGCAATATCTTTATCCAGCTCCACCGCTGCCTTGTTGGCTTCTGCAAGAAGTCCATGGAACATTTCAGCCGGCTGTCCGTGTTTATCAAAGGTAAATACTTTTGCTTTAGTCGTATCTTTAATAGAATCCATCGATTCAGCCGCAGCAATAAACTGAACAGCAGAAATGGTTAACCCAGCTGCATCACTTTGTGTAATGATCTCCTGCAGCAGCTTTTCGGGATCCTTCCCTCCTAAATTGTATAAATTCCCACCGCTGCTTCCTATAATAGCAATCTTCTTCATAACGCACTCCCTCCATACTTCACTGAGCAAAAATCTACTTTCCCTTAAAAATAAAGACTGATGAAAAAGAATAAAAATACATGAATATGTTTATTTATTTAATATAACACTCTTTTTCTGAAAAATTAAAAGAATTTTTAATTCTTTTCTCAATCCATTTACCTACGTTTATACATCAAATGCTCAGTGGCTGGATAGGTAGGTATAGTTAATACTCTCTTTTGTTCCCTTTTTTCACAAAATCCCAATCGATTTCTACGTTTTTTCTAACTCTTTGAAGAAGATCATGAAGTACCTCAGCTTCCTCCTCTGAAAACCCAGATAGAGCTACTTTGTTAGAATAATCCCCCTCCCTTTTCAAAAAGGGATAAAGCTCTCTGCCTTTTTTTGTTGGATGTAGCTTCTTAATTTTTTTGTTCTGATCGTCGTCTTTTTTTTCAATAAAACCTTGAATTTCTAATTTTTTGATCGCACGCGCTGCTGTGGTACGGTCTACTTTGATCATTTCCGCCACTTTTTCCTGGATAATGCCCGGATTTTCACAGATTCGAATAAGGTATAAATACTGCCCTTTCGTAAGGTCAAACTCTTTAAATTCAATATTGCTGATCGAATCGAGCGCTCTTGCAATCATGCCGATTTCCCGAAGAATTTCCCTCATATGTAAACCCCTTTATAAAATTTTGTTGTATTTGCAACAAAAATACATTATAGTTTTTATTATAACAAGTCATATCTGTATTATGACTGGACCGTTTTGAGAAATCTAGAAAAGGACTGAAGAAAAATGGATGCAATAAAAATAACATTAGAAAGTGAATTAAAAAAAGCTTTTTCCATCAGGAAAGAAGTGTTTGTTGACGAACAAGGAGTACCTTTAGAAGACGAATTTGATAAATTTGATACTCTTGAGGGACCCGCTCTGCATATATTGGTTTACTATCAGGATCAAGCTGTTGGAACGGGGCGGATAAGATGGGCTGACAGTGTCGGTAAACTGGAGAGAATTTGTATACTAAAACCTTACCGTCAGTTCGGTCTCGGGAAAGTGATCATTAAAGCGCTAGAGACGATCGCTAAGGAACAAGGAACATCTCAAGTTAAACTGCATGGCCAGATACAGGCAGAAGGTTTTTATAAGAAACTCGGCTATTATGCTGCGTCTGATGTTTTTATGGAAGATGGTATCCCCCATCTTTTAATGAAAAAAGAATTATCTGCTGAACCACTATGAGGCGTCTGAGAATGGCGAAATATATGTACTACACAACGGGGATCGTTATTCTCACGCTTGGTGTTACACTTACAATACAGTCAGACCTCGGCGTGTCTCCTTTTGATGCTCTGCTAGTCGGTTTAGCCGCCAATCTAGGGTTGACAGTAGGGAGCTGGGAAGTGATCATTGCTTTTATCTTAATTGGCTGCAATTCGATGTTAAAAAAGCAGAAACCAGAGTTTTCCGGCTTGTTAACGGCCTTGATTACAGGAATCAGCATTGATGTATGGCTTTTTTCACTGGGCACTTTCGTTACGCCAGAGTTATGGGTTACTAAATTTTTATGTTTTAGCATAGGTCTTTTAACAATAGGGATGGGCACCGCCATTTATTTATACGCCGATCTCGCCCCTATCCCTGTTGATCGCTTTATGCTTATCATCCGGGAATTAACCAAAATGAACATATGGCTTACGAAAACAATCATTTATATTCTTTTCCTCTCTTTATCTCTTTTGTTTCAAGGACCTGTTGGCGTTGGAACGATACTAGCTGTTTGTTTAGGGGGTCCTATTCTTCATTACTGTATGGCTTTGACAGACTTTAAGCTAAAACCTCCTTCTTCTAAACAGACAGGCATTTAAACGAGAAATAAAGAGCGTGGTTTATGCGTTTAAAAAGAGCCACACCGGCTCTTTTTTACACTGCAGAATGTTGCTAATTCGCCATATTTCCCTTTTTGCGGTGAACTTTTATCCAAATAATAAGAGTCGCCTTACGGAACAATTAGATTCCGTAAGGCTTCTTTCTTAGGCGTACAAAACGCTATTTATCCTTGCGCTTCAAAATCCTTAATTTTCGCATCTGGGCTTAACACTTTCTCTGGCTGAAATTCCGCTAATGGCTCCCCTTCTTTGACTTTTTTGACCCAGTCATGATTCGCAAGAGCTCCTTTACCAAGCGAAACTACATCCGCTTCTCCTTTTTCAACAATACTGACAGCAAGTTCTGGCTTTTCTAAATGCCCATTTGCAATAACAGGCTGTTTTCCATATTTTTTAGCCAGGGCAGCTAAAGAAGGACCGCCGTCACCAAAAGCAGAATCCACAGCCGCGGTTCCTTCTCCTTCCGGAAATGCCGGCTGCCACGCTTCATATTCTGTCACATGAATGAAGTCTAATGGTGCATTCCCCAATTGGTCGAAAATGATTTCGGCTTCTTTTTCTTTTTCCGCCCATTTATGTTCATAATCATTCACTTTTCCTTGCGAGATCCGGATGCCTACCGTAAAATCTTCTCCAACCGCTTCCCGGACAGCATTGGATACCTCAACAAGCAGACGCACCCGGTTTTCAATCGAGCCGCCGTACTCATCTGTACGCTGGTTCGTGTAGTCCGTTAAAAATTGATCCAGGATATAGCCGTTGGCTCCGTGAATTTCGACTCCATCAAATCCAGCTGTTTTTGCTCTTACTGCCGCTTCTGTGAATCCTTTAATGACGTCCTGAATATCTTCTTTTGAGGCTTCTTTTGGTTTCGGAAATGAGCCGCTTCCTCCATAGAACTCCATTTGCTCCCCTTTGGGCTGGACTGAAGAAGGACCGATTGAGTCTTCCATAAAACGATTTCCTTGCGAAAGCGCACCTGCATGCATCAGCTGCGCAAAGATTTTGGCACCGGCCTGGTGAACAGAGTCGACTACTTTCTTCCAGGCCGCTGTTTGCTCTTCATCTGTGATGCCAGGCTGATTGAAATAGCCCTGGCTGTATTTTTGATCCGGGTAAATCCCCTCTGTAATAATGAGGCCAAAACCGCCACGGGCAAATGATGTATAGTAAGAATCCATTTGGCCAGTCGCAAGCCCTTCAGGTGTTGCACTTGTACGTGTCATGGGTGCCACACTTACCCGGTTTTCCAATTCTGTACTTCCCAGTTTTACTTTTTGAAATAAAATGTTTGTATCAGGCACTGTCAAAACTCCTTCCTATATTTGCACAACCCTATTATGTTCAATTCATTCTTAAACTTTCACTTTTTGTTTTGGATAACATCTTTTAAAACACCTATGTCTCCTTTTTCACATTTCACTATAAATTAAACAAAACCTGATTGATCCCTTGGAGCAGCCGGTCGCTTTTTTTCAACCTGAACTGTTGTATGATTCGCTGCTCATTAGGTTAGCCAGCAAGTCAAAAAGAAGAAATTGGCATAAGAATTAAAAGGGATAGATTTTGCAGATGAAAACATTCGGGAAGAAAAAAGCGGTTTGTATACTTTAAAGAGGGGTAGCTGTTAAATAAAGACATAAACTACAGCAAGAAACTAAGGTGAATATTTGATGTTCGGGTTATCCGACTTACTATCATTAATCATTTCAGCTTTTATTATTTTGCCAATGGTCATACTGTTACGAGAAACGGGCTACTTAATTGTCAGTGTCCTTTTTGGGGTCGAAAATCCAAGAATTACAATTGGTTCAGGTCCTAGGCTGTTTAAGATTGGGATATTTGACGTTAGAAAATATTATCACCTGTACAGCTGGTTTTCTTATGACTCCTTAACCAAAGAAAATAGATGGGTTTATGTTTGTGTATACGCAGGCCCCATTTTAATAAACATTGTTGTTGCCTTAACCATTAATTCGCTTTTAGCAAACGGCTATTGGCAAACGCATGCCACATTTTGGGACCGGTTTATTTTTTATGCTTTTTATTACGTATTGTTTGATATTGTGCCGATGAAGACGGTCAATGGGAAGCCAAATAACGGTTATATTATTTACGAAATGGTTCGATACGGCAGGAGAATGGATTATAACCAGGAACCGCTTATCCCTGCTACAAAGGATGTAGAAAAGCAATACCAACAGAAAATGAAAAAAATCAAAGAAGTTAAAAAACAGAAGCAGGATCATTGAAAAAAGGGAACAGTACAGATAAAGGACAGATTTAGGGATGGCAGAATAAAGATAAATGAATACCTTTAAACAAAACTGGTTACTGATGATATTTGCCTGAATAAGTATAGAACTTATCCAGGCTTTTTCTGCAATCCGTTTTTTCAGATTGAGTAATCTTCCATAACCTGGCTTGTATCTTGGCTTGCTGGATGAAAATTTTCGCTGCTGTTTTGCGAATTTGTATCCACATAAAGCAGCATGCCGCCGGTGATAACATCTGTATAATGTTTTTCTGCTTCTTCCTCACACATTCCGGTAGACAGACCTATACGAAGCAAAGCATCACGGACAGGCTTTTCCCCTAATAGGAATGCGGCAAAGCGGTCCCGCCAGGATTGAAGACCGGCTGATTCCACATTGATACCCATCTGCCCTTTTGTCATCAGGATTTCTTCTTTATCCTTTACGATAATGTACATATCCTCTTCCTTATAGCCTTCTTCTTTTAAAGCATTAATTTTCCACAACAAATCGTCTTCGTCATAATACACGTATATAAATTTTTTTTCTTCCATCAGCCATATTCTCCTTAAACTTAAAATAAGGATGCCTTTAGAAAAGGCATCCTTATTTTGAACCGATCTTAAGTTGAACATACAAAAGCTTTTCTTATCATGTCCCACAGAAAGTGCGGTATGGGCGTAAAGTCGGCTCCGGAAGGCACGCATATTCCGCCTGTTCCTGGGAATGAGCATATGGCTGAGAAAGAGCCTTCACCAGCTTTTCCATCTCGCTGTAATCGCCCTGCCCCGCCGCTTCTAAGGCGGCTTCTACCCGGTGATTCCGCGGGATCACAGCCGGATTGTTGTTACGCATTACTTGCTGCGAAGCCTCTTTTGATTCCGGCTGTCTGTCCAGTCTCTCGTGCCAGCGTTTTTGCCATTCGGTAAATTCCGGTGCTTTAAACAAAGTCGTATCTTCCCGCTCATCAGATGTTAATGCACGGAACGTATTCGTATAGTCTGCACGATGTTTATGCATCAGGCTGAGAAGTTCTTCAATAAGTGCTTCATCCCCAGCTTCTTCATTTAGGATGCCTAGTTTGGCTCTCATTCCTGCCAGCCAGTTCGAGCGGTAAATCTCAAGATAATCCGTTAATTCTTTTTGAGCAAGGTTGACGGCTTCATCCTGGTCTTGATGCAGAAGCGGCAGCAGCGTTTCAGCGAATCGTGCCAGGTTCCAGCCGCCGATCGGCGGCTGATTTTTATACGCATAACGGCCATGAATATCAATAGAGCTGAAAACGGTCTCTGGATCATATACGTCCATAAAAGCGCAAGGACCGTAATCAATGGTTTCTCCACTGATGGTCATATTGTCTGTATTCATAACTCCATGAATAAAGCCGACCAGCTGCCATTTGGCTATTAAAGCAGCCTGACGCTTAATTAATTCACGAAGCAGTGAAAGATATCGGTCTTCATTTGCCTCGATATGAGGATAATGACGTGCAATGGTGTAATCAGCCAGACTGCGCAAGTCTTCTTCAGAACCCCATTGAGCCGCAAATTCAAACGTGCCGACACGCAGGTGGCTCGCCGCTACACGGGTCATAATCGCGCCTGTTAGTCCGGTTTCGCGGTTAACGGTTTCACCTGTTGTTACAACAGACAGGCTGCGGGTAGTCGGAATTCCGAGCGCATACATCGCTTCGCTGATAATGTATTCACGCAGCATCGGACCCAGTGCTGCCCGACCGTCGCCTCCGCGTGAATAAGGTGTTCGGCCTGAGCCTTTAAGCTGAATGTCAAAACGGTCACCAGTAGGCGTGATCTGTTCGCCGACGAGCAGGGCCCGGCCATCCCCCAGCATCGTAAAATGCCCAAATTGATGGCCTGCATAGGCCTGCGCAATTTTTGCGCCGCCCTCAGGAACCCGGTTACCGGCTAACACTTCGACCTCTTCTGCTTTCCTAAGCTCCTGTGCATCCAGTCCAAGAGAGGCAGCCAGTGAATCATTCAGAACAACAAGTTTCGGCGAGCGTACAGGATTTGGGTCAATAGCAGAGAAAAATGCTTTTGGCAGACGGGTATAACTGTTATCAAAGTTCCAGCCTGTTTGGGTTGATTTGTTTTCCTTTATCATCGTATCCCCTTTTCTTTTTTGTGTCTTTTATTATGTGGGTTTCCTTTTTTGCTTCATTTAAACAATGCATTTTATTTTATCATGTTACAAGCATGATTAATGTTTGCTCTAATCATTTTCTTATACCCTTTCCAGCCGTTGATCAAGCTTTTAAATGGTATGATGAATGGCGATTTGGAATAAAAGCTGATTTTATAATTCTTTTGCTGTTTAATTGTTTTTTGGATACTATTTGAATTTTGCACAAAATGTATTATTAAAAAAAACAATAGGAATATTATTTTGAAAACGAAAATCATATCAAGCGAACAATACAATAAAAAGCCAATTTTTACGAAAATTGGCTTACCAATCATACTTAGATTAATTTTGGATATTGTTTCCCCTCAATGCCTGTTCCATAACCGTGAGTGAATGTTCATGTTTCTAATTTACTTACTTTAAATATCAATGAATAACTTGCCCAGAATGGTTCATGATCACATTAACCGATGCCCATTTTGTTTTTACATAACATTCAAAAAACTAAAACCATACATAGAGGCAACTACAAATACAATAGTCCATAATGCTAAACTGACAGTCATCCAGCCCACGACGACGATTTTCGAAGACCCAAATGTCAGGGCCAGGATTGCAGCAATATCGGTTCCAACAAGGATAGGTGCCAGCAGAGCTAAGCCTGGGATTCCATACTTATCCCATATTTCCCTTGACCGGGTTTCTCTTTTGGTAGGGCTCATTATCCCTTTCTTTTGCTTTCTTGCTGTTCTCCACTCTTCAATTTGCTTAAAAAATAGGCCAAGCAGGACAATTAATAGGAAATTCCCCATAAAAGCCGTTAAACCAACTCCCACAGGTGATAGCCCCCATAAAACACCGAGTGGCACAATGATGGATACATCCATCCATGGCGCTGCCCCCAGCAAAAACAAAACAACATACTGCCATATAGCATTTGCTTCTTGAGCCCACTCTAACATCGCCATTCAGCTCCTTAGCAATTCAGTTAAAAATGATTTAGCTTCCGAATCGTTAACCAGTACACCAAATACTGTCCTAATCCAAGAACACCTATAGCCAGTAAAGGAGCAATGGGCCACTTAAAAAACACAAAACAAAATAAAGCTGCTGCCGGCAATGCGTAAGTGTAATAGATATACACATTACGGCAGGCCTTGAACGTTACCCATTGCTGTCCTTCATCCATTTCTCGAAATTCCGGCGGGATTACTCCCCAGGAATGAATCCGATTTTGAGGGTTTTTGCGGTTATTCAACCGGATCAAAAAAATCCAGAGAAATAAAAAACAGGTAAATCCCAAAAAGCTGTATCTCGCTAATTCCTGCTGTACAGAATCAGGACCTGACAACGACAAAATCAGAAATGTCATAATTAAAACTAACAAGGCCATAGGGACAAACGGCGAACGCAGAATGTTTGGAAGCACGAAGTTACATCTCCTTTAAATAAAAGATTTCTTCAACCGGTACATTAAATGCTTTAGAGATTTTCAAAGCTAAAATCACTGAAGGTGCATAATCTCCTTTTTCGATCAGCCCAATGGTCTGGCGGGTAGCTCCGATTGCATCGGCCAAGTCTTGCTGTGTCCATTTAAAACGTGCACGAAGTTCACGTACTCGGTTTTCTAACATCCTCATATTCCTTCCATCACTATTTTGTTTTATTGTAAATGATATATAACATAATGTAAATGATTATTTGCATTATGTTATATATAATTGCTTTTTATACAAAAAAAGAACCAACAAAATCAATTTGTTGGTTCTTTTTGTTAATTTATATTCTTTCAGGACTTTGAACGAAATCAATGGATGTGATTCCGTATTGTTCAAATGCTTCCAAGGCCTGTACTCTGCTCGCTTGCAAAGAATCATAATCTCTGTTTCCGCAATGGGTACAGTGACCATATGGCACGTTGTGAATAAACAATGTTCGTCCTTTATAGTAAAGGCAGGCAATGTCCAGAGACGGCAACAAAACGCCATGATGACAATAATTACAACTCGCTAACACCTTTTGCTACCCCCAATATAATAATCTCTGTATTTTAATTACTATATCATCTCTGGTTCGATCTGAAAACAACATTTTTAAAACTGGTTTTCTCATAGAAAATGAAAGAAGCATCGATACAAATTATTCATTTACATCAGAAAAAATGCCTGCCGAAAAATGACCGATTGAACGGAACATTAACCGGAACCAACCTGCTTTTTCTATTTCTTCTGCCGTAACAAGATTAACCGTTTGAGTCTGGGCACCTTCTACCCCGTTAATGCGGTACGTGTAGGTAACCGTTCCTGCTTTGATCCCTTCTTTAACGGGAGCAGTTAAACCTTCATTTGAAAAGTCTGTTTCCGCAACCAATTTGGGCGACTTTACACCTTTTGGAACCACAAAATGTATCGTTTGGTCAGGCACAACCGAAACCTCTGTTTCTTTTCCATCCAGTACAGGGGCTTTTTCTTCCTGTGCGGAACTTTTAGCGGCTACGACTTGTTTGACTTCAAAATGATCAAATCCATAATCGAGCACTTTTTTCGTTTCGGTAAAGCGGCTGCCCATTGTTTCTGCGCCCATTACCACACTGATCAGGCGCATGCCATCGCGTTCAGCTGTTCCTGCAAAACAATAGCCGGCATTGGTGGTATAACCTGTTTTTAATCCATCAAGCCCTTCATAAGCATATTTCTTCAGCTCTGGATCATTTTTGTTGGCTTCAAGCATCCAGTCTGAATTCACGAGAGGCTCCGCATCAGTCTCGCGGAATTGATAGGTTTGAAGAGACGTAAAGTCGCTGAATTCCGGCTGATCCTGGATAATATGCTGGACAAGCTTTGCTACATCCATTGCTGACATTTTTGTTTCTTTTTCTTCAGCCGGACGGAATGCAGCCGGCATATCGGACCGGTCCAGCCCTGTCGCATTGATATATTGGGTTTTCGTCATTCCCATCCGTTGCGCTTCTTCGTTCATCAGCTTGACGAACTCGGCTTCCGAGCCGGCTGCAAATTCAGCAAGGGCAACCGCTGCATCATTCGCAGAATGCAGGGCCATCGCTGTGTACAGCTCTTTTACGGTGTGCTGTTCACCTTCGGCCAGGTGTACACTGGCACCAATTGTTTGATCCGCATTTGCTTTCACCGTTACGGTATCATTCCAGCTTATTTCGCCTTTTTTTACTTTGTCCATCACAATATACTCAGTCATCATTTTCGTCATGCTGGCCGGCGCATAAGCTGTATCAGCGTTTACCGATAAAAGGACTTTTCCCGTTGTCGGCTCCATAAGTACAGCTGATTTAAGATGCAGGTTTAGCGAATCAGCAGATGGAACGCTGTCTGCTTTTGCAGAAGCCGTATCGTTGGTTCCTTCAGCTGCCACAGCGGAAATTTCGGCAGGAGAGGAAAACGGAGTTACTGGCAGAATCAGCATACTTGTAATGAAAGTACTGGCAGTTATTTTTTTAAAGACAGTTTTTTCATTTTTTATGAATTTCATAGAGAAGCAACGACATTTTTTCAAAAAATAGACCTTCTTTCTTATTATCAACACATAAACAGCGAACGATTTTTCACACCGTTTTCTATTTTAAAATAGGAAGTAAAAATAGAAAAGAAAGAACCTATTCATTTTTTTAGAAACTTAAAAAGAATTTGTTTTTGAATTTTGCACAAATTGAAATTTGTTTTTTTATTGCTTTAACCCTGTCTTTTAAACTACGGGCAAAAAGAAAAGTGCAAACCCTTTGATGGTTTGCACTTTTTACAAATATTTTATTTATACTACTTCAACCGGCAGGCTGTGTTTCCAAAATACACTCGACATCGCTACTTTTGCTTCTTCCTCATCGGGTCCGTGAATTTCTAGTTTAAATGATTTTGAATTTAAAATACTGTATGTCAGTCCGAGAATACTTTTAGCATCGATTGTTTGGTTATCTGTCATAATCACAATACTTGATTTGAATTTGCTGGCTGTCTGGTTAATTTCTACAACAACCTGTGCTCTTGATTTGTCTAGTAACATGTAAGATCATCCTTTTGAAAGTGTAGTCTTTTTTCAAGCATACCCCGCGGCTGCTTTATGTACAATATCATCCAATGGCTGAAATTTGAATAATAGATCATACTTTGTATTGGTACAAATTAGTATAACATGATTCACTTTTAATGGCATACGAATCAGGACTGAATGGGTGACAATCTGATGAATTTTTGATTTCTTTCTATATCTGTTGAAATCCGTTTTTTATCCAGTAGGAAATAACAATCATGTTAAACACCCCGCTTGTTTTGCTCAGAGGGCACTGAAAAAGTCTAGATAGTTTTAACCAAACCAGGTATTCGACGATTGAATCGTCGAATACCTGGTTTTTTTCATTTATAATAAATTCAATACATACAGGTGGTGCTTCCAATGATTTCAA
>NZ_JAMBOO010000129.1 GCF_023715895.1 Domibacillus indicus | reverse complement strand
CCACACCTCATCCCCGCACTTTTCAACGTGCGTGGGTTCGGACCTCCAGTGAGTGTTACCTCACCTTCATCCTGGACATGGGTAGATCACCTGGTTTCGGGTCTACGACCTCATACTCAAACGCCCTATTCAGACTCGCTTTCGCTGCGGCTCCG
Organism: Domibacillus indicus; assembly: GCF_023715895.1. Taxonomy (GTDB): domain Bacteria; phylum Bacillota; class Bacilli; order Bacillales; family Domibacillaceae; genus Domibacillus; species Domibacillus indicus_A. Next base: position 100 of record NZ_JAMBOO010000129.1, on the reverse strand, counting down.
CCTTATCAGCTTAACCTTGCATGAAATCGTAACTCGCCGGTTCATTCTACAAAAGGCACGCTATCACCCGTTAAAGGGCTCTAACTACTTGTAGGCACAC
>NZ_JAMBOO010000128.1 GCF_023715895.1 Domibacillus indicus | reverse complement strand
GTGTGCCTACAAGTAGTTAGAGCCCTTTAACGGGTGATAGCGTGCCTTTTGTAGAATGAACCGGCGAGTTACGATTTCATGCAAGGTTAAGCTGATAAGGCGGAGCCGCAGCGAAAGCGAGTCTGAACAGGGCGTTTGAGTATGAGGTCGTAGACCCGAAACCAGGTGATCTACCCATGTCCAGGATGAAGGTGAGGTAACACTCACTGGAGGTCCGAACCCACGCACGTTGAAAAGTGCGGGGATGAGGTGTGG
>NZ_JAMBOO010000127.1 GCF_023715895.1 Domibacillus indicus | reverse complement strand
GGTAGCCGTATCGGAAGGTGCGGCTGGATCACCTCCTTTCTAAGGATATTTACGGAAGTGAGAACTTGGTTCTCACACACGTTGACGCGTTATTTTGTTCAGTTTTGAAGGATGAATTCCTTCTATAACAAACATGATTGTTCTTTGAAAACTGGATAATATCGTAAAGTAACACCAAGCAATACCGAGTAATCGCCATTTTAGGTTAAGTTAGAAAGGGCGCACGGTGGATGCCTTGGCACTAGGAGCCGACGAA
>NZ_JAMBOO010000126.1 GCF_023715895.1 Domibacillus indicus | reverse complement strand
ACAAGGTAGCCGTATCGGAAGGTGCGGCTGGATCACCTCCTTTCTAAGGATATTTACGGAAGTGAGAACTTGGTTCTCACACACGTTTGACGTTTGATTTTGTTCAGTTTTGAAGGTTCAATCCTTCAAGATGAAACTGTTCTTTGAAAACTGGATAGAAGCAACACATTGTATGACCAAAGCAAAAAACCGAGTAAGATACACCGCCATTTTAGGTTAAGTTAGAAAGGGCGCACGGTGGATGCCTTGGCACTAGGA
>NZ_JAMBOO010000125.1 GCF_023715895.1 Domibacillus indicus | reverse complement strand
AAGTTCGAGTCTTGCCTGCGGAGCCAATCTGGGGAAGTACTCAAGAGGCTGAAGAGGCGCCCCTGCTAAGGGTGTAGGTCGGGTAACCGGCGCGAGGGTTCAAATCCCTCCTTCTCCGCCAGATTTTACTTTTAAGGCCCCTTGGTCAAGCGGTTAAGACACCGCCCTTTCACGGCGGTAACACGGGTTCGAATCCCGTAGGGGTCACCATTTTGGAGGATTAGCTCAGCTGGGAGAGCATCTGCCTTACAAGCAGAG
>NZ_JAMBOO010000124.1 GCF_023715895.1 Domibacillus indicus | reverse complement strand
AAGTTCGAGTCTTGCCTGCGGAGCCAATCTGGGGAAGTACTCAAGAGGCTGAAGAGGCGCCCCTGCTAAGGGTGTAGGTCGGGTAACCGGCGCGAGGGTTCAAATCCCTCCTTCTCCGCCAGATTTTTAATATTAAGGCCCCTTGGTCAAGCGGTTAAGACACCGCCCTTTCACGGCGGTAACACGGGTTCGAATCCCGTAGGGGTCACCATTTTGGAGGATTAGCTCAGCTGGGAGAGCATCTGCCTTACAAGCAGAG
>NZ_JAMBOO010000123.1 GCF_023715895.1 Domibacillus indicus | reverse complement strand
CTTCCATTAAAAACACCCCGTGTTTTAATGGAAACAAATGAGCAAGTCAAACTTTTTTGGAGAGTTTGATCCTGGCTCAGGACGAACGCTGGCGGCGTGCCTAATACATGCAAGTCGAGCGGACAGATGGGAGCTTGCTCCCGGAAGTCAGCGGCGGACGGGTGAGTAACACGTGGGTAACCTGCCTGTAAGACTGGGATAACTCCGGGAAACCGGGGCTAATACCGGATAACATCAAGAACCGCATGGTTCTTGATTGAAAGGCGGCTT
>NZ_JAMBOO010000122.1 GCF_023715895.1 Domibacillus indicus | reverse complement strand
GGATCACCTCCTTTCTAAGGATATTTACGGAAGTGAGAACTTGGTTCTCACACACGTTGACGCGTTATTTTGTTCAGTTTTGAAGGATGAATTCCTTCGGGCCTGCTGAGCAGGTCACAAAAGCGTTGCGGCAGGACGCCGCGCACTTAGCTTTTGATCTTTTAAACATGATTGTTCTTTGAAAACTGGATAATATCGTAAAGTAACACCAAGCAATACCGAGTAATCGCCATTTTAGGTTAAGTTAGAAAGGGCGCACGGTGGATGCCTT
>NZ_JAMBOO010000121.1 GCF_023715895.1 Domibacillus indicus | reverse complement strand
GGATCACCTCCTTTCTAAGGATATTTACGGAAGTGAGAACTTGGTTCTCACACACGTTGACGCGTTATTTTGTTCAGTTTTGAAGGATGAATTCCTTCGGGCCTGCTGAGCAGGTCACAAAAGCGTTACGGCAGGACGCCGTGTACTTAGCTTTTGATCTTTTAAACATGATTGTTCTTTGAAAACTGGATAATATCGTAAAGTAACACCAAGCAATACCGAGTAATCGCCATTTTAGGTTAAGTTAGAAAGGGCGCACGGTGGATGCCTT
>NZ_JAMBOO010000120.1 GCF_023715895.1 Domibacillus indicus | reverse complement strand
CCCAGTGTGGCCGATCACCCTCTCAGGTCGGCTACGCATCGTTGCCTTGGTGAGCCGTTACCTCACCAACTAGCTAATGCGCCGCGGGTCCATCTGTAAGTGACAGCCGAAGCCGCCTTTCAATCAAGAGCCATGCAGCTCTTGATATTATCCGGTATTAGCCCCGGTTTCCCGGAGTTATCCCAGTCTTACAGGCAGGTTACCCACGTGTTACTCACCCGTCCGCCGCTAACTTGAACAGAGCAAGCTCTGTCAAGTCCGCTCGACTTGCATG
>NZ_JAMBOO010000011.1 GCF_023715895.1 Domibacillus indicus | reverse complement strand
TCATAACCCGAAGGTCGCAGGTTCAAATCCTGCCCCCGCAATCGTTGGTCCGGTAGTTCAGTTGGTTAGAATGCCTGCCTGTCACGCAGGAGGTCGCGGGTTCGAGTCCCGTCCGGACCGCCATTTTCTTTTAGAATACGCAATTATTCGATATAATAAAGATACAATCAGAAACCTTAGGATCATCATTATCCTAAGGTTTTTTTTCGAGGAAAGAAGGCGGACACATGACATCTTCTTATACATGGACGTTAAACAATTTGGAAGAAATGAGCGCATTTGCTAGTGCGCTGGCTGATACGCTTCGTCCAGGCGACGTCTTGCTGCTTGAAGGCGACTTAGGAGCAGGAAAAACAACATTTACACAACATTTGGCAAAAGCATTAGGTGTCACGAAAAACGTAAACAGTCCAACATTTACCATCATCAAAGAATATGAAGGCACCTATCCTCTTTACCATATGGATGTTTACCGGCTAGGGGAAGAATCAGAAGATCTGGGTTTTGATGAATACTTTTATGGTAATGGCATTACGGTCGTGGAATGGGCCCATTTAATCGCAGACCAGCTTCCGGAAGAGTACATACAAATCAATCTCTTCCACACTGGTGTAGAAGGGCAGCGAAAAGTACAATTAACAGTGAATGGGGATCGATATGTCCGCATTCTTGAGAAGGTGAATACATTTGAAAATATTAGCGATTGATACTTCTACTTACACGCTGTCGATCGGTCTCGCAGATGGAGACGTCATTCTGGCGGAGCAGGTAACAAATGTGAAAAAGAATCATTCTATCCGGGTAATGCCGGCTATTCAAACGTTAATGACTGAAGCAGACATAAAGCCGGAAGATTTGGAAAAGATTATTGTAACAAATGGTCCGGGCTCGTATACAGGAGTTCGTATTGGTGTAACGATCGCCAAAACGCTGGCCTGGACATTAAATATTCCACTGGCTGCCGTTTCTGGTCTCGCTTCACTGGCTGCTTCAGCTCCCGTGGTAGATGGACTTGTCTGCCCGGTTTTTGATGCGCGGCGTGAACGCATTTTCACGGGCTTATACCGCTTGTCAAATGGCGCGGTTCAGCCCGTTTTGGAAGATCGGAATGTTTCGGTGGCGGAATGGTGCACAGAGCTGCTTCTTCAAAAGGAGCCGGTTTTATTTGTGGGGCAAGAAAGTAAAATTTATGAGAAAGTAATTGCTGAACAAATGGGTGAGCAGGCTGTATTTGCCGGCAGAGCCGTTCCCTATACCCGCCCGGCTGCTCTTTTAGCGCTCGGGGCGGCAGTGGAAAGTAACAACCCGACAGAGGTTGTACCAAATTATGCACGTCTTGCTGAAGCAGAAGCTAAGTGGATTGAGGCAAATGAAAAGAAGGCGGCTGGCCGTGAGTGATGCAGTAATCCGCCCAATGGTAATAGAAGATATTCCGGCTGTGCTCGAAGTAGAGCAGGCAAGCTTTTCCCTTCCCTGGCCAAAAGAAGCCTTTGAAAGAGAAATTGCATTAAATGATTATGCTCATTATTATACGGTCGAACAAGAGGGCCTTGTTATCGGCTATTGCGGAATGTGGGTTGTGTACGATCAAGTGCAGATTACCAATATCGCGATTTTGCCTCGATTCCGTGGAAAAGGATATGGGAAAAAACTGCTTGGTTTTATGATCCAAAAAGCAAGGGAGTACGGTGGAGCTGTTCTTTCACTTGAGGTTCGTGTCAGCAATACAGCAGCAATGACATTGTATAAAGAATTCGGTTTGCAGCCGGGTGGAATCCGGAAGCAATATTATACCGACAACCAGGAAGATGCTTTAGTAATGTGGGTGAATTTATAATGGAAAAAAACACATATGTTTTTGGAATTGAAACGAGCTGCGATGAAACGGCGGCAGCCATTGTAAGAAATGGTACAGAAATTGTGGCGAATGTTGTTTCTTCTCAGATTGAAAGCCACAAGCGGTTTGGCGGTGTTGTGCCTGAAATTGCTTCCCGCCATCATGTAGAACAAATTATCGCTGTACTGAACGAAACACTTGAACAGGCAGGTCTGACGTTTAAAGATATGGATGCAATCGCTGTGACGAAAGGTCCAGGCCTTGTAGGTGCCCTATTAATTGGTGTAAATGCTGCAAAGGCAATCGCTTTTGCCCACAACCTGCCGCTTATTGGTGTCCACCATATTGCGGGACATATTTACGCAAATCGTCTGGTGAAGGAAATGGCGTTTCCGCTTTTGTCTCTCGTCGTCTCAGGCGGACATACGGAGCTTGTTTATATGAAGGAACATGGATCATTTGAAGTCATTGGTGAAACACGCGATGATGCAGCAGGCGAAGCATACGATAAAGTAGCACGTACACTAAACCTGCCTTATCCAGGGGGTCCGCATATTGATCGGCTTGCCGCTCAAGGAGAAGATACGTACAAGCTTCCGCGTGTCCGGCTTGAAGAGGGTTCTTACGATTTCAGCTTCAGCGGTTTAAAATCAGCGGTTATTAATACGGTTCATAATGCAGAGCAGCGGGGGGAAGAGATTGTGCCGGAAAACCTCGCGGCAAGCTTTCAAGCAAGTGTTGTCGATGTATTAACCGAAAAAACGATCCGTGCTGCTAAAGAGTATGGAGTAAAACAAGTGCTATTGTCTGGAGGCGTTGCGGCCAATAAAGGTCTTCGTGCTTCTTTAGAAAACGCTTTTGCTGATTTTAAAAACATTGAGCTTGTGATTCCGCCACTGTCTTTATGTACAGATAACGCGGCGATGATTGCAGCAGCAGGCACCATTTTATTCGAGCAGGGAAAACGAGATGGGATGGATATGAATGGTCATCCCGGCTTAGATATTGAAGCTTTTTAGAAAAGAGGCATTCTGGCTGGAATGCCTTTTTTTGTGCATAAAGGGGATAAATTCATTCACAACCTGTGGGTAATGTGTATAAATCTGTGGAAACCTTTGCAATAAACAGAGTATTCGCTGTTTTTATGTGGATAAAAAGAAAAGAGGCTGTGGATAGCCTCTTCTTTACTCAGATTGCAATTGTTCCCATTCTGTCATAAGCTGTTCAATCGCTTCGTTTGCCCGATCAAGCTGCTGCTGCAGCTCCAGCGATTTTTCGTGATCTTCATATACTTCAGGCAGACAAAGCAATTCTTCTGCTTCCGTTACTTTTTCTTCTTGAGCGGCAATTTCTGTTTCGATTTCTTCAATCCGCCGCGCTCGCTGCCGTTCTTTTTTACGCTGTTCTTTATCTGTCTTATAAGAATCCGCTGATGCCGGCTTGGCTTTTGTGACTGTTTTTTCGTCTGCTTCAAGCGCAGCGAGCTCCTCAAGCTCATTTTTTTTCTCTACATAATAATCGTAGTCACCTAAATAGACGGTTACGCCTTCTTTGTCGAGCTCAATCACTTTTGTAGCAATCCGGTTAATAAAATACCGGTCATGAGACACGAATAAAAGAGTACCCGGATAATCGATCAAGGCGTTTTCAAGCACTTCTTTACTATCAAGGTCCAAATGGTTCGTCGGCTCATCGAGAATTAAGAAATTGGCCCTTTGCATCGTCAGCTTGGCCAGCGCAAGGCGCGCTTTTTCGCCTCCGCTAAGAGCAGCTACTGGCTTTAAGACGTCATCGCCTGAGAACAGAAACGTGCCTAGTATCGAACGGATTTCTTTTTCCGGTGTGCCCGGATAGTCATCCCACAGTTCGGACAGCACGGTTTTAGCCCGGTTCAAATGAGATTGCTCCTGATCGTAGTAGCCGATTTCCACTCCAGCTCCATGACGGATATCGCCGCCAATCAGCGGAAGAGCACCGGTAATGGATTTGAGCAGGGTCGACTTGCCGGCTCCATTTGGTCCGACAAGGGCAATGCTATCACCGCGTGTAATGGAGAAAGACAGATCTGCGCCAATTTTTTCACCATTGTAGCCTATAGATGCATGGTCTACATGCAGTACTTCACTGCCGCTCTGACGATCGATATCAAACAGCATGCCCGGCGGCTTTTCGTCTCCGTCCGGCCGAGCCATCATTTCCATGCGGTCAAGCTGCTTGCGCCGGCTTTGCGCCCGTTTTGTAGTAGAGGCACGTGCGATGTTTCGCTGAATAAACTCCTCCAGCTTTGCCGCTTCTTCCTGCTGTTTTTCATATTGCTTCATTTCCCGTTCAAACTGCTCGGCTTTCTGGGTTAAGTATTTGCTGTAGTTACCGGTAAAACGGCGGATTTTATGACGGGATACTTCATATACCTGATTAACAGTTTTATCGAGGAAGTAGCGGTCATGCGAGACAATTAAAATCGCACCAGAATAGCTTTGCAGATAGTTTTCAAGCCAGGAAAGTGTCTCGATATCAAGGTGGTTGGTCGGTTCATCGAGAATTAAAATATCCGGCTTTGTTAAAAGAAGCTTGGCAAGGGCGAGGCGTGTTTTTTGTCCGCCGCTCAGCGTGGAAATGCGGGTATCATAGTCATAATCATGAAAACGAAATCCGTGCAGGACCGATCGGAGATCAGCCTCGTATTGATAGCCGCCTGCTTCCTTAAATTCATTTTGCAGACTATCGTAAGCAGTCATGACCTGGTTGTAGCGGGCAGGATTTTCATACACATCAGGATCGGCCATGCTGGCTTCAAGTGCCCGCAGCTTTTGTTCCATTTCGCGCAGGCCGTCAAATACACTGTTCATTTCATCCCAAATAGATAAGTCCGATTCAAGCCCGGTATCTTGTGCCAGATAGCCGATGGTTACGTCTTTTGGCTTCATAATGGCGCCTTCTTCATAAGAAAGCTGTCCGGCAATCGTTTTCAGCAGAGTCGATTTGCCGGCTCCGTTACGTCCAACAAGAGCAATGCGGTCGCCTGTCTGCACTTCAAGCTTAATATTAGATAAAATCAGTTCAGCTCCATAATATTTCGAAAGCTGCTGTACTTGTAGAAGAATCATTGTTTTTCACCTCACCTTCCACTTTACTTGAGCTCAGCGCCTTGGGCAATGAAAAAGAAGCGGTTCTTGTGAAAAACGCTACAAAGATTTATGATTGTATTAAGAAAAGAAAACAAACATGGAAGCGGTATCACCTTGGAGGGAAAAAAATGAACAACGATTCGATGAAAATACCTCAGGCGACGGCAAAGCGTCTGCCTTTATATTATCGATTTATTCAAAACCTGCATTCTTCCGGAAAACAGCGGGTGTCATCGGCAGAACTGAGTGAAGCAGTGAAAGTAGACTCGGCCACAATCCGCCGCGATTTTTCATACTTTGGCGCACTTGGCAAAAAAGGATATGGATACAATGTGAGCTATCTGCTGTCTTTTTTCCGCAAAACCCTTGATCAGGATGAAGTGACCAATGTAGCGCTTATTGGTGTCGGAAATTTAGGAACAGCGTTTTTAAATTATAACTTTTTAAAAAACAACAATACAAAGATCCTGGTGGCTTTTGATGTTGAAGAGAGCAAGGTCAATCAAAAAATTGGAGACGTGCCCATTCATCATATGGATGAATTAGAAGAGGTATTATCTGAGTTAGAAGTGCCAGTCGCGATTTTAACGATTCCGCAGGCAGCGGCCCAGTCCATTACGGACCGGCTGGTAAAAGCAGATATTAAAGGAATTTTAAACTTTACACCTGCAAGACTAAATGTGCCGCCTGAGATTCGGGTGCATCACATTGACCTGGCGGTTGAGCTGCAATCGCTCGTTTATTTCCTGAAAAACTATCCAGATGAATCTGTCGAAAAATGATCATAGTATTGCGTTCTTAAATCAGTTATGATTAGGAAAAAGGAGGCGGATGCCAATGCCAGGGATTGGAAGCATGGTTGTGATTGGCGCGGCAGCACTTTTGATTTTCGGACCGAAAAAGCTCCCGGAGCTCGGACGGGCAGCAGGGGATACACTTCGTGAGTTTAAAAACTCAACAAAAGGACTGGCCGATGATGAAGAACGGACAGAGGACAAAAAAGAGTCCAAGTAATGTTAGGATGATAGACAAATGAGCCAGCAGGACATGACAATATATGAACATTTAGAAGAAGTGCGCAAGCGCCTCATCATTGTGATTGTTTTCTTTTTTATTGCGGCAATCGGCGGGCTTTTTTTGGCCAAGCCGATCATCCAGTATTTACAGCATGCAGATGAAGCGGCTGCCTTAACGATGAATGCGTTTCGTGTAACCGATCCGCTGAAAGTTTATTTTCAAATGGCTTTTGTGATTGGACTTGTATTAACTTCGCCGGTTCTTTTATATCAGCTCTGGGCATTTGTCAGTCCGGGCCTCCATGAACGGGAGCGCCGGGTTACGCTCAGCTATATTCCGGCATCGATACTGCTGTTTCTTGGTGGTCTTTCGTTTTCCTATTTTGTGTTGTTTCCCTACATTATTCATTTTATGATGAAGCTGTCTGGCGATTTGAATATTGAACAGGTAATCGGCATCAATGAATATTTTCACTTTTTATTTCAAACAACGATTCCGTTTGGATTTCTTTTTCAGCTGCCGGTCATTACCTTGTTTTTAACGAGACTTGGCATTGTCACTCCACAGCTGCTAGGGCAGATTCGGCGCTACGCTTATTTTGTCCTGCTGGTTATCGCGGCGCTTATCACTCCGCCTGATATTATGTCGTTTGCCATAGTGAGCGTACCACTTTTTTTACTATACGAAGTGAGTGTATGGATCTCAAGAATCGGCTACAAAAAAGCGCAGCAGACAGAAGCCCTCACCGCAGAAAACGAAGAAAAATCCGCCCAGTAACCTGGACGGATTTTATTTTTGGCTTTTTTGCCGTTTTATATGGGTAAAGATAAGGCGGATGCCTGTGCCAATATCCATAGTAGCCAGCAGAATCAGCAGGTATGTAAAGGGACCGAACCCATTTGCATTTACATCCTGAATGGCAAAAAGAACAAAAAAAGCACCAAGGACACTAAAAAAAATGCCTCTTGTTAAATAAGACTGCACGCGATTTCCCCCTTACTACCACTTGATCCATTGGGACAGCTGCTCCATCTGCTCTGCTTTGCGAATCATTTCCTGAAGGTCATCCGCAAACACATACTGCATCAGCACAACAAATGTATTCATCGACACGTGCGCGACAATCGGTACGATAATTCGTTTTGTTTTTACATAAAGAAAAGCGAATGTAAAACCCATTGCCGCATATAATATTGTGTGCTCCAGCTCCATATGAGCGACAGAGAAAATAAGCGAGCTGATTAAAGCCGCGAAGAAAAACGGCATCCGGTTGTAAAGCGAGCCGAAAATGATTTTACGAAACACAATTTCTTCTAAAATTGGTCCAAATACCGCTACGGCCAGGACAACAACCGGCATTCCCTGGACAAGCTCAATAATATCCTGTGTGTTTTGCGATCCCGGCTCGATACCGAGAAGAAACGTTTCAACCATAATGGCCGCATACTGGGCAGCAAACGCCATAAATACGCCAAGTATAGCCCAGACCATTGCAGAGCCAGGAGGAACAGGCGCCTGACGTTCAATGGAGTTTCGATACGTAGAACGCCATAAAATAAGCAGCACAATCGCCGTTGCCAGCGCAAATGCGATTACCGTCCAGTAACCTGGGACAAGCGCTTTCAGGCGGTCGGGCTCTACTCCTGCGATGAGTCCTGCCTCGTACAGGAGCGGCTGGCCGACAAAAGCGGAAAGCTGCATGACAATGTACGTAATCAAAATGAACCCGTATTCTTTTTTCACAAAAAAACCCCTTTACTGATAGAAAAAACGCAACGTCCGGCGTTCTTCTTTTTATTGTACTATTGAACGAAAGCCGCTTCAAATAAGGAGTCTGAAAATTTTTCCGCTTTCTGCTTGCAAAGAGGATAGGGCATCCTTTATTATAATAATTGTGTTAGCACTCATTAGAGTAGAGTGCTAATAAAAATATATCAACCATTTTTGAGGAGGGTTTCACTTGTTAAAACCACTAGGTGACCGCGTAGTAATTGAGCTAGTAGAATCTGAAGAAAAAACAGCCAGCGGAATTGTACTTCCAGATTCGGCAAAAGAAAAGCCACAGGAAGGAAAAGTTGTGGCCGTGGGTACAGGACGTGTGCTTGACAGCGGAGAGCGTGTAGCACTTGAAGTTGCTGAAGGCGACCGCATTATCTTCTCAAAATACGCAGGAACAGAAGTAAAGTTTGAAGGAAACGACTACTTATTGCTCCGCGAAAATGACATTTTAGCTGTAATTGGCTAACAATCCGCAAAAAGCGGCTTAATTTAACATTCAAAATGAACGACTAATAGAACCATCATTTAAAGGAGGCACTTTTAACATGGCTAAAGACATTAAATTCAGTGAAGACGCGCGCCGCGCAATGCTTGCTGGTGTAGACAAGCTTGCAGATGCGGTAAAAGTAACGCTTGGACCGAAAGGACGCAACGTTGTATTGGAGAAAAAATTCGGTTCTCCACTTATTACAAACGACGGTGTCACGATCGCTAAAGAAATCGAGCTTGAAGACGCGTTTGAAAACATGGGTGCGAAGCTTGTAGCAGAAGTAGCAAGCAAAACAAATGATGTAGCCGGTGACGGTACAACAACTGCAACGGTTCTAGCGCAAGCGATGATCCGCGAAGGTCTTAAAAACGTAACAGCAGGCGCTAACCCAGTCGGCATCCGCAAAGGAATGGACAAAGCGGTAGCAGCAGCTATAACAGAGCTTCAAAACATCTCTAAACAAATCGAAGGCAAAGAATCAATCGCACAAGTAGCAGCGATTTCTTCTGCTGACGAAGAAGTAGGCCAATTGATTGCAGAAGCGATGGAGCGCGTTGGAAACGACGGCGTTATCACAATCGAAGAATCAAAAGGCTTCACAACAGAGCTTGATGTAGTAGAAGGTATGCAGTTTGACCGTGGTTATGCATCTCCTTACATGATCACAGATTCTGATAAAATGGAAGCTGTTTTAGACAATCCATACATCTTAATCACAGATAAAAAAATCACAAGCATTCAGGAAATCCTTCCAGTGCTTGAGCAGGTTGTCCAACAAAGCAAGCCGCTTCTATTGATCTCTGAAGACGTAGAAGGCGAAGCACTTGCAACACTTGTTGTGAACAAACTTCGCGGTACATTCAACGCAGTAGCAGTTAAAGCACCAGGCTTCGGTGACCGCCGTAAAGCTATGCTTGAAGATATTGCGATCCTGACAGGCGGCGAAGTGATCACAGAAGAGCTTGGCCTTGACCTGAAAACAACAAACATTACACAACTTGGCCGCGCAGCGAAAGTAGTGGTAACAAAAGAAAACACAACAATCGTTGAAGGCGCTGGCGAGTCTCAAAATATCGGCGGCCGCGTAAGCCAAATCCGTGCGCAATTAGAAGAAACAACTTCTGAATTTGACCGTGAAAAATTGCAGGAGCGTCTTGCAAAACTAGCGGGCGGCGTAGCCGTAATCAAAGTCGGTGCTGCGACTGAAACAGAACTAAAAGAGCGCAAACTTCGCATTGAAGACGCGTTGAACGCAACACGCGCAGCAGTTGAAGAAGGTATTGTATCCGGTGGTGGTACAGCTCTTGTCAACGTATACAACAAAGTAGCTGAAGTAGAAGGCGAAGGCGACGTAGCAACAGGTGTAAGAATCGTTCTTCGTGCACTAGAAGAGCCGCTTCGTCAAATCGCACGCAACGCAGGCCTTGAAGGTTCTGTTATTGTAGACCGCTTGAAGCGTGAAGAAGTCGGCATTGGCTTCAATGCAGCAACAGGCGAGTGGGTAAATATGATCGAAACAGGTATCGTAGACCCAACAAAAGTAACACGCTCTGCTCTTCAAAACGCAGCGTCTGTAGCAGCTCTGTTCCTAACAACAGAAGCAGTTGTAGCAGACAAGCCAGAAGAAGGCGGCGGCATGGGCATGCCAGACATGGGCGGCATGGGTGGAATGGGCGGCATGATGTAATATCATCCCCCGAAAAAGCGTCAAACCTTTATACATAAAGGTTTGACGCTTTTTTATTTTCTTTTTATTTAAAAAAAGCTCATAGTTAAAAATTAAATTACTTCTCAGTCTTCTTAAAGTAGAAGTCCATATTAAAATTCATGCAGAGAATAGGAAGGTCATTCAAACGTAATCAAGTATAAATATTAGTATGACGCCAGGCAGCCAATAAGCTGGTATTTTTAATAGTCCTGTTAAACGTATTTAAAGCAGCTTTAAAGCTACTTTTTTCGTCTTTATGCAAGTGGTTTTAAGAAATATTTGATGTATAATTGGAATATTGTTACTAATTTGTTGGGAGGTTATTTTACTTGAGAATTTACATGACTATGGAGGATGCAATAAAAGCAATAATTTTTTTCTTCATTCTAGCATTTATTTTTGGAGCGTATACACACTTTAAGGAGAAAACGAATCCTGCTCCTGAACAGAAAATTGAAAAAATACATATAGGTGAACAATACCCATTAGCTGAATCTGCTTCTAATATAGTGATAAATTCTGTGGAGGTTACACAAGAAAGAAATGAACTTGTTAAAGCAGATAGAGTGTTAAAGGTTAATTATACACTAACCAATAAGACGGATGAGCCAATGGAAAACAATAAAAGTTTAAATGTAATTGAAAGTAGTGAAATAGGCCATCAACCAGTGGAATACCCATTAATTACAAATGATCCATCTAAGGTAGAAGCTAATTCCTCTACCACTTTTAATGATTACTACACATTGCCTGATGAAAAGCAATCTTATCAAATTATTTTAGAGAATAACGAGTATAGGAAAACAATAGTTGAGTTTGATATATAAATGAACAGAAAGGTACCTTAAAGAAAAGTTGTCTGATCAACCGAGCTGTTTCTTCCCAGCTATATTTACATTTACAACTAAAGAGGGTGGCCGCGTAAGGTTAAGTATATTGGCTTCAGCCAATGATTAGCCGGATTTCTACCAACTTTCACGAAGTTGGGTAGCCGTCTTCACGCGCAAATATAAATTGTTCATTATGATAATGATCTCTATTCTGCAAAAAATGCTCGTTTTGTTCCGCTTTATGTTTCTTCAAAAGAGAAACTAAGCCGTCATCAATTCGGATGGTTCGTTTTGAGCTGCCCGTTTTTGGTGGAAGCAGCTTGTAGTTTTTCGTGTTGTTTGCAGGTATATAAAGTGTTTTGGTCACTTTTAATGTGCGTCGATATATGACCATTTTAAAGCCATCATTTCACCTATACGAAGTCTTGTATAAGCGAGCATAGTAAAATAGAAAAGGTTGTACTTTAGACCATCTGTTTTGGCTGTTTGAAGAAGGTGAATTAACTTATCCCTTTTTAAATCGTGGTGCAGCAATGCAAATGTTTTATATACAAAAGACGGGTCTAATACTTCCTATTTTAAGAAGTTTTAGACCCGTCCTATATGCTTGTCAGGTACCGAAACATGGGTCATTGCAGCACCTGGCACATTTATCTATTATTGATCTATGTCGCCGCCCAGAGCTTCTGGAATCATCGTAAAGCCTTCGATCACGGTATCTTCTTCGACTTCGATCATGAGGTAGCGTTTACCGTTGAAAAGAATTTGTTTCACATAGCCCAAATCCTGTGGACTGATTGAAATGTTCGCTGCTTTCGTGCTGATTTTAATGGATTTTGATGTATATTTTGGCAGGATGCTGCTGGCTTTGATCTCATACTTGTCATCATCGATTATTTTTTGGTAGGCTGATTCAATTTTTTCCGAATTGATGTCTTCAAGGCCGCTCATCTTTAAAACCCGTTCTACGTCCTTGGAATCTAATTTTGGCGGTTCTTCCTCTTCATTTTCCTCGATCATGCGGTTAATCTCTTCGTACACATTAGAGAGTGTAGATGTGCTCAGCTGATCTCCGGTTACGTCTTTAATGATTTCTTCAAAAACGATTTTATCATCTTTTGCCGTCATCGTTTCTTCCCCGTTCAATACGTCCTCAATGAACGAGTGATCGGGCTCATGTACCTTGCCTGCTGAATAAAGAATATGATTAACATCTGCTGCATTATCGGTGAAGCAGGGAAACAGAAAGCCTGAAAGGGGGGTATTAAGATTGATAATAGGATCAAGGACAAAATGATATTTGAACTCTTTTTCAACATAGTCAAAAAGCAGTTCTTTTTTCGGCTCTTGTGTGTTATTGATGCTGCATAAAATAAACGGATGCGAATAAACGGTGTCCCGTTCGCTTTCTTCAGCTTCTTGATTACGGCGTTTCATTGGCTTGAAATACTCTCCGCGAATAAATGTGACGACAATATCCTTCTCATATTGCCGAAGTGCAAGCATTTTGCCGACGATTTGAAGCATTTGCTCTTTCCAGCCTTCTACATCAGCGCTTAGTAATCCTTGATGTAAAATAAGCTGGCTGTTATGTTCCGCTTCCCGTTGAAACTTTAACTCAAAAAGCTTCTCATCCAACTGGCCGGCGAGTAGTTTTTTGAAGTTATTCATAAATAACTCCCGCTGATCCTGGTCAAGCATTTCAAAAGGTTGGCTTTGATGGTGATAAATGTCGCTTGAATCCTTCATAATATACACATTAAAAATGTCAGAGATTTTAAGTAAATCATTATCTGCTTTGAATTGTTTCCGAATATGTGCGATGTCTTTTTTGTTCATGGTTTTATCCACTCCTAAACTGCCTGATTTGCATATGTACTAGAATAACAAATAACCTCCGTCCTTTACATGACTCATTCGTTTTAAACAACATTTTTAATGATATATTCTTTAACGTTTGAAAATCTTGTGAGAGGGCCATTCTCCATCAGACTTCTCGTTCGTTCTTTTTATACTGAATGTTCTAAGTATTAATAGTTGTAAAATGATTGCAACTTCTACTGAAAACATTGTCGCTTTCTGTCGTTTGTTATAAAATGAGCAGGTCTAAAAAATGATCCTTGTATAATATCAGTGAAATGGTCTGATAGTTTCTACCCGGCAGCCATAAATGCCGGACTACAGGGAAGTATGAACAAACGAAGAGAAAACACGCAGACTATTCCTTTCATACGGGTTCTTTGTGGGTCACTGTATTGAATGGGATTTCCGAAACTCTTATTTTTCATGCTTCAGCCTGTGGCTGTGTGGGTGAAACGAAGGGCTTACTTGTACGGGGAATCCTATATAGGGAGTTGTTAGTGTGTTTTTTTTATTAAATATTGTTGGGATTCTAGTGGTTTTTGGCCTGGTATTTCTTTGTTCTCCCAACAAGAAACAGGTAAAGTGGCGTCCCATTGTTGCTTTAATCATTGTGGAACTGCTCATTACCTGGTTTATGCTTGGAACGAAAATCGGAGCATGGGTCATTGATAAAATTGCTTCGTTTTTTACTTTTCTCATAAACTGTGCAAACGAGGGGATTTCTTTTGTTTTTCCGTCCGTGATGGCAAATCCTACAGTTGATTTTTTCTTTAGTGCGTTAATGCCCATTATTTTTATCGTGGCCTTTTTCGACATTCTTGGCTACTTCGGTATCCTGACATGGATTATTGATAAAGTAGGCTGGGTAATTTCCAAGGTGTCAGGACTGCCTAAGCTTGAAAGCTTTTTTTCACTGCAGATGATGTTTCTCGGAAATACGGAAGCCCTGGCTGTGATCCGGCAGCAGCTTTCTGTACTGAACGAGAATCGCCTGCTTACCTTTGGCATTATGAGCATGAGCAGTATCAGCGGATCGATTATCGGAGCTTATTTAAGCATGGTTCCGGGAGAATATGTTTTTGCGGCGATTCCTTTAAACTGCTTGAATGCTTTACTGCTTGCGAGCGTTTTAAACCCAATAGAAGTGAGCAAAGAGGAAGACATTGTTTATGTTCCTTCGAAAAAAGAACGAACCGATTTCTTCTCGACCATTTCGAATAGTATGCTTGTCGGGATGCGAATGGTGATCGTGATTTTGGCAATGGTAATCGGCTATGTTGCGTTAACGGCCTGCTTAAATGGCATCTTAGGATTTTTGATAGAAGGGCTGACTGTCCAAAAGATTTTCTCTGTTATTTTCAGTCCGTTTGCTTTTCTTCTCGGCCTGTCCGGCCATGATGCGATGTACGTTGCTCAGCTTATGGGAATCAAGCTTGCTACAAACGAATTTGTGGCCATGATGGATCTGCAAAAAAATCTCCATTCTTTGCAGCCTCATACGGTTGCAGTAGCGACAACGTTTTTAACGTCTTTTGCAAACTTTAGTACGGTCGGGATGATTTATGGAACGATCAGTTCAATCATGGGTGATGAAAAATCCCGGATCATCGGAAAAAACGTGTGGAAGCTTTTAGTGAGCGGCATTGCTGTTTCGCTTTTGAGTGCCATGTTTGTTGGTTTATTTGTTTGGTAAGAGAACATGCCTAAATAAAAAGTATAAGGAATAAACTGCTGGATAAAAAAGAGGATTTCCAAAAGTTCAAAGAACCTATGGAAACCCTCTAAATAAATCCTTATTCAAGAAAATGTTACCCCTTTGTTACCCTTAGCGTGCCTTATAGGATAGAAAGGTTAACAAATCCTGATAAAAATAAAATTTAATTATGAGTTTTTATAGGCTTTTTAAATTATAAAGAAAATAAAAAGCGTAAAACCTTGAATGAGAGACTGACCCTATAAAGTGAAACAAATAAAAACACCTTTAAGTTGAGAAACGGGTATGTAATTATCTAAAAAACCAACTTGGAGGTGTTTTTCTGTAAGCATAAGAGTGGCTATCCAGCAAAGATAAAAAGAAGAACCAGCTGACAGGCAACAACACCGGTAATCAATTTTCCTTAACCCTTATGTTTTAACATAAGGGCTTTTTCCTGTGCATAACAAGGCTTTCTAATTATGATTTCCATTCGGTACTGGCTCTCCTTAAAACTATTATTAATTTTTAATGCTGAATACTACGTTCAATTTTTATCGTTTAACACTCCGTTATATGCTGAAAAAAGAAATTTTTTAAAAATTGCTGGAGAAGCAACCTTTCTGTTCATTTTAACGTCTTTTTGAATAGAATGTATTCCGAACATGAATATAAAGGAGAGATGGTAAATGTCTGAAAAGAAGAAAAAGAAACATACAGGCACAGGTGATACAACAGGCACAACAAGCACAGGCGATACATCAACGGGCACGACAAGCACAGGTAAGACATCAACGGGCACGACAAGCACAGGTAAGACATCAACGGGCACGACAAGCACAGGTAAGACATCAACGGGCACGACAAGCACAGGTAAGACATCAACGGGCACGACAAGCACAGGCGATACATCAACGGGCACGACAAGCACAGGTAAGACATCAACGGGCACGACAAGCACAGGCGATACATCAACGGGCACGACAAGCACAGGCGATACATCAACAGGCACGACAAGCACAGGCAAAACAACAACGGGCACGACAAGCACAGGCGATACATCAACGGGCACGACAAGCACAGGCAAAACAACAACGGGCACGACAAGCACGGGCGATACAACAACAGGTCCAAAGAAAGGGCCTAAAAAAGGACCTAAAAAAGGTCGGCGAAGATAGAAAAAATTGCTTCTGTTTGATCAATGAATAATTGATCAAACAGAAGCAATTGCTGCTTAAAGAGTAATCTTATCAACTCCAAAAAGAATAGTAAAAGTGGGAATTCAAATTAATAAATCGGTAATGGTTTTTATCGACCTGCAAATCAAAAATGCGTTCTGGTGTTATAGAAAGGGGCAAACACTGTGAACCCGATATACGTAAGAAACACTGATAAGTATGGCAGAGGAATTTATGCGGCGCGTGATATTAAAACAGGCGAGCTTTTTGAAGTCTCCCCAGTTTTAATATCGCCTCAAAATGAGTGGGAATATATAGAAAAGACAGTGCTTGTTGATTACTGCTTCACTTGGGGAAAAAATTATAAGCAAACAGCGATTGCTTTAGGATATGGATCCCTGTTTAATCATTCCTATACGCCAAATGCTGTGTTTGTTTATAATGTAGAAAATTTATCTATAGACTTTTATGCAATAACTAACATTAGCAGGAATGAAGAAATCACAATAAATTACAACTGTGATCCTGAAGATAACTCTGCAGTATGGTTTGAGGTAATTGATTACATAACTTGATGCTGCATCCCAAAAATAATAAAAATTTTTATTGCTCCTCCACTTATATTTAAATGTGCTGTCATTAAAAGCTCTTCAGACCATAGACAAATTCACCTGCATTGAAGCTGCATTTTGTCTTCTTTATCCCCTTATTTTTGGATGAAAGAAGATTTCCTCTTTATACATTTATTTCACTGAGCAGGCGATTACAAGATCTCCACCAATGTCCTGTTTCGGTACCACCTTTATAGCCGTTTGAATATAATGTATTGATGATTAAAAGGAGTTTTTTTACCAAAAGAAAAGTGGAAGGTAAGTAACATCAACTTTGAAAAAACGTAAAAGATGTAATATTAACAGAGGATAGATCAAATAAGAACGTAGATTGGATCAAGAGATCGGCAAACAAAAAAACCAGGGATACGTTCCTGGGTTTTTTTGTAGAAGGGCCTAAATTTCTTCCCCCTCTTAAAATCACTTGGTTTATTAGTTGTCCACAAAGGTACAATGCCAGCGTATCATTTTATCACGCATATAGAAAGGAAAAGAAATGATATGTCCTATCTAATTCCGTCTTATTTTTTGATAATCGAAGAAGGGGACCTAGAAGAGCTGCGGCGAGATGTGCGGAGCGATACCCCTGTTCCTGCCTATTTACAAGTAGAGGGAGTCATCTATGATGTCGATATTGCCTATCGGGGTTCTTATACACGAAAATTTCGCAAAAGATCTTACCAAATTGAATTCGTCAAGCCGTCAACATACTCCGGGGCCCGCGTTATTCATCTCAATGCAGAGTACAAGGACCCCTCTCTTATCCGCAATAAACTTTCTTTGGACTTATTCCGCGATCTTAGTGTTCTCTCTCCACACAGCCAGCATATCAATTTAATCCGAAATGACTCTCTTAGAGGTGTCTACTTGCAATTAGAATCCGTCGATGATTTGTTCTTGAAAAAGAGAGACCTTCCTTTGGGTCCTATTTATTATGCCGTCAACAATAATGCTAATTTCTCCTTAACAAGAGATGAGAAGCAAAAAGAGTCACTTCTTTCGGGGTATAAACGAGTGTCTGGAAGCCCGTCAGATGATGATTTTCTTCAAAAATTGATAGAGAAAATTAACCATACCCACCTTTCTCAATTCCCTGATGAAATTCCTCAGTACCTCAATATTGATAAATATTTACGCTGGCTTGCTGGTGCTGTCTGCACAATGAATAATGATGGATTCACTCATAACTACGCGCTGTATCGCAACAGTGAGACAGGTTTGTTTGAAATCATTCCCTGGGATTATGATGCAACCTGGGGAAGAAAGGTCGACGGCGGGGTGATGCGGTACGATTACGTTCCGATTGAAGGAAAGAAAGGCAACCACCTTTCCTGCCTGCTTCTGCAGGTACCGGAGTACCGTGAACTTTATCGAAACATATTGGAGGAGACCTTAGAAACCAAGTTTACCGTCGAATACATGGAAAACAAAGTGATGTTGCTGCACCAAGCTTTACGTCCGCATATTCTTCTAGACCCTTATAAAAAGAAAACGATCGATGTATTCGATAGCGAACCAGATTTTATTTTTCAATTCATTCGTGATCGCAGCAACTATTTGAGAAAGCACTTAGCCGATTTGAATTAAAAGAATTCTCACTTTATGTTTATAGACTCTAACTCTAATGGTAAGAGCAATGCTGACTTCTCTGTTTTATACAAAATGGAACAAACCACCTCACCGCCGCTTTTCCTTTTTTATCTTTGCTGCTTTTTAGGGTCTTTTTGTTTCTTATTTCTGTCATCACTCCCATATGTAAATTGATCTTTGTCATGAGGGAATAGGCATAAGACAAAAACAAATCAATCACCTTAGGGAACGTGTTTTACAATAAATGAAAAGAAAATAGGACTTGGGACGATCGTTACACTCAGTATTGCAAATGGTACAGGTGAAAAGCCAAGGGGAAAAGGAATATGCTTTTCCCCTTGGCTTTTAAGTTATTTACCCGATGACTGAAAAGAACCAGATTAAACATGATGTAACGAGCGTCATTATTCGTATTTTTGAACAACATCGGCATACTTACGGCCCCGCACAGTTAAAGTCGGTCTGCAGTGTAGATTCACTGTGTCGAGAATCTACATTCTAAGTGAACAGGGGCTCGTTTATTCAGCCTCGATTCCGATTTCCATTTCAAAAAACGCCATACAATGATTCAGAAGGGGCCAATGAATGAAAACGGAAGTTTCAGGTGGAAGAACCGTTAAATTTATACTTATGTTGTAAGCTCTGTGCACTCAAATCGACTCCACTACTAGCTCTGTTTGACACCAGGGAGAATTGCATAGTAACAGGAGAGACAGCAGACGAGGGAGAGAAAGATCCTGTCTTAATAAATGGAATTCGCCCTCTGGATGGAAATTATCTCAAATGTGAAAATAAAAATTAAGCAAACGATACAGAAGTATATTCTTTCTTTAGCAAGAGCAATTGAAGTAACAGAAAAACAAAGATAAGTAGTTAAATAATCAAGTAGTAGACTTTTATGCAAGCATTTTTCTCAATGAGATTCATCCATTCTAAGAACAGACCCATATAGCTAAAAGAATTATGCATCTCAGCCATAATGTTAAATAGGTATTGATAAAAGCTGCATAGCCTTTCTTCCATAGTCGGTCGAAGAAAGAAGCCTTTGTTGAAATGAAACGTAAATGTCCGGATTCCCATCTTTTTTAGATCAAGTGTACGCCACCTTTATTTTTTGTCTGGATAAGTATATAGACCATCCAGGGTCTTTCATGTCTAGAAGTTTAAGAATTGTTTCGGCATAAGTTTAAAGACTAGGTGGTTGTACAGTTGCTTTTTAATAGAGGTGAATATAAATGTAATAAAACGGAGAAGAAGGGACTCTAATTGACGACTTTTCAAAAAGGGGAAGGGACGAATGAGCTTTGAAATTGGATTGACTTTTTTGATCTTTATCATGACAATGTTTGTTATATTTTTAAGGCCAGGCGGGATTAATGAAGCATGGCCGGCGTCGATTGGGGCAGGGATTATTTTGCTGACGGGGATCGTATCTTATGGAGATATTATAGATATTATCGATAAGATAGGCGGTGCATCCATTACGATTATAGCCACGATCGTCATGGCAGTCGTATTGGAAAGCTTCGGTTTTTTTCACTGGGCAGCTGCGCGGCTTGCAAAGTTAGCTAAAGGTTCGGGCTATCGTCTCTATTGGTACATTCAGCTTTTATGTTTTTTGATGACACTTTTATTTAACAATGATGGCAGTATCTTAATTACGACACCCATTTTAATTTTACTTCTTCACAATCTTCAGCTAAAACCATCTGAACAGCTTCCATATCTCTTAAGTGGCGCTCTGATCGCTACCGCTTCTAGTGCACCGATTGGCGTAAGCAATATTGTCAATTTAATTGCATTGGAAATTGTCCATATGACTCTTTATATGCATACTGCCATGATGTTTGTGCCTGGAACACTTGGATTATTGTTCATGTCAACTTTAATGTTTATTGTAGTGAAGAAGAAATTACCCAAAACGCTGCCTGCTTCTTTGCAGGACATAGAAGAAAACTTTTTCACTAAAAATTTTCATCCATTAAAAGGGACACTGTCTGTTGAAACAAAACATAAACGCACAAAATTTATGTTAAAGGTTTTACTGTTTGTGTTTGTGGTACGCTGCCTGCTCTTTGTGGCATCCTATCTGTCCATTCCAATTGAGCTGGTGGCAGTGCTTGGCTCCTTCCTCTTGCTTGCATGGAGATGGTACCATTTGCGAACAAACCCGCTGGATATTTTAAAAAAGACTCCATGGCACATTTTACTTTTTGCCTTCTCTATGTATGTCATTATTTACGGGCTCCACAATGCAGGATTAACGGCCATACTTGTAAGGGCATGTGAACCGATTGTTAACCAGGGACTGCTCCAGGCGAGCCTTATGATGGGCGGATTAGTCTCGATTTTATCCAATCTTTTCAATAACCATCCTGCCTTAATGATTGGAACCATTACTTTAACAGAAATGGGGATAGACCCTATTACTTTAAAGACGATTTATCTTGCGAACATTATTGGCAGTGATATGGGCTCTTTGTTATTGCCGATCGGAACTCTCGCCTCCCTAATTTGGATGGATATTTTAAAGAAAAATAAAATTCATGTTTCTTGGAAAGATTATTTAAGCGTGTCATTGATTGTTATACCCTTGACAACGATCGTCACATTATTCTTGTTATTCTATTGGGTACAGGTGATTTTCACTTAGTTTCTGATCTTCCCGCAGGAAATAGAACAGAAAATAGTTAGAGATTAAAAATGTATGAAACGAATTCGTATTTGGGATTAGAAATCTAAATACAATATAAGTGTTAGTATATGTATTGGAAAAGGGCTGGATTTTTAGAATCTAGAGCTTTTTTCTACATATACTTTTACTTATATTAACCTCTCTTATAAATCCAGCCACCACATCCATTAGGTAATAATCAGCTAAGCCTCGTAAAAGCATTAAACTTTGAATTAGGGAATACCTTATAAATTGAGACGAACAAAACACCTTTAAGTTGAAAAACGGGTATGTAATGACCTGAAAAGCCAACTTGAAGGTGTTTTTCTATATGGGTACGGGAGTCAGTTGTCCAGCAGAAATAAAATGAAGGCTGTACAGATGAGACTAGCTGAAGTGGCTGTTAAAGAAGTTAGGAAAGAATTAAATATTGAGACCATCAAGGTATTCTTCCATTAAGACCAGCACACCAGAGAAGCGTTCTTGGAAATGCCTGATCGCTTCTTTAAACCTTTTCTTTGAAGGAACGAGAAGAACATCTTTAGAGCCATTAGATACAGGAGATTTTATAATGAAAGGGAGGTGTACACTATATTTTTTAATGAGATTGTCCTCATTTTCTTCAATTGAACAAACAGCATAAAAAGGGGAGGCTTAGTTTTCTTTTAATAATCCCCGAAACCTTGTTTTATCTTCTATATTATAAAGTGCCCCTACCGAAAGCCCGGCGAGATTTAATTCCCAGGAAATATCGGCTGCAAGGCTTACCAGTGGATCAATAAAACTCATAAAGGCCTTGATTTGTTTTCCCTGCTTTTTTAAGCAGGAAACTTCTTCAAAAATCGCTTTTTTGTCCGTTAAGCTGCTCATCTAAATCATTTGATGTACGTCCGTAAATTCTTTCCGCTGCTGCTTGATCCATTTTTCTCTATCCGTCAGTAAAACAGTAAAATACCCCAGACTTTTCGCTGCTTTTAAGGCCTCACGGCTGGAACCGGACTTATTACTGCCTAAAAATATAATGGTTTGCATACAAACGAATCAGCTCTTTAAACATCATTTATGATATTTCCATCTATCAAATTTCTCTGCTTACTGCTTACATCAATAAAATAGTAGACTCGTTCTTGATCCTCCTTTGTCCCTGTCTCATTATTTTATGCAAATGCTAGATTCATTGTATAAGTAAATTTCCTTTATTCGTAAAATTTTTCAAAGATCCTGCTTTTATCTGCCGCCCAGCCGAAGAAAAGAGAGGATTGCTTTGCTGTTTTTTTGCCCGCTGCTATTGATAAAACGTAATGATTACGATATATTAAAACGTAATGATTACGAAATAAGGGGGATGTTGGGTGCAGACAGTAAAGGTGAGGAGAAAGCGTGTTTTATGGAAAGGCTTGTTGAAGATAGGGATAGCAGCAGCTTGTCTTGGCTTATTGGGAGCCTGCGGACAGTCTTCATCGAGTACGACGGCTTCAACAAGCGAAGACAAGCACATTCATTTTCTTTATAATTTCTCAACCAATTCTTTAGATCCACATGTTGATTCAAGCTACGTTCCACTGCGAGCCGGTATAACGGAAACGCTTGTCCGGCTTGATGAAGAGAAGTTAACGATCGCGCCATGGCTGGCAAAAAGCTGGGAAGGTACAGACGGGCAAAATTGGACGATTCACCTGCGCGAAGATGTCACCTTTCAAAACGGAAAGAAAATGGATGCGAAGGCAGTAAAAGCTTCTCTAGAACGGACACTGACAGAAAGCACAGCTGTTCAAAATGCATTAAAGATCGACAAAATGGAAGTAGACGGCTATACATTGCGCATTTCAAATACAGAACCATTTCCTGAATTTATTTCTGAACTGGTGAATCCAAATGTATCCATCATTGATGTGTCGGAAAAAGATATCGTCAATAAACCGGTCGGCACGGGACCTTTTACTCTGACGTCCTTTGTTCCGGGAAGCCGGCTTGAGCTTAAGCGCTATGATAGCTACTGGGACGGGGCTGCAAAGCTGGACTCGGTTACATTCTCGTTTAACGAAGATGCCAATGCGCGTTCCATGGCCCTGCAATCCGAGCAGGTCGATATTGTCTACCGGCCGGAGGTGGAGAGCCTGGAGGCATTGAAAGCACAGCCCGGCATGAAAGTAGAATCGACGGAGACCTTCCGTGTTCATCAAATGACGATGAATATGCAGCGTGAAAGTTTAAAAGATGTCAATGTACGCCGTGCGGTTGATGCATTGATTGACCGCCAGGAAATTGTCGATACGATTTTGTTAGGATACGGAGAAGCAGCAGAAGGGCCGTTTTTGCCCTCCCTGCCATTTGCGCCAACGTACGAGAAAAGCCCGCCATCCGGTCCGGATGCGGCTGTGCAATATTTGCAGAAAGCAGGCTACACACTGAAGGATGGAAAGATGCAGAAGGATGGGAAGCCGCTTCAATTTGAGCTGCTCACGTACAGCGCCAGAGCTGACCTGCCGCTTATTGCACAAGTGTTTCAATCTGATGCGAAACGAATTGGCATCGACATAAAAATTAAGCAAATTGAAATTCCGGAAGAATATATGGCGTCTAACCGTGACTGGGATTTGGCGACATACAGTAATTTAACAGCGCCGCGTGGCGATGCCGGCTATTATTTAAACGCAACGTATCATCCGAAAGGTGCTTTGAATTTCAGCGGTGCAGAAGAACCGAAACTGACAAAAATGATTGACAAGCTTAATCAAACAGTCGGCCAGAAGAAACGTGCAGTGCTGGCAGAGCAGGCGGCGGATTATGTGCATGAGAACGTGATCAATTCTTTTGTGCTGCACCCATCCACGATTGTCGCGTATAACGATGATAAAGTGAAAAACTGGGTCACAACCCGGAGCGAGTATTATATGATAACGAACCAATTGGATGTGAAATAAATGCTTCAGATTCTTGTCCGTAAATTTCTTGAAGTAACTCTTTTCCTGCTGTTTATTACTTTTATCAGTTTTCTGTTTGTTCGTCTGGCACCAGGTGATCCCGTGTTAACGATCTTGAATGTGGATGAGCTTTCTGTAAGCCAGGAACAAGTAGAAGCATTGCGGGAGGATATGGGGTTTAATAAGCCGCTGCTCGTTCAATACGGGCTTTGGCTTTTTCGTTTTATTCAGCTTGATTTTGGACAGTCTTATGTGACTGGCCAGCCGGTGGCAGACATGGTTGCGATGAGCCTTCCTGCTACTCTTGAGCTGGCAGCCGGATCCATGTTCGTGATGCTGATCGTATCGATTCCGCTTGGCTCCCTGTCAGCTCTTTACCGGGATAGCTGGATCGACCATATAAGCCGGGTTACATCTATTGTCGGAGCGGCGATTCCGAGCTTTTGGCTTGGCTTGATTTTGATCCATTTGTTTGGTGTTCAGTTGAATTGGCTGCCCACGATGGGAAGAGACGGGTTTATGTCATTGGTTTTGCCGTCGATCACACTTGGGCTGGCGATTTCAAGTGTGTACGTCCGTCTGCTTCGCTCCAGCCTGCTTGACTCGATTAGTCAGGAGTTTATCCGTGCCGCAAGAGCGAGGGGGCTGTCAGAAGGGCGCATTTTCTTCGTTCATGCGCTGCGACACAGCCTTCCGCCTGTTATTACGGTGTTTGGCGTTAGTTTAGGCAGCTTAATTGGCGGTGTTGTGGTGATTGAAGTGTTGTTTGCGTATCCCGGTGTTGGAAAAATGGTCGTTGATGCGATACGCCAGCGTGATTACCCGCTTATACAAGGATACATTTTGGTCATGGCCGTCATCGTGTTTGTGGTGAATACATGCGTGGATGTCTCGTATCGGTATTTGAATCCGGAAATGAAATTAAAAGAAAGGAACACACCATGATGAGAGGTTTTTCTATACAACTGCCAAAAGGAAAAAAGCAAAATTGGCAGGGAGCCGCTGCTTTTTTGATCCTGGCTGCTGTGCTGGCAGGTACCCTGTATGCTTTCTTTTATTTGCGGCATGATCCGACTTTGACAAATATGAGCGGCCGGCTGCAGGGGATGAGCCTGGAGCATCCGCTCGGCACCGACCATCTTGGCCGTGATGTATTAACAAGGCTTTTTTTAGGAGGGCAGCAAACAATCGGCTCCAGCTTTTTAGCTCTGATTGCCGCTCTCGCCATCGGGATTCCGCTAGGATTGATTGCAGGCTTCAAGCGGGGCTGGGTTGACCGCGTCTTTATGCGGATTGCCGATGGTTTTTTAGCTTTTCCGGACACGATCGTGGCGATCGTGTTGAGCGGGCTGCTTGGACCGGGAATCGGCAACCTTGTGCTCGCCATCGTGATGGTGAAATGGGTCGGCTATGCCCGGCTTGTTCGAAGCACGGTTTTATCTGAATCACAAAAGGAATACGTACTCATTGCCCGGATTAATGGGCTGTCCGCACGAAAAATTATGTGTAAACATTTGTTTCCGCACATAGCAGGAAACGTGCTTGTACTGGCCAGCCTCGACCTTGGCAAAATTATTTTGCTGATTTCTTCCTTATCTTATATCGGTCTTGGTGCCCAGCCGCCAACGCCGGAATGGGGAGCTATGCTGAATGATGCACGCCCGTATTTTCAATCGATGCCGGCTTTAATGATCTATCCGGGCCTTGCGATTGTCCTTGTTGTACTGCTGGCGAATATGCTGGGTGATTATTTGCGTGATCGTTTTGATGTAAAAAAGGAGGGGCAGTCATGATTTTATCCGTTGAGCAGGTAACGATTGGCAGCAGGCAGAAAAAGCTCGTGCAAAACGTTTCCCTCGCGATTCAAAAAGGAGAATGGTTTGCTCTTGTTGGGCAGAGCGGCAGCGGAAAAAGCATCCTGTCACAAGCTGTTGGACAAATGCTTGCCCCCGGCTTGAATGTAGAAGGAAACATTTTTTTCAACGGACAAAATGTACTGGAGCTGTCCAAAAAAGAAATGCGGACAGTCCGCGGCCGGAAGCTGTCTTATATTTTTCAAGATTACCAGGGCTCCTTCACACCATTTCGCACGATTGGCCAGCACCTCGATGAATATCAAAAAGCCCATGGCATTCATTCGCCGCAAGCCCGTATGGCTGGAGTGGGGAAAGCACTTCAATCCGTCGGTTTAAGTGAGGAGCTGGCCGGACGCTATCCGTTTCAGCTGAGCGGCGGCCAGCTGCAGCGCGTGTCGATTGCGATGGCTCTTTTGCTGGCTCCCGATTTGGTGATTGCCGATGAAATCACCACCGCGCTCGACAGTGTATCCGGGAATCAGATTTTAGAGCTGCTTGCCAGGAGGCAGCAGGAAACCGGCTGTGCCATTTTGTTTATTACACATGACTGGCGCCATGTAAGACGTTATGCGGACCGGATTGCCGTCATGAAGGAAGGCGAAATCATTGAATCAGGAGGAAAGCATCGTATCCTTGATCATCCGCAGCACCTTTATACAAAGCAGTTAATCAAGGCGGCGCCTGTGCTTGACCACCGCCTGCCATCCGGTTTACAGGAGGAGGGGAAAGCATGAAGCTTCTTGCCGTACAGCAATTGACGAAATCATACAGCAGAGGAAAAACGGCTGTAAATGACGTGTCTTTTGAATTAGATAAAGGCGAATGTCTTGGGCTTGTAGGGGAAAGCGGCTGTGGCAAAAGTACATTGGCTAGGTGCCTGCTGAGAATAGAGTCGATTGACAGCGGCTCTATTCGTTTTAAAGGCGAAGCGATTGAAAGGCACACCGAACGCCAATTGTATCTTTACCGAAAGCAAATGCAAATCGTGTTTCAAAACCCGTCGGCTGCTTTGAATCCAAAGCTGAAAGTAAAGGATTCTCTCATTGACCCGTATGAACAGTACAAGAAAGAGTTAAAGCTTGCCCGCTTTTCGTATACGTCCAAAAAAACGTTTGTTAAACAGCTTTTAGAGGCGGTTGAATTGCCAGAGGATTTGGCAAACCGGTATCCTCATGAATTAAGCGGTGGACAAAAACAGCGGGTTACAATCGCCCGGGCGATCAGCATTGAACCAGAGCTGATTGTGTTAGACGAGCCTACGGCGAGCCTTGATGTACTTTCCCAGGGAGCTGTTCTTGATTTATTAACAGAGCTGCAGCGCACACTCGGTCTTTCTTATTTATTTATCTCCCATGACCTGGCCGCTGTGCAAAAAATGAGCCAGCGCATCATAGTCATGAAGGAAGGGAAACTGGTCGACCAATTCAGCCGGGAGCAGCTATGGGCGGAAGAACGCCATTCTTATACAAAAGAGCTGATTTCTATTTTTTAAAAAACATGATCCAAGGTCCGGCGCAAGTAAACATCACTTGCGCCGGGCCTTTTTTATTGCCATCAGCAAAAAAGGGCTAAAAACAGCCGAAGAGCAAAGGATAAGAGGAAGCTGTTTTTTCAAGTATTTTAAGTTGACAATGCCGTTGCAGGTGATTATAATTTTTCTTCGTGAGGAAACATTTCGTATACGAAATGTTTCGGTAGAAAATAAAAGAGACAGAAGAAAGGGGGAATAAGCAGCGTGTTGAACAATGAAATTTTGGCTTCCTTTTGGAGGATCAATAAAGCGATCAATAAATTAATAAAGCAAGACGCGGATCGGCTTGGCATTACGGTTGTGCAGCTGAAAGCCATTTATATCATTCATTTAAATCCAAATATAAGCCTGGGAGAATTAGCTGAAAGGCTGATGCTGACAAACAGTACGGTCAGCGGTGTGATTGAGCGGCTTGTTCACAACGGGCTGGCTGAAAGGATCATTCCGCAGGAGGATCGAAGAAGTGTGTTTATTGATTTAACAGAAGAAGGAAAAGCCGTGTTCGAGCAAATCGTTTCGTCTGAATCGAAGCTCGTCAAAAAATTAAATGATATTCTTGAGCTGCCAGAAGAGGAAATTTCCCATCTTCTGCGCCTGCACCAAATTGTTTTAACAAAGCTCTCATCAGAGGAGGAACAGGAGTCATGAACGCAAAGCGTTTAATTTTGATTAACATTATTATCCTATTGGTTTTAGTAGGCGGCGGCGTAGGCGGCTATGCTTACTACAATAAAGCTGTCAATTACTTAACGACAGACAACGCTCAAATCGCCGGTCAGCAAGTAACTATTTCTGCACCTGCAAACGGAAAATTAACAGAATGGAAAGGCAATGTCGGTGAAGAGTTCTCTAAAGACGCGAAAGTTGGCACGCTTTCTGTCACAGGTACAGATGGACAAGCATCACAGATGAACATTACACTTCCAACAGCCGGAACGATTGTTCAAAGCACAGCCGTTCAAAATTCATTTGTTGCTGCTGGAACACCGCTTGCGAAAGCGTACGATTTAAACAATTTATGGGTTACGGCTAATATTGAAGAAACAGAAGTGGATCAAGTAGATGTAGGGCAGGACGTGGACATTTATGTAGATGCTTTTCCGAATTCAACGTTAAAAGGAAAAGTCACACAAATCGGCTCAGCAACAGCTGGAACATTTTCTTTGCTGCCAAGTTCAAACAATACAGGGAACTTTACGAAAGTCACGCAGGTCGTTCCTGTAGAAGTATCGATTGATGACAGCAAGGGCGTAGCCATCGTTCCTGGTATGAACGTAACCGTGCGAATTCATAAGTAGGTGATCACATGTTAATATATGGAGCAGTCTATGTTCTTTTATGCGCTTTAGTGCTGCTGCTCTTTAATTTTAGAGCGGTGAAACGAAGAAAACAGAACGTGAATCAACCGGTTATGATACGTGAAGAAAGTAAAAGAAGCCCTGAAGAAGCCCGTCTGGATCGGAAAGAAGAAGACGATGAGGCTGCTTTTCCACGGGATTTATCCGAAGAAACAGCAGAGGTGCTTCAAAATTCCGCTGTATCAGAGCCGGCATTGGAATATGTAGAAGCAAATGTTCAGCCGAAAGAAGAAATAGTTGAGGAGCCGAAGCAAACGGCTTCGGAAGCACCAAAAAACTTCCACACAGGAAGAATTTTAACGGCTTTAATGCTTGGTGCTTTCGTGGCGATTTTAAACCAAACGCTGCTGAATGTAGCGATTCCGCATATTATGAATGATCTGGGTGTTTCAGCCAACACCGTTCAATGGCTGACGACGGGCTATATGCTCGTGAACGGAATTTTAATCCCGGTTACGGCGTTTCTTATTGAAAAGTTTGGAACAAGGAAGCTGTATATTACGGCGATCCTTCTGTTTACGGTCGGTTCACTCATTTGTTCGTTATCGGTAAACTTCACCATGCTGATGATTGGACGGCTAATTCAGGGGAGCGGAGCAGGGATTATTATGCCGCTTCTCATGACGGTATTTTTCGTGCTGTTCCCGCCGGAAAAACGCGGAAAGGCAATGGGGCTTATGGGCGTTGTTATGATTTTTGCACCTGCAATCGGCCCGACCTTATCCGGATGGCTGATCGGCCATTATTCCTGGAGACTGCTGTTTGACATCGTTATTCCAATTGGCGTGCTTGTATTAGTTTTAAGCTTTTTGTGGATGAGAGATGTTACGAAAATAACCAATCCGAAATTTGATTTACCCGGGTTCCTGTTTTCCACAATTGGTTTTGGATTCCTGCTGTACGGCTTCAGTGAAGCCGGAAATAACGGTTGGGACAGCACGGTCGTTGTTCTTTCGCTTGTGATCGGGATTGTGTCATTGATCGCTTTTGTTTGGCGGGAATTGACTACAGAAAAGCCAATGCTTGATTTGCGTGTATTTAAATATGATATTTTTGCACTGACAACGGTCGTCAGCATGATCGTGAATATGGCAATGTTTGGTGCAATGATTCTGCTTCCGATTTATCTGCAGAACATTCGCGGCTTTACGGCACTCGAATCCGGATTGCTTATGCTTCCGGGTGCGATCGTGATGGGGATTATGTCTCCGATTGCCGGGGCGCTGTTTGATAAAATCGGTGCCAGATGGCTCGGTGTGATCGGCTTAACGATTACCGTTTTAACAACATGGCAGTTCACGATGCTCAGCATGACAACAAGTTACAGTCATCTGCTGGTTTTATACGTACTGCGGATGTTCGGTATGTCCTTTATTATGATGACTATAATGACGGAAGGGCTCAACCAGCTGCCCCGCCATCTTGGTTCACATGGAACAGCCGCTTCCAATACGGCGAGACAGGTTGCCGGCAGTATTGGAACCGCATTTCTTGTCACGGTAATGACCACAAGACAAGGGGCGCATTATGGTGCCTATCAAAATACGGTTACAAGCTCTAACTCTTTTCTTTCCAATCAGTTTGAGCAGATGAGCCAAAGCTTGTCTGCTATGGCCCACTTGCCGGGGGCGGCAGGAAACCAGCTTACAACTCAGCTTCTTTACGCCCAGGCCGTACAGCAATCGACCATTGACGGCATTAATGATGCTTTTATGGTCGCGACAGGGCTTTCTGTGCTCGCCCTCATTCTTGTATTTTTTGTGAAACGGGCACGGATTAAAGAACAATAATCAATTGAATGTCCACCCTAGAAGGCAATCCCTTTTAGGGTGGATTTTTTTATGGTTAAAACAGGGCTTTCTTTTTTGAACCAGCTTTATATTTGTACTTTTCGACCGATATAAAAACAGATGTTCTATTTTGGTGGGAAGGAATTGATTTATGGGTTTTATTGTTTTACTTCTATTAGGCGCGATAATGATATCGGCCGCCAGGTTTTCCGGCAGTTCCAGGCGTAAAAAAGGAGTGCTTGGTGAAAGAACCGTTCAAGAGGAGCTGGACAAGCTCGACCGAGCGGTATACACCGTTTTTCATGATCTTTATATTCCAAGAAGCAATGGCCGGACGGCGCAAATTGACCACCTGGTTTTGTCAAAGCACGGTATTTTCGTAATTGAAACCAAAAACTTCAGCGGCCGAATTTTCGGTGATGAGTCAGAAAAGTATTGGATCCAAAAGACCTTGAAACGAAGAGAAACCTTTTACAATCCGATTTGGCAAAATGCAGGTCATATTCGTGCATTAAAAGAGTTTTTTGGCCATTCGAATGGAATAAAATATTATTCATTCATCGCTTTTACAAGAAAGTCCCAGCTTGAGCTTGAAGAGCCTTTCAAGGAAGCAAGTGTTTTGTATGCAGATCAGCTGGTGGAAGCTTTTTGTGCTCACCGAAAACAGCGCATGAATGCCGTGCTTGTGCGAGAGCTCGCCGAGAAGCTTGAGCCTTTTAATGAAGCGGGAAGGAGAAAAAAACGGGCGATTGAAAAAAAGCACGTACGGGCTATTAAAAGTGGAAAACGGCAAAGGGAACGAAACAAAAGTGAGGGAGTCTGCCCTAGATGCGGCGGGGCATTGGTAAAGCGGACTGGAAGGTATGGAGCCTTCAAGGGCTGCAGCCATTTTCCGGAGTGCCGGTTTACGAAAGTAAGAGAAGACTAGCTGGCTTTTCTGCCGAAAAAAACAGCAGATGCCGGCCGGCGTCTGCTCAGTGTGTAGACAAAGTCTTTCGCTTTTAAAAAAGAGCCGATAAGTGGTGTTGAAAATCCATAAGCAAGGACTGAATAGACATTTTCTTTTTTTAAAATAGAGAGATATGACCTTATTAGCCCTATACAATCTTGTCGCAAGCCACTTGGCGGCGGGAGGGCAGCACAGACTCCTATGGGACTAGCGGGCAGCTGAGACCGGTGAAGCCGCCAGGCGAAGTCGGGCTCAGCACCTGCCCCATGGAAAGCGGAGCTGCCTGGACGCCGCCGATCTATCCTATTCATGTGCACGGTCATCCATATAATTTGCCTACAGTTTAGGCAGATGCCGGCCGGCATCTGCTTTTATGATTCGGTTTGATAAAGCAATCCTTTTTTACGGATTCGCCCTTCCAGCTCTTCTGCAAATGGAATTTTGGGATGAATCGTATATCGGGCCGGCTTTGCTGCCAGCTCAGCTGCTTCTTCAGCTGATCGCGGGTGCCATTCTTCGGAGTCGAATCCTTCTGACAGAAGGGCTTTGGCGGTGATCCGGTCAAACTTTTCGACAACATCCGGAGAACAGTCATTTACATAAACAAAATGCTGCATTAAATCGTGCCATTGTTCTTTCGTCGAAACCATTTCCGTCCGGATAATGTGGTGAAAAGCGTGGCATTTTCGGCAAATAAGCTGGATGTCGAGCAGGTGGCACACCTTGTTCGTAAAGTCGTATTCCTCCACTTCATGAAGGTGAAGGTGCCGCATATCCTGCTCCTGCTGGGGTTTCCATCCACAAATGCCACATTGTTTTCCTTGCTGCTCCAGTATAAAAGGACGCAGCTTCGTCCGCCAAAAGAAAGACGAGACCATTTGGCGAACCGTATGGCCGTGGAAAAGAGGGGGCTTGGCAGAAGGAAGCAGTTTAAAGGCAGTCAGGTCCCAATTTCCTGCTTCGTTTTGTGCTGATTTCACGTTCGGATTTCCTCACTTTTTTAAGAGATGACGTAGCTTCAGTATGCCACCTTCTTTCTCCCTCTTCAACGCACTTTTCATACCCAAAGAAAACAGAGGGCAATAGCTGTGAATGCACAGAGAAAAGGAGAGCCGCTTGCTTGAATGGCTCTCCTATTATAGAAGAAACAGTTATCCTTTCGGGGGATAGGGATCATGACCGTAGCTGTTTGATTCTCCGATTTGTCCATTTTTTTTATGAATTCTATGTTCTGTTTTATCTCTTTTCGCTTTTTCGCGCCCGTCTTTTTCTGCTTCCGCTTTGGTTGAATGATGGCTGAGCGTTTCCCCTCCTTGTTTGTTATCCCAGCCGCCGTTTGAATTTGGAACAGTATGAACCTCTGGCTCTTTTTTGTCTGCCATAACACGTCACTCCTTTTTGCTGTTATAAACTGCGTTTTTATTCTTCTTCACTGTTTTTCCTTTTTTAAAAAGGAACAAACGTAAGGGGGAAGTAGATTAGCATGTTTTTCTCTTCAGTATGTTGATTTAAGATGATCTTTTTCGAGGGACTTCCAGATGAAACCATTGACTCTATGAAATATCTTGTTATAATTATGAACAAATCTATGTTAGGAAATCTAACAAAGGGTGAGGGACATGAAAAAAATCGAAGCGATTATTCGGCCGGAAAAAATCACGGAAACAATCAAGGGGTTAAAACATATTGGTGTTACGGGTTTTACAGTCTCGCAAGTAGTAGGCAGGGGGAAACAAAAAGATACACAGGGAGTGTATCGGGGGAAAAGCTATAAAGTCACACTGCATCCGAAAGTAAAGCTGGAAATCATTTTATCTGATTATATGGTAGAGCCGACGATCGATACGATTATCAAGTCTGCTCAAACAGGGGAAGACGGAGACGGAAAAATTTATGTGTACCCAATTCTAGAAGCTTACAATATTCGTACAGGCCAGCCGGACGTTGAAATTGATGATGTGAAGCAGGGAGGACGAAGCTGATGGAAGTCATCCATTTGAATACAATCTGGGTCGTCATCGCAGCCGCTATGGTGCTGTTTATGGAAGGCGGCTTTAGTTTACTGGAAGCAGGTTTTGTGCGGACAAAAAACGCGGTCAATGTGACGATGAAAATCTTTGTCGATTTAACAATTGGCGCACTGGCGTTTTGGATGGTCGGATTTGGTATTATGTATGGAAAAGATGCATTTGGTTTGATTGGGACAAGCTTGTTTGGCAGCCCGGAAAATATTGCTCTATCCATCGACCTGCCTAGTGCGGCATTTGTGTTGTTTCAAATGGGCTTCGCGGTTGCCTGCGTATCTATTGTATCCGGCGCAGTAGCAGAACGAATGAGCTTTAAAGCATACATGTTAACAGCAGCGATGATTTGTGTCCTTGTTTATCCGCTGTCCGGCCACTGGATTTGGAACAGCGACGGCTGGCTGGCACAGCTTGGCATGAAGGACTTTGCCGGTTCTGCGGCAATTCATGCACTTGGCGGCTTTGCGGCATTTGCCATGGCAAAGCGCTTAGGAGCAAGAAAGGGCCGGTTTAATTCAGATGGCAGCGTCAACGTATTTGCGCCAAGTAATATTCCATTAGCATCTGCCGGCGCTTTTATTTTATGGTTCGGCTGGTTTGCGTTTAACGCGGGGAGTACACTTGATGCAACCAATGCTTCCTTAGCAGCGATTGCCCTGCATACCATGCTGGCGGGAGCGAGCGGCGGAACGACGGCTCTTTTACTGACGATGAGCAAATTTGGTAAAGCAGATCCGAGTATGACGATGAACGGAGTACTTGCCGGTCTTGTAGCTGTAACAGCCGGCTGTGCATTTGTGGAAAGCTGGAGCGCCATCGTCATTGGGGCGGTCAGCGGCATCATTGTCATTTATGCAACATTGCTTGTCGACCGCTTGAAGGTAGATGATCCTGTTGGAGCGGTAGCTGTCCACGGCTTCAACGGGGTGTTTGGTACAATCGCTGTTGCTTGTTTGATTCTTCTCAAGGTCTTTTTACAACAGGAGATGCCAAGCTGCTCGGTGTTCAAGTGCTCGGAGCGGCGGTAGTCGTTATCTGGGGTCTGACTGCCGGACATACCATGGCGGTCATTTGTGAAAAAACAGTTGGTTTGCGTGTAAGCGAACGGGAAGAAGAGGAAGGGCTGGATATGTCTTTTCACGGGATTCCGGCTTACAACGAGTTGGAGCGTTTTACCGATGTGCCAACCAGCTTGTATGATTTTGAAGAAACAACAGGGATTACAGTAGCGCCTGTTCATAACAAAAAAGCAGCAGTTAAATAAGCGAAAAAACGATCATCCTTTATTGACGAAAGAGGATGATCGTTTTTTTCTTTAAAATGAGCAGTTTTCAATGATGAGAATATACATTAAAATAGTAAATATTGGTTGTTAAGAATACTTGCATCACATAAAAGGATGGAGACTTTTGTTCAACAAATTATGGATGAAGCTTGTGATCGTTTTTGGGGCGGCCGACCTTCTGATAACATCCTTCACAGCATTCCGCATCTGGTCTTTTGGCAGCCAGGTGGAATATCAAAAGGCCGATGCCGCTATTGTACTCGGCGCTGCGGTCTGGAACGGCAAGCCATCGCCTGTTTTGCGTGAAAGAGTCGATCATGCCCTTTGGCTGTATAAGAATGGCTATGTGGACAAGCTGATTTTTACGGGCGGAAGAGGCGATGGAGAGAAAGCAGCGGAATCGGAGGCGGCAAGAGACTATGCAATGAAGAAAGCCGTACAGACGGATGACATCTTGATTGAAACAGAATCCGCCATTACGGAAGAAAACCTTCAATATGCTTACGAGCTGGCGAAAGAAAAAAAGCTGAAAACTTTTGCGCTTGTCAGTGATCCGCTGCATATGAAGCGTGCTATGCTGCTGGCGAAAACAATCGGAATGAATGTTTATTCGTCACCTGCCCAGACGTCCGCTTATCAAACGATCAACAGCCAAATCCCGTTTCTCTGCCGGGAAGTGTTTTTGTACATAGGCTATGTGGTAAGCCGACCGTTAGAGGATATCAAGAGACGAATGAAGGTCTTGTTTTAGTGTAAATAAAGCCGTCCATCCCTGCTGTAAAAGGATGGACGGCTTTTTTAATGAGTAGAGTGGCGTTTTTTCGCATTCATTAAATACTGGACAAATACTTCGTCACGAGCCAGCCAGACGGATTCCTGCCGTTTTAAAAAATGTTCTCCTTCTTCAAAGCTTGTGAACGTTTCCGGCCGCTGTTCATGATTCTGTTCAATACCCCATTGTTCAGAAGACAGAGGATGCAGTAAAAAGCCATCATTCTGCCTGTTTGTGTACAGGGCGCCAAAAGAACTTTCTGGCAGGTTGTAGCGGTTACGTTTCGCATCTTCTTTGAGCGGCTCGCGGCCGAATACAGCTGTTACAAACAGCTCAAACGCTTCTGCTGATAAAGAGCAGCCCGAGGCTTTTGCATGGCCGCCGCCGCCAAAAAGCCCGGCAGTGCGCGAAACATCAACGTCATCGTGAATAGTCCGGAGACTGATCCGCCTGCTGCCCACACTGATGATGGCGATGTAATCGAGATGGGAAAACTCTTTACTTAGTTCATTGCCAAGCTCAGAATGGTACGATTCTGCATGAACAACGCCGGCCCATTGGTCGTGGACATAGGCCTGTATAACCTCGCGCTTTTTCCGGCGGATGTATCGCTCTGTTTTTCTTTCTTCCATATCCAGAATTTTCTCTTCAAATTCATTGAAGAAAAAGTGGTCGCCTGTGTTCAGCCGGTTCAGCATGGCTTCTTCAAATTCGTCAATGGAGACTAAAAAGAAAAGGGCATTCAGCCGCTGGGCTTTTCGATTGTTGAGCTTTTCCCAGTCCCACGTATCGTACTGGCGGACGAGCTCTACAAATTCGGCTACAGCTGTCGAGTGTGTAAGGTGTTCGTGTTTCAGGAGATATTCATAAAATAAAGAAGTGGCCGAGGCTGGGCGGTCTGCCTTTTCTTCAATCACCACATGTCCCCATTTGTAGTTGTTCAGGTGCAGTGCCGTTTGATGGTGATCGAGCAGCTGAACTTTTCCGCCGTTTTGATAAAACTGATTCAGCTTTTCTTCGTTTTCTTCGTTCACGGATAAATCGGTAATAAACAGAAACGTGTCCGGATCTCCGTTTTCTAAAAACCATTCGACTTCCTGGTTTAGTCCGGAAATGGAATTGTAGCGGACACTTACATCAGAGCCAAAGGCAAGTTTTGCTAAAATCCCGCATGAAACACCGTCCAGGTCATTATGAGATAACAGTTTGTACATATTTTTCACCTCAAAACGTAGTATGAGGACAAAGGGCAAAAAATATTGAAAAGTGCTCTTTCTTTCTGACGGGTATGCCGTCTTTTATTTTGGATAAAATAGAAAGAAAAGGGGTGAAAGAATGACGCTGGTCCGTCTCGGTTACGCAGCTATGAGCATGAATGTTCAAAATGGTTCTCCTTCTCAAACAATGACCCATGCTCAGTTTTCGAAAATTGGGGACAGGGAAGCGGCCATCCATAAACTAGAACGTATTGCGATGTCAAACCTCCATAATTGTCTGCGCCTGCTTCGGCACAATGCGGCGCATGATATTCACTTTTTTCGGCTTAGTTCCAAACTGATTCCAATGGCGAATCACCCGGAACTTTCGGATTGGAATTACATAAAGCCGCTTGGAGAAAGCTTGAAGGCGATTCGCTCGTATTTAAAAGAGCATCAGGACATGCGGATTGACTTTCATCCGGATCATTTTGTTGTGTTAAACTCACCGAAACCTGATATTTTAAAAACGGCTGTTCAAACACTCCGTATGCATCGGCTGCTGTTAAAAGGAATGGGGATTGCCCCCGAACACCGATGTGTTGTACACGTAGGCGGCGGCTATCGTGACAAAGAAGCGGCACTCGAGCAGTTCGTGGAAAATTGGGGGCTTCTTCCCGCTCCTTTGCAGCGCATGATGATGCTTGAAAATGATGATAAAACCTTTACGATCAATGAAACGCTGTACTTATGTGAAAAGCTTGGTGTTCCGGCGGTGTTCGATTATCATCACCATGCAGCCAACCATGAAAAGGAAGCAGAATGGGAGGCGGCATGGGAGCGCGTCACCGCTACATGGCAATCCTCTGCGCTGCCAGTGAAAATGCATATGTCGAGTCCGAAGTCAGAAGAAGATTTCAGAGCCCATGCGGATTTTATTGATGAAAAGGAATTTCTGCATTTTCTTCATCGTGTGAAAGGAAGCGTGCCGCAAATCGATGTCATGATTGAAGCGAAACAAAAAGATAATGCTCTTTTTGCCTTGATGAGGGGATTGAAAAAAGAAGGAATTGAACAAGTGGATGGAGCCAGCTTTTATTTACAGGGATAAAGGAAAGAAGAATATGTATAAACGCATATTTGATCTTTAAAACAGGTGCCAAAACATAAAGCCAATCCTTTTTAATAAAGGATTGGCTTTATATGGTCCTGCCTTATTTTCGTTTCAGGTTCATCTTCTTGCGTTTTCTTGGTACATCTATAATAGTCAGCTCACAGCCGGCTTCTGTACCGTATGGATCGCTTGAGCCTTGATCCGCTTTTCCGGACTGTGATGGCTGCCCTTGTTTATTGCTCGTACCAGCTTGTTGGTTAGAAGAGGCAACAGACATATCAGATCCGGCTTCTGTGCTATACGGATCTGAGGCATTCTGTCGACTTTTCCCGGCTTGTGCAGAGCTGTCCTGTTTGTTGCTCCGTCCCGGTTTTTGATTGCCGAAAGTAAAGGACGTATCCGAGCCGGCTTCTGTACCATACTGATCGGATGAATTCTGCTGGCTTTTCCCGGCTTGTGCAGAGCTGCCCTGTTTGTTGCTCCGTCCCGGTTTTTGATTGCCGAAAGTAAAGGACGTATCCGAGCCGGCTTCTGTACTATATTGATCCGACGCATTTTGCTGGCTTTTTCCAGTCTGTGCAGAGCTGCCCTGTTTGTTGCTTCGTCCCGGTTTTTGATTGCCGAAAGTAAAGGACGTATCCGAGCCGGCTTCTGTACCATACTGATCGGATGAATTCTGCTGATTTTTCCCAGATTGTGCCGAGCCGCCCTGCTTGTTGTTTTGCCCGGCTTTTTGATTGCCGGAAGTAACGGACATATCGGAACCGGCTTCTGTGCCATACTGATCAGACGAATTCTGCTGGTTTTTCCCGGATTGTGCTGACACGCCTTTCTTGCTGTTCTTCCCGGTTTTTTGAATACGGGAAGCGAAGGACATATCTAAGCCGGCTTCTGTCCCGTATTGGCCGGTTGAATCTTTTTGTTTTTTCTCAGACTTTGCCGCTTCGCCTTGCTTGTTCTTTTTATTTTGCTCGTCAGCCGGTTTTACAGAGATATCGGAGCCGGCTTCGGTTTGGTATCGGTCCACTGAAATGGTTTTCTTTTTTTGATCTTGAATGACGGCGCCTTGTTGATCAATATTGGCTTTGTTGACATTCGGCCGAACGGCCATATCGGAGCCGGCTTCGGTTTGATATTTATAAGTAGATACAGCCTGGTTGGCGTTTTTGCCAGCATTTTGGCCGCCGGCCTTTTTCTTGTTTTGCTGAGATTGTCCAGCGGGTCCCTGCTTTAGCATATACATATGGAAAAAATACTCGCCAATCGCAATGACAACGGCGCATAAAAGAGCGGCTGCCCATAATGAAATACGCGGTTCAAACAAAAGGGCTCCCAGCAGCCAGACACCAATAAGTGTTAAGCCAAAATCAGCAGCAGATGCTGTAGGATTTCCGAATCTCGGTAAAATAAATAAATCACCGATCAGAAAGCCGGCGGCAGTGAGCAGAACGCTGATTGTGAAGATGTCACCCAAGGAAATATTAAAGAATCCGCCTAGAATAATCCAAAGAACGAGCGTTACCATGACAAATTTTATTAACAATGCTGATACATATTTCATCGTGTTCGTTCCTCCTCCATCTTTAGAATCGTGGCCGTTATGCTTTCCTGCATACAATAAGAGCGCAATACCGGGTAAACAGCGGATGGACCATCACTGATTGGTCATGCCTTTACGTAGGATGTGGAGTTGGCGGTGAAAATATTTAAATTTATTTTGTTTTTTGCTTTTTAAGGATTCAGGAGTTTGGGCAATAAAAAAAAGCCGGCCCTTTGTTTGAAAGGGCCGGCTTTTTTTTATCAATGAGTCAGTATAAAACGGATCCGGAAAAGAAAAATAAAGAAAAGAAGGCAGCTGTTGTATTAATGGGATGATGAAACAATTAAATAAATGGAATCCAGAGGAATTACACGTTGCTTTTTTTTAGCTGTGACGATCGTAACTGTTTCTTCATCCACTTCATGAATATGGCCGGATATGGCTTTTTTGGATAATACAATATTTACCTTTTTGTCGATGTAACCTAATAAGAAAATAGGGAGTGTCATTTTAAAGAAAAGGTGAATCAATTCAGGAGAAGAAGCAACCGTTTCCCCGAATTTAAACATAAGTGCACGTCGAAGAGCGGGGTCAATGTCAAGCAAAGCCGGCTTTTTTTCGAGTCCGGGATGGCGTGTAAAGGACTTGATCGATTGTATTTTTGAAAAAGGAATGATCATTTCCCGCTCTTTTTTCTTGAGAAGCACAAAATTACGTCCAGCCAGCTGAACACGCCCGGATTGCTTGTAAAGGCGCACGCTGCTTTTGGGTAATGCTGTCTGCGGCAGCTTTTTTTTGCCGGCATGCGCTTTCGGCCGGACAGCCCGTCTTTTTCTGCGCTTTCTCGCTTCCAGCTTTTTCTTAAATAAACTTTCTTTACTGTTTTTTATTTTTGTTCGATTACCTTTTTTAACAGCCCGCAGGCCTGCTTCTCCTTCACGCGTAAGCACAACTTCTGCCCACTGGCCGACTAATCCTTCAAATGATACTCTTCGTCCTTCTTCTGACTGTTCATTCGACAAAGCAAGGTTAAGCAGTAATGCGTTCGTTTCATCAATTTTGGCTTCGAGCTCCTCTTGCTGTCTCTCAGGGAGGCAGGAAGGAGGGGATGGAAAAGCCGGTCTGTTTTCGCTCTTTGAACAGTCCTCTTTATGGCTAAAAGAATCATCGAAATGTGAATGTTCCTGCATGGAGTCACTTCCTTTTTGCTCAAGCTTTCCTTTTTATCGCGCGTAAAGAAACAACGTTACTCTTTCTTCATATCGTATGTGATCATTTTTCGCTGGTGACTTGGAAAAATAATTCTATTTTTTTCTAGAAAAGGGGACGGTAGTTTATTCGGATTTACTAGTTAAGCATAGGATGATAGTAGACTGTGAGAAGCAGATGAAAGCAGCAAAACGGTTTACAGCCTGCGCTTTTCTCAGTCCTAATACTTCATTGTAATGGGAAAGGAGGAAAAATATGAGTATGCTAAACTGTAATTGTCATGATTTTGGCAAAGACCATCATCATTCCTGCGGCTGCAACAAAGGCCATTCTTTCAGCCAGTTTCATTCGCACAACCACCACCAGCATCACGATTTCCAGCATCACGGTTTATGCAGCCGCTGTGGACACGGGCATGTGAACCATCATTTTATGGATAAATGCTTGTGTGACGATCGTTTCCGCGTCCGCTTGAGCGGGTTAAGAAGCAGTATGGCGTTTCGTTTGCGGCAGCTGATCGGTGAGCGTGTTAAGGTTATCCTTGAAGAAGAAAAGGTTGTTCAAGGGAGAATTACTTTTGTAGGCAATGATTTTATTGAGATTGTTGTGAAAGTGAAAAAAGAGAAGCCTAATCATGGATTCAAGAAAAAAGTGTTCCTTGTCCAATTTGATCAAATCAAATGGGTAGAACGGCTTGATAAATTTTGCTGACAAGCTCTATGAAAAAAGCGGTATTCCTTATGGAACACCGCTTTTCCGTGTGAAAAGGAAACAAACCGTTTAATCTTATCAGTGTCAATGAGATAAAGGCGGCAAATGGGGCTGTACTTTGCTGTGAACCCGAATGATTCCCCACATTCCCTGTTCGATATCCCAGCGAATGTTGCCGGCCCGATACATATAATCCCCCGGATAGTTATACGTTCCTCCGGCACCGCCAATTAAAAGCAAATCTTCAGTAACACCTGGCACCATGTGGCCGGTGTATGAATCAATGCGGGATTCAATATCTCTCGGGTCGAATTTCCAATTGTGACCGTGCAGATGGAATGTATGGGCCCTTCTGCGTTCGGACGGATTAGTGAGCCGGATTACGATCGGATCACCAGGATACGCTTCAAAAACAGGTGTGGCCGGATCACCGTGTACCTCTGAACTAAATAAATCACCTAAAACAGGATGTTTTCTAAAGCGGTTAATTAATCGTTCTGTCCTGTAATTGAATCCGCGTGACCCGAAATCATAGGTGTCTACTTCATCGTCTTCAGGATCAGGTTTTGGAATGACGCCGTCCAGTGGATCGATAATCACTTTGCCATGCTTATCT
This sequence comes from Domibacillus indicus, assembly GCF_023715895.1. Taxonomy (GTDB): domain Bacteria; phylum Bacillota; class Bacilli; order Bacillales; family Domibacillaceae; genus Domibacillus; species Domibacillus indicus_A. Next base: position 65,280 of record NZ_JAMBOO010000011.1, on the reverse strand, counting down.
TCTAGACGAACACCGTCATGCATCACCAGCACAAATTCTCTATACCTGTCGTTGAGTGGGTGTTGAAGTAGCACATTTGTGCCCGTTCGCACAGGTTCCAGCGTGTAAGGATCGAGATAGGTGGTAAAGCGTGGTTCCGCTATAAAAGCCCCAAATGTTCCAAAGGAGCGGTGATTGCGCAAGTCAGCCATATCCCACATGGCGCAGGTGCCCATGCTGTCCTGCACATGCCAGCGGTACGTGATCGTTTCGCCAGGTCCTACCGTTTGATCTGGATTAAAACCGACCGTGGCGCCGCTTGATGTGGTCACATCATAGTCCAGCATATTGACATGCAGGGAAATCCGCAGGGACGGCGGGTAAAAAGCCTGCTCTTTTACTGGCGGATAAGGATGAATGCCATCCGGAAACGGGAACAAGTCAAACTTGAGCCGGCTTGTCAGTGTCACTTCCACAAGATCGCCGGCGTTTCCTCTAAGCACAAGCGGCTCCGGATTTTTTTTGCCTGACAGAATGTCCTCTACATCTTCTTCTAAAGCAAACACGATGCCGTAAGGATCATGGTCCCCAAACGAGTTGTATAAAATGGGCGTTTGAAAAGCAACAACACTGTATCGGCGAATCGGTGCATTGTGCGCTACTTCAGGCGGAAGGGTAGACTGCGGATCGGCAGGAGCCGGCGGCTTTCCGGTTACTTTAGGCAGCGGTTTTGTTCTTGGTTCCGGCAAAGGCTGGCCAGACAGCGGGATTAAATCCTCTACTTCTTGATCGTATGCACGAATCAGTCCCCACGTGCCGTTCCAGATATCTTCTTCTGTTTCAAAAGCCCACAAATAATCGCCGGCTCTGGGAATATCCATTTCAAACGTAAAAGATTCTGAAATGCCGATATGCTGCTGCGAACGGATCTGGGAATCATTGCTGGGCCGTTCTGATCTCCACCTTAGTCCATGGAGGTTAAAGCTGTGCGATTCCTCATGGGCACCCTGCAGCAGCCGAATGCGGATGGAATCTCCTTCATATGCCCGGAAAACAGGGGTGAGGGGATCTCCATTTACATAAGAGCTGAAAGAGTAGGCAGGGTCACAGTCTTTGCCGAGCCGGAACTGCAGCGGCTCATTTTTGTAATTGACCGCAAAAATACCGGGATCATCCTGTGAGCCGGGGAACTGCGGCGGCTGAATCGGGCAGCCATCTTTATCAAACAATAAGGCGAAATCCTGGACAAACAGTGCAAAGTCACGATAATCAGCGATAAATGGGTGGCGGACGGTAATTTCGGCTCCCTGATCCGTTTCTTCGCCTGTTTTAGAATCCAAAAACTGAGAAAAGCGCGGCTGTACAATAATCGTTCCAAAAATGCCATGCTGCTGATGAGAAACAGGAAACAAATGGTCATGAACGAAAAAGGCTTTTAATTCCGTATCGGCAAAATACTCATACCGGGCAGTTTCATTTGGCAAAACAGAGCTGTCATAATTCCAGCCTACGTTAGCGCCGTCACATACAAGAACATCGAATTTTACGAAATGAATGTGGAAACCGACCTCATAGGTCCGGGTCACCAGCTGAAAAGCGTCGCCATCCAAAATATGAGGCAGCCGATTCGTAAAGTTGATTCGGATGCAGGTGCCGGCTGGTACATGCAAAACAAGCGGTTCAGGTTCTTTTTTTCCGGAAAGCACGTCATCCAGGTCTTCATCCAGTACATAGAATCTGCCTTTTGGGTCATACCAGCCTTGTTTGTTATAAACGATCGGCATTTCAATGACGGATATATTAAACTCGACAACAACCGGGTTATTCATGCACGGATCTACAAAAACAGCTCCCGGCCTTGCATTCGGGACAGCGGCATTTTTCTCAAGCTCGGTCATTTCGCGGCCGCCGACAATGCCGAGAGGAGGGCGGGGTGCCTTGCAGCCGACTTTTCCGGGAATGAAGTTCGGGAATCCCGGTCTTTCTTTTGTTGGGCGCGGCGGACAAGGGCGGTCCGGCAGCGGCTGAAGCGGTGCAATGGGTTTGCCATTTGGGTAGCATTGGCTCCCGTCCTGCAATGTATCAAAAATCCGGTTCATCCCCCACATGCCGGCTTCAAAATGTGGATACAGGTGGCAGTGAATAATCACATCCCCGATTGTACCAGGCAGACTTCCAAGTCCGTATAAAGGCTGAACGCTGTAGTGGGATTGCGGACTGATCGCCTGCGCATCCACGATTTCAGACTGAACGTTACTTGGATCTCTCAGCCATTGGTGCGCATGGTAGTGAAAGACGTGTGTTTCTTTTGAAGCCGCATGAATAAGGCGGATAGTAGCCGGGTCATCCCGGTACCCGCGCAAAATAGGCGTTGCAGGATCACCGAACATCCAGGAATCGTGATGAACTTCTTCCCCTTCAACCTCGGGAGATACAACACCTTCTTCTATCAGCTTTAGGCGGTTATGAAGCGGTTCATATCGGTAGTTAACACCGTGAAACGATTCAGCTTCCTGATTGGTCATCGGGTTAAGCGGCCGGTTGCCCGTTAAATCATCGACTTCCATTTCATCATGGAAAAACCATGCATACTCACGGAAGGAGGGAAGAAAAGGGTTGTGAATATCCGCGAACACGCCGCTGTTGATCGGCCCGCCTGTTACGGGGTCGGTCCACCAGGAGCCTCTTTTTTCAACGAGCAGAGTACCGAAAAGGCCCTGGATACTGGAGCCTTCTTCGGTACTCGATACGTTGCCGACATCGGTGAAAAAGCAAATTCCTTCATACGTAGCCTCCAGCTTGTACAGAAGCTTTTCACCGCATTCAGCCAGTGAGCTCGGATTAAAGCCGACATTGGCTCCGTCTGAGGTCAGCACATTATAATCAATATCTTGAAAATGCATGCCCGCTGCAAAAGGAAGCTGATTTTCAAAGAGAATTTCGACAGTATCCCCTTCGTTCGCCCTGATTGTCAGCGGCTGCACCAGGTCTACCGGGGTAAAAGGGTTTTTGCGGATCAGCTCTTTTATCTTTGCTTCATTTTCCTTTAACACATACATCTGTCCATCAGGGTTATGGTCGCCAAAATTGTTTACCACCATCCGGATGGGAATCGCGACTACATGATAACGACGTATCATCGTTTTCCTCCTCGTTACAGCATGTCATTTAACTCTGGGATGCGCGGATCGCCAGGAAACTCGATATAAAACACTTCGATATTATGAATATGAATGAGCCAATTTCGGTTTTCCAGCTGAGCAAAGTGGGTCGTTTCGACTGCAAGCTCTACCTGGTCTCCTATCAAGGAAACAATTTCACCGATAAACATAAAGGGATAAGAAGGAGTCAGTAGAAAAGCCCTCTGGCCAATGGCTGCCCTGAAGTGTTCCACCAGCGCAGCATCATGCATACCGTTATGGTCATTTAAACCGGAAGATCTAGGCGTCATTTTTTTACACTTCCTTTCTTCCTGATTTTAAATAAGCGGAAACCGCTCACTGCAATCAAAACAAGGCGTCAGCTGGGCAATTTTTTCAAAAGGAATGGACAGCGGCAGCGGAAACTGGAAAAATGGTGCATTCAAAATTTTAATGGTGACCGGATCAATCGTCAGGTGGCTTCTTTCCACTTCAACAATCGGTCCGCAAAAAATAGGTCTGAATGTCTGGCCAAGCAAATTTAGTTGAGACGCTTCGGTAATAATTAATACACTTTGGCCTATCAAAGTGGTCAATTCTTCAAAAAATTCATCATCGTCTTCGTCGTCTTCATCTTCCTCATCGTCTTCCTCATCGTCTTCCTCATCCTCTTCTTCTTCTTCTTCTTCTTCTTCTTCTTGCTCCTCGCGGTCTTTTTCCTCATCCTCTTTTTTATCGTTTCCTTGTTCTGCTGCATGTTCCTTTTCTTCCGTGTTGTCCTCTGATATCTCAAGTTCTTTATTCGTATTTTCATTTTCCGCGGCAATTAGGTTTTCATCTTGTTTTTCTTTCTCATCCCGTTTGTTGCTCATTCTATCTCTCCTTTACTAAAAGAATCCGCAGGCAAGACATGTGAAGGCTGAGGCAGTGAGAAATGGGGAACACATTCACTTAAAATATTCGGGAAAGCCTTGTTACAATTAATGGAAATAGACTTATGTAACGTATGCTTTGAATTGTAACAATATGCGCAATCTCAATTTCGTGCTTTTCCTTCCAAAAAGATAGACGGAGAGTTTGGCTGTCCGTATCCTTCATTTTTCCGAATAAAGTTTTTTTTTCAGTCTCGACCTTCACCCATAAGTACTTCCAGGAATTCAAATTTGTTAAAAGTGTTTCCTCGTAAAACTGCTGAATGAGTACATCTCTCGCGGCAACGGTCTCACCAAAATTGGAAAGTAAACGCTGTTTTAGCTGATTATCATAAATAAGGTTTTGGTGGGTAGTGGAATAAAGAGGAATACCTGTTGGAATATTAGCGGATTCAATTGCTTGAAAAGGAATCCAAATCCGCTCTTTTGCATTTGTGAGCATCACAAAATCACGGCCAACCGCATTCACTTTGCCCGTTGTTTCAACAACTTGCCTACTGTTTTTCAGAAAAACGATTACCTGCTGATTTCGTCTCATCTTAAAGAATTTTTTCAGTATTAAAAACTTTCTTTTTTGAGGAGCAAATTTTGCGATCTGCAGCAGATTCGCCTGTTCTTTGTATTCAGTAAACAAGCGTATTTCTTCTGTAGGCGCTGCTCCAGCAGGAGAGCTGAATCTTTCTTTTGTTTCGTCTGTTTTGCTTTCAGTTCGCGGTTCCTGTTTTCTTTTTTCGAGCAATGCGGAAAGGTATTGATCAAATCTCATATGGGTTTTCATTATGTTCCCCCTTATGCCAAACTACAGAAAATGTATATGTACACGCAGAATGATTATTCTTATAAAAAACATCGAGGACAGCAGGTTGTTTTTTGTACTCTGCTGAGTGATTAACTTTAAAAAATCAGTAAAAATGGTTAGATGCATTATACGGGGCTGTAAGTACGTTCATACGATATAGAACCAAGAAAAAACTTGGAATAAATAGGGAGGGGGTTAACGAATACATGGGTAGTTGGAAATGTTATCATTGCAAGTCTAAGAATGACGATAAGGTGAAAAATTGCAAACGTTGCAATGCCTATTATTATAAAAAGGAGGAAAAGGATATGGAGTGTAAAAAGCAAAAACACAAAAAAGTATATACGACGGGGCCTATTTCGAATGCGGCAGCAGGGGCTCAGGTCGCCCAAGAACTATGGGTATCTGCCACAAACTTTGACAAAGATTCTGTACAGGTGAAAGTAGAAGTATTGAACTGGGGCGACCCGGCTATTTCTGCTGGACTTATGACTACACCTGTTGGTATGGCTGTTCCAATGAAAGCGATGGCTGTACCGGTCATGCCGGCAGAAAAAACGAAAATTCCATGCCATCAGACGCAGCACTTTTTTGCAGACTTACTAAATGGCGGTCCTATGGCAACACCGGTTCTTTCATTTGAAATTCGCATCACAGTCATCAGTAAGGATCCTGATGCAAAAGTTGTTTTTAATGCTGTTTCTTACAGCGCAGAAGCAGAAGCAGCAGAGCCGGTAGAAGAAATTGACGTGCTAGGACTGGAAGAAGAAGAGGAAGAAGAGCCGGCAGCAGGCGCAGCAGTAACAGCCGCTTTATTCTCATTCAAAGATTTTGTTTTGCTGGAAAAGAAGTAAAACAGCATTATTGATGTTTTGTAAGACCCCTGAGCTAGAAGGGGTCTTATTTGTGTGAGCAAGAGATATCTGTTTAAGAATACGCATAGCTATAAAAAGCGAAAATTGCAAAGAAAGTTGTTTTTATTAAATTATTCAGCCTGTGAAAGTGAGGTGCAAGAATGAAGGAAGTTACTCTGCTGTATCTTCTAACTATAGACATACTATTATGCAGTATTCTATTCGTGTATGTATTTCGCCGGAAAAAATGGGTCGGCATTCAACTTGGAATGAATATCAGCCAGGTGATGGGCGGAGTCGCGGCTCTGCTAGCTGGGATTGTTTTGATTTTGGCCTTTCCTTTTCATTTTTCGCTGATTACAATCGCTTCCGCTGCAATCGGTGCTGCAGCAGGCGCAGCGTTTGGGCTGCTTTTTGATTATCAAACCTGTTTAGCTGGAGTAACAAACGGCTTCATGGTTGGTATTATGGCTCCTATGCTGGGATCAGTACTAGATATGCCAGGCCAAATCATTTTGTTCGTTCACGGTCTCTTTTTGTTCTGCTTCTTTTTTATTATTATCTCTATTCAAAGGTCGTGAGGAAATTGCTATTCATCTTATTATTAAGCAGCTGGAATGGAGTTGAATTATATCGCATTTATCATTTATTGAAGAAAAAGCGGCTGCTTTTTGACGATCATTTTACACTTGTCATTTGTATGACTATCACGATGCTGACTTCCTTCCTTTTTAGTATGTACTTGATTTTGCTTTTTCCAGGCTTTTATGGCGCTTCTTTGCTTTTCGGGGCATGGGTTGGCTGGAATTTTGGCAAATTGCTGCGAAATCCAGCTCAATTGAATGGGTTATATAATGGAGCAATCGGAGGCGCAATGGGTACGATGCTTGGTGCTGTTCTGCAGAACCCGGCTTTATGTAGAATACCGGTCGAATCAGCCGCCGCTATGGATCTGTACACTATTCCATTTGCTGCTTCCTGCTTTTATGCCTGTATTCTGTTATCTATTCGCTATTCGCTTCGCATGTAGAAAGGAGAGTAGATGCGATGAAGAAAACAGCACTCGCCGCTGCCGTTGTTATAGGGTGTTTTTTCTTTTATTATGTATGGACTTCCTTGTCAGAACTGCCCAAGCTTGGTGAAGTGGATGATTTTTCATTGCAGGAGGTAAGCGGAAATGACTTTTCGGTAAGCGGCAAGCCGATGCTTGTGTCGTTTTTTTATACAAAATGCCCGGACGTCTGCCCTTTTACGATACAGGATTTAAAAAAGCTTCAGCGAGCATTGGCGGAAAAAGGAATAGAAGAAGCGCAGTATAGTATCTTATCTGTTACGCTTGATCCGGCGTTTGATACCGTCCCAGTCATTTTGCAATATAAGGAAGCCTTTGATATTCAATCATCAAACTGGCTGTTTCTGCGCGGCACTGAACAGCAAACGAGAGAATACGCTGAGCAATTTAACATGGTATATGAAAAAAGCGAGGAGGGCGTCATTACGCATTCAACTTCCATGTACATGGTAGACGCGGATGGCCGGATAAGAGCCGTTCATGATATGGCATCGGGGAACAAAAGAGTGGATATTGAGAAAGCAGCCGACCATCTTATACAGTTAATCGAATAAAAAAGTCAGCCCAAATGATTCAATTGGGCTGACTGGGATATCATTTACGCTTTTACCCATTCGGTTTCTAATTCAATGCCGGCTGCTCTCATCATCGTCAGCACCGGGCACCGGGCGTCGGTTTTTTCTTGTAATTCCGCAAGGCGTTCTTCCGATTCGCTTGTGGAAACCTTTGCTTTAAAGGAAACTTTTTCAAAAAACACTTGAACTCCTGGCTCTCCCCGCATACCGAGCGGATCAAGTGCGCCTTTTACATCCATCTCCATGGATTGAAGGTCAAAATTCATTTCCTGTGCCACCATATACGCGATAATGTTTTCGCATCCGGCTAAAGAAGCGAGAAGATAAGAAAGGGGATCGGGGCCTTCATCGCCCCCGCCGACTGCCGGCGGCTCATCCAGTATGATCGTATGCTGCTTTGATTGAATTGTCGTTTTTAATTTTTCCGTCGTACCGGTTACATGAAAAGTCATTTTATCTTTTAAATCCATGTATCGATCCTCCTGTTGTATGGCATGCCTGTATAGCTTGCCGCAGTTCGGAAAATTTAAACCCAAAATCCGCTGGCCAAGCGTATCGAATGAGCTTAATGAGAAGTTGTTTTTAAGCCGGCGGCCCAGTTTTCTGCCGCAAAGTCCCCATTTATTTTTACAGCTGCCTCATAGCCCTGGCTTGCTGCACCGACCAGGCTCGTAAAGGTGTTTTTGGCATCGCCAATAATAAACAAATCCTTGATCTCTGTTTGTCCGTGCTGGCCGGTCACATATTCATGTTGATCATTGAGCCGAATGCCAAGCCGGGCGGGAAGAGAAGAGCCTTGTCTTTCCCCGGTAGAAGCCATAAAGCCGCCGGTGCGGCGGATACTGTCCCCATTTTGCAACACCACATTTTCCAATTGTCCATCTGTCGACTGCAGGTTGGCGATGGGTGTTTCAATCAGCGGAATATTGTAATGCATAAGCTGTTTCTTTTCTTCTGCTGTGATTCCAGCCGGCCCGTTGGAAAAAACGATTAGGTCTTTACTCCAGTTGAAAATGAGTTTAACGAACGGTAGAAGAGCTTTTCCGTCTGCAAAAAGAGCAATCGGGTCGTGCTGCCGTTCCCAGCCGTCACAGTATGGACAATGAAAAACCGTTTTTCCATATACCTTATCAAGCCCCGGAATATCGGGCAGGTGGTCCTTCATACCGGTTGCGAAAATCATTTTTCTGCCGGAAGCCATTTTTCCATTTTTGGTTTTTACCATAAAGAGGCCATTTTTTCGTTCAACATCTTCCACGACATCCTTTATAAAAGTAACATTTGGATACGTTTTTAGTTGTTCTCTGGCAATTTCGCGAATTTCATCCGGGCTGGCTCCGTCCCTTGTTAAAAAACCGTGTGATCTTAGTGTGGCACTGTTTCTTGGCCTGTCTTCATCAATCACAAGCACTTTTTTCAAAGACCTGCCCAAAACGAGTGCCGCATTTAAACCGCCCGGTCCGCCGCCTGCAATGACAACGTCTACTTGTTCATTGTCCATTATTTTGGCCTCCGTTTAATGTCGTATTATCGTTTCGCCTGTTCCCTGAATAACGCGGGATCAAACGTTAAAATGAAGTATGATACCATCCGCTTTGGTCATACTAAGGACCAGGAGGTGTAAGCAAATGGCGAAAGATGTTCTTTGTGAAGTAAACAACTGCAAATACTGGAGTTCTGGAAACAAATGTAGTGCAGATGCCATTTACGTGGTGAGTCATAAAGGCAAGCAGGCCTCCAACCAGGAAGAAACTGACTGTAAAACATTCGTACCAGAAGTGTAAAAATGAGGGGCAGCCATCTGGCTGTCCTCTTTTTTAGTATTGATAATTGCTTCCTTTTCATACACGGATGCACATTATTTTTTTACATGCCGATTTGGAGGAGAGGGATAAACTTTTGCTTTTGTTGGTTGATTCACATGCGGAAGTGGTATGATACTAGAAAGAACTAGAAATGAAAGGGGACTTCTTGTATCATGCGTGAATTACAAAAAGAAATCATTGAAGAGCTGCAAGTACAGCCGCAAATCGATCCGCAAAAAGAGATTCGCCGAAGCATTGATTTTCTTAAAGACTATCTCCGCCAGTATCCTTTCCTGAAAGGATACGTGCTCGGAATTTCTGGGGGGCAAGATTCCACGCTTGCCGGGCGTCTTGCGCAGCTCGCAGTGGAAGAGCTTCGTGAAGAAACTGGCAAGGATTATACCTTTTATGCCGTCCGCCTTCCATATGGAGTTCAAAAAGACGAGCCGGATGCACAGGCTGCTATGGACTTTATTGGAGCGGATGAGCGCCTGACGGTTAATATTAAAGGAGCGGTGGACGCCAGCGAAGCGGCCGTTGAAGCCGCCGGCATTGAGATTTCCGATTTCATAAAAGGAAATGATAAAGCGCGTGAGCGAATGAAAGTGCAGTATGCGATCGCTGCAGCAAAAGGAGCGGTAGTGATCGGAACGGACCATTCGGCGGAAGCTGTTACCGGCTTTTATACAAAGTTTGGTGACGGGGCAGCCGACGTTGTGCCGTTGTTCCGTTTAAATAAGCGCCAGGGCCGTTCTATGCTGAAGGAGCTCGGTGCACCGGAGCATTTGTATATGAAAGTACCGACTGCTGACCTTGAAGACAATAAACCGCTGATCCCAGATGAAGTGGCGCTCGGTGTAACATATGAACAAATTGATGACTATCTTGAAGGAAAAGAAATTCCAGCTGAGGCAGCTGAAAAAATCGAGGCGCATTTTACAAAAACGCGGCATAAACGCCATCTTCCGATTACGGTATTTGATGATTTCTGGAAAAACTAATACTTTCCGGCTGACGCCGGAAAGTTTTTTTATGTGAACAAAAAATGATGTAAACGGTATCCGCCGCAGAACGGGGCGTGTTTTACTTTTTGAATTTTCAATAAACAAAACAATGCCTTGACCGGCTCCATTGAACCATATAAAATGAGGTCAAAATGTGTGAACACGAACAAAAAATAGATAAATGTTTCCGATAATACGGAATTGAAGGGAAGAGAGTAAAATCATGACAGGGAAATCAGAATTGCAGCACCAGGAAATGATTCTTGTACTTGACTTTGGAAGCCAGTACAACCAGCTGATCACACGTCGTATTCGTGAATTTGGCGTATACAGCGAGCTTCATCCGCACACTATTACAGTTGAAGAAATCAAAGAGATCAATCCGAAAGGGATTATTTTCTCAGGCGGCCCAAACAGCGTATACGCAGATGACGCCTTTCACTGCGATGAGCGCATTTTTGACTTGAATGTGCCGATTTTCGGTATTTGCTACGGTATGCAGCTGATGACAAAACACTTTGGCGGTACAGTTTCAAAAGCGTCGCACCGTGAATACGGAAAAGCCGCTATTACCGTTCAAAATGAGTCTGCTCTATTTACAGATCTTCCGAACGAACAGGTTGTCTGGATGAGCCATAGTGACCTTGTAACAGAAGCACCAGCTGGTTTTACAGTTGATGCGGTAAGTCCATCATGCCCAATTGCTGCAATGAGCAATAAAGCTGAAAATCTGTACGCAGTTCAATTCCATCCGGAAGTAAAGCATTCCGTATACGGAAACGATCTTTTAAAGAACTTTGTGTTTGGTGTATGTGGCTGCACAGGCGACTGGTCTATGGAAAACTACGTTGAAATCGAAGTGGAAAAAATCCGCCAAATCGTCGGCGATAAAAAAGTGCTTTGCGCGATGTCCGGCGGTGTAGATTCATCTGTTGTAGCAGTTTTGATCCATAAAGCAATCGGCGATCAGTTAACATGTATTTTTGTTGACCACGGCCTTCTTCGTAAAGGAGAAGCTGAGCAGGTTATGGATACATTTGCTAACGGCTTTAACATTAATATTATTAAAGTTGATGCGAAAGAGCGCTTTATGAACAAGCTGGCAGGCGTATCAGATCCAGAACAAAAACGGAAAATTATCGGTAACGAGTTTATTTACGTTTTTGATGATGAAGCATCAAAACTTCAAGGTATTGAATTCCTGGCGCAGGGAACACTTTACACAGATATCATCGAAAGCGGTACAGCTACGGCGCAGACGATTAAATCGCACCACAACGTAGGCGGACTGCCGGAAGATATGCAGTTTAAGCTAATTGAGCCGCTTAGCACGCTGTTTAAAGATGAAGTGCGTGCGCTTGGAACAGAGCTTGGTATTCCAGAACACATCGTTTGGCGCCAGCCGTTCCCAGGTCCTGGACTGGGCATCCGTGTGCTTGGAGCGATTTCAGAAGAAAAATTGGAAATTGTTCGTGAATCTGATATGATTTTGCGCGAAGAAATCGCCAATCATGGTCTTGAGCGTGAAATTTGGCAGTACTTCACTGTACTTCCGGACATCCGCAGCGTAGGGGTTATGGGAGATGCACGCACATATGATTACACAGTCGGTATCCGTGCCGTAACATCCATTGACGGTATGACATCAGATTGGGCGCGTATTCCATGGGATGTGCTTGAAGTGATTTCTACACGTATTGTCAACGAGGTCGCACACGTAAACCGCGTTGTGTATGACATTACGAGCAAGCCGCCTGCAACAATCGAGTGGGAATAAACGAACAAAAAACACAAAAAAATACTTTTCGTTCGTGTTTTGTATTGACGAACGAATGGTATATCAGTAAAATGAAAGAGTACATTATTACTTTTACATGCATCGTATATCGTCGAGAATAAGGCTTGACAGTTTCTACCGGACTGCCGTAAATGGTCCGACTACGAATGAATGGAAAGAGAATGCCTCTTTCTATATTCTTTTGTTAGTCGTACCCGGAGCATCCACTGCTCCGGGTATTTTTCGTTCGTATATAAGATCGAAGGGAGAAAAAAGAATGAGAAAGTTTTTCCATATGGATGAACTTGGCACTACGTACCGCCGCGAGCTCATTGGCGGCTTGACAACGTTTTTATCTATGGCGTACATTTTGGTGGTCAATCCGCTGACATTATCACTGCAGTCTATACCGGACCTTCCGGATGCAATGCGGATGGATCATGGGGCGGTCTTTACAGCTACGGCATTGGCTGCTGCAATTGGATCGATTATTATGGGACTGCTTGCCAAGTATCCGATTGGTCTTGCTCCAGGCATGGGGTTAAATGCATTTTTTGCATATACGGTTATCTTAACATATGGTATTCCTTGGCAGACAGCGCTAACTGGTGTTTTGTTCTCAGGTATTATTTTCATTATTTTAACGATGACAGGCTTGCGGGAAACGATTATTAACTCGATTCCGCTCGAGCTTAAATATGCGGTTGGAGCAGGGATTGGTTTATTTATTACATTTGTCGGCTTTCAAAATGCCGGCATTATCGTCAATGACGACGCTGTGCTTGTTGGACTTGGTGATTTGAGTTCTGGCCCGACACTTCTGACGATTTTTGGTTTGATTATTACGGTTATTATGATGACTAAAGGAGTCAACGGGGGCATTTTTTACGGAATGCTGATCACAGCAGTAGTCGGCATGATTTTTGGCCTTGTGGAGCTGCCGACTAAAATTGTTTCAGCGGCGCCAAGTGTAGCACCGACATTCGGCGTAGCACTTGAAAACATCTTTCAAACGCCGGGCGACATTTTCACACTGCAAATGCTTGTTATTGTCTTAACGTTTTTGTTTGTTGATTTTTTTGATACAGCAGGAACACTTGTCGCAGTTGCTACTCAAGCAGGCCTAATGAAAGACAATAAGCTGCCGCGGGCAGGAAAAGCGCTGTTAGCTGATTCTTGCGCAACTGTAGCAGGAGCACTTCTTGGAACTTCGACTACAACGTCATATATCGAATCATCTGCTGGTGTAGCTGCCGGAGCGCGGACAGGTCTTGCAGCTGTAGTAACGGGTGTATTGTTCCTTTTATCAATTTTCTTCTTCCCGCTATTGTCCGTTATCACGTCGCACGTAACAGCACCGGCGATCATTATTGTCGGCGTATTAATGGTATCGTCTTTAGGACTAATTGACTGGAAGAAGTTTGAAATTGCTGTTCCGGCGTTTTTAACGATTATCGCTATGCCGCTTTCTTACAGTATTGCAACCGGGATTGCAATGGGCTTTGTGTTCTATCCGATCACGATGCTCGTGAAAGGACGTGGAAAAGAAATCCATCCAATTATGTATTTCTTATTTGTTGTATTTGTGCTTTATTTTGTATTTTTAAAATAGTTCCAAAACACCTCTCTCCCAAACAGAGAGGTGTTTTTTTGCTTCGCCCTCATGCTATACTGTAAAAAACAAAACAACGGGGATGTGCCATGGAGAAATTTTTTGTGAAAAAAGTATTAAATAACAATGTGCTCATTGCAGCGTCAGATGATAAAACAGAAGTTGTGCTGATTGGAAGAGGGATCGGCTATGGCCGGCAGCAGGGAGACAGCATTGTGCGGAGTTCGGTGGAAAAGCTGTTTGTATTAAAGGACCGGAGCGAGCAGGAGCAGTATAAAAAGCTGCTGCCTCACTTAGATGATCAAACGTTGAAAGTCATTATTGCGGCAGTGGAACTTATTCGTGAGCGGGTAGGGGAAACGCTGAACGAGCACATTCACGTCGGCCTGACAGATCACCTGTTGTTTGCGGTAAATCGTATGATGCGCGGTATGGGCATTAGCAACCCGTTTTTGCTGGAAACGAAAGCGCTCTATCCGTTTGAGTATGAAATAGCAGAAGAGGTTACGAAGCTGATTAACAGCAAGCTGACGATTAAACTGCCGGAAGGGGAAACCGGCTTTATTGCTCTTCATATTCATAGTGCAATTGCCAATAAAGATGTGAAGGATTTAAGCCGGCACTCTGAGCTGATTGCGACATTAGTTGGAATGATTGAATCTCAGCTTGAGGTGGAGCTGGACAAAGAAAGCATTGATTATATGCGCCTTGTACGCCATATACGATATACGATTGAACGGGTGGTCCGCGGGGAAAAAGTCGAGGAACCAGAAAAAATCGCGAATCTATTGAAAGCGGAATATCCGGTGTGTTATAATTTGTCGTGGAAGCTGATCAAAGTGATGCAGCAGACATTAAAACATCCCGTGTATGATGCGGAAGCCGTTTATTTAACGATGCATCTGCAGCGGATACAGACAAAAATGAAATAATTACATTGTTCTTTACGTGTTACTGATACGATCAGGCATGAGTAAAGGAGATACAGGGAAAATAGGGGTTTATTAGGACTTCTATTTTCTGATGTCTTCTTTTCTCATGCCTTTTTTCGTGCTTGTCTGTCTGATTCATCTTTGTAATGCACATACTATTCAATATAGAGGAGGAAACACACATGTTTAAAAAGCTTTTCGGTGTGCTTCAGAAAATCGGTAAAGCACTTATGCTGCCTGTTGCGATTTTGCCGGCTGCCGGACTTTTGCTTGCATTTGGTAATGCGCTGCAAAACCCAGCTTTAACTGATTTAGCACCGTTTTTAACAGCTGACTGGATTGTTACAGTCGCGTCTGTTATGGAAAACTCAGGTGACATTGTTTTCGGAAACTTGCCGATACTCTTTGCGGTCGGTGTAGCAATTGGTCTTGCAGGCGGTGACGGTGTTGCTGGTCTTGCGGCGATCGTCGGATATTTAATTATGAACGCCACAATGGGGACAGCACTAGGCTTGGAGAGAATCGCTGTTCTAGAAGGCGGCAACCCTGCTTATGCGCTTATTCTTGGAATTCCATCCCTGCAAACCGGTGTATTCGGCGGGATTATCGTGGGAGCGATTGCCGCTTACATGTACAACAAATTCTTTAACATTGAATTACCATCATACTTAGGATTCTTTGCGGGCAAACGGTTCGTTCCGATTGCAACAGCGGCTTCAGCAGTTGTTATGGGTCTTCTTATGATTGTGATCTGGCCGCCAATTCAAAGTGGCTTAAATGCCTTTTCACACGTACTGTTAGAAGGTAATCTTGCCCTATCTGCTTTTATTTTCGGTGTAATTGAACGAAGCTTAATTCCATTCGGTCTGCATCACATTTTCTATTCACCATTCTGGTATGAATTTGGCCAGTACACAACGGCGGCGGGTGAAATTGTTCGTGGTGACCAGCCAATGTTTATGGCGCAGATTCGGGACGGTGTTGAAAACTTAACAGCTGGTACATTTATGACTGGTAAATATCCATTCATGATGTTCGGTCTTCCGGCAGCAGCGCTTGCAATTTATCATGAAGCGCGCCCGGAGCGTAAAAAAGTAGTAGCCGGCCTTATGGGTTCTGCTGCATTAACATCTTTCTTAACAGGGATTACAGAGCCGCTTGAGTTCTCATTCTTGTTCGTAGCACCTGTTCTGTTCGGAGTTCACGCGATTTTTGCGGGTCTGTCATTTATGACAATGAACTTGCTGGATGTAAAAATTGGTATGACATTCTCAGGCGGTTTGATTGACTATACACTATTCGGTCTTTTAAATCCGCAAACAAATGCATGGATTGTTATTCCAGTAGGTCTTGTATTTGCGGTTATTTACTACTTCGGTTTCCGTTTTGCGATCCGCAAGTTTAACCTTGCAACACCAGGACGTGAGACAGAAGATGCAGATAGTGAAGAGGGACCAGCAGTTGTAGCCGGTGAACTTCCATACGAGATTCTGGATGCGATGGGCGGAAAAGAAAACATTGTGAACCTTGACGCATGTATCACACGTCTTCGCGTATCTGTAAATGATATCGGCAACGTTGATAAAAAACGTTTGAAACAGCTTGGAGCAGCAGGCGTCCTTGAAGTGGGCAACAACATCCAGGCTATCTTTGGACCGAAATCAGACGGCCTGCGCCACCAAATGGCGGACATTATGAAAGGCAGCAAGCCTCGTCCAACAGCAACCGTAAAACCGGACCAGGAAACGCAAAAAGAAGTGGAAAACGCGGCACCAGCTGCAATCCGTAATGATGTAGAAGATAAGTTTGTAGCACCTATTTCAGGTGAGCTTCTGCCAATTACGGAAGTACCGGACCCTGTTTTCGCTGGAAAAATGATGGGTGACGGCTTTGCGATCAAGCCAAACGATGGTACAGTCGTATCTCCGGTAAACGGTAAAATTATCAACGTCTTCCCGACAAAGCATGCGATCGGTATTACAGCGGACAGTGGACGCGAAATCTTGATTCACTTCGGTATCGATACAGTAAAGCTGAACGGGGAAGGTTTTGAGGCCCTTGTATCAGAAGGTGATGAAGTGAAAGCAGGCCAGCCGCTTCTTAAAGTGGACCTGGACTACATTGCAAAAAATGCCACATCGACGATCACGCCGATTATTTTCACAAACCTTGCAGAAGGTCAATCCGTAACGGTTGAAAAGCCGGGAACTGTGAAAAATGGCGACGAGAACATCATCACTATTAAATAAGAAGCAATCTGCCTCAGTCGATCATTCGGCTGAGGCTTTTTTAATGAGCGCCAATATGGTAAACTGCCGGGAAAGAGGAGTGAATCACGATGATGGATAATGCGTTACTAATGGTTGTCATTATTTTGCTGATCAATATTGTATACGTTTCATTTTTTACGATCCGCATGATTTTGACCTTGAAGGGCTATCGCTACACAGCCGCTTTTGTCAGTACGATTGAGGTTGTTATTTATGTTGTAGGTCTTGGGCTGGTGCTCGATAACTTAAACGAAATTCAAAACTTGATTGCTTATGCGGTCGGCTACGGTGTGGGAGTGATCGTTGGCATGAAGATCGAGGAAAAGCTGGCGCTTGGATATATTACGGTAAATGTGATCACAAAGGAATATGATAAAGACCTGCCGAAGCAATTGCGCCAGGAAGGCTATGGAGTGACCAACTGGGCAGCGAACGGGCTTGAAGGCGAACGGATGGCGATGCAGATTTTGACGCCGCGTAAATATGAGCTGAAGCTGTATGAGAAAATTAAAGACCTTGACCCAAAAGCATTTATTATTGCTTTTGAACCGAAAACTATTCATGGCGGCTTCTGGGTAAAACAAGTGAGAAAGGGAAAATTGATGCAATGAGCAAAAAAAAGACTTTTTACGTGCAGGAAAACGAAACGATTGATGAGTGCCTCGAACGAATGAAGCGTGAAGGCTATATGCCGGTGCGGCGGATGGAAAAGCCTCTTTTTGAAGAACGGAAGGAAAACGGGGAAACAATTCATGTGCCGATTGGTCGTGAAATCGTCTTTGAAGGAAAAATAATGACTTAAATACGAACATTAAAATATAAGTAATAAATATCGTTCGATTTTTTGTTGACAACCCCTTCGATCGGTTGTTAATATGTAGAGGACAAATAAAGCACCTCATATAATAGCGGGAATATGGCCCGCGAGTTTCTACCGGCCGCCGTAAACGAGCCGACTATGGGGAAAGCATTCGTACTCTCGATCGACTACGGGCGAATCGCTTTCTCCTTTTTACCGGAGAAGCGGTCTGCCCGTTTTTTTATGTAAAAAAATCTCACAATGGAGGATCAAGATGACGATTGAAGTTGGCGTTATTATGGGAAGCACATCAGATTGGGAAACAATGAAGCACGCATGTGACGTACTCGATGAACTTGACATTCCCTATGAAAAGAAAGTGGTGTCCGCACATCGCACCCCTGATTTGATGTTTGAATATGCCGAAACGGCACGGGAGCGAGGAATTAAAGTAATCATTGCGGGAGCAGGAGGGGCTGCTCATCTGCCAGGCATGACGGCAGCAAAAACGACTCTGCCGGTTATCGGCGTCCCTGTTCAGTCAAAAGCGTTAAATGGACTTGATTCTCTTCTTTCTATCGTTCAAATGCCGGGCGGCGTGCCTGTTGCTACAACAGCGATTGGCAAAGCCGGTGCAACCAATGCCGGTCTGCTGGCGGCGCAAATTTTGTCGATCGCAGACACAGGTGTAGCGGCGCGGTTGGACAAGCGCCGGAAGGAAACAGAAAAAACGGTCCTCGAAAGCAGTGATCAGCTTGGCTAGAAAAATCATTGAACCGGGAAAAACGATTGGCATCATCGGCGGCGGACAATTAGGACGTATGATGGCACTGGCCGCTAAAGAAGCGGGCTTTCGCATCGCCGTTCTTGAACCGGCAGAAGGAGCCCCATGCACGCAGACAGCGGATATCGTCATCCAAGCGCCTTACAATGACCAGGACGCACTTCAGCGCCTGGCACAAGTAAGTGACGTGATCACCTACGAATTTGAAAATATCGATTATGAAGGCTTAAAAGAGCTGATGAACACGGCCCATATTCCGCAGGGAGCAGAGCTGATCCGTATTACGCAAAACCGCATTTACGAAAAAGAAGCGATCTCGAATGCAGGCGTGCCGGTTGCCCCTTATCGGGTGATTCGAACCGAGTCTGATCTGCTGGAAGGAATCGAGGCGCTTGGCCTGCCGGCTGTACTGAAAACGGCAACCGGCGGATATGACGGCAAAGGGCAGTTTGTGTTAAGAGAAGTGAACCAGGCATCAGAAGCAGCCAAGCTGCTTACGCACGGTGACTGTGTACTTGAACAATGGATTCCATTCCAAAAAGAAATATCCGCCATTGTGACACGAAATCCAGAAGGGGAAACGACATTTTTCCCGGTGGCAGAAAACATTCACGTAGATAACATTCTGCACGAATCAATTGTACCGGCCCGTATTTCGAAAGAAACCGAGCAGGCTGCACATGAGGCAGCAGAGAGCATTGCATCGGCGCTGTCCCTTGTCGGCACCCTGGCTGTTGAGATGTTTGTAACAGAAGAAGGCGGCATTTACATTAATGAATTGGCACCGCGGCCGCACAACTCCGGGCATTATACGATCGAAGCGTGCGGAATCTCCCAGTTTGGCCAGCACATCCGCGCTGTTTGCAACTGGCCGCTTAAAAGCACAGCGCTTTTAAAGCCAGCTGTCATGGTCAATGTGCTCGGTGAACATGTAGAGGGTGTTGTGAGCGCCATTGTAGACAAGCCTGAATGGTCCATTCACTTATACGGAAAAGACGAAGCAAAAGAAAAACGGAAAATGGGTCATGTAACCATTTTGACAGATAATATTGATGAAACCTTAACCGAAATCCAGGAAAGCCGGATTTGGACAAAATAAACGACGATTAATCGGAGGATGACAACTAATGATCGAACGCTATACACGACCTGAAATGGGCAGCATCTGGACAGAAGAAAACAAATTCAAAGCATGGCTTGAAGTAGAAATCTTAGCTTGCGAGGCATGGTCTGAGCTTGGTGAAATCCCAAAAGAAGATGTTCAAAAACTTCGTGCAAATGCAAGCTTTGACATTGACCGCATTAACGAAATTGAACTAGAAACACGCCATGACGTAGTGGCATTTACCCGCGCTGTATCCGAAACACTTGGAGAAGAGCGCAAATGGGTGCATTACGGATTAACGTCAACAGATGTAGTCGACACGGCCCTTTCTTATCTATTAAAGCAGGCGAACGACATTTTACGTAAAGACATTGAGAACTTTATCGACATCCTTCGCGACAAAGCGATTGAACATAAACACACGGTAATGATGGGCCGCACACACGGCGTTCATGCAGAACCAACAACATTCGGCTTGAAGATGGCCCTTTGGTATGAAGAAATGAAACGGAACCTTGAGCGCTTTAACGACGCAGCTGACGGCGTTCAATACGGAAAAATCTCTGGTGCAGTCGGCACATACGCAAATATCGATCCGTTTGTTGAGCAATATGTTTGCGAAAAGCTAGGTACGAAACCAGCACCGGTTTCAACGCAGACTCTTCAGCGTGACCGCCATGCACATTATATGGCTACTCTTGCACTCGTTGCTGCATCTATCGAAAAATTCGCAACGGAAATTCGCGGCCTGCAAAAGTCAGAAACACGCGAAGTAGAAGAAGCATTTGCAAAAGGACAAAAAGGCTCATCTGCAATGCCGCATAAACGTAATCCAATCGGATCTGAAAACATGGTTGGCCTTGCGCGTGTAATTCGCGGCCACATGGTTACAGCATACGAGAATGTATCGCTTTGGCATGAGCGCGATATCTCTCATTCATCTGCAGAGCGCGTGATTCTGCCGGATGCAACGATTGCCTTGAATTACATGCTGAACCGTTTCGGCAACATTGTGAAGAACTTGACGGTATTCCCGGAAAACATGAAGCGCAATATGGACCGTACACTTGGCCTTATTTACTCACAGCGTATTCTTCTTGCCCTGATCGACAAAGGCATGGCGCGTGAAGCAGCTTATGACACTGTACAGCCGCGGGCGATGGAAGCATGGGACAAGCAAGTTCAGTTCCGTTCACTTGTAGAAGCGGACGAAACGATCACGTCGAAATTAACACCGGAAGAAATTGCTGACTGCTTTGACTATAACTACCATATCAAACATGTCGACACGATTTTTGACCGCATTGGTCTTTAATTAAACCGGAACCTGGGAGGATCACATCATGCAAAAAGGCAAGCAGCTCTATGAAGGAAAAGCAAAACGCATTTATGCAACAGACCAGGAAGAGATCGTCTGGATCGAATATAAAAACTCAGCGACTGCTTTTAACGGTGAGAAAAAAGCAGAAATCGACGGTAAAGGCCGCTTAAATAATTTAATCACAGGGCTGTTGTTTGAGAAGCTCGCCGAGCAGGGTATTCAGTCTCACTTTGTTGAGCAGCTGTCTGAAAACGAGCAGCTTGTGAAGCATGTTGATATTATTCCGCTTGAAGTTGTGGTGCGCAATGTTGCCGCTGGCAGCATTGCCAAGCGCCTCGGCTTTGAAGAAGGCGTGCGGTTTAAGGAGCCGCTCGTTGAGTTTTATTACAAAAACGATGACCTCGGTGATCCGCTCTTAACAGAAGATCATATCCGTCTGCTTGACGTGGCAGCACCTGAAGAAGTGCAAATTTTGAAAAAAGAAGCTCTTCGTGTAAACGATGTACTCATTCCATTGTTTAGCGAAATGGGTGTTGACCTCATTGACTTTAAAATCGAATTTGGCCGTCAAAAGGATGGAAGCATTCTGCTAGCCGATGAAATTTCGCCGGATACATGCCGTCTATGGGAAAAAGGCACAAATCGCAAACTCGATAAAGACTTGTTCCGCCGGGATCTTGGCGGACTGACAGAAGCATATACCGAAATCTACAATCGACTTGGAGGAACTCTATAATGTATAAAGTGAAAGTTTACGTAACACTTCGTGAAAGTGTATTAGACCCGCAAGGAAAAGCAGTACAGCAATCTCTATCAAACCTTGGCTACCAAGGAGTAGAAGAAGTGCGCATCGGCAAATACATGGAGCTTCAATTCGATGATTCTGTTCGTGACGTAGAGGGCACAGTCAAAGAAGTATGTGAAAAACTTTTGTCAAACCCGGTTATTGAAGATTACCGATATGAAATCGAGGAGAGTGCGAAACAGTGAAATTTGCAGTCATCGTATTTCCAGGATCTAACTGTGATGTGGACATGTACCATGCAGTAAAAGACGAATTAGGCGAGCAGGTTGATCTTGTCTGGCATGATGCGGACAACCTTGATGAATATGACGGTATTTTGCTTCCAGGAGGCTTTTCATACGGAGACTACCTGCGTTCAGGCGCGATCGCTCACATGTCAAACGTAATGGCCGCAGTTAAACGTGCTGCGGAAGCGGGCAAGCCGGTTCTTGGCGTCTGCAACGGGTTTCAAATTTTGCTTGAATCAGGCCTTCTTCCAGGAGCTATGCTTCGCAACAAAAACTTAAAGTTTATTTGCCGGACGGTAGAGCTGTCTGTTGAAAATAATGAAACGATGTTTACTTCTTTATACGAAAAAGGCGAAAAAATCAGCATTCCAGTTGCACACGGTGAAGGAAACTACTACTGTGACGAAGCAACACTTGCAAAATTGAAGGAAAACAATCAAATTGCCTTCACATATGCGAGCGATGTAAACGGAAGCCTTTCTGATATTGCAGGTGTTACAAACGAAAAAGGCAACGTACTTGGCATGATGCCGCATCCGGAGCGGGCTGTTGATGAACTTCTTGGCAGCGCGGATGGCCTTAAACTTTTCCAATCAATTGTAAAGCACTGGAGGAATTCTCATGTCGTTAATGCTTGAACCAAATCCACAGCAAATTAAAGACGAAAAACTATACAGCACAATGGGCTTAACGGATGAAGAATTTGCGAAAGTAGAAAAAATTCTTGGCCGCCTGCCAAACTACGCAGAAACAGGTCTTTTCTCGGTTATGTGGTCAGAGCATTGCAGCTATAAAAATTCCAAACCTGTTTTAAGCCGCTTCCCAACAAAAGGCGAGCACGTTTTGCAGGGACCGGGTGAAGGCGCTGGTATCGTTGATATCGGTGACGGTCAGGCCGTTGCGTTTAAAATTGAAAGTCATAACCACCCATCTGCCATTGAGCCATACCAGGGTGCAGCAACAGGTGTCGGCGGTATCATCCGTGATGTATTCTCAATGGGTGCCCGTCCGGTTGCAATTTTAAACTCACTTCGTTTCGGTGAACTTGAAACAGCACGTGTAAAGTATTTGTTTGAAGAAGTTGTTGCCGGTATTGCTGGTTACGGAAACTGCATCGGGATCCCAACAGTCGGCGGTGAAATCGGCTTTGATCCGTCTTATGACGGCAATCCGCTTGTGAACGCAATGTGTGTGGGACTGATTGATCATAAAGATATTCAAAAAGGCCAGGCAAAAGGCGTCGGCAACACCGTAATGTATGTAGGGGCGAAAACAGGCCGCGATGGTATTCACGGTGCAACATTCGCTTCAGAAGAATTAAGCGAAAGCTCAGATGAAAAACGCCCAGCGGTACAGGTTGGCGACCCATTCATGGAAAAATTGCTTTTAGAAGCATGCCTTGAGCTTATTTACAACCATCAGGACGTTCTTGTCGGCATTCAAGATATGGGGGCTGCCGGCTTAACAAGCTCGTCAGCAGAAATGGCGTCAAAATCCGGATCAGGAATTGAAATGAACCTTGATTTGATTCCGCAGCGCGAAACAGGCATGACACCATATGAAATGATGCTGTCTGAATCACAGGAGCGCATGCTGATCGTTGTGAAAAAAGGACACGAAAAAGAAATCGAAGATCTTTTTGCGAAATAC
The DNA here is from genome assembly GCF_023715895.1 of Domibacillus indicus. Lineage (GTDB taxonomy): Bacteria > Bacillota > Bacilli > Bacillales > Domibacillaceae > Domibacillus > Domibacillus indicus_A. The sequence continues at coordinate 41,838 of NZ_JAMBOO010000011.1, read as the reverse complement.
GGTCTTGAAGCGGCATCAGTTGGTGTCGTAACAGACGACAAAATGCTTCGTTTGATTCATAAAGGCGAAGTAGCAGCAGAAGTACCGGTTGATGCGCTGGCAGAAGATGCACCAGTGTACCACAAGCCATCTGCAGAGCCGGAATACTTCCGTACGTTCCAGGCAATGGAAGACGTAACACCGGACGTTACAGATTACAAAGAAACACTTGTGAAATTGCTTCAGCAGCCGACGATTGCAAGCAAAGAATGGGTGTATGACCAATATGATTACCAAGTTCGTACAAATACAGTGGTAGCGCCAGGATCAGACGCAGCGGTAATCCGTCTGCGCGGCACAAACAAAGCACTTGCGATGACAACAGACTGTAATGCACGTTACATTTACCTTGATCCGAAAACAGGCGGTAAAATTGCCGTGGCAGAAGCGGCTCGTAATATCGTAGCTTCTGGTGCCCGTCCACTTGCGATTACAGACGGCTTAAACTACGGAAGCCCTGAGAATCCAGGAGTATTCTGGCAGCTTGAGCAGTCAGCAGACGGAATTAGTGAAGCATGTCTTGCGCTTCAATCACCGGTTATCGGCGGAAACGTATCTCTTTATAATGAAACAAACGGTACAGCTATTTACCCGACACCAATTATCGGCATGGTCGGATTGATTGAAGACGTGAACCATATTACGACACAAGCAGCGAAGCAGGCTGGTGACCTTGTATACGTAATTGGAGACGCTGCAAACGACTTTGGCGGCAGCGAACTGCAAAAATTGATGAATGATGGCGATATTTTCGGTCAATCACCGGCTATTGATTTGACAGTGGAAAAAGCACGCCAGGATGCACTTCTTGCGGCTATTCAGTCGGGTCTTGTTCAATCAGCTCATGATATTTCAGAAGGTGGATTTGCCGTAGCACTTGTTGAAAAATTATTCGGCACAGGTTTTGGTGCCCGCGTTTCTCTTCAAGGTGAAGTAACGGCTGCCCTATTTGCAGAAACACAGTCACGCTTTGTCATTACAGTGAAGCCAGAAAACAAAGAAGCGTTTGAAGCAGCCGTACAGGATGCAAAACAAATTGGTGAAGTAACAGCTCAGCCAGTGGCATCAATTTCAATTAACGGAGAAGAAGTGGTACAGGCACCGGTTCGTGAACTGGAGGATGCCTGGAAAGGAGCTATTCCATGCTTGCTGAACTCAGAGGCTTAAATGAAGAGTGTGGCGTCTTCGGGGTTTTTGGACACGAAAATGCATCACAAATCACATATTATGGCCTGCAAAGCTTACAGCACCGCGGACAAGAAGGCGCCGGCGTCGTGATGAGCGACGGAGAACGCCTTCGCGGCCATAAAGGTGAAGGGCTTGTTACAGAAATTTTCAACCAGGATATTATCAACGGTTTAACAGGAACAGCAGCCATTGGGCATGTTCGTTACCAAACAGCAGGAGGCGGCGGCTACCAAAATGTACAGCCGCTCCTGTTCCACTTTCAAACAGGCAGCCTGGCGCTCGCGCATAACGGAAACCTTGTCAATGCTACATCGCTGAAGCGTGAACTGGAAGCTCAGGGAAGCATTTTCCAGACAACGTCTGACACTGAAGTACTGGCACACTTAATCCGCCGCAGCACATATGGCACGATCAAAGACCGTTTGAAGACAGCTCTTTCCATGGTAAAAGGAGCTTATGCGTTTCTTGTCATGACGGAAAACGAAATGCATGTAGCACTTGATCCACAAGGGCTGCGCCCGCTTTCAATCGGCAAGCTTGGCGATGCTTATGTGGTTGCCTCTGAAACGTGCGCCTTTGATATTATTGGTGCTGAGTTTTTACGTGATGTAGAGCCGGGTGAATTGATTACCATTAATGAAGACGGTCTTCATTCTGAACAGTTTGCCGCAGCGATCAGTGACGCAATGTGCACGATGGAATACGTTTATTTTTCGCGTCCGGACAGTAATATTCATGGCGTGAATGTTCACAGTGCCCGTAAGCGCCTCGGTAAGATGCTGGCACAAGAAGTAGATCCAGCGGTACTGGAAGCTGATGTTGTCACGGGAGTACCGGATTCAAGTATTTCTGCTGCTATCGGTTTTGCAGAAGCAACAGGTATTCCATATGAGCTTGGTTTAATTAAAAACCGTTACGTTGGCCGGACATTTATTCAGCCGTCCCAGTCTCTTCGTGAGCAGGGGGTTAAAATGAAGCTTTCTCCTGTACGCGGGGTTGTAGAAGGCAAAAAAGTGGTTATGGTAGATGACTCGATTGTCCGCGGCACAACGAGCAGACGGATCGTTACAATGCTTAAAGAAGCCGGCGCAAAAGAAGTACACGTGGTGATCAGCTCGCCAGCCATTAAGCATCCATGCTTTTATGGAATTGATACATCTGAAAAAGGCGAATTGATCGCTGCACACTATACAAATGAAGAATTACGTGAATTGATCGGAGCAGATTCTCTTACGTATTTAAGCGTAGAGGGTACGATTGAAGCAATCGGCCATCGCAAAAGCGAGCTTGGCGAATGCGGCCAGTGCATGGCCTGCTTTACAGGGGAATACCCGACGGAGATTTTCCCAGATACACAGCATCCGCATGATAAAGAAGTCATGTGCTAACAGGAGGAACAAAAATGGCAAAATCGTATGAAGCAGCCGGTGTAAACATCGAGGCAGGGTACGAAGCGGTAGAACGGATGAAAAAACATGTAGAGCGGACGAAGCGCGCCGGTGTAATGGGAGCGCTCGGCAGTTTCGGGGGCATGTTTGATCTGTCATCACTGCAGTTAAAGGAGCCGGTTCTTGTTTCCGGAACAGATGGCGTCGGCACAAAACTAAAGCTTGCGTTTATGATGGACAAGCATGATACGATTGGCATCGACTGTGTAGCCATGTGTGTCAACGATGTTGTGGTACAGGGAGCAGAGCCCCTGTTTTTCCTTGATTATATTGCATGCGGCAAAGCAGTGCCGGAAAAAATCGAACAAATCGTTAAAGGAGTAGCGGACGGCTGCGAGCAGGCGGGCTGTGCCCTTATTGGCGGAGAAACAGCAGAAATGCCGGGACTTTACGATGAGGAAGAATACGATATGGCCGGATTTACGGTTGGCGCTGTTGAAAAGAGCAGCGTTGTAACAGGTGAAAACGTAAAAGAAGGCGACGTGCTGATCGGTCTCGCATCGAGCGGGATTCACAGCAACGGTTATTCACTCGTTCGCAAAATTTTCTTTGAAACACATAACCTTGATGTAAACGCGCAGGTAGAAGGTCTTTCAGTTCCGCTTGGAGAAGCGCTTCTTGAACCAACACGTATTTATGTGAAGCCGGTTCTATCCGTACTGAAGCAAGCGGCTGTAAACGGGATGGCGCACATTACAGGCGGCGGATTTGTGGAAAACATTCCGCGTGCTCTGCCAAAAGGCCTTGGCGCTTCAATTGAAGCTGGTTCATGGCCGGTACCGGACATTTTTAATGTACTTGAGACGTATGGAGAGCTTGACCGCCAGGAAATGTACAATATTTTCAATATGGGTATTGGCTTTGTATTGATTGTATCGAAAGAAGAAGAAGCAAACGTAAAAGCAGCACTCGAAGCAGCTGGTGAAACAGCTTATACAATCGGACGTGTTGTGAGCGGCGAAGGAGTTACCGTTCAATGACGAAAATTGCCTTGTTTGCATCCGGCAGCGGAAGCAACGTGCAGGCAATTGCCGAGGCGGTGGCAGCAGGAAAGGTTCCTGCTGAAATCGCCTTGCTCGTCTGCGATAAACCGGATGCGTATGTACTTGAACGCGCAAAAGCACTCGACATCCCGGCGTTTTCATTTCAGCCGAAACAGTACGAATCAAAAGCAGCGTTTGAGAGTGAAATTGTGGACCGCTTGCAGGAGGCAGGAGTTGAATTTATTTTTCTAGCCGGCTATATGCGTTTGATTGGCCCTGTTTTACTGAATGCATACCGGAACCGGATCGTAAACATTCACCCGTCTCTTCTGCCGGCTTTTCCAGGAAAAGATGCAATCGGCCAGGCGTTTGACGCAGGGGTAAAAATATCCGGCGTTACCGTTCACTTTGTTGATGAAGGGATGGACACCGGCCCGATCATTGACCAGGAATGTGTACGAATTGATTCCGGCATGACGCGCAGCGATGTACAGGCTGCCATTCAACGGATTGAACACAGCCTTTATCCGAATGTAATCACCAAACTTTTGAACCAACATAGGGAGGAACAAACACAATGACGAAACGCGCATTAATCAGCGTATCAGATAAAAGCGGCGTAACTGAATTTGCGAGAGAAATTGCGGCGCTTGGCTATGAAATTGTTTCAACAGGCGGCACGAAAAAAATGCTTGCAGAAGCAGGTGTACCGGTAAAAGGCGTAACAGATGTAACCGGGTTTCCGGAAATTCTAGAAGGCCGCGTTAAAACGCTGAACCCGTTCATTCACGGCGGCCTGCTTGCGAAACACGGCGAGCCGGATCATCAAAAGCAGCTTGAAGAGCACAATATTCAGCCAATCGATATCGTCTGCGTGAACTTGTACCCATTCCAGCAAACGATCGCAAAGCCGGATGTCACAACAGAAGATGCGATTGAAAACATCGACATCGGCGGCCCGGCCATGCTTCGTGCGTCTGCGAAAAACCACGAATATGTGACTGTAATTGTGGATTCAAGTGATTACGATCAAGTGCTGTCTGAACTGAAAGGCGAAGGTAAAACAACGCTTGAAACGCGCCGGAAGCTTGCTGCAAAAGTGTTCCGCCATACAGCTGCGTATGATGCGATGATTGCCGGCTTTATGACGGATCTTGCCGGGGAAGAAAACCCTGAAAAGCTGACTGTTACGTATGAATTAAAGCAATCGCTCCGCTACGGCGAGAACCCGCATCAAAAAGCAGCGTTTTATTCACAGCCGCTTGGCTCTTCTTTCTCTGTGGCACAAGCTGATCAGCTGCATGGAAAAGAGCTTTCATATAACAACATCCGTGATACAGACGCCGCCCTTCAAATCGTAAAAGAATTCGACGAGCCGGCTGCGGTAGCCGTGAAGCACATGAATCCTTGCGGTGTTGGAGCAGGAGAAACGATTGAAGAAGCATATGCCCGTGCATATGAAGCAGATCCAACTTCTATTTTCGGCGGTATTGTGGCATTGAACCGTCCTGTATCAAAAGAGCTTGCCCAAAAGCTGCATGAGATTTTCCTTGAGATCATTGTGGCGCCGTCTTTTGATGCAGAAGCGATTGACGTACTGTCTCAAAAGAAAAACATCCGCCTCCTAACGCTTGATTTCACAAACGGCAAAAAAGGCGAAAAAGTACTTACATCTGTTGAAGGCGGCTTGCTTTCGCAAGATTTGGATGAACTGTCTCTTGCGGATGCAGACGTGAAAGTTGCGACGAAACGCCAGCCGACAGAAGAAGAATGGACAGCCATGAAACTGGGCTGGAAAGTTGTGAAGCATGTTAAGTCAAACGCAATTGTTGTGTCCGACGACAAAATGACACTTGGTGTTGGCGCGGGACAAATGAACCGTGTTGGTGCAGCGAAAATTGCGCTTGAGCAGGCTGGTGAAAAAGCAAAAGGAGCCGCTCTTGCCTCAGATGCATTCTTTCCAATGGATGACACTGTTGAAGCAGCTGCCAAAGCGGGCATTACAGCTATTATTCAGCCGGGCGGATCAATCCGGGATGAAGATTCCATTAAAAAAGCGGATGAATACGGCATTACAATGGTAATGACAGGTATTCGCCATTTCAAACATTAAGAGGGGGCTTTTCTCATGAACGTACTCGTTGTAGGGCGCGGCGGACGCGAGCACGCCATTTGTAAAAAAGTGGCGGAAAGCCCGCTTGTTCAAACCGTTTTTTGCGCACCGGGGAACGCCGGAATCGCGCAGGATGCAAGCATTGTTGATATCGATGAAATGAACTTTGCCGACCTGGCTGCATTTGCAAAAGAGCAGGGCGTTGACCTTGTAATTGTTGGTCCGGAAAACCCGCTTTCTGCCGGAATTACGGATTATTTAGAAGGTGAGGGACTGAAAGTATTCGGTCCAAAACAAAATGCAGCTATTTTAGAAGGCAGTAAATCCTTCTCGAAAATGATGATGGAAAAGTACAATATTCCAACCGCACGCTATCAGTCATTTGAGGATTACGAAGCAGCAAAAGCATATATCCAGCAAGAGGGTGCACCGATCGTATTGAAAGCGGACGGCCTGGCTGCCGGAAAAGGCGTTACCGTTGCGATGACGATGAATGAAGCGCTTGAGGCACTGGATGATATGATGCTCGATAAAAAATTCGGTGATGCTTCTGCACGCGTTGTCGTAGAGCAATTTTTGCAGGGAGAAGAATATTCTCTTATGGCATTTGTACATGGCGAAAATGTATATCCGATGGAAGCAGCACAGGATCATAAGCGTGCATTCGATAACGACGAAGGTCCAAACACAGGCGGCATGGGTGCTTATTCACCGGTTCCGCACATTTCACAGGCCATTCACGACCAGTCGGTAGAAGAGATTCTCCGTCCGATCGCAAAAGGCATGGTTGCGGAAGGCCGTTCATTTACGGGCATTATTTTTGCAGGTTTAATGCTTACAGAAGAAGGACCGAAAACGATTGAATTTAATGCCCGTTTTGGTGATCCGGAAACGCAGGTTGTACTGCCGCGTCTTGAAAATGATCTTGTTCAGGTGATGCTTGATGTGCTTGATGGCAGAGACCCTGAACTCGCTTGGAAAGAAGAATCCGTTCTCGGTATTGTTCTGGCAGCAAAAGGCTACCCAGAAGCATACGAGAAAGGCAATGAGCTCAAAGGGCTCCAGGCTATTGATGCAGGATCTGTTATCCACGCTGGCACGTATGCAGATGGAGATGTTATCCGTGCGAATGGCGGCCGTGTGCTTCTTGTTGCAGGAAGTGGAGCAAACCCGGTTGAAGCCCAGCAAAACGCGTATGAAAAAATGCAGCATATCGATACGGAACATTTCTTTTTCCGTAAGGATATCGGCAGCCGCGCTATTGCGAAAGCCAGTTTATAAAAAGAAAGCAGGGGGAGTTTCCCCTGCTTTTTTGCGTTAAATCGGGACAAAAAAAGAAGGCAATTTACCTGGTTTGTCCCGAAAATCAGACTAATGCAAGTTTCTTGCCAAAAGTTCGAACTTTTTTCACAAAATCGATGATTCTTTAATGCTTTACTGTGTGATCTATGTTACGATGAAGGTCAATCGCATAGTTGAAAGCGATCTCATTTTGAAAGGAACGATTGGTATGTCTGATTTAACACATAGATGGAGAAACAAAAAAATACGTGAACAGGTTGCCGTAGTAGACCGTAAAAAAGCGCCGACGCTTGTTTTGAAGAATGCGCGTTATCTTCATTCAGCTATGAAGCGCTGGCTGCAGGGAAACATCTGGATCTATGAAAACCGTATTGTCTACATCGGAGACGACCTTCCGGACCATGCGGATGAGATCGTTGACTGCACCGGAAAAACGATCGTGCCCGGCTATATTGAACCGCACGTTCACCCCTTTTTAATTTACAATCCAAAAACCTTTTCCGAATATGCGGCAAAGCGCGGAACGACCACTCTTATCAATGACAACTTGATGATGATGCTGGCCCTTACAAAAAAGAAAGCGTTTTCTTTAATTGAAGAGCTGAATAAGCAGCCGGTTTCGATGTACTGGTGGTGCCGGTATGATGCCCAAACCGAAATTGAAAATGAAGATGATGTTTTTGCAAACGGCACGGTAAGTGCCTGGCTGAAAAATGAATGTGTCATTCAAGGTGGTGAATTGACCGGCTGGCCCAAGCTTTTAGATGGAGACGATATGATGCTGTATTGGATGCAGGAAACAAAAGCAGCTAATAAGCGGATTGAAGGGCATTTCCCTGGTGCCTCGGAAAAAACATTGACGAAGATGACCTTGTTTGGAGCGGACGGCGATCATGAATCGATGACTGGAGAAGACGTAAGAAAGCGCCTGATGAATGGCATGATGGTCACACTCCGTCATTCATCCATCCGTCCGGATCTTGAAAACCTGCTGACAGAGATGAAAGAGCTTGACCTCGATCAGTACGACATGATGATGCTGACAACAGACGGTCCATCGCCTGTTTTTTGTAAGGACGGGCTGACCGATAAATTAATCCGCATCGCCATCGAAAATGGGGTGCCGCCTATCGATGCATATCATATGGCGTCATATAACGCTGCTCGTTATTATCGCATGGAACATATACATGGCATGATTGCACCTGGACGCCTGGCAAGTGTAAACATTTTAACAAGTGAATTTGACCCAACACCGGAAGCAGTGCTGTCAAGAGGCGTGTGGGTGAAAAAAAGCGGCCAGGAAGCGAGTCCATTCCCGCCTGTTGCCTGGCAGCGGTTCGGGCATACGAAAATGCGGCTCGACTGGGAACTACGGGAGGATGATTTGCAATTTTCGATGCCGTTTGGTATAGAAATGGTCAACAATGTCATCACCAAGCCATGCAGTGTCGTGAAAGATGTGGCTGGAGAGCATTTTTATATGGAGCATGACCAAAATTACCTCGTTCTCCTCGATTACGAAGGAAAGTGGCGGGTAAACACAACTATCAAAGGATTTGCTACAAACGTGCAGGGATTTGCCTCCTCGTTTTCCAGCACGGAGGATATTGTTTTGATTGGTTCATCCAAAGAGGAAATGAAGCGGGCATTTAACCGGGTGAAAGAACTGGGCGGAGGCATTGTGCTCGCAGAGAACGGGAAAATCATTCATGAAATCCCGCTTACACTGTCCGGCATCATGTCGGATCAGCCGTTTGAAACGGTAATGGAACAAGAAGCCAGGCTGCGGGAACTGCTGTCAGCGCGCGGCTATCCATATGAAGATCCCATCTATTCACTGCTGTTTTTAACGTCCACTCACCTGCCTTATATCCGCCTTACCTCGCAGGGGATATATGACGTTATGAAGAAAACGATACTCTTTCCAACGATAATGCGTTAAAATAGTAAAGTAAAACTATTTTCGGAGTGTCGATATGAGAAAAAAATGGATGGCAATGGCTGCAGCAGCCGTTTTAATCAGCGGATGTTCAAGTGCCGAGCCTGCCAGCAAGAATGAAAAAAGTGAGCTCAATCCTTTAACAGGCATTCAATCATCAGATAATGCACACCGGGCTGTAGCGGTCGTGATTAGCAATCATCCGTCAGCCCGTCCACAGACGGCTCTTGAGAAAGCGGATATTGTATATGAAATTTTGACAGAAGGCGGCATCACTCGTTTTTTAGCCATCTATCAAAGCGAATATCCAGATAAAGCGGGGCCTGTCCGGAGCGCACGCGATTATCTTGTCGAGCTTTCTAAGGGGTACGATGCACTGTTTTTAGCCCACGGCTATAGTCCAGAAGCGCAGGAGATGCTGCTGTCCGGTGAAGTAGATCAGGTTAATGGTATCCAGCATGATGGCGATGTGTTTAAGCGGGACCCGTCCCGGAAAGCACCTCATAATTCATACGTAGATATGAAGGAAGCGTTCCATGTTGCGGAAGAAAAAGGCTACAGCTTAAATGACGCGCCGTCGCGGCTGGCTTTTTTATCGAAGAAGGAAGCAGCGTCGTTGACCGGTGACCCGGCAGAAGCGTTTTCTATTCGGCCGTCATCAAATGATTTATTCGAATCAAGATATGAGTATGATGGCGATCAATACCGCCGGACGATAGATGGGGCAGAGATCAAAGCAGATAATGTTTTTGTCATCGAAGCGGACCATCGTGTTGTCGATGCAAAAGGGCGTCTGGATATTGATTTAACCTCTGGTGGAGATGCGTTTCTTTTTCAAGAAGGTGTCATGAACCTGGTGAAATGGCGCAATCAGGATGGACGAATCGTGCCTAATACAGAAAGCGGTCCTGCTTTTGTAACAGGAAAAACGTGGATTCACGTAGTGCCGGCCTCAAGAGGATTAAATAAAGCAGTAAAGGTAGAAATAGATGGTGAAGGGAATGGAAGTTGATTATGCAGATAGATAAGTTGCGGGGGAGGGAGCTGGACCAGCTGTTTCAAGCTGTCCTCTCGCTGAAGGATCTGGAAGAATGCTATCGATTTTTCGATGATCTGTGCACAGTAAATGAAATTCAGTCACTGGCCCAGCGTCTTGAAGTAGCACGGATGCTTCAAGAAGGCAAAACCTATCATAAAATTGAAACGGAAACCGGTGCATCAACCGCTACTATTTCCCGTGTGAAACGATGCTTAAACTATGGAAATGACGGCTATGAATTCGTGTTGAAGCGCGTGTACGATAAAGAATAAAACAAAAAAGCAGCTCTTTTAAGAGCTGCTTTTTTCTGTATACAGAGAAGGCTTTTTTAAAAGAGTATAAATAAGGAAGCGGAACGAAACCGTTTCGTTGAACGAATGAAGCGGGCGCTGTTTCATGATATAATACGAAGTTGTAGTTGAATGAATGGAGGCAGTGCACATGTATGATGTTCGCGAATGGCGGCATGTGTTTAAATTAGATCCGAATAAACCGATAGATGATGAATTGCTCGAACGTGTATGCGAATCTGGAACGGATGCTATTGTAGTAGGCGGTTCAGATGGCGTTACGCTGGATAATGTACTGGACTTAATGGTACGGGTGCGCCGCTTTCCGCTTCCGTGCGTGCTGGAAGTATCGTCACTTGAGATCGTAACGCCGGGCTTTGATTTGTATTTGATTCCAACCGTTTTAAATACGAACCGGGCCGAATGGATTACCGGCCTGCACGTGGAAGCGATGAAAGAATACGGCGATTTAATGGACCCGGGTGAATTGATTGTAGAGGGCTATTGTATTGCGAACCCGGACTGCAAGGCAGCGAAACTGACTGGTGTTTCCGAGAAGCCGGATACCGAGGATGTCATTGCGTATGCACGTCTGGCCGGCCACTTATGGAAGCTGCCTGTTTTTTATTTGGAATACAGCGGCACGTATGGTGACGTTGAAGCCGTGCAGCAAGCGGCCGATGTATTAAAAGGAACCGAAACCGTGTTTTTCTACGGAGGCGGTATTCAAACAGCCCAGCAGGCGAAAGAAATCGGGCAGTATGCGGATGTAGTCGTTGTCGGAAATGCGGTTTATGAAAAGCCGGAAGAAGCATTAAAAACCGTCGCGGCGGTTCAAAAATAGTGTATAATAAAGAACAAATGTTCTAAATGGTGGTGGCAGGATGCAATTTTTAACAGATCGATTATTAAACGGCTTGAATCCACAGCAGCAGGAAGCCGTTAAAACAACAGAAGGGCCGCTCCTGATTATGGCTGGAGCGGGCTCAGGCAAAACCCGGGTGCTGACACACCGGATTGCCTATTTAATTGTTGAAAAAGAAATCAATCCCTATAACATTTTGGCGCTTACGTTTACCAATAAAGCGGCGCGCGAAATGAAAGACCGGATTGGTGCGCTGCTCGGCGGTGCAGCTGAAGAAATCTGGATGTCGACATTCCACTCCATGTGTGTGCGCATTTTGCGCCGGGATATTGACCGGATTGGCTACAGCCGGAATTTTACGATTTTAGATACAGCAGATCAGCTTTCGGTCATTAAAAGCATTTTAAAAGATTTAAACATTGATCCGAAAAAGTTTGATCCGCGGGCGCTGCTTGGCGCGATCAGCTCGTCTAAAAACATTTTAGTGGATGCGGCGGCGTTTGCGCGCCAGCAGGGCGGCTATATGGATAAAGTCACGTCTGATGTGTACACGGAATATGAAAAGCGCTTAAAGAAAAACAATGCGCTTGATTTTGACGATTTGATTATGCTGACGATCCGCCTGTTTGAGCGGGTGCCGGAAGTATTGGAGTTTTATCAGCGCAAATTTCAGTATATTCACGTGGATGAGTATCAGGATACGAATAAATCGCAGTACACCCTTGTGAAGCAGCTGGCGAGCCGTTTTCAAAATTTGTGCGTAGTCGGCGACAGTGATCAGAGCATTTATCGCTGGCGCGGTGCGGATATTGCGAATATTTTATCTTTCGAAAAAGATTATCCGCATGCAAAAGCGATTATTCTTGAACAAAACTACCGGTCAACAGGACGGATTCTACAGGCAGCGAATGAAGTGATTGAAAACAATTCCAACCGAAAGCCGAAAAAGCTTTGGACTGAAAATGTGGATGGGAAAAAAATCGCTTATTTCCGGGCTGACAGCGAACGGACAGAAGCTGAATTTGTGGCCGGTAAAATAAAAGAGCTTTCCGCCACGGGAAGAAAGCCGTCTGATTTTGCTGTTTTGTACCGCACAAATGCCCAGTCGCGTTTGATTGAGGAAACACTGATGAAGTCAAACATTGACTATACGATCGTCGGCGGTATTAAATTCTATGATCGGAAGGAAATTAAAGACCTGCTCGCGTATTTGCGCTTGATTGCAAACCCGGATGATGATATCAGCTTGTCGCGTGTCATTAATGTGCCGAAGAGGGGCCTCGGTTCCACGTCACTTGATAAAATTGCCCGCTACGCGCAGGAAAACGACATTTCCATGTTTAGAGCTCTTGCAGAAGTCGATTTTATTGGTTTAAGCGGTAAAGCGGCGAATGCAGCAGCTGATTTTCGTGATCTGATTCATGCTTATACGCAGCAGCAGGAATACTTATCTGTCTCCGAGCTTGTAGAAGAAGTGATTGACCGGACCGGGTACGTGGACATGCTTGCAGCGGAAAAAACAATTGAAGCGCAGACGCGGATTGAAAATATCGAAGAGTTTTTATCTGTCACAAAGTCTTTTGAAGAATCAAACGAAGACAAAACGCTTATTGCTTTTTTAACAGATCTGGCGCTTGTTGCGGATATCGACCAGCTCGGCAAAGAAGAAGGGCCGGCAGAATCCGTCGTCCTTATGACGCTTCATTCCGCGAAAGGGCTTGAATTCCCCGTTGTATTCCTGATTGGGCTGGAGGAAGGCGTCTTTCCTCACAGCCGCTCGCTTATGGATGACGAGGAAATGGAAGAAGAACGCCGTCTTGCGTATGTCGGGATTACCCGTGCGGAAGAAGAGCTGTATATGACCAATGCAGAAATGCGGACACTATACGGAAAAACAAACATGAATCCTGTATCGCGCTTTATCAGCGAAATTCCAGAGGATCTGCTTGAATCAGAGAATCCGAAACGACAGCCGCGAAAAGCGATGCCGTTTGGCCAAAAAACACGTCCGGCTGTAACACGCCCGCAAACAAGTGCGGCGGCAGGGCTGGAGTGGAGGGTTGGCGATAAAGCGGCGCATAAAAAATGGGGAACAGGAACCGTTGTGGCGGTAAAAGGAAACGGCGACAGCACAGAGCTGGACATTGCGTTTCCGAGTCCAACCGGCATTAAGCGGCTTCTTGCACAATTCGCACCGATTGAAAAGATATAAAAACCGGTTTAAAGAATCGAAGGCCGCACACGCCGCGTCCTGCGGCAGCGCCTTTGTAACCCAAGTGATGTGAACACCGGAAAAGGAGATTGTATATGGATATAAAAACAGCCGAACAGCGTGTGAAGGAACTGCATGACACGCTGAATAAATACAGCTATGAATATTATGTAATGGATCAGCCTTCGGTGCCAGATTCAGAATACGACCGGCTGTTAAAAGAGCTGAATGACATTGAAGCGCAATTTCCACAGCTGCAAACACCGGACTCACCGACGCAGCGTGTCGGCGGAGCGGTTCTGGATGCTTTTCAAAAAGTGCGCCACGATACGCCGATGCTTAGTCTTGGCAATGCCTTTAACGAAGAAGACCTGCGGGATTTTGACCGCCGCGTCCATCAGCTTGTCGGCCACGCCGATTACTCTTACGTATGCGAACTGAAGATTGACGGGCTTGCTGTTGCGCTTAAATACGAGAATGGAATGTTTGTGCAGGGCGCTACACGCGGTGATGGAACAACAGGAGAAGACATTACAGCAAACTTAAAAACGATTCACTCCATTCCACTTCGGCTGTCCGAGCCGCTTACAATGGAAGTGCGCGGCGAAGCTTTTATGCCAAAGCAGTCATTTATCGCCTTAAATGCGATTCGCGACGAAAAAGGGGAAGAGCCGTTTGCCAATCCGCGGAATGCAGCAGCAGGGTCTCTTCGCCAGCTGGACCCTCGCATTGCCGCTTCGCGGAACCTTGATATCTTCTTGTACGGCATTGCGAACCCGGGACCGCTTGGAATCAGCACGCATAGCGAAGGGCTGGATCTGCTTGATACGCTTGGTTTTAAAACGAATAAAGAGCGACGCGTATGCCAAACGATTGAAGATGTGCTCACCTATGTCGAGGAGCAGTCTGAGAAGCGGGCGAAGCTGCCGTATGAAATTGATGGAATCGTCATTAAGGTGAATTCGCTTGACCAGCAGGACGAGCTTGGATTTACAGCGAAAAGCCCGCGCTGGGCCACTGCTTTTAAATTTCCGGCAGAAGAGGTTATCACAAAGCTTGTAGACATTGAGCTGAGTGTAGGACGCACAGGAGTGGTTACGCCAACGGCCATTTTACAGCCGGTTCGTGTTGCAGGCACAACCGTCAGCCGTGCTTCACTTCATAATGAAGATTTAATCCGTGAAAAAGACATCCGGATCGGTGATATGGTTGTGGTGAAAAAAGCCGGCGATATTATTCCGGAAGTGGTCAGTGTACTGGCCGACCGCCGCACTGGTGAAGAAAAAGAATTCCGCATGCCGGAAGTGTGTCCGGATTGCGGCAGTGAACTGGTCCGCCTGGAAGAAGAAGTGGCGCTTCGCTGTATAAACCCGCAGTGCCCGGCTCAAATCCGCGAGGGTCTGACGCACTTTGTGTCGCGTAATGCGATGAATATTGAAGGGCTCGGCGAAAAAGTAATTGCACAGCTGTACCGTGAAGAACTGATTAAAGATGTAGCAGATTTATATACGCTTCAACGGGAGGATTTGCTGAAGCTTGAGCGAATGGGAGAAAAATCGGTAGACAATTTGTTATCCGCTATTGAAGCGTCCAAAAACAACTCGCTAGAACGGCTTTTGTTCGGTCTTGGCATCCGTCATGTCGGCGCAAAAGCAGCAAGAATACTGGCGATGGAGTTTGGCACAATGGACCGCTTAAGAGAAGTGACAGAAGAAGAATTGACGGCTATTCATGAAATTGGCGGCAAGATGGCGGATGCAGTTGTGACGTACTTCCAGCAGCCGGAAGTAGCCGAGCTGATTGAAAAGCTGAAAGCAGCAGGCGTCAATATGTCCTATGATGGACCGATTCGCCCGGCAGTTGCAGAAGGAGAATCTCCTTTTGCCGGCAAGACGGTTGTGCTGACAGGAAAGCTGATCCAGCTTACGCGTAATGAAGCCAAGGAACGAATTGAAGCGCTCGGCGGGAACGTCACCGGCAGTGTCAGTAAAAAAACAGATCTTGTGATTGCGGGAGAGGAAGCGGGTTCGAAGCTTGAAAAAGCGGAAAAGCTCAGCATTGAAGTTTGGGATGAACAACGGTTTATGGATGAACTTACAAAATAAGAGGTGGCTTTTTTGAAAAAGAAATGGGTCCTGGCGGCAGTATCCGCCATGCTGCTTATGGGTGGATGCGCGCCGGCGCTGCAAAACAATGATGAAGTAACACAGGGAGATGGAGAGGAAAAAACATCTGTTATTCCAACCTACCAAATCTCAGACAGTTATTACCGCACGATCGTACCGTTTGAACCGGGTAAAGCGCGTGGCCTTGTCGTTTCCAATTTAAACACACGCTATGATATTGCTGAATTTGAAACGGGCTTAATGCGGATTGCACAGGAGAATTTTTCTCCAGAGCAATTTTTCTTTCAGGAGGGACAGGTGCTGGATGAAGATGTGATCCGGTCCTGGCTGAGCAGAAAGTATACAGATGCACAGTTGAAAGAAAACGAGCTGAAAGCAAAAGAGAATCTTGGGCTGAATCCAATAGATACAGGGGAAGGGTCCGTTGATGAAAGAAACGAAAGAGCACCGATTTACTTGGCTCATATTATGGAGCAGGACTATTTAACGAAAAAAGAGGATAACTCTTTGCAGCTGGACGGCATGGTGATCGGGCTTGCGCTTAATTCCGTTCATTATTATCAAAAGGAAGAATACGGCGCACAGTACGAATTTAAAATGGATGACGAAACGGTTGAAAGAGAAGGCAAGAAAATTGCTGCAGAAGTAGCTTCGCGCCTTCGTGCGATGGACAAAACAAAAAACATTCCGATCACGATTGCTTTATTTAAGCAGGCGCCGCAAAACTCGGTAACAGCAGGGAATTTTATTGCTTATACCCATCTTGATGCAGGTGATGCGGATATATCCGACTGGAAAGCGATCAATGAAAAATACGTATTGTTCCCATCCAGCTCTGCAGAAGAAGACCACCGGGAAGACTCTACGTATTTCGCTAACTTTAAGCAGGATATTGAATCTTATTTTGACGGCACAAACGGTGTAATTGGACGCGGACTTTACAGCGGGGAAGAGCTGACAAGCTTGAAAATTGAGATTCCAATTCAGTTTTACGGAAAAGCGGAAGCGATTGGCTTTACGCAGTATGTAACCGGCCTTGTGATGGAGCATTTTCCGGCATACATTCCGGTTGAAGTAAGTATTACGTCAACAGGCGGCCCGGAAGCGCTTATTGTGAAGGAAGCAAACGCGAAAGAACCATACGTTCATATTTACGAATAAGGAAGAACCTGATTTCATCCAGCTGGGTGAGATCAGGTTTTTTTATTTGCCTCAACAAAAAAAGTTGCACATGAGCAACATATGGCATACACTAATAAAAAAAAGATGGAGGAGGGCGCAAATGGATGAGAATGTACTGCTGGCCATCGGTTTAACATTATTTGCTGGTCTCGCAACAGGTATTGGCAGTGCGCTGGCTTTTTTCACATCGCGTACAAATACAAAGTTTCTCGCCTGGGCGCTTGGGTTTTCAGCGGGTGTGATGATTTATGTCTCGATGATTGAAATTTTTGTAAAAGCGAAAGATGCGCTTGTTTTAGAGCACGGTGAGAAAACGGGCTATTGGCTGACCGTCATCGGCTTTTTTGCCGGCATTGTGGTCATCGCCTTGATCGACAAGTTTATTCCGTCAACCGGAAATCCGCACGAGACGAAAACAGTAGAAGAATTTCATGAAGAGCCGGAGCAGGATGAATACGCCAAGCTCAAAAAAATGGGGATTTTCACCGCGATCGCCATTGCCATTCACAATTTTCCAGAGGGCATTGCAACTTTTGCATCGGCCATTCAGGATCCAGCTCTTGGTATCGCGATTGCAGTGGCAGTTGCCATTCATAATATTCCAGAAGGCATTGCAGTGGCTGTACCTCTTTACTTTGCCACAGGAAGCCGCAAAAAAGCGTTTAAATGGTCCTTTTTGTCGGGCCTCTCAGAGCCGGTAGGAGCGCTTGTAGCCTGGATCGTTTTAATGCCTTATTTAACGGATACGATGTTTGGCATGATTTTCGCTGGTGTTGCCGGTATCATGGTATTTATTTCACTTGATGAACTGCTGCCGGCTGCCCAAAAGTACGACCAGACACATCTCGCCATTTATGGGATTGTCTCCGGGATGGCGGTTATGGCGCTCAGCTTATTGCTTCTTTTATAAAATGAAAAGCTGGAAGAATTTATTCTTCCAGCTTTATTTTTTGAATTTTTTAAAAAATGGGTTGGCAAGAAAAATATTCTGTTATATAATACAAATTGTATTAAACAATCTGTTTTATAACAAAGGGGATGTTTTAAAATGGGGAATACGGATCAAGCACGGGTGAATCAGCTTCAACAATCATGGAAAAACGATGCTAGATGGAAAGGGATTGAACGGCCTTATTCGGCAGAAGAAGTGATCAAGCTTCGCGGCTCCATCGATATCGAGCATACATTGGCTCAGCGCGGCGCTGACAAACTGTGGAGTCTGGTAACAGGAGAAGGCTTCGTGAATGCACTCGGTGCCCTGACAGGAAACCAAGCTGTACAGCAGGTGAAAGCAGGTTTGAAAGCGATTTATTTAAGCGGCTGGCAAGTCGCTGCCGATGCCAATCTTTCAGGCCATATGTATCCCGATCAAAGCTTGTATCCGGTAAACAGCGTGCCGAATGTGGTAAAACGAATCAACCAGGCGCTTCAGCGTGCTGACCAGATCGCGCATATGGAAGGTGATCATTCCACTGATTATTTCGCTCCAATTGTAGCCGATGCTGAAGCTGGCTTTGGGGGACAGCTTAATGTATTTGAATTGATGAAAGGGATGATTGAAGCGGGTGCAGCAGGTGTTCACTTTGAGGATCAGCTTTCTTCTGAGAAAAAATGCGGGCATCTCGGGGGGAAAGTACTCCTGCCGACACAAACGGCTGTACGAAACTTGATTGCGGCGCGCCTTGCAGCAGATGTAATGGGGACGCCAACGGTTTTAATCGCACGTACAGATGCAGATGCAGCGGACCTGATCACAAGTGACATCGATCCGGCTGATGCTCCGTTTATTACAGGTGAACGCACATCTGAAGGCTTTTTCCGGACGAAAGCGGGCCTTGATCAAGCCATTGCACGCGGTCTTGCCTATGCGCCATATGCAGATATGATCTGGTGCGAGACATCGGAACCGAATCTGGAGGATGCACAGCGCTTTGCGGATGCGATTCATGAAAAATTCCCGGATAAATTGCTTGCGTACAACTGCTCGCCTTCCTTTAACTGGAAAGCGAAACTTGACGATGAAACCATTGAGAAATACCAAGTGGAACTTGCAAAGATGGGTTACAAATTCCAGTTTGTTACACTTGCTGGCTTCCATACGTTGAATTACAGCATGTTCCAGCTTGCGAGCGGATATAAAGACCGGGGAATGGGTGCTTACTCGGAACTTCAGCAGGCGGAATTTGCAGCGGAAAAAGATGGATACACAGCAACCCGGCACCAGCGTGAAGTAGGGACTGGCTATTTTGATGCCGTGTCGATGACGGTAACAGGAGGACAGTCTTCTACAACGGCATTGAAAGGGTCAACAGAAGAAGAACAATTTCAAACAAACTGATCAGCCACGAACAAAGGGATTTGTCTTGCATTGGGGGATGCAAAATAGATAAGAACCGCCTTCATTTTGGAGGGCGGTTCTTCTTTTTGTTCACGCGGGCTGAAATCATGGTAAAATAGACTTTGTGCAATTATTAGCGTACAAATTTTTTACGGAGGTGGATTCCATTGACGCGAATTTCAGAAGAACAAGTCCGGCACGTGGCCCATTTGGCGCGCCTTGCGATTACGGACGAAGAAGTGCATACATTTACAGAACAGCTCGATGCGATCATTACATTTGCCGAGCAGCTGAATGAACTAGATACATCAAACGTGCAGCCGACATCACACGTTTTAAATATGAAGAATGTATTGCGGAAAGACGAATCGGCACCAGGACTAGACCGGGAAGAAGTATTGAAAAATGCACCGGATCAGCAGGACGGCCAAATTCGGGTTCCGTCTATTATCGAGTAAGGAGGAGAGACCGTGTCATTATTTGATCACAAATTAACCGAGATTCAATCGATGATCGACAAAAAAGAAGTATCGATTCCGGATCTTGTGGATGAATCATTCAAACGCATCGCCGCTGTAGACGGAGATGTAAAAGCATTTCTTGCATTAGATGAAGAGCGTGCCCGCAAGCAGGCGGAAGAAGCACAAGGTGCAGGAAAAACCGGTATTTTATCAGGGATTCCGATTGGCATAAAAGATAATATCGTTACAAAAGGACTCCGCACGACTGCTGCCAGCCAAATCCTTCACAACTTTGACCCGATTTATGATGCAACCGTGGTAAATAAGCTTCGTGAAGCCGGAACAATTACAGTCGGCAAGCTAAACATGGACGAATTTGCGATGGGCTCATCAACGGAAAACTCAAGCTTCCAAAAAACACGTAACCCATGGAATTTAGCTCACGTGCCAGGCGGTTCATCAGGCGGCTCTGCTGCGGCTGTTGCAGCAGGCGAAGTACCGTTTTCACTTGGCTCAGATACAGGCGGATCGATTCGCCAGCCGGCTTCTTTCTGCGGCGTAGTCGGCATGAAACCTACATACGGACGCGTATCCCGCTTTGGTTTGATTGCTTTTGCATCGTCTCTTGACCAGATTGGGCCTATTACACGCAACGTAGAAGACAATGCACATCTTTTAGAAGCGCTTGCTGGCGTTGATCCGTACGATTCAACTTCGGCGAATGTGCCGACCGAAAGCTTTGCTGCCGGATTAACAGGCGACATTAAAGGCTTGCGCATTGCTGTACCGAAAGAATACCTTGGAGAAGGTGTTTCAGAAGAAGTAAGACAGTCTGTTCTTGCGGCGCTGAAAGTATTGGAAGGGCTTGGTGCTACGTGGGAAGAAGTATCTCTTCCGCATTCAAAATACGGCGTGGCCACGTACTACCTGCTCGCGTCATCTGAAGCGTCATCCAACCTGGCCCGTTTTGACGGTATCCGCTACGGCTACCGTGCAGAAGGCGCAGAAAACTTAATCGATTTATACAAAAAAACACGTGCAGAAGGATTCGGCGACGAAGTAAAACGCCGTATCATGCTTGGTACATTTGCGCTAAGCTCAGGCTACTACGATGCGTACTATAAAAAAGCACAGCAGGTTCGCACGCTTATTAAAAAAGATTTTGAAGATGTGCTTGAAAACTACGATGTCATTATTGGCCCGACAACGCCAACACCAGCGTTTAAAATCGGTGAAATTATTGATGATCCGTTAACAATGTATGCAAATGATATTTTAACGATTCCAGTAAACCTTGCCGGCGTACCGGGTATTTCTGTTCCATGCGGATTCGCAGAAAACGGCTTGCCGCTTGGTCTTCAGATTATTGGACGTCATTTTGATGAAAAGAACGTATACCGTGTTGCGCATGCGTACGAGCAGGCAACTGATTTCCATAAAGAAAAGCCAAAGCTGTAAAGGAGGGGACCACCTGTGCAATTTGAAACGGTGATTGGACTTGAAGTCCACGTTGAATTAAAAACTAACTCGAAAATCTTTTCGTCAGCCCCGGCCCATTTCGGCGCGGAGCCAAATACGAATACAACGGTGATTGACCTCGGATATCCGGGCGTTTTGCCAGTAATGAATGACAAAGCGGTTGAATTCGCAATGAAAGCAGCCATGGCCATCAATTGCGAAATCGCTGAGGAATCCATTTGGGATCGGAAAAATTATTTCTATCCAGACAACCCGAAAGCGTACCAAATATCACAAAATGATAAACCGATCGGCGAACACGGATGGGTAGAAATCGAAGTGAACGGTGAAACAAAACGGATCGGCATCACTCGTCTTCATTTAGAAGAAGATGCAGGCAAGCTGACGCATGCCGGCAAGCATTCTCTTTGCGATTATAACCGCCAGGGAACACCGCTTGTAGAAATTGTATCCGAACCAGATATTCGTACGCCCGAAGAAGCCTATGCATTTTTAGAGAAATTAAAAGCGATTATTCAA
Organism: Domibacillus indicus; assembly: GCF_023715895.1. Lineage (GTDB taxonomy): Bacteria > Bacillota > Bacilli > Bacillales > Domibacillaceae > Domibacillus > Domibacillus indicus_A. Next base: position 20,312 of record NZ_JAMBOO010000011.1, on the reverse strand, counting down.
TATACAGAAGTATCCGACTGTAAAATGGAAGAGGGATCTCTTCGCTGTGACGCGAACATTTCGATCCGCCCATTTGGACAGGAAGAATTTGGGACAAGAACAGAATTGAAAAACCTAAACTCTTTTAACTTTGTGCGTAAAGGGCTTGAGTATGAAGAAAAACGCCAGGCAGAAGTTGTATCTTCAGGCGGAAAAGTGGAGCAGGAAACACGCCGTTTTGATGAATCAACAGGCAAAACCATTTTGATGCGCGTAAAAGAAGGATCAGATGACTACCGTTATTTCCCGGAACCAGATCTGCTTCCTGTTTACATTGATGACGAATGGAAAGAGCGTGTCCGCGCATCAATTCCAGAACTTCCAGATGCACGCAAAAAACGTTACATGGAAGAGCTTGGACTGCCGGCGCATGACGCGAAAATTTTGACGATGTCAAAAGACATTGCCGATTTCTTTGAAGCAACGGTAGCAGCCGGTGCTGCAGCAAAGCTTGCTTCTAACTGGATGATGGGTGAAGTGCCGGCGTACTTGAACGCAGAGAACAAAGAGCTCGCTCAAACAAAGCTGACACCAGAGAACCTTGCTGGTATGATTAAATTGCTTGAAGAAGGAACCATCTCTTCTAAAATCGCTAAAACCGTATTTAAAGAAATTATTGAAAACGGCGGCGATGCCGAAGCGATCGTAAAAGAAAAAGGCCTTGTGCAAATTTCTGACGAATCAGCGCTTTTAAAATTCGTAAACGACGCTTTAGATGCGAACCCGCAGTCTATTGCCGACTTTAAAGAAGGCAAGAAAAAAGCGATCGGCTTCCTTGTTGGACAAATTATGAAAGCCTCCAAAGGCCAGGCGAATCCGCAGGCGATCAATAAGCTGCTTGTAGAAGAAATTCAAAAAAGATAATAAATAATCAGACAGGATGGCGCGATTGAACTCTAATCGCGCCATTTTTATATGTAATAGCACCGTCTTTTCAATCGAACGGTTTTCTTTTTATGTTAATTCCAACTTGACTTGTCGGATAAAATCCGTTAAAGTGTATATATCTTATAAAAATAATCGGAATTAAAACGGAGGGCCGGATAATGAGCAGAGAATATACTGTAATCCCAGGTGCTGAGTCATTTTATTTAGAAGGAAATGAAATTGGTATTGTTCTTTCCCATGGATTTATTGGTACGCCGCAAAGTGTCCGGGAGGTAGCCAAAGCATTAAACCAAAAAGGATTTTCGGTTGTTGCTCCAAGATTGAAAGGCCACGGCACGCACCAGGAAGAAATGGAAACATGCACACATGACGACTGGTATAACAGCTATTCAAACGCCTACCGCTTTTTGAAAAAGCGCGGCAAGCGTATTTTCTTAATGGGGCAGTCCATGGGCGGCACACTGACACTTAAATTTGCAGCCGCTCATCAGGACATTGAAGGCATTATTACGATTAATGCAGCTCTTACACTGCCGTCACTCGATTACTTGCAGTATGATCCGGCTCCTCGTTTTATTCCAGAAGGAGCGCCTGATATTAAAAAAGACGGCGTCCATGAAATCACGTACGAAGAAGCACCTGTTGCTTCTGTGCGCGAGCTGCAAAAGCTCATGAAGGAGGTGCCGAGCGTACTGCACCGTGTCCGCGTGCCGGCGCTTTGCATCAAATCAGCAGTAGATCACGTCGTGCCGCCGGAAAACACATCGTTTATTTACCAGGCGATTTCATCCAAACAAAAGAAAATCGTCACTCTGCGAAATTCTTACCATGTAGCCACCATGGATTATGATGCCGGCCGCATTGTAGAAGAAGCTGCTGCATTTATTGAAGAAACAGCGCAAAATCAGCCGGCATTTCGAAAAGTATTGTAAAAAAAAGCGGTCTCCGAATGGAGACTGCTTTTTTTAATTGGTTAAAATATTGGTGATCACGTTCACAGCTGTTTGAATTTCATCCTCTGTTACGGTAAGGGGCGGTAGAAGGCGGATTACGTGAGTACCGGCTGTTAAAATAAGCAGGTTTTGTTCACGCGCTTTGGCTAAAAACGGCCCCGCTTCTTCATTCAGCTCAATACCTACCATTAAGCCGCGCCCTTTCAGCTTTTTAAAGATAGGCTGCTCTTTTAGTGCTTCTTCGAGCAGCGAGTGAATCAGTTCACCTTTTTGGGTTACGTCGGCCAAAAAGGATTCGTCAAAGATGGTGTTCAATGTTTCTTTGGCCGCTGCAAGAGCCACCGGGTTGCCGCCGAATGTCGAGCCGTGTGAACCCGCAGAAAACGCTTCGGCAAGGGACGCTTTACCGATAATCGCACCGAGAGGGAAGCCGCTCGCAATTCCTTTTGCAACCGAAATAATATCCGGATTCAAGCCGATATGCTGAAAAGCAAATGGCTTTCCGGTACGGCCGATGCCTGTCTGGATTTCATCAATAATAACAAGAGAGCCATTTTGATGAGCCAGTTCTTCGGCTTTCTTTAGAAATTCTGCATTTCCTTCATTAATACCGCCTTCACCTTGAATCACTTCAAACATAATGGCTGCGGTATTGTCATCAAGGGCAGCTGTCAAGGAATCAAGATCATTCATGGTGACATACTCAAATGATTCGAGCATGGGACCGAAGCCGGTTTTAATTTTGTCCTGGCCGGTCGCTGCCATCGTGGCAAAAGTGCGGCCATGGAATGAATCAACGAATGTAATCACTTTTGTACGGCCAGTTGATTTGCGGGCAAGCTTAATGGCTGCTTCATTTGCTTCAGCGCCGCTGTTTCCGAAAAACACAAGATCGAGCCCTGACGCATCTGCCAGCTGCTTCGCTACTTCTTCCTGCAGATCAATTTGAAACAAATTTGACGTATGCCAAAACTGGTTCAGCTGCTCTTCAACTGCTGTTTTGACATTGTCCGGTGCGTGGCCAAGGTTGCATACGCTGATGCCGGATGTAAAGTCTAAATATTCCTTGCCGTCTTTTGCTGTTAAATAAGAGCCTTTTGCTTTGACGGGTGTAACATCCCATCTTGCATATGTAGGAAATAAATGACTCATACTGTTTCCTCCTTTTGAAATAAAGTGCCATGCCACGTTTCATTTTCGTAGAACGGTTTTTTGCCAGAGACAATATGAACATGTCCGCAGCTTTCGAGTGCTTTCAAGGCGGTATGAACTTTTGGGATCATCCCGCCGCTGATTACACCGGAATCAATAAGTTCGTTTGTTTGGGAAGCAGTGAGAGATGGAATCAGTTCGCCATCTTTTAAAACACCGGGCACGTCTGTCACCATAAGAAGGTGGTCTGCCTCAAGAGCGTAAGCAGCCGCGCCTGCTGCATGGTCTGCATTCACATTCAGCACCGTTCCGTCTGGACCTTTCGCAATCGGTGTCAGAACGGGAAGGAGGCCGGCTTCAAGGAACAGCTGGAGCACTTCTTTGTTAACAGCTATTACGTCGCCGACAAACCCGAGTTCTTCCTGGTTAATAAAGTCGGCCTGAAGAATCCCCTGGTCGCTTGACTGTACACCGATAGCCGGAATACCTTGTGCTTCAAGCATACGGACCAGTTTCCGGTTCATGCTTCCGGAAAGAACAAGCTCCGCTGCCTGAAGCACTTCCTCTGACGTAACGCGCAGGCCGTTTTTAAACTCGCTTTTTACGTTCATTTTCTCGAGCATAGCGTTAATTTCCGGGCCGCCGCCGTGAACAAACACAATTTTGTATCCATCGGCGATCAGCGCGTTCATACTGTCAAAAAAGCTTTGTGACAATTCTTTTAACACACTGCCGCCGCATTTTACGACTACTGTTTTCATCGGTCTCCTCCTCTTATGGGTACATCGGAAAGCCTTTAAGCCCCGATGTTTCTTCGAATCCAAACATAATATTTGCATTTTGAACGGCTTGTCCCGCTGCACCTTTTACAAGGTTATCGATAACAGACACGATTACAAGACGGTTCGTGCGTGTATCCACATCAACCGAAATATCACAGAAGTTTGAACCGGCTACTTCTTTAATGCCAGGGAACTGTTTCATGGGGCGGACACGGACAAATGGATCGTTTTTGTAGGTATCAGCGTAAAGAGCATGCGCTTCTTCTGTTGTCATATCGCGTGTGAGCGGTGCATACATCGTTGCCATAATTCCACGGGATACTGGCAGAAGATGTGTAGAAAACATAATGGGGGCGGCTGATTCGCTCCACCAGGAAAGCTGCTGCTCAATTTCCGGAATGTGCTGATGCTCATTTACTTTATAAATGCGGAAGTTATCATTCATCTCCGCGAAATGAACGATCGGAGACAAGCCGCGTCCAGCACCCGATACACCGGATTTGGCATCAATAATAATATTTTTCATATCAATTACACCGCTTTGTACAGCGGGAGCAAGCCCTAAAAGCGTTGCTGTCGGATAACAGCCCGGATTGGATAGAACGGATGCCGACTTAATGTTTTCGCGGTTCCATTCTGTCAGCCCGTACACGGCATCGGCGACAAATTCTTTTGGAGCCGGGTCTTTTTTATACCACTTTTTATAATCTTCTGTTTCTTTTAAGCGAAGGTCTCCGGATAAATCGACGACTTTGGCCTGTCCGCCGGCAAGCTGGGGGGCAAGGGCAGCGGCTGCGCCGGAAGGAACCGCTAAAAATACAACGTCTGACTCCTGTTTGATCGCTTCTGTATCAATTTTCGTTAAGGGAAGCGGGCAAATCTCGGCAAGATGAGGATACTCTTCTGTAACAGGAACGCCGTCTTTGCTGGATGAATAAACAGCGTGCAGCTCAAAATGCGGATGATTGGATAAAAGGCGTATAAGTTCAATTCCTCCGTAGCCGGAAGCGCCGATGACTGATGCTTTCATGGAAAAACTCCTTTGTATTTTTATTTATAATTATTAATATTTATTAATTCATTCTTCTTCATTATAGAATTGTGCCTCCTTGAAATCAACCGATTTTGTCAAATCGGCCGTTTTTGTGCATAATGGAGGATAGGATGTTTTGAAAATCCGTAACGGAGGAACGAAAAATGAATCTGCAGGAATGGTTTGAAAAAGGACTGACACCTGAGGACTATATAAACAATATGTCGGAGCATAAAGAAAATCTTCTTTATGTATTAAAAAATTTTCACTTATCGAGCGAAGAAGCTTCTCTTATTGATAAAGTAAGCGAAGCCAATTGGCGTGTCATTGTCCTCACAGAAGACTGGTGCGGGGACGCTATGGTGAACGTTCCGATTCTGCTTGCCATGGCAAAAGCAGCAAAGATGGAAGTCCGTATGCTGCACCGCGATGAAAATCTGGAGCTGATGGACCAGTATTTAACAAATGGAACATCACGGGCAATTCCTATTTTTATTTTTATAAACGAAGAAGGAGCGGAGCAGGCCGTATGGGGACCGCGTGCTCCAGCCGTGCAGGAAATGGTCACACAGTACCGTTCATCACTGCCGCCGCGTGACCATGAAGATTTCGAGAAAAAGAGCCGTGACATGATCCAGGCATTAACAGAAACCTACCGCACGGACGAATCGATCTGGCAGGAAATATACCGCAGCATAAAAACAACGCTTGCGGAACGATTATATTAATAGCAGAAAGACTGGGATAAAGATGACGAAACGAGCACGAATTATTTACAATCCAACCTCTGGGCGCGAATTGTTCCGCAAGCATTTGCCGGAAGCGCTCGAAAAGCTTGAAAAAGCCGGATATGAAACTTCCGCGCATGCAACAACGGGAGAAGGAGATGCGACCGAAGCAGCACGAATCGCCACGGAACGGAAATTCGATGTTGTCATTGCAGCGGGCGGCGATGGAACGTTAAATGAAGTAGTGAATGGCCTGGCCGGACAGGAGCATCGTCCGAAATTCGGCGTGATTCCAATGGGCACGACCAATGACTTCGCCCGGGCCTTGCATATTCCACGTGATATTCAAGGAGCCATTGATGTAATCACAGCCGGTGAAACCATTCCGGTGGACGTCGGGCGCATGAATGAGCGCTATTTCATTAATATTGCAGGGGGCGGCCGTTTAACAGAGCTTACGTATGAAGTGCCAAGCAAGTTGAAGACGATGCTCGGCCAGCTTGCTTATTATTTAAAAGGCATCGAGATGCTGCCTTCGATCAAGCCGACAGATATTAGAATTGAATATGATGGTGAAGTGTTTGAAGGAGAATCGCTTCTTTTTTTAATCGGGCTGACGAATTCAGTCGGCGGTTTTGAAAAGCTGGCGCCGGATTCATCTGTTAACGATGGTTTATTTACGCTGATTATCTTAAAGAAAACCAACCTGGCTGAATTTATCCGAATTGCAAGCCTTGCCCTTCGGGGAGATCATTTAAATGACCCTCATGTTATTTATACAAAAGCAAGCCGGATTCGTGTTCAATCATCGGAACCGTTGCTGATTAATCTTGACGGGGAGCTTGGCGGCGAGATTCCGGCTGATTTTGAAAATTTATACCGCCATCTTGATGTTTTTGCACCAATCGAAAAGCTTCGTCCACAGGACCGCATTTATTAATATGGGCTGCTTCGGTGATACCGAAGCAGCTTTTTTTATAGAAAGTATTTCGTGTGACGAAGAATCATGTTATAATTTAGTTACCTAAGTAATCAATTGGAGGATGGAATGGAAACACATGAGCTATTTCATACGATTCATCAGCTATCTCGCACGCTGACTAAACAAGTGAATGAAACGCTGCATCCGTTCGGTCTGTACAGTGCACAGTGGGCGGTTTTATTTGTACTGAAAACAAAAGGAGCCATGCCGCAGTCGGCGCTATGCGAATACCTGGCAGTTGAAGCACCACCGATGACCAGGACGATTCAGCGTCTTGCCAGGCAGGGATATGTACAGCAGGTGCCGGGCGAAGACAAACGGGTAAAAGTGATTCACTTAACGGACAAAGCGCACGAGGCGTATCCGGAATGGGAGAAGGCCATTTTAACGATGAATGACCGTCTGCTTGAGCAGGTGCCGCGGGAACAACGTATGCTTGTGCAGCTGGCACTTCATGATTGGCTTAGAAAAATGAAAGGGGATTTGCATGAATAAACCAGCTCTATGGACAAAAGATTTTATCAGCATCTCATTAACGAACTTTTTCTTATTTATGACGTTTTATTTTCTGCTTGTCACGCTGCCCGTTTATGTATTAAACGAATTGAACAGCACGGAAAGTGAAGCAGGCCTGGCCACAACTGTCTTTTTAATTTCAGCGATTTTGATCCGGTTCGTTTCTGGACAATGGGTCGAGCATTTCGGCAAGAAAAAAGTATTGATTGCGTCACTTGTGATCTTTTTTGCAGCATCGGTTTTATACCCGTTCACAAATGGCCTTACAGCGCTTCTTGTGCTTCGATTCTTCCACGGCATTGGCTTTGGGATGGCGACTACCGCAGCCGGAGCTGTCGTAGCGGATATTATCCCGAATTCACGCCGGGGTGAGGGAATGGGCTACTATGTGATGTCCATGAACCTGGCTATGGCGATCGGTCCGTTTGCGGGACTTGCCATTATGAACAAATGGAGCATTCAAGCGGGCTTTATCGTGTGTGCAGCAGTTGCCTTGATTGCGCTGGTGATCGGCTTATCATTGAAAAATGAGAAAGCGGGCAGCCGCAAGCCTGCTGCACAGTTTAAGCTGGATCTGTCCCCGGGTAATTTAATTGAAAAGTCTGCTCTGCCGATTGCGCTGACCGGTACTTTCTTCGCTATTGTTTATTCAGCTATTTTATCCTTCGTTTCGGTTTACGCCGAAGAGCTGCACATTGGTGCCGTATCGGGCTTCTTTTTTGTTGTGTATGCGGTTGTTATTGTACTGTCCCGTCCGTTTACCGGCCGCTGGTTTGACCGTTATGGTGCCAATGCCATCGTCTATCCGTCGATTGTTGTATTCGCCGTGGGCCTGCTTTTGCTGAGCCAGGCTGGCGGAGCCGGTCTTTTTCTGATTGCAGCAGGGGTGATCGGGCTTGGCTGGGGCACCTTATTCCCTGGCTTTCAAACGATTGCCATATCGAAAGCGCGGCCTGAGAAAAAAGCGCTGGCGACAGCGACATTTTTATCTCTTTTTGATCTCGGCATCGGCTTTGGGTCCTTTGTGATGGGGGTTGTGGCATCTGGCCTCGGCTTTAAGATGCTTTACGCTGCGTGTGCGGTATACGTGCTCGCTGGTGTGATTGTTTATTATTTTGTACAAAAAAGTAAAAGGGAGACAGAACAGTTTCCTCAGCTATAAACTGCCCGCCCGCCTGCCGGCATCGCTTCGTTCGATGCCGGCAGGCTTTTTTAAATTTTCCAGATCATCCGCATGAAAAGCCGTGTCTTTTTGTTCAATGCATGGCGAATGACCATGCCAAATTGAAAATAGGTCATACCAAAGAAGAAACGCGTAAACATTTTGCGCATCAGCCGTACACCCTGGCGTTTTTTCTTGTAAAGAGCGGAATACCTGTCCAGGATATTGTCATTCCCGTCCGCTTTACTTACCCTGTTATGGTCCAATATTCGAAGTCCATTGCCCAGGTACTTCCGCATCGAACATCTCGATGAAAAGAAAAAACAGTGACACTATCACTGCTTCAACCGTTAGATGTGTACTGCGGTACAGCAGTCTGCTTTCATGAGCTTTCTTTTTTAGAGCGGACAAATGTGTGCGTAACCGTCTGCATAGAAGGAATCAGCGCCATTCAATGCCTGGATATGGAGCTGATGGTGAAAAGAACGTTTATCAAACCAAAATGGTAAGTCACTTCTTCAGCTGGTAAATGAAACAGGCTGGAGAATGCCTTCTGCTCTTTGAGCGGACAAGCATACCGGACGCTTCTTGAAAGAAGCGATTTTTTTTTATGTTTGCTACACTAAAGATAACAAAGAAGTGGAAGAAGGAATGGGGATGAATCATGTTTGGGTGTTATTAAAGCCGTACCGTCTGCGGATGGCTGCTGCCTGGGGACTGATGCTGCTTGAGCTCGCGGTGGAACTCGTACTGCCGGTTTTAATGGCGAAGATGATCGATGACGGCATCGCGGCTGGAGAGATGAACACGATTTTATTTTGGGGCAGTATCATGGTCGGGCTGTCGCTGTTTTCATTCGCTGCTGGAATTACCAATTCATTTATTGCTGCGCGGATTGGCCAAAACTACGGGTTCGATATTCGAAAGAAACTGATCGAGAAAGTGCAGTTTTTTTCGTTCGGGCAGTACGGCCACTTTGATACGTCCACATTAATTACAAGGATGACAAACGATGTGACCCAGCTGCAAAACGCTGTTTTTATGAGTCTGCGCATTATGCTGCGTGCACCGCTGATGATTCTCTTTGGCACAGTGATGGCGCTGTTCGTTCATTTTAAGCTAGCGTCGGTGCTGCTTATAACGGTGCCGGTCATGACCGTCTTTATGCTGTTTATGATGCGAAAGGGAGCGGGCATGTTCCAACGTGTGCAGCTTAAGCTCGACCGTGTAAACAGCGTAATGCGTGAAAACTTGACGGGCATCCGGCTGATCCGGGCATTTGTCCGCAGCGGACATGAAACGGCGCGGTTTGAACGGGCCGGCAAAGCACTCATGGAAAATACGATCGGCGTCATCCGCACATTTGAAAGTATTGTGCCGATTTTGATGCTCGTGATGAATGGCGGTCTTTTATTTATCCTATGGTTCGGCTTTGCCGAGCTGCAAAGCGGCACAGCGACCACAGGTGAAATTGTGGCTGTGATCAACTACGCGGCACGGATTATTATTTCACTATCAATCCTTACGTTTATTACACTTGCGTTTGCCCGCGGCAGAGCCTCTGCTGCCCGGATCAATGAAGTATTAATGGTGGAAGAGGAGCAGCATCCGGCTGTAACAGAGACTTATCCAGCAGAAGGAGATCTCTCGTTAGAAGAAATTACCTTTACATACCCGGGCGGTAAAACGCCCGTGCTTCATTCGCTCTCCATGAATATTAAGAGCGGCAGCATGGCGGCTGTTTTGGGGGAAACCGGCTCTGGCAAGTCGGCACTGCTTTCTTTGATTCCGCGTTTGTATAAGCCGGAGAAAGGGCATGTCGCCATCGGCGGCCGTGATATAAGCCGGATGGATGTCGGCCTGCTTCGGCGCCATATTGGCTTTGTCCCGCAGGAATCTCATTTGTTTACCGGATCGATTATCGATAATATTCGCTGGGGCAAAAAAAATGCGACCGATGAAGAAGTAATAGAAGCCGCTCAAAAAGCGCAAATTCATGAAACGATCGTTTCATTGCCGGACGGATACCATACGGTGATCGGGCAAAAAGGCGTTACGCTCTCAGGAGGACAGAAGCAGCGGCTGTCCATCGCAAGGGCGCTCGTCCGGCAGCCGGATATTTTACTGTTGGATGACAGTACGAGCGCGTTGGATGTGAAAACGGAAGCCGCACTTATTGAGGCAATCACTGCCCAGCCATGCACCGTAGTGATTGTAACGCAAAAAATTTCAACTGCTGAACAAGCGGATTGTATTTTTATAATGGAAGACGGTCGAATTGCCGCTTCCGGCACACACAGGGAACTGGCACAGGCAAATGGCTTGTACAGACGCCTTCTGGAGTCGCAGGGCAGAGGAGGTGGAATTCATGAAGCATCCGGGCAATAACAGGGAAGCCAAGCCGCAGATCAGCAACATGTCTAAGACGCTGAAGCGGATTGGCCGCTATTTGCTGAAAAGAAAAGGAAAACTGATGCTGACGATGGTAATGGTGGCGCTGGGCTCCGCATTAGCCCTGGCCGGCCCTTTTTTAATCGGAAAGGCGATCGATGATTATATCGCATCGGGGAATGAACGCGGACTGCTTCTGCTGCTCGCCGGCCTGGTACTGGTATATGTCAATTATTCAGCCGTCAGCTTTCTGCAAAACTATTGGATGGCGGAAATTGCCCAACGAACCGTCTACGAGCTTCGTGACGATTTATTCCGCCATTTCCACACACTGCCGATTTCTTTTTTCGATAAGCGCCGCCACGGCGAGTTGATGAGCCGTGTCACCAATGACATCGATAATATCAGCAGTACATTGAACAGCTCCATTATTCAAGTGGCATCGGGGCTGTTGACACTTACCGGCTCCATCGTCGTGATGCTTTATTTAAGCCCGCTTTTAACCGCTGTGACTTTGCTCATTATCCCGCTGATGTTTGGGGGAATGAAATGGATCACAAGCCGCACTGGTCCGAGGTTTAAGGAGCAGCAGCGCCACCTTGGCGATTTAAACGGGTTTATTGAAGAAGCGATTTCGAGCCGGCATATCGTCAAAATGTTTTCGCGGGAAGAAGACATCATTGAAGAATTTATGGAAAAAAATGAGCGTCTGCGTGAAGCCGGTTATTTGGCACAGGCTTATTCGGGCTTTATTCCGAAATTAATGAATGTGCTGAATAACGCTGGTTTCGCTGTGATTGCTCTTGTCGGCGGTGTTCTAGCGCTGAGCGGGCAGGCAACGGTCGGTACTATTGTGATCTTTACAGAATACGCCCGCCAGTTCACGCGCCCCCTCAATGATCTGGCCAATCAATACAACACAATGCTGTCAGCGGTCGCCGGAGCGGAACGGGTATTTGATATTATGGATACGGATGAAGCGGTTGACAGCAAAAAAGGCCAGGAACCGCTTCTGTCAGGGGAAGTCGTGTTTGATGATGTCTCTTTTTCTTATGAAGAAGGAAAAAAAACATTATCTCATGTTTCATTCCACGCTTTACCAGGAGAGATGATCGCTTTGATCGGCCCGACTGGTTCAGGCAAAACGACGATTATGAATTTGCTTGTCCGGTTTTATGAGCCGGATGGGGGCAAAATTTTGTTTGACGGTATAGACAGCCGCGATATTTCCGGAGCAGCACTGCGCAGCCAAATGGGATTTGTGCTGCAGGATACGGTACTTTTTGAAGGAACAGTGATGGAAAATATCCGCTATGGGCGGCTGGGTGCGCCAGATGAAGAAGTCATAGAAGCCGCCAGGCAGGCCAATGCCCATTCGTTTATTGAACGGATGCCGAACGGATACGATTCCATGCTCAAGCAGGATGGATCAGGCATCAGCCAGGGGCAGCGTCAGCTTCTGGCGATTGCCCGGGCGATTTTAGCTGATCCGGCTTTGCTGATTTTAGATGAAGCAACAAGCAATATCGATACAATCACTGAATTGCATATTCAGGAAGCGCTCGGCCGCTTGATGAAAGGACGGACCAGCTTTGTCATCGCCCACCGGCTGAATACAATCCGCCGTGCCGATCAAGTGATTCGGTTGAAAAATGGCAGTATTCAAGCAATCGGCTCATATGAAGAGGTTGTAGCATCTGCCCGATAAAAAGCACCCCCTCAGGCTGTTGGCAAACGCCCGCTTTCGTCGTCACTTGCCGGCTGTGAGTGCTCATGACCTCCAAAAGGTCACTCCGCTTCCCAGCCGGCGGCGTTCCTGGAAAGTCAGACGTTTTCAATCAGCCTGCTTCTTACTTTGTCTACAACCAAAAAGCACCGCCTTTTAAGGCGGTGCTTTTGATTTCTGTTACAGCTCCAGCGTTTGCGGCGGCTGTCCTTTTTTATTCATGAGCCGAATTTGCTCAGGGGTAACCTTTAAAATCAATAACTTCGGATCCTCCGGCCCGTCAAACCATGACTCTAAATGTTCATTCCATACTTTTTTCTTTAAGCTTTCATCGTCGAACTCGGTCACTTTTCCTTCGATTTCGACATATTCGTCGCCGATTCCCTCGCCGTTATAGCCAAGCAGAATATGCGTATATGGATTCTGCTCGATATCTTCTGTTTTATGAGTGTCTTTGCTTGTGGCCGTGTACAGTGTTAAATTGTCATTAAAAAATGTCATATAGCGTGAACGCGGCTTGTTATCATGAATAGTCGCCATCGTCCCCACAAGGTTGTTGTCGATAATCGAGGCAATTTGATCTTTTAGTGAACTCATTTTCAATCACTCCTTATATGGATTACTATTCCACTTTCCGCCGGTTCTAAACAAAAAAAGAACATCCAGGGAGGATGTTCTTTTTTAATCATACAGACTGGGATTTAACTAAAATTTTTATATGATTTTTTTCCTTCACCAGTGCTTTAAACCCTTCTGTTACCATATCATCAAGCGAAATGCGTTTTGTTACAAGCTTTTCCGCCTGAAAATAGCCTTGCTGCATAAGCTCCATAACGGCCGGGAAAATATCACGATAGGCAATAATGCCTTTTACAGTCCTTTCCTGCAGCACAACATTATTTGGCTGCACAGACGCCTCGGATTCCCAAATAGAAACAATGACGGTTTCTCCTTCAAATATTGTAGCGTCAATCGCCTGCTGGAGAACAACCGGCACATCGGTAACTTCAAATGCCACATCTACGCCGCCGTTTGTCAGCTCCTGAAGGCGCTCTACGACATTTTCCTCTTTCGGGTTAATTACAACGCGCGCTCCCAGCTCTCTTGCTTTTGCTGCCCGTTCAGGAGAAAGCTCAACGCCATAAATTTCGGATGCATCTGCTGCCCGGAGCGCTTCAATCACAAGCAGACCCATAGGACCCGCGCCGAAAACCGCCGCTTTATCACCCGCTTTTAATTTGCTCAGGCGGACCGCATGAAGAGCGACCGCCGCCGGTTCAACGAGTGCGCCCTGCTCGAAAGAAAGGCCGTCCGGCATTTTATGTACCATATGTTCATCTACCACTGTATATTCAGCAAACCCGCCTCCTCCTCCAGACAATCCATGAAAGCCGAGGTGTTTACACAAGTTGTATTTTCCTTTTTTACACGCTGCACATTCACCGCAGGAAAGAATAGGCTCCACCACAACCGGATCGCCCGGCTGAACACGTGTGACGCCTGTACCTACTTCGATCACCCTGCCGGAAAACTCATGCCCCGTTACAATCGGTGCCCTATCCTGGCTAACGTAATGCGGCTCTTTCACCGGTACAAAAATAGGCCCTGCTGCATATTCATGCAAATCACTGCCACAAATACCTGTCCATTCTACTTGAATCTTTACTTTTCCAGGCGCCGTTACCGGTTCATCAATGGTTTCAACACGGATATCGTTTGCTTCATACCAACGTAAAGCTTTCATACGTAAAACCCCCTGATAAAGTATTTGCCGCACTATTATTCCATCATTTTCCATATGGAGTGACGAATACGAGCAGATTATAAAAAGTGAACGGACAAAGTGATAAACATTTTTACCGATGGAGGAGACTGTCACGATAACAAACAAAAGCTGTTCATACGAGGTGCCTTTTTAAATCGCACATTTTAATCCGTCCAATGCGCTGAAACATCATAAAAAACGTTTATCAAAATAGCTGTCGCGGGCAGAACCATTCATTTTCAATAGGTGGATCCGCTGCCATAGTCTCTTTTAAAGACTGTATAAACTGCTGCCGCAGTCAGCAGAATAAAGAAGAGCGGAAAGTGATTCCGTCCATGTGAAGAGAAATGTATGAAATGCTTGAAACGCTCTTGAAGAAAGCGGCACATCGTTGTAAGATGAAGGGTATCGTTTTCAAGCAGGGCAGCCAGTCAATGGACTTGGTGTGTACACCAGACAAGCTTTGTTTACTGAAAAACTACGTTTGGCATGATATTTTAGTGAATCGTTCTGTAAGGGAAAAAGAAATGGAAAAATGGATTTCGGCTGAGCGGAAATCATTTTTCAAATAGAAAGAGGAGAGTAATTGTGGCAAAGATTCAAGCTCCGGTTCAAAAAGGCGATACCGTTCATGTAACGGTGGCTGATTTGACGCATGAAGGAAAAGGAGTAGCCAAAATTGACGGCTATCCATTATTTATAGAAGGTGTTCTGCCGGGAGAAACAGGAGAAATTCAAGTAACCAAATTAAATAAGGGGTACGGGTTTGCCAAGCTGGTCCGGCTTGATCAAGCATCAAAAGAGCGGGTGGAGCCGCCTTGTCCGGTCTACGATGAGTGCGGCGGCTGCCAGATGCAGCACTTATCCTATGCAGGGCAGCTGGATATGAAATACAACCAGGTACGCAATGTGATTGACCGGATCGCTAAGCTTCCGGACGTGCCGGTACATCCGGTGCTCGGCTTGGAGGATCCGTGGCGCTACCGGAACAAAGCGCAGGTGCCGGTTGGTCTGTCGCCTGAAGGGCAGATTGTCGCCGGTTTCTATAAAAAGCGTTCGCATGACATTATTGATATGACAGAATGCTTGATCCAGCATACAGAAAGTGACGCAATCATTCAAAAAGTAAAAGATGTTTGTGCGGCGAACGGGGTTATGCCTTATGATGAAGGCCGCCATAAAGGTGTGCTCCGCCACGTAATGGCGCGAATCGGCTATCAAACCGGCGAAAAAATGGCTGTGCTGATCACACGCACCAGTGAGCTGCCGAACCAGGAGGCCATTATAAAGGGGATTCGCCAGGCTGTTCCAGATATTACATCGATTGTACAAAATGTGAATCCGGATAAAACAAACGTTATTTTCGGTTCCACAACGCGGACGCTGTTTGGAGAAGATGTAATCTATGATACGATCGGCGGCATTCGATTTGCCATTTCCGCCCGGTCATTTTATCAAGTCAATCCGGTTCAAACAGAAGTGCTTTACAATAAAGCACTTGAGTATGCCGGATTGGCTGGTGAGGAAACCGTGATCGATGCTTATTGCGGTATCGGCACGATCTCCCTGTTTCTTGCGCAAAAAGCAAAGCAAGTGTACGGGGTTGAAATTGTACCGCAGGCCATTGAAGACGCCAAGCAAAATGCAGAGCTTAACGGCATTACAAACGCTCATTTTGAAGCGGGAAAAGCAGAGGAAGTCATCCCAGCTTGGTACAAGCAGGGCATCAAGCCGGATGTGATCGTTGTAGACCCGCCGCGTAAAGGCTGCGACGAGGCACTTCTTGACACAATTTTAAAAATGAAGCCGAATCGGGTCGTGTACGTGTCTTGTAACCCGGGTACACTCGCACGGGATCTTCGCGTACTTGAAGACGGCGGCTTTAAAACACGTGAAGTGCAGCCAGTGGATATGTTCCCGCAGACGGTCCATGTCGAGGCGGTAGCAGTATTAGAATTAAGATAACAAAACAAAACATAAAAAGCAGGGAAGAGGTCAATTGGCCGCATTCCCTGCTTTTCTGATTTTGTAATGCTGTATAAAATAAGCCTTATTATCCGGGTCAAAAGATGTTATTATAGATATGGGATCACCTGTTAAATTATGTTAAAAAATGAAGGGTATTATCTATATAAGGCGGTTGGCAGGTTAGCATACTATTGCTATCTTGCACATGCGTTTCAGGGCAAAGCGGTGCTCAACTTTCCTTGAAGCCTGTGAAGACGGATAAACAACAATAATATGAAATCCTTCGGCAGGTTTGAAACCACATTCATTTTTCCACAGCACGGCTAATCAAAAAGAACGAAAGAACTGAAAATCAGGGAAATGGTTTAGCCATTTTATGTAAAAGGTAAAAACAAAGGGATGGTCATTCAATTTGCTCGATCCCGGAGATATGTGCTGATGGCAACGAAAGCACAAATAATAAAGAAGGAACACACCCGTATTTAAGACTTCTTTTTAAGCAGGGAAACGAATCAGTTCGCCTTGGTCTGTCAGCTTAAAATCGTGAAAGAGAAAAAGTGCCTGCTTTTGAAGGCCGGTCAAGCTTTCCTGGTCATAGGCACATACGCATGAGATGCCCGCTTCTTTTAAAAGCGCGTCCGCTTTTCGTTCAAATTCTTCCAGCTGAGCAGAGAAGCCGGTTTGTTTGTTCCATTCTATATGGGACCAGATTCTCTCGGCATAATGATAAATATGTTCTTTATGCTTTTCATTAAAAAAATGATGCTGGGATGGATCTTTCGGATTGAAGATAATAGAAAAAAATTCGAAGTTATTTTGAAAAAGAATGTCATTCATTTGGCTGGCGGATAAAAGAGGCTGCAGGCGGGCTTCAATCAGCCGGCGAAAACGCTCATTTTCAATAACAAGCGTGCGTTTTCCAAGCTGAATACTCGTTAAAATATAAGCTGCAGCATGGTCAATATAAGCATCAATTTCCTGGAAAAGATAAAATACATGGGCATTTGGGATAGATTCGAACAAGCTGGTTGTTTCTATTTTAGGTTGAACAAGCATATTTTTGTCCCTTCTGCGTTTAAATTAAAATCATTACTTTTGTTTGGATATCGGAATTTTAACATGGAAAAAAAGGCACAAACAACTTTGAATGCGCTTTTATAACAGAAAAAGATTCGAAATTGGACACGCTCTTGGACAAAAACTATAATGGGATTACTGTATAAAAAAACACGTACTTACTATAAAGGGGCATCATAGATGGCAGCGAATTCACATATTACAATTGGCGGGCTTGAATTTGAGTGGGATTTGGAAAAAGGCAGGTTTATATTTGAAAGAGAAGATGCTGTCCTGTTTTGGATTTCTTCCGCGATGAGAACATTTTTTGATACCATTGAAGAAATTTCCGGCGAAGAAGCATCAAACCTTGTGTTTGAAACAACAGGCTTTCGGCAGGGACTGGTTGTAGGGCAGTATTTTGAAAAAATAAAAGATGTGAATGCGGCACAGGCAGCAGAGTTGATTACCAACACGTACGCATCGGCGGGCTGGGGACGAACGACGATCCAGGATTTGGACTTTGAAGCAAAAACGTTGACCGCTTTTATAAAAGACAGCTGGGAATACAAAATCAACAAAGCACAGGCAAAAAGGCAGGGCGGCAACTATCTTCCTGCTCATTATGCCGGTATTTTTACAGGGTTGTTTGGAGAAAACATCTGGTATGAAGTCGTGCAGGACCAGCTGGATGGGCATGAGCACAGCATTATTAAATATTTTCCATCAGACGTAACCATCTCCAATAATATTCACGAGCTGGCTCGTAAAAAAGAAGCGGAGGAAATTCTTCGGCTGGAAACCATTGTCGAAGAAAAAACAAAAGAGCTGAAAGAATTGGTCAGACAGCTGTCCTCGCCGATTATTCCTGTTCTGGAAGGAATCGTGGTCGTACCGCTTATTGGCAAATATGATGAAGACCGCTCAGAAGAGCTTGTTGTCAAAACGCTCAACAACCTTCCAGCCCATAAAGCAAACTATCTTGTCCTGGATTTAACAGGACTCGATAAAGACATCAGCGGCCATACCGTCAGCTTGATTGAGAAAATTGGCTCTGCCGCTTCCTTGATTGGGACTGAGACAATTCTTGTTGGTATTTCCCCGGAACTCGGCATGGTTATTTCACAGTCAACAATCAACTTGTCTCGATTTGATTGCTTTCAAACACTGCAGCACGGCATTTATTTTGCGCTGGCGCAGCATGGCCGAAAAATCGTTTAACCAGAAAAAAGCGGCGCTTCTTTTGAAGCGCCGCTTTTTTGGGTTAAAATCCTCTTCCTAAAGAAGGGCATAAAAGCGTTCAAACGGGGCACAATTTGGATAATGAGTTCATTGGGGAGGAAGACATGATGAATGCACAGGAAAATACATTATCCATCTTTGCCTTGGGCGGTGTAAATGAAATTGGGAAAAACATGTATGCCGTTCAGTATGCGGATGATATTGTTTTGATCGACTGCGGCTCGAAGTTCCCGGACGAAAGTTTATTAGGCATTGATTTAATTATTCCGGATATTACGTATTTACGCGAAAATGAAGAGAAAATTCGAGGGCTCGTGGTAACGCATGGACACGAAGATCACATCGGGGGCATCCCGTATTTTTTGAAACAGCTGAATGTGCCCATTTATGCGACACGCCTGACAATCGGCTTGATCGAAATTAAGCTGAAGGAGCACGGGCTGCTCGGCGATACCAAGCTGACACCGATTCATTCTGATTCAACCATTGAACTTGGAACCATCCGTCTGACCTTTTTTAAAACAAACCATAGTATCCCGGACTGCTTGGGCGCTGCGTTTCACACGCCGGAAGGAACGGTCGTACATACGGGGGACTTTAAGTTTGATTTGACGCCGGTCAATGATCAGTATCCGGATATTCATAAAATGGCGGGGCTTGGTCAAAACGGGGTGCTTGTTCTTTTATCAGAGAGCACGAACGCAGAGCGGCCGGGGTTTACGCCGTCTGAAAAGCATGTTGGACGGCATATTGAAGAAGCATTCAGTAAAGCACAGGGAAAAGTGTTTATTGCCACATTTGCTTCTAATGTTCATCGTGTGCAGCAGGTAGTGGATGCAGCAAGGAAAACAAACCGCAAGCTTGCACTGTTAGGGCGGAGTATGGTGAATGTCGTGTCGGTCGCCATTGACCTTGGCTATTTAGATATTCCGGATGATATGCTCATTGATGTAGAGGAAATCCACGACTTGGATCCAGAAAACGTAGCAATCCTTTGTACGGGAAGCCAGGGAGAGCCGATGGCAGCTTTGTCCCGACTATCCAATTCAAAATACCGGCAGGTGGAAATCTACCCGGGAGACACAGTCATCTTGTCTTCATCACCAATTCCGGGAAATGAACGAAATGTCGCACGCATTATTGATAACTTGTTCCGTCTTGGCGCTCATGTTATTTATGGATCAGGAGCGGCGACAGGGATGCACGTATCCGGCCATGGCTGTCAGGAAGAACTGAAGCTTATGCTGACCTTGATGAAGCCGAAGTACTTTATCCCGATTCATGGCGAATTCAGAATGCTGCAGCAGCACCGGCTGCTGGCTGAGTCTGTCGGTGTCCAGCGGGAGAACATTTTTGTGGTAAACAACGGGGATGTTGTAGATATCAACCAGTCTGAAGCACGTCAGACACGGAGAATTCCGGCTGGAAACATTTTTGTGGATGGTCTTGGGATTGGGGATGTTGGCGATATTGTACTGCGCGACCGCAAACAGCTTTCCGAGGACGGCATGCTTGTGATTGTGATTACTTTAAGCAAAGCGGAAAACAAAATTGTCTCAGGACCTGATACGATTTCACGCGGGTTTGTGTATGCCCGCCAGTCAGAAGATTTATTGAATGAAGTAAACCAGATTGCGGCAAGTACGATTCAACGATTGCAGGAAGCTGAAGTGACCCAATGGAAAGTGATGAAGCAAAACTTAAAAGAAACGGTTGGGAAGTTTTTGTACGCTCAAACAAAAAGGCGTCCGATGATTGTCCCTATTATTATTGAAGTGTAAAAAACATCCCCGGCAGAAAACGAGGGCACTGAAAAACTTACGTTTTTAAATTCTTGCTTGTTTCTCCAACAAAAATAGGCAGATTCCTGTTCAAAATTCAACAGGAATCTGCCTATTTCCTTTTAGGCTTTTTGTTCTTTTTCCTTTA
>NZ_JAMBOO010000119.1 GCF_023715895.1 Domibacillus indicus | reverse complement strand
CATCAATAGCTTTGATAGTTCTTTCAGTAAAGCTCAATATTTCTATATTCAAGTTTTGGTCCTCCCAATGGCTTTTACTTAATTTTACAGCGTTATAACCGAGGTGTCTTTCTTCAACTAACCTGCTCCTTCGTATTATAAGGTCAGCCAGATTTTAAACTGTACCCTATAGAGTAGACACTAAAAAAGTCTGCCTTATGGGGTACTTTTATATATAATGAATCAAAATGGGGAAATCGGAGAATAAACAAATGCCAAAAAAGTTCTTTAATGAAATGG
>NZ_JAMBOO010000118.1 GCF_023715895.1 Domibacillus indicus | reverse complement strand
GGGAGTATTTAGCCTTGGGAGATGGTCCTCCCGGATTCCGACGGAATTCCTCGTGTTCCGCCGTACTCAGGATACACTCAAGAGAGAAGAAGATTTCAGCTACAGGGCTGTTACCTTGTTTCGCGGACCTTTCCAGATCGCTTCACCTATCCTCTTCCTTTGTAACTCCGTATAGAGTGTCCTACAACCCCAAGAGGCAAGCCTCTTGGTTTGGGCTATGTCCCGTTTCGCTCGCCGCTACTCAGGGAATCGCGTTTGCTTTCTCTTCCTCCGGGTACT
>NZ_JAMBOO010000117.1 GCF_023715895.1 Domibacillus indicus | reverse complement strand
AAACTTCATAGTCAGGTGGCAATAGCGAAGAGGTCACACCCGTTCCCATCCCGAACACGGCCGTTAAGCTCTTCAGCGCCGATGGTAGTTGGGGGTTTCCCCCTGTGAGAGCAGGACGCCGCCTGGCTGTGAAGGATTAAAATTATATATTTCTTTTTATCGTCGCGGGGTGGAGCAGCCCGGTAGCTCGTCGGGCTCATAACCCGAAGGTCGCAGGTTCAAATCCTGCCCCCGCAATCGTTGGTCCGGTAGTTCAGTTGGTTAGAATGCCTGCCTGTCAC
>NZ_JAMBOO010000116.1 GCF_023715895.1 Domibacillus indicus | reverse complement strand
ACAAGGTAGCCGTATCGGAAGGTGCGGCTGGATCACCTCCTTTCTAAGGATATTTACGGAAGTGAGAACTTGGTTCTCACACACGTTTGACGTTTGATTTTGTTCAGTTTTGAAGGTTCAATCCTTCGGGCCTGCTGAGCAGGTCACAAAAGCGTTGCGGCAGGACGCCCGCGCATTTAGCTTTTGATCATTTAAAACTGTTCTTTGAAAACTGGATAGAAGCAACACATTGTATGACCAAAGCAAAAAACCGAGTAAGATACACCGCCATTTTAGGTTAAGTTAGAAAGGGCGCACGGT
>NZ_JAMBOO010000115.1 GCF_023715895.1 Domibacillus indicus | reverse complement strand
ACCGTGCGCCCTTTCTAACTTAACCTAAAATGGCGGTGTATCTTACTCGGTTTTTTGCTTTGGTCATACAATGTGTTGCTTCTATCCAGTTTTCAAAGAACAGTTTTAAATGATCAAAAGCTAAATGTGCGGCGTCCTGCCGCAACGCTTTTGTGACCTGCTCAGCAGGCCCGAAGGATTGAACCTTCAAAACTGAACAAAATCAAACGTCAAACGTTTGTGAGAACCAAGTTCTCACTTCCGTAAATATCCTTAGAAAGGAGGTGATCCAGCCGCACCTTCCGATACGGCTACCTTGTTACGA
>NZ_JAMBOO010000114.1 GCF_023715895.1 Domibacillus indicus | reverse complement strand
CCCATTCGGAAATCTCCGGATCAAAGCTTACTTACAGCTCCCCGGAGCATATCGGTGTTAGTCCCGTCCTTCGTCGGCTCCTAGTGCCAAGGCATCCACCGTGCGCCCTTTCTAACTTAACCTAAAATGGCGATTACTCGGTATTGCTTGGTGTTACTTTACGATATTATCCAGTTTTCAAAGAACAATCATGTTTGTTATAGAAGGAATTCATCCTTCAAAACTGAACAAAATAACGCGTCAACGTGTGTGAGAACCAAGTTCTCACTTCCGTAAATATCCTTAGAAAGGAGGTGATCCAGCCGCACCTTCCGATACGGCTACC
>NZ_JAMBOO010000113.1 GCF_023715895.1 Domibacillus indicus | reverse complement strand
CTGCGTGCAAAGCAGGCGCTCTCCCAGCTGAGCTAAGGCCCCATTTTAATCAATCGGGAAGACAGGATTCGAACCTGCGACCCCTTGGTCCCAAACCAAGTGCTCTACCAAGCTGAGCTACTTCCCGGATTTGAACAGGATGTTCTGTCTTTTAAAAATCATATCAACTTTCAAAAGAATCTTGTAAGAACTCTGTTTCATATATAAAATAACGCGCCTGAGAGGACTCGAACCTCTAACCGCTTGATTCGTAGTCAAGTACTCTATCCAATTGAGCTACAGGCGCAAAAGTGCGGGTGAAGGGACTTGAACCCCCACGCCTTGCGGCGCCAGATCC
>NZ_JAMBOO010000112.1 GCF_023715895.1 Domibacillus indicus | reverse complement strand
AAACATACCAGCTGGCAGTGAGTGCAGAAACAGCGAATGGGACACGCGATGTAACAGCAAGCAGCACAGGGACAAAGTACAGCAGCACGAATACATCGATTGCGCAGGTAAGCGCGGAAGGGCTGGTTACGGTTTCAGCAAGCGCAGCAATCGGCTATACAGCGGACATCCGCATTACAAACAACGGAATTACGAAGGTTGTAAAAGTAAAAGCGATTGACGTATCAGCAGGAGACAAGCCGACAAGCCTGAGTGTGCCGTCTGACCTGGTAGAGCTGAAGCGGAGTGAAACATACCAGCTGGCAGTGAGTGCAGAAACAGCGAATGGGACACGCGATGTAA
>NZ_JAMBOO010000111.1 GCF_023715895.1 Domibacillus indicus | reverse complement strand
AAACATACCAGCTGGCAGTGAGTGCAGAAACAGCGAATGGGACACGCGATGTAACAGCGAGCAGCACAGGGACAAAGTACAGCAGCACGAATACATCGATTGCGCAGGTAAGCGCGGAAGGGCTGGTCACGGTTTCAGCAAGCGCAGCAATCGGCTATACAGCGGACATCCGCATTACAAACAACGGAATTACGAAGGTTGTAAAAGTAAAAGCGATTGACGTATCAGCGGGAGACAAGCCGACAAGCCTGAGTGTGCCGTCTGACCTGGTAGAGCTGAAGCGGAGTGAAACATACCAGCTGGCAGTGAGTGCAGAAACAGCGAATGGGACACGCGATGTAACAGC
>NZ_JAMBOO010000110.1 GCF_023715895.1 Domibacillus indicus | reverse complement strand
ATTTCTTTCCCCGCTTAATCAGCTTAGGGTTGTTCTCTTTCCATTCCCAAACACCGCGTTTGTAGTGGTCCTGCTCTTTAAATTCGATATCTACCCATACCCAGTCATTCTGGTGGAATACCTTGATATGTGCAGTCGTATCTGATGTTTTGTTGAACATGTTCCCTCTATAAAAAACAGGGAATTCTTTGTGTTCCACCTGGAGGCACGGAGGCTGTTTCTTGAATTTTTTCCTTCGGAAAGAGCGTGCTTCTGCTCTTTTTCCCAGTTTTGATAGTTAGAGCGGAAGCTCTTTACCTTGCCAAAAGCAGAAGCAATGGCACTTCTGCGGAAGTAGGAAGGAAACTTGTAAA
>NZ_JAMBOO010000010.1 GCF_023715895.1 Domibacillus indicus | reverse complement strand
GTCCGCCGCTGACTTCCGGGAGCAAGCTCCCTTCTGTCCGCTCGACTTGCATGTATTAGGCACGCCGCCAGCGTTCGTCCTGAGCCAGGATCAAACTCTCCAAAAAAGTTTGACTTGCTCATTTGTTCCCATTAAAACACGGGGTGTTTTTAATGGAAGATAAAAATTAAAACGTTGACGTTTTTATTGATTTTGTTCAGTTTTCAATGTTCAATTCATTCACGCCATCTCTGCGACAGCTAAAACATCATATCATTAAGTCTAATTCTTTGTCAACGACTTTCCGAAACTTTTTTATACGTTGAGCTTAGAACTTTTTTGCTTTCATATTTTTAAAAGCGAATGGACTTTCGTGATCTACAATGTATGAAGCATATGTTAAAGATTTTCCGCCGTTTCAGCGACGAATAATAATATAACATGCAATTAATATCATTGCAATATGTTTTTTTGTTTTTCTTTTATTTTTTTCAATATGCAACGCTATTCCAATTCGAATAGCAATTTCTTTAAACAGCACCTGTTTTTTTCCTGTTCCTTCTATATTATTAGTTAATCTTCCTGCCCTGCCATGAAGCTGCTTGGCCGCTCTACATGTTTATTCGAATAGCGATCTTGCCGTAATGAACAAAAAACAAGCGCTATTCTTTTTCAGAAAAGAATAACGCTTGCTATGTAGTTCTTACAAAACAAAGGTATGATCATAGGAAGCCATTGGATAGATCAGCCTTGCTCAGCCTCTTGAAACGCAGCGGCTACTTTTTCAAATTCCTCATCATCTTCAATAACGGTTAACTGATCAACGCTTTCGCCCTTCAAAAAGAACACATTGATGTCTTCGTCTGAGGCTTCGTCAAGCTCTTCCACAAGACTTACGGCTGTATATTGAGTTCCGTCAATCTTCAATGTTCCAAGCACTTCAATTTCTTCTTCTTGGTCATTTTCATCTGCCAGCGTAAAAATATCGCCTACTTGAATCTCTTCCATACTAATTCCTCCTCTGTTTCTGTTAGTGGGTTCGTTCCCTCAAA
This sequence comes from Domibacillus indicus, assembly GCF_023715895.1. Lineage (GTDB taxonomy): Bacteria > Bacillota > Bacilli > Bacillales > Domibacillaceae > Domibacillus > Domibacillus indicus_A. The sequence continues at coordinate 115,104 of NZ_JAMBOO010000010.1, read as the reverse complement.
TAGTATCTCCACAAGGTCATTGTTTATTTCTCCCCATTTGTTCCAGCGTGCGCAAAACAAATCGGGACAACATGTCTATACCCTTTTTCAAAAGAAAATCTTACTTTTCATCCGTGTTTTCTTCTGCTTTTTTCGCTTGCGAAAGCACCTTCCAATAGTAGCCAATCAACAAAACAGAAAGTATGGTAAAAACAAACCCTTCAGCAGGTCTCATAATCGAAAACGGGTTGATTATATGGTTTATAGAGAGTTTCACGTTATACCCTTGAATGATATCCAGCAGCAGCATTAAGCCAAATAACATCACTGCCACTAATATTGGAACACCAATGATTTTCACAGCAACAACCTTCATCATTATTCACCCAGCCTCTCAATTGTTATTTCGTTGCCGGTTGCTTTTTTTGTTTCTTCCTATTTACTAAGATGGCACTGACCAGCAAAAGAAGCGGAAAAATCATTTGAAACGGCAAATGCAAATACAGCGGCACAATGTCGAGCCCTTCCCGAATATGCTCAGGAAAATTGCTCGCTATCCCTACAGATAAAAATAAGGTAATAAACCCCAAGGGAAACACAAGATGAGATGATTCTTTTACCTTAAATAAACTCGCTGTCCCCATAATGGCTACATAAACGAAAATCGTGATTTTAAAGAATCCACCGATTATGACACCAATCATAAAAAATACATCTAAACGCTCAATGAATTCTGCAATCTCGATTGTTTGTATAGTGGAGAGCAGCGGAAATTGCGAACGTGAAAGCAGGCTGAAACCGAGGACACTTAAATTGATTGCCATCGTTACGGATAGAACGAGCCCGCTAACCAGCAAAGCATAAATGCCGACACGCTTTGCTTTGTTTAATTGATTTAAGTATGGGTAAATCATGGTAAAAACAACGATCTCGCCAAATGGGAAAAATACAGATTCCCCCATTGCCTTCAGCACCGTGACGCTTCCCTCCTCGAAAAGGGGCTGCAAATTCCTTGTATCAATAGAGCCATTAAGTATAAGAAGAATTAAAGCAGTGACCGCAAGGATGACTACAACAGTGAAAAGGATTTCTCCCGTTCTCGCCAGCGTCTCAATGCCTTTTCTAATCGTATAGACAACGAGAATCATCCACAATAAGTTAATAATGAATAAAGGGGTTTCCGGATATGCGAACATAACAAGCATTTCTCCAAAGTCCCGCAGTACCCGTGCAGCAAGGTAGAAAAGATACAGAACATAAAAAAAGGCAAAAAACTTTCCAAAGAAAGGACCCCAAAGTTTCGGCATATATTCTGTCGGTACAAGTCCCGGATAGTAAGAGCCCACCTTATAGTAGAGTAAAAATAAAAGTAATCCTCCCACCATGCCGCCTAGTATGGCCAGCCAGGCGTCCTGTTTTGCTGTTAATCCGACCGGAATGATAATTGAGCTTCCGAGTTGAAATAATATAATAAGCACAAACAGCTGGCGGGGACTGATTTTTGCTTTCTCCATTGCCCTTCACTTCCTTTTTATTCCTTTCCATTTTTCATTTCTGATAGGTAGGAATTATTTCTTAGACCAGTTCGGCGGATATAGGTTTCCACTGATACATCTACAGCCAGGTCGGGAAAGATCTCATCCTCCCACTTCTTTTCAATCTTTTTCCATTCTTTTGGTTCAGCGCGGTGAAACACCTCTCCAAATCCAAAGATATCTGCTTTCCTCTTTTTTATATGACGGATAGATGTTTCAATTTCCTTCTTTAGCTGTTTGCTTATATCGTTCTCTATTTTTTCCAGCGTCTCTGGATCTTTCAGATTAACAGGCACCATTACTTCTCCAATATCGCCTTCCATATGAACAGCAACAGAAACATGCGGTTTTCCGTTTTTCATATCTGCCGATACATTTGTTTTTTGACGGACGACGCGATAAGAAATCGCATCTTTCTGACCTTTCCATGGTGTTGTAATGGTCGTGCTCTGAATCCGGTCCAAAACCCAAAGGGCGCTTCTCGCATCTGTGTCCTCAATCCAGCCCACTAACTTTCCATTTTTAAAGATGGCGTTGCCATCTGCCTCAATAGACGTTGGTATCTCGGTTGCTTGAAGGCTCTCTTGTTTAGTTCCTGCTTTTGGATCACCTTTTAACGTAAAGCCGCTGATCATCGGCTCTCGGCCAGGCGATACAAGTGCGCTAATGGTTTCTTGTAAGTCAATGTCTATATTCTCACCTAGTGCTTTTTCTGTTGATTCCAATGTCTGCATGATTTTTTGAGAGGGGACTTTATCCAGAGCAGCCAAGGTCGTGACGAGATCCTTTGCCTTTACACCGTGGGCAATTACGACAGACGTCGTTACGCGGAATTGGGAACCTCTGTCAAATGCCTCTAATGCAGGCGCAATGCCTTCTTTTTTGGCTACATCTTCACCAATCACCACAAGATTGGTGTGAGAGTAATACGGTTCCCGTGAAATTTTCCTTGACATATTCCCATGAACTTCCATAATCGTATCGCCTGTAGCCGTATAAACAGCAACAGGCGGACTTTGGCCTCCGCCTCCTCCCTGCAGACCGCCGGCAATATTCCCCGGGTTAAAGAATTGGTAAGAAGCCTCATATTGCCCTTCTTCGTTTAGGTCAATTGCTACGGCAGCCACCATCGCTATATCGGTCAACTGCCTTTCACTCCAACAGCCGGATGTAAAAACAGATAAACTAGCCAGTATTCCAAACAGAAAAGTGCGTTTACGATTCATTTTGATTCCCCTTTTCTGTGCTTTCGTTTTTAATCGTCCTTGGTTGAGGAGGAGCTGGCATTTGATTTTCCCTCTCACGCTTAACGTTGCCAGGACTGAAAAGGCTCGGACGCTTTTTCGTTGCCCACCATGGTGTGCGAATAAGGGTATCGCCATTTTCAACAGGTCTGAATGGGCCGAGTGGCGCCATGTATGGAACACCAAACGAGCGTAAGCTGCATAAATGAACGGTCAGCATAATTAAGCCAATGATAATACCATAGAAGCCAAATGTAGCAGCAAGCCCCATAAAAACAAATCGCAGCAGGCGTACAGAGATAGCAATGGCGAATGAAGGCGTGGCAAAGCTTGCGATCGCTGTAATGGCTACGACAATAACCATTGGCGGCGAGACAATACCCGCCTGTACAGCAGCCTGCCCAATAACAAGACCTCCAACAATAGATACGGTTGACCCAATCGCTTTAGGCAGCCGTAAACCAGCTTCCCGCAAAACTTCAAAGGCTAGCTCCATGATTAACGCTTCCACAATAGCCGGAAAAGGAACCGTCTCCCGCTGGGCAGCTATAATCAGGACTAACTGTGTCGGTATCATTTCTTGATGAAACGTGGTAGCTGCAATATACACGGCTGGCCCAATAAGAGAAATAAAAAAAATAAAAATCCGTAAAAAGCGGGTGAATGTCGCAATATCGAAGCGGAAATAATAATCATCAGGAGTTTGGAAAAATTGCACAAAAACGACGGGTACCAATAGTGCAAACGGTGTACCGTTGACAAAAATAGCCACACGCCCTTCCAGCAAGTTTCCAGCGATCACATCTGGCTTCTCTGTATGATAAATTTGTGGAAATGGACTTGCTGGCTGGTCTTCAATCAACTGTTCAATATAACCCGATTCCAAAATGCTGTCGATTTTTATCCTCTTTAATCTTTTTTTAACCTCTTTCACAACATCGTGATCGACGACGTTATTTAGATACATAATTGAAACATTTGTATTGGTCTGGGTGCCTATTTTCATCGATTCTACCCATAAATCCGGCGTTCTAATGATTCTGCGGACCATCGAAATGTTTGTGGAAATGTTTTCGGTGAAAGCTTCTTTTGATCCCCGGATTACGTTTTGAGTAGTTGGCTCTGAAATCGAACGGCCTTCGCCGCCCTGTGTACTTGCGACAGTAAATGCTTTGTCCGTTCCATCAATAAAAATGAGTGTTGCCCCGACCAATAAAGATTCGAGCAGCTTACTCCATTCTGTTTGTTTTTTTACACCACCCATAGGGATTACCAGGTCGTATATGTTATCCAGCATTTCCGGCTTTGTTTCATTCTGCGAAGAAGATTGATACTGCATCAACGATTCGATCAAAAAGTCGTTTAATAATTGGTTATCCACCAATCCCTGTACGTAAATCACAGCCGCCTTTGCTTTTGAAGAACCGATTTTTATTTCGCGGATGATAATATCAGGACTGTTCCCGAATTTTTGTTTCACTAAAGAGAGATTGTCCTGTAAGTTGCTCGTTATCGACCCAGGCATCGGGTCAACTGGCTGTGACTGGTTTGGTGCTGCTTGTTTTTTGCCTTTAAAAAATGGGGACATAGCGCTGCCGACCTTTCTGCTCTTTTTATCTACAGATTTGCCTAAAAAAGAATTTTTATACGTGTCTTTCCTTAAGCTTTATAGCCCGGCTGTCCACCCTGAAATGAGTCATGTACTGAGTTCATGGCATGCTAAATGAAAAATAAAAATAAATGGAGTTAAAAAACAATAGAGAGGTAATGAGGAATAACAATATTATGTTGATTTTTACTGCCATCAAACGGTATGCAAAAAAAGAATGGGCTTTTATTTGAGAGACAGACCAGTTACCGAAAAGGTTACATTGCTTTTTCAATATCCCAGACCAATAACCTTTATTTCCCTTAAAATAGAATATTTTATTTTTAATCTATCCTGATGTATACATTCTCACTTTATAAAAATTAATAGAGACCCTTCACTAAATTGCTTAAGAAACCAGATGTGACCTGGACTTTTTATATAACCAGGTTTTATTTTTATTCAGTTTTTTTAGAAAATACCGAATAAATAAACAAGTCATTCTGTATTGACAATTTAACTTTGCGTCTAATAATATGTAATATATTATACAGAGTGTTAGAATCGCCGGGATTATAGTTGCTTTCTGTATATACCGCACGATTATATTAACACAGGAAATATATGCAAAAAATACTTATTTACATATATTACCTAAAAAAGAGATTATTATCGTTACATAGGCGGTTTTTTACGTCCCGTTAGGTTATTCACAATGACATAAGGGATAAACAGCTTTATAGGTAGGGACAAAAGGAGGAAATGAAATGGAGCAATTTATATCAACTCTAGTCGGGCAGATCAATGAGCTTTTATGGTCTAACATTCTAATTATTCTGCTTGTTGGAACGGGTCTTTATTTTACCTTCCGCTCACGCTTTTTACAATTTCGTCTTTTAAAGGAAATGGTATCTGTTTTAAAAGAAGGAAAAACGAGCGGTTCTGCTGGCCTTTCGCCGTTCCAGGCGTTTTGTATTAGTATGGCAGCCCGTGTAGGAACGGGTAATATTACCGGTATTGCGATCGCTATTGCCCTTGGCGGCCCGGGAGCGATCTTCTGGATGTGGGTGATCGCGCTGATCGGAGCTACATCCGGCTTTGTAGAAAGTACGCTGGCTCAGATTTACAAAGTGAAAGACAACGAAGGCTTCCGTGGCGGTCCTGCCTACTATATGGAAAGAGGCTTGAAAAAACGCTGGATGGGTGTCCTTTTTGCGATTCTTATTACTTTGTCATTCGGTCTTGTGTTTAATGCCGTACAGTCAAATACGATTACAGTTGCGTTTGAAAATTCATTCGGCATAAGCCGCTTGACGCTTGGTATTATCATGACCATCGTTTTTGCCATTATCATTTTTGGCGGCATTAAGCGGATTGCTAAAGCATCAGAATACATCGTCGTTGTATTAGCTGTTCTTTATATCGGTGTGGCTCTTTTTATTACCCTTATGAATATTAGTGACGTACCGGACGTTTTAGCTCTTATCGTGAAAAGCGCCTTTGGACTTGAACAAGCAGTCGGCGGAACGTTTGGCGCCATTATTATGAACGGTGTAAAGCGTGGATTGTTCTCTAACGAAGCGGGTATGGGAAGTGCACCAAATGCAGCTGCTGCCGCTGTAACAAGCCACCCTGTTAAGCAGGGGCTTATTCAAGCTTTAGGTGTTTTAATTGACACAGGTATCATTTGTACAAGCTCTGCCTTTATTATTCTGCTTTCTCCGGTATATAAACAAACTGACCTAAGCGGAATTGAACTGACACAAGCATCACTGGCTACACACATTGGTTCATGGGCACCAGGATTTTTAGCGTTCATGATTCTCTTGTTTGCTTTCAGTACACTAATCGGCAACTATTACTATGGCGAAACAAACATTGAGTTTTTAAATACAAGCAAAACGTGGCTGATGGTATACCGTTTAGCGGTACTAGGCATGATTCTTTTCGGTGCTGTAGCCAAAGTACAGCTTGTATGGGACCTTGCCGACTTGTTTATGGGCTTCATGGTTATCGTCAACTTGATTGCCATTTTGCTTCTATCTAAAATTGCTTTCTCCGCTTTAAGCGACTATACAGCACAAAGGAAAGCCGGGAAAAATCCGCAATTTTACAAAGACACGATTAAAGATCTGGATGGAGTCGAATGCTGGCCTTCTTCCAAAGAAAAATAACTATATGTAATTGAGATTTGCTTTTCAATACATCAAACAGCCGCTCTTTCTTTCTAGGAAGAGCGGCTGTTTTTTTATCACGCGGCGTCTCAAAAACCTGATGCAGCTCCATCTCCTCGGGGATCTGCCCCGCCAAACATTACCTTCGTGTCCGGGTCGATTAAAATGGCGCCTGCATGCCCCATCGTATCGCTAAAGTCTTCTACCAATTCAAGCGAATGCCCTTTATCTTTCAACTGCTCCACTACTGTTTCAGGAATTCGTGCCTCTACTTTTAAGCTGTTAGAATCAGATCCCCACGTACGCCCATACAGCCACCGCGGTGCTTCAATAGCGGCTTGAACGCTATATCCGTAATCAACAATCCGAGTGACAATCGCTGCCTGCGTCTGCGGCTGTCCTTCACCGCCCATTGTTCCGTAAACGAGGTAAGGGGCGCCGTTTTTAAACAGCATGGCAGGATTTAACGTATGAAATGTTCGCTTATTAGGCTCGAGCCGGTTGATATGTGCGGGGTCCAGTGAGAAGAAGCTTCCCCGGTTTTGCAGTGTTACACCTGTTCCCTCTGGAATGATTCCAGAGCCGAAATCATGATAAATACTTTGAATAAAAGAAACCGCATTTCCTTCTTTGTCTACCACACCCAGCCAAACGGTATCTCCTTTCGGCTCCAGCTGTTTGTTTAAATGATTAGCACGTGTAAAATCAATTTGCGCTGCCAGGTGTTCTCCCCGTTCAACTGACAGCAGCTTCCGGAGTGGAATATGAAGAAATTCCGGATCTGTCAGCCATTCATCCCGATCAGCAAATGCCAGCTTAGTCGCTTCGACCAGCAGATGATAATACTCCGCGGATCCTTCCTCAATAAAACGCAGATCAAACTGATTTAAAATATTTAAAATTGAGAGCGACGCAAACCCTTGTGTGTTAGGCGGTAAGTTGTAAGCTGTATAGTCTCGGTAATTGACCGAAATAGGCCGCACCCAATCGGAACGATGTCGCTGAAAATCTTCCATGGTCAAGAGACCGCCGTTTTCCTGAACCTCACTGACAATTTGTTCACCGATTCTTCCGTTGTAAAGAACCTGGCTGCCTTCTTTGGCAATGGCCTCAAGCGTTTGAGCCAAATCCGGCTGCTTCATGATTTCTCCTGTCCGGTAAGCCGTCCCGTCTTCTTTTAAAAAGGTTTCTCGAAACCCTTTGAACCGTTGAAGGTTTCTAAATTCTTGATCATGTTCATCTAAATTGACGTTCGTCCAGTACTCCTGGCTCGGCGTAACAGGAAATCCATGTTTTGCATAAGAGATCGCTGGAGTCAAAAGCTCTTCCCAGGACAAGCTTCCTTCCATATGCTTTTTTGAGTACTCGTACGCTTCTTCCCACCCAGCAACTGCTCCTGGAACGGTCAGCGCTGCCAAATACCCGCGGGAAGGAATAGAAGTGAGGCCTTGATTACGATAAAAGTCAATGGTTGCATGCTGCCCAGCGCGCCCGCTGCTGTTTAATGCGTTGATCTCTTTTGTTTTTTCATTGGAAATCAGCCAGAAATTATCTCCACCGATGCTGTTCATATGAGGGTATACAACGGATAAAGTAGAGGCGACAGCAATTGTAGCTTCAATGGCATTTCCTCCTTTTTGTAAAACAGCGAGACCCGCCTGGGTAGCCAGATAATGAGGTGCTGTTACCATGCCGTTAGAAGCTAATGTAGTTGGGCGATACGAATTCATCGTTTGACTTCTCATACAAAAACCCCCTTTTATCAATATATGTATATGTGGTTTTTACAAAGACACACACGCTGTTATGTATTCTAAACTTGTGTAGAAAATCAGTGTCTTGATTGCTATAGCGTTACAGCTATTAAACTACAGCAGGAAGCATTTGGAATGGTTAATGTAAGAAAATGTAACATATTTTATTAAATGCCAGGAAATTAGCTTTCTGATTCTCTTATCAAGCCTGTATCAGCCAGGCTCAACATAAAAAACGGCTCTTAACAAATGTTAAGAGCCGTTTTTTATGTTGATTTTACTCGATATACAGCCGAATACGTTCCAGGCTGTTTTTCCAATTATCCCGCAGGGCTTCTTTTGCCTGGGCTGGATTTTTTCTCTTTAATGCATCAATAATTTGTTTATGTTCCTCATAGGAGGAAAGTTTTCTGACGTTTAAGCGAAAATAATGAAGTTCCATTCTTTTAATTTTCACCTTTACACCTTCAAGTATTTTCGTCAGCTCTGCATTACCTGAAAGCTGAATAATCTTATTGTGAAACTCGTTGTCTGCCTGGATAGCCGCAAGCTTGTCATCGCTGCGAAGTATTCGATAAAAGCGTTCATTTAGTGCTTCTAGTTCCGCAATATCTTTTGAAGAAATAAGCGCTGTACCCTGTTCTAAAGCCAGACATTCAAGGGTCCAGCCAATAGAGTAAATATTTTCTGCTTCTACAGGGTTAATAGGCGCTACCTGCGTCCAGCGATTTGCTTTTGTGACAACTAACCCTTCATCTTCAAGCTTAAGCAGTGCTTCCCGGACAGGTGTTCGGCTAATTCCCAGCATTTCTGACAGCTCTTGATCCTTCAACTTTGCATCCGGTTCCAATTTTCCAAGTACAATCCATTCCTGAAGTGTATTGTAGGCTTCATCCCGCATGAATGTACGTTTAACTTTTTTTACCTCGTTTTTATCTATGTTCAACGTAAAACACCCCCAGTTTGTCGCATTGCATAACCTATGTATCCATCTCTTTAAGAAAAAATAATAATGGACCTCTATTTTATCTGCTATAGCGGAGAGTGGGCCTTCCTAAATTATAAAACGAAACAAACCCCTATTTTATTCTTTTTATATGATATGTAATATACCACATCTTGTTTGGCAATCAAGCTATTTTTGTTCTTCAAAATTTTTAACACTGTTGTTTTTTCATCAAAAAGTAATTGCTATACCTATGTCTCTCTTCTCTGTAGTATAGCCTCTCTATTCTTTTTCCGTTTAATTTGCCCTCCCTTATCGTTTGAATGTGACACAAATGCATGTTAGGCTATATTTAAGTAACATAAGAGGTGAAAAAAGTGGAGTTTGTCAACCCAATCAAAAATGTGCAGGACATCCAACTAATGAAAGCCATATTAAAGGAACGCTCCAGCCGAGATTTTGTTTTATTTGTTTTAGGTATTAATACAGGGCTTAAAATTAGTACGCTTTTGTCTTTAAAAGTAAATCAGCTCGTGGAGGAATCTGGTGACATTCACTCTTTTCTATTAATAGAAGGTCAAAAAATTTACATTAATGACCAGGTAAAAGCAGCTCTGTCTTTTCATTTGGAGCAAACAGAGCCGCCGCTTGACAGCTATCTGTTCAAATCGCCTAAAAGTGATGCTCCGATCACACGGCAGCAAGCATACCGCGTCATAAATGAAGCTGCCCGAAAAGTAGGGATTGCCGATCAAATTGGCACGCATACTTTGCGGAAAACGTTTGGCTATCATGCTTACTTAAAGGGAGTAGCCATCTCTCTTATTCAAGAAAGATTTCACCACGCCTCTCCGTCTGAGACGTTCCGCTATATTGGAATGGATGAAAGAGACCAAAAAATCGATGTGAACCTGTAAAGAATACACAAAAAAGCCCTCAGAAGGAGAGCATGCTCTCTTCTGAAGGCCTTCCCTGCGATTTAGTTTTCAAATTTTTCTTCTTTGATCGAAGAGTGAATCGATGTTGGCTCCGTAATCCGTTCATCTGTCACATGAAGCTGGCACGTTTTGTTTTCTTTAATGTATGTGAATACCCCGTTGTTAAAATCCGTACCGGTTTCTTTATAAAAAATTCCTTCATGAATCACATGGTCTGAGTGCGTAAAGGTGATTCGGTGTCCGTCTTCTCCTTTTACTAGATACGCTCTTGTACCATTTTCAAAAAGATTTTCGTTATCTTCGACAGATCGGTCGATGGACACAATATGAAAATCGACAAATGAAATTTCACGCAGCAGTGTATTTACAAAAGAACCCTTTTTAATTTCTTGCCAGCGGCTACGCGGAGACTGCCCCAAAATAATCTGGGTAATATTCAGCTCACGGGCCACTTCTGCGATCACTTTCGCGGCCGGCCTCTTTTCATTGTAGCGAATAATAAACTCTTCCGCCCCTAGTTCTTCGGCAAGAACTTTCCATTCTTGGATGTACGCCGCTTTGTCTGCGCCTACTTCGTCTTTCGGAGACGGATCAACCGTTAATATATAAAGCGGGCAGTCCAGCATATCGGCAATTTTACATCCACGTTTAATAAGCCGCTCACCGTTTGGGCCATAATAGGCACACACTAATATACTTTCATCCATACGGGCTCTTGCTTTTTTCATAACCGTTTCACCTCTAGTATGATTTCCTGCTCTATTCGCCTGGGGACGTTTAAAACCAAGCTAAAAAAAGGAAAGAACCATTTTCTCACTTATCTTTAGTTAGGATAAAGGTCTATCCTAAAATTTTCAACCCCTAATCCAGGAATCTGGGCACTTTTCCTTTTAAAAGGCTTTTGCCTTTTTTTAAAACTGATTGTGTTTATTTACTAAGTCAGGAGGGATTTATTTGACACTGATTCATCTGTTTGTTCTCGTTCCGATCTTGTCAGCGCTGCTGATCCCCTTTATCGGAAAATGGTTTCCGAAACTTCACCTTGGCTGGGCCGCTCTTTTTGTTCCCGTTTTATTATTTGTTTGTTTTTGTACAGCCATTCCGAAAGTGGCGGCTGGAGGATCCGTCTTTGGATCGATGAGCTGGTTACAGGCATTGGATCTTGCTTTTTCCGTGCATCTAGACGGACTCAGCTTAATTTTCACGCTGCTCATTACCGGCATTGGCAGCTTGGTCGTTCTTTATTCCATTTTTTATTTATCAAAAGAGCGGGAGTCTCTCTCTCACTTTTACGCCTATCTGCTTTTGTTTATGGGCGCGATGCTCGGGGTCGTTCTCTCAGATAACATGATCATGCTGTACGTATTCTGGGAACTGACCAGTATTTCGTCTTTCCTGCTCATCGCTTTTTGGTTCCGGCGGAAAAAATCCCGCTACGGGGCGCAAAAATCTTTTTTAATTACGGTTGGCGGCGGGCTTTTTATGCTGGTCGGCTTCATTATGCTGCATGTCATAACAGGGACAAACAGCATACAAGAAATCATTGCCATGGATGATTCTATCCGGGAACACGCATTGTTTGTGCCAGCGCTCATTCTGATTTTAATTGGCGCATTCACCAAGTCCGCCCAATTCCCTTTTCATATCTGGCTCCCTGATGCAATGGAAGCGCCGACGCCTGTCAGTGCTTATCTTCATTCTGCCACAATGGTGAAAGCCGGCCTGTTCCTGGTCGCACGTTTTACACCCATTTTTGGCGGGGAAGCCGTTTGGTTCTGGCTGGTCAGCGGAATCGGGATGTTTACGATGTTTTGGGGTTCTTTTTCCGCTGTCCGTCAAAAAGATTTAAAAGCCCTGCTTGCGTATTCAACCATCAGCCAGCTCGGTTTGATTATGTTTTTGTTTGGAATGGGTTCTGCTGCTCTGCAGGGCGGCGCTTCCACAGAGTCTGTCATCTATACGAAAGCGATTTTTGCTGCTCTTTTCCATCTTGTCAATCATTCTACGTTTAAAGGCGCCCTGTTTATGGTGGTGGGCATTGTGGACCATGAAGTCGGCACCCGGGATATCCGGAAGCTCGGCGGACTGCTGCCTTTTATGCCGGTTACGTTTACTTTAGCCGTCATCAGCAGTTTTTCTATGGCGGGCCTCCCTCCGTTTAATGGCTTTTTAAGCAAAGAAATGTTTTTCACCGCCTCTTTACAGGCAGGCAGCATGAACATCTTTTCCATGGATACATGGGGACCGCTTTTCCCCATTATCGCATGGACCGGCAGTGTGTTTACGTTCGTTTATTCTATGTTTATTGTATTTCGGACGTTTCTTGGTCCGTACCGCCGCGAGCGGCTGGAAAAAACTCCTCATGAAGCACCTCTGGGTATGTTGATTTCTCCGATTGTGCTTTGTGTGATCATTGTAACGTTATTTTTTGTTCCAAATGGGCTGAGTCATTACCTGCTGGCTCCCGCCATGTACAGCATTCTTCCCTCTTATCAAAGCATAGAAGGTTTGGTTCCGCATATTTCAGCCTGGCACGGCTTTAATCCAGAACTGCTTATGACAGCAGGTGTAGTCGTGATCGGTGCATTGCTGGCGAGAATGTACCGCACCTGGCAGGACGTGTACGAGTTGTTTCCAGCAAGCCGGAGTCTTGACCGCGGTTATCAGTGGCTTTTGGCTGGAAGTGAAATAGGCTCAAGAAAAGTAACCAACCTCTATATGACTGGCTTTTTGCGCCATTACTTGTATTATATTTATGGCTTTTTGATTTTCTTGACGGGCGGCACTCTTCTTTTTTCAGGCGGGCTTTCCCTTCGTTTTTCTCACGATGTGCCCGCTGCTCCATATGAAATGCTGCTCGTGCTCATCATGGCAGCAGCAGGCGTCAGCATTCTTTTTACCAAGTCACGGATGACGGCCGCGCTGCTCAATGGCATCCTTGGCTACTCGATTGCGATCTTTTTCGTACTTTTTCGGGCACCCGATCTTGCTTTAACACAGCTTGTAGTAGAAACGGTTACAACGGTTTTGTTTCTGCTTTGTTTTTATCATCTGCCGGAATGGCCAAAAGAAGATCGTTCCTTTAAAGTACGTGCTCCCAAAATACTCATTTCTATCGGTATGGGTATGTTAACGGTGCTGCTCGCTCTTTCGGTACAAGGAAATAAATTGTTTGATTCCATTTCTTCTTATTTTGAAGATTCTTATGACCTAGCAGGCGGACGTAATATTGTGAATGCTATTTTAGGAGATTTCCGGGCATTTGATACGATGCTTGAAGTTGTCGTGTTATTTATTGCCGGAGTGGGCGTGTATACGCTGGTGAAACTGAAAACACCGAAAGGAGCGGATGATCATGAGAGAAAATGATGTGATTTTACAAACGGTCTCAAAAGTTGCCGTCTTTATTATTCTAACGTTCGGTGTATACCTGTTTTTAGCCGGACATCATCATCCAGGAGGCGGTTTTATCGGCGGGCTGACTCTTTCATCCGCTTTCGTTCTTTTATATTTAGCGTTTGATATAGAAAGCGTCAATAAAGGCCTGCCTTTTGATTACAAAAAAGTCGCTGCGCTCGGTGTGATCATTGCCACTCTTACCGGCACGGGCTCTTTGCTGTTCGGCAGCTCTTTTTTAAGCCAGACGTTTGCTTATTTTAACCTCCCTATTTTCGGTAAAACAGAGCTTGCGACCGTCATGCTGTTTGAGTCCGGAGTGGCGCTCGGTGTGATCGGTGTAGTGGTCACGATTATTATCAGTATTAGTGAGGATGTGTAAGATGGAAACCATGATTATTCTTTTAGTTGGCGTTCTTGTTTCAACAGCCACCTATCTGCTGCTTTCTAAAAATATGATTCGGATTGTGCTTGGCACCGCTATTTTATCACACGCCATTCATCTGCTGCTCATGACAATGGGCGGGTTAAAAACAGGCGGCGTTCCCATTTTAGCTGGCCATGGCGACACCTACACAGATGCCCTGCCCCAGGCTTTGATCTTAACAGCCATTGTCATCAGTTTTGCCGTGACTGCTTTTTTTCTCGTTCTTGTGTACCGTACGTATCAAACGACAGGTGCCGATAATCTGTACGATCTGAAAGGGCCTCACGATGAATAACATATTGGTTTTCCCGATGATTGTGCCGATTTTAGCAGCCATGCTGCTTCTTTTCTTTCGATCAAATCGTGCCATTCAGCGCTGGGGCAGCGTTGGGGCGATGACGGCCGTGTTTTTGATCAGCGTATGGATTCTGCAGCAGGTGATGCGCCGCGGTATCCTTCGGCTTGACTTTGGTGAATGGCTGCCTCCGTTTGGTATTACCTTTGTAGCAGATGCGTTTGCGGTGCTGCTTGTAACAGTTTCTTCTCTTGTCACCGTTCTTTGTTTAGTGTATGCCGCTTTTGCGAAAGATGAAAAACGCGAATCTTTCTTTCTGTATCCTTTTTCCCTGCTGCTCGCCGCTGGCGTAAACGGCTCGTTTTTAACAGGAGACTTGTTTAATTTGTTTGTCTGCTTTGAAGTCATGCTGCTCGCTTCTTACGCCCTGATGACACTCGGCGGAGAAAAAAAGCAGCTGACTGAAGGCATTAAATATATGCTGATCAACATTTTATCATCCTGGCTGTTTCTGCTCGGAGTCGCGTATCTTTATGGAACACTCGGAACTTTAAATATGGCTCATTTGTCCCTGCGGATCGCGGAAGCTGGACAGCCGCCTCTTTTAACCACGATCAGCATGCTGTTTTTAGTGGTCTTCTCCTTAAAAGCAGGACTCGTCCTTTATTTCTGGCTTCCGGGCTCATACAGCGCGCTGCCGGCAGCCATCTCTGCCCTGTTTGCGGCTCTTTTAACGAAAGTAGGCGTTTATGCGCTGTTCCGGACCTTTACCCTTCTGTTTTACCATGAGCCTTCTTTTACGCATACGGTCATCGGATATATGGCGGCTGCGACTATGATTGGCGGCAGTATCGGAGCACTTGCCCATCGGGATGTAAGGAAAATTGCTTCTTATAATGTTGTCATTGCAATCGGCTTTATCCTGGTCGGTCTTGCTTCTTACAATGAAGCAGGGATTCAAGGCTCTATTTATTACTTGATTCATGACATTGTTATAAAAGGCCTGCTGTTTCTGCTTGTTGGGACGATTATTCATTTAACCGGTAAAGCCCGGTTTGATGAGGAAAGCGGCTTGATCACCAACTATCCGCTGTTTGGCTGGCTTTTCTTTATTATGATTCTCTCGCTCGGCGGCATTCCTCCGTTCAGCGGATTTGCAGGCAAGCTGTTCATTGGAGAAGGAGCCGTTGGTGCAGGCCATTACGGATTAACGGCTGTTGCGTTTCTATCGAGCCTGTTTGTCCTGTACTCCCTTTTGCGGGTGTTTCTCATTATGTTTTGGGGAGAGACGACCATTATGTCGAAAAATCAAGTTCCTTTATCGAAAGGAATGCTTGCCCCCCTTCTGGCATTAGGGATTCTGACGACCGTTCTTGGGCTTGGAATGGATGTTCTTTCTCCTTATATTTCAGAAGCCGCTGATGTACTGATGAATCCCGGTTTGTATATTGAAGGAGCCCTGCAAAATGATTAAGGCAGGCACTTATCAAGGAGGTGCACTCTCGTGCCGGTTCAGTTCCTATTAAATATATTAATCGCCGTTTTATGGGTGATGTTAAAAGATGAAGACAGCTTTCAGCTTGATACGTTTGCCGGAGGTTTTCTGCTTGGCATTGTGATTATTTTTTTGATGCACCGATTTTTCGGTACTCCTTTTTACTTGAAACGTACCTACTCCATGCTGAAACTGTTTCTTATTTTTAATTATGAGCTCTGGACATCCAGCCTTCTCATTATGAAGCAAATTTTAATTCCAGGCGTGATTTTTGAGCCCGGTACGTTCTCATATCAAACAAAGCTTAAAAGTGAATGGGAAATAACCGCTCTTGCGCTTCTGCTTATGCTGACCCCCGGTTCCACTGTGCTTCGCATTTCACCCGAGGGGAATGAGTTTTTTATTCACGCGATGGATATGCATCAGACGAAGCAAATGGTTTTACAATCTATTCGAACCTACGAAAAAATTATTCTGGAGGTGACCCGGCCGTGATTTATTCTATTTTCACTGCAGCAGTTGTACTTTTCAGCCTGGCGATCGGCCTTTGTCTTCTTCGCATACTTAAAGGACCTACATTGCCGGATCGGGTCGTGGCATTTGATGTGATCGGCGTCAATTTAATGTCGATTGTAGCTATCCTTAGTGCCCTGCTTCAAACGAAAGCCTATTTAGAAGTGATTTTAATTATTGCGATTCTCGCTTTTATCAGCACCGTAGCTTTCTCAAAATATATGGAAAGAGGGATCATCATTGACAGAAAACCAAATCGTTGAGCTGATTGCGGCATTGATGGTCCTGCTTGGAGGCATTATTGCGCTCATCAGCGCTTATGGCATTTTAACACTTCCAGATGTGTATACACGCTCACATGCTGGAACCAAAAGCTCTACACTCGCTGTTCTGCTGGCGCTGACCGGCGTATTTATTTACTTTTGGTCGACGGAACATTACATTAGTATTCGTCTTGTTCTGGGCATTGTATTTCTATACTTGACCGCGCCGGTAGCCGGCCATCTCATCTGCCGCGCTGCATATAATGCAGAAGCTAAAATGGTAGAAGAACCGGTGGAAAGCAGCTTGAAAAATATAACTGAGACGGATAATGGAAAATCGATTCCTTAAGAAAAAGACTGCTTAAACATTTGTTTAAATAAATGTTTAAGCAGTCTTTTTTGGCTATTCTATTAAATCTCTCGCTTCAAGTAATGTTACATTTATCGTAGAAATGTTTTTATTACGCTGTGCAGCAGCCAAATTCAACACATCCTTTTTTCCAATTGCTGCGCAAATCGCTCCTTTAACAGAAGCAGCTAATGCACCGCTTGCATTCGCAAAGGAAAGAAGTGATGTGTGATGGGTGTTAATTGTTTCAACCAGCCCCTCACTATGGACATTTAGCTCCATAAGTTTTGACAAAAAGCCACCAATAAACGCATCACCAGCGCCTGTTGTATCCGTGACTGCCACTTGAAATCCCGGATCATGAAATTGCTGGCCGCCCTCCAGAAAAAGGGAGGCGCCATTTTTACCTTTTGTGAAAATAACTGCTTTTACATTCCCAGCAAACAAAGAAGAAATGGCTTTTCCTTCTTCCTCAATACCCGTAATAAAAAAGAGTTCTTCATCTGAAATTTTTATTAAGTCCGCCATCGGCAAAAATTCTCTGATTGCTTCGCGGCAGCTTTCTTCATCTTCCCAAAGAGGCAGGCGTACATTCGGATCAAAGCTGATGATTCCACCCTTCTTACGGCAGCTGTTTATGGCTTTTTTATGGGTCTCTCGAATGGTTTCATGAATTAAGTTCACCGAACAAAAATGAAGCAGGTCCCCTTCCCCAAACCAGTCCTCCTCTATCTCCTCTTCTTTAAGCAATAAATCGGCCGCATTTTCCCTATAAAATGTAAAACTTCTTTCGCCTGTCTTATCCACTGAAACAAATGCAAGTCCGGTTTCTCCTTCGTCACTGCGTACGATATGTGCTGTATCGACATGATGTTCTTGAAGGACATCCATAAGATGTTCTCCAAAGTGATCATTGGCCATTTTCGTAATCATCGCTGCTTCCCCGCCGTATTTTGCGACGGCAATGGCTACATTCATCGGAGCACCACCTGCTACCCTCTCAAAACCGGCTACATTTTTTAATGATGTGTCTTTTTGAACCGGAATAAAATCAATTAATGCTTCTCCTATACAAAATACTTTTGCCATTTTACATCTCTCCCTTTAAGTTGTTTTCCCTTCAATCATTTTCACTGGAAAGACAAATTCCTTTGTATCAACCAGGTCGTACTTCCCTTCAATTTCTTGGATAAGTGTATGAACCGCTTTTTCGGCCATGACATCCAGCGGCTGCTGAATGGTTGTCAGCTCTGGCAAAATGGTCTGCATCGTTTCAGTACCGTCGTATCCGACTACCTTTAATTGTTCCGGCACAGCTATTTTTCTTCGTTTTGCTTCTGTCAGCACGCGGGCAGCGAGGTAGTCATCGCTCGCAAAAACACCATCCATACCGGGGTTTTCATTAAAAAGGCAGTTAATAACTAAATCAACTTGCTGTTCTTGGGCCGTTACTGGTATTTCGTACGTTTTAAATGTCATTCCATTTCCTTCCATTACCTCTTCATAGGCATCCCTGCGTTTGTTAGCCGGTGTTTCTAATTCTCTAGGTCCGTTTATATGAATAATGGATGTGCAGCCTTTTTGAACAAGCAATTCTGTTGCCAGCCGGCCTCCTTGATAGTTATCACTGGAAACAACTGGGATGCTTTCAGATAAGTAGCGGTCAATACCCACAACCGGCAAGTTGGAGCGCTGGTAATCTTTAATCCCTCGATTGTGTGCCCCGCTGATAATACCATCTACTTGATTCCCCAGCAGCATCGCCACATACAGCTCTTCTTTTTCGGGCTGGTTGGAACTGTTGCATAAAAGTACCTTATACCCTAACTCAAAACAAATATTTTCCATACGAGCGATCAATTCTCCGTAAAATGCATTCGCCGTTGAAGGAAAAACAAATCCAATCAGGTTGGTTTTTTTTGTATAAAGTGAACGAGCCACGTCATTTGGTATGTAGTTCAGTTCGGTCATCGCCTGACCCACTTTCAAGCGTGTTTGTTTACTCAAGTACCCCCGGTTGTTTAGCACTCTGGATACCGTTGTAGGGGAGACACCGGCCCGTTCGGCAACATCTTTTATTTTCGGCTTCATGATGATTCCCCCTTTTACTTAAACAAAAAAGGAAACGAGCTTTTGGACCCGTTCCTTTTTTGCATTCATGACTTATTCCGCACTTGCTGCATTTCGGTCATAGCCATCCTGCTTAATCTTAAGCCATGTTTTTAAGCCAAGACGGTCAAGCTCTGCTAAATACTCCTGCCATTCTTCTTCCACTTTCCCTGTCTTAATCCACTCAGCCCGTTTCCGATGCACGTAGGCAAACAAGTCCGCTTCAATTTTTGACAGCTTTTCTAATTCCTCTAGCGAGAAGAACACTTTCGGATAGATGTTCTCCGCTTTCATATGCGGCACCATAACATCTTTCATCAGACCCAGCCGCCACGCTGCATCATCCGGTTTTGTTGTATACTTACCATAATATTCATCGAGGATTGCTAATGGGCCGCCAATGTTTGTTTTTTGTCTCAGCTCTACCGGTGCTGCGCCTTCAAGCGGAAGATGCTTCAGCATATTTTTTTCCTTATCGTACTCAAAAATATTTTGCTGTTTGTCATCCCCATATGTGCCCCAGTTGTTTTGAACAGACTGAATCGGGTCATACAATTGGTCAATCCACTTCGCTGTCAGCTCTACATTTTGATTTGCGCTTGTAATAACCATCCGGCCGCGGTCAAATCCCATTCCGTTTGTACGGGCTACGTTAATTTCACCGCTTGGTCCTGCAAGCGGATTCATTAATTCATATTTTTCATTCATGCCGGTAATATTTGCTTTATCCCAAGTGAAATAAAGACCATACCGCTCATCTTTTCCTTTAGATAAATACGTGTTAAAGTCCTGTTCGAATGCTTCTTCGTCAATTAACCCTTCCTTGTACAGCTCATTAAAATACTTCATGGCTTCTTTGTAGCCATCCTGATTTGCTGTAAAAGTTACTTTTCCGTCATTGGTTACAACGGTATGATCCCAGTTGTCGCCAAGACCGAATGAGCCAAATAAAAAGGCTAAATCTTCTCCTCCTTTATTAATAATAAAAGACATCGGAATTTCATCTGCCTTGCCGTTTCCGTTTGGATCCTGCGTTTTAAATGCAATTAATACTTTCTTTAGCTCTTCTGTCGTTTTCGGCATATCCAGCCCGAGATTTTTCAGCCATTGCTGATTAATCCATGGAAAAGTATCAACAGAGTGAATACTTTCCTTGCCGGAACCAAGCTCTTCAATCCATGGGAACGAATAAATATGGCCGTCCGGTGCCGTAATCATAGCCCGGTACTCCGGTGCCTGCTCAAGTACTTTTTTGAGGTTTGGCATGTGCTCTTCAATCAAGTCTTCTACCGGAATGATCGCCCCGTCATCCGCCAGCTGAAGCAAGTCGTTATCACTATAAGCCGCATCCATAATAGCATCTGGCAGATCTCCGCTCGCCACCGCTAGGTTCCGCTTTTCGATAAAGGAGTCATTCGTGTAGTTTTTCCAGTCAATGTGCACACCTGTCTGCTTTTCAAGGCGCTGATAAATCAGCTTTTCATTCGGATCTTCCGGCGCCAGAGGAGAGCTTTGCGTTATAAATTTTAAGGTTACTTTTTCTTTTAATGGAAATTCCACATTCTCAAGATCTAATGCCTCTGTCGAACTGCTCGAGCCTCCGCTTCCACAGGCTGAAAGCAGGACTGCTGAGATAGATAGTGCTGACATTACCTTGTATACTTTTTTCATTCCAATCCCTCACTTTTTTATTTAATAGAACCAACCATGGCTCCTTTTTCAAAATACTTTTGGAAAAACGGGTACATAATAAGCAGCGGCAGGCTTGAAATAATAATCGATGAATACTTAATCATCTCTGATACTTTTTTCAGTTCAGCCATGGCCAGCTGGTCACTGATCATGCCCGGCTGTACTTCGTTTTGAATAAGGATAGAACGAAGAACGAGCTGCAGCGGGTGCATTGATGGATCTTCTAAATAAATCATCGCATCAAAGTAAGAATTCCACTGCGCGACAAATGCATATAAGGCGAGAACAAGAATAATAGGCTTGGACAGCGGCACAATGATTTTAAAGAAAATGTGCAGATCCGAAGCACCGTCGATCCGGGCTGCCTCGAACAGCTCTTTTGGAATCGCTTTAAAATACGTTCTAGCTAAAATAATATTAAACACGCTGACGGCGCCTGGAAGAACAATCGCCCAAATGGTGTTCAGCATGCCAAGATCTTTAATAACAAGGTAGGTTGGAATCAGCCCGCCATTGAAAAACATGGTAATAATAAAGAACACCATAAAGATCTGCTTTCCTTTAAATCCATCAATAGCTAGTGGATATGCGGCCAAAATCGATGTCAAAACGGTCACGAGTGCAAACAAGCCGGAGTAAAGAAATGCGTTAAAGAATCCCCGGACAATAGCGTCATTTTGGAAAATCCGTCTGTACCCTTCGAGTGTCCAATCAGAAGCACTTAATGCTAGCCCTTTTCGAAGCAGCACATTTGGATCTAAAAAAGATGCAAGCAAAATATAAACAAGCGGGATTAAAATAATGAGCGTAAATAACACGAGGGTAATCTTATTTGCTAATAGCAGCGCCCGGTCGGACTTGGTGTATTGATAATTCATTCTGAACCCTCCTCTCTTTAGTAAAGGCCTTCGCCTTCATTAAGCCGTTTTACAACAAAGTTCACAAACACAAGTAAAATTAAGTTAATCACAGAGTTAAACAGTCCAATAGCGGTTGAATACGCATAATCGCCAGCCTGCAGCCCAACTTTGTATACATACGTTGGCAAAATTTCGGAAGTCGGAATATTCATATCCGTCTGCATTAGATACGCTTTTTCAAATCCAATCCCCATGATACCCCCGGCAGCTAATATAAACAAAACGGCCATAACGGGTTTCAGGGCTGGGAGATCAATATGCCAGATTCGCTGCAGAAGTGATGCCCCGTCAATGGTCGCCGCATCATGAAGCTGCGGATCCACATTGGCGAGTGCCGCTACATAAATAATTGATGACCAGCCGGCCGCCTGCCAGATACCGGACAAAATATAAACAGAACGGAAGTACTCAGGCTCCGTCATAAAGGAAACCGGCTTATCCATTATCAACGTGATCAGTGAATTCACCATGCCGTTTGGCGATAAAAAGATAAAAAGCATCCCGGTAATGACAACAACTGAAATAAAGTTAGGCGCGTATAAAATAAGCTGAAGGTTTTTCTTTACGCGCTGACGTCTAATTTGATTAAGCATAAGGGCCAATAAAATAGGTACAGGAAACCCTAATACCAGGCCATAAAAGCTTAGTTTTAACGTATTCATAAAAATCTCGTAGAAGTTAGGTGATGAAAGGAAGCTTTGGAAGTGCTCAAGCCCTACCCATTCGCTTCCCCAAATTCCCTTTATTGGACTGAAATCCTTAAATGCGATAATGGCACCATACATCGGTACATATTTAAAGATGATCGTTAATAACACTGCCGGCAGCAAAAACAAGTAAAGCAGATAGTTTTGCATGATATATTGCAGCACTTTATGACGTTCTTTTTTAGCTGTCTTTTCTATCACAGATGTATTTTCCATCTTTTCTCCTCCATTATTTGCTCAGCTCGCTTTTAATAATGAACCGAATGTCAACCGGTTTCATATTTCATTTAAAAACGAGCTGCCCGTCTTTACTTCCAGATTCTTTTTAACGGATGCACGGTAAGTGAAATGAGTGTTACCTGTCCGTTTCCGGCAAATACTTCGATCGTGCGGCTGTCGCTGTCTGGAAAAATCAAATCAGTCATGGCTACTTCTCCGTCGTTCGCAAATACTTCCACCGATGACCAGTCAACGAAAATCCGCAGCTTTATTTTTCCTTCTTTAGGTGAAAGTACAGCTTGATGTTTTGCGGCGAAGCCTTCATGAAAATCAATCTGTCCGGAAGCCGTACGATCCATAAATAACTGTTCACTTTTCACATCATATCCAACAATCGTTTTTTCCGTGGAGGAAGTGCATAATGAAAAGCCAAATACGGCGACATCACCTATGTGAAACTCTGCTTCCAGCTCATAGGTATTTGCTTCTGGCATATACACTGCTTCTGTTTGATCGATAACTTCATTTTCTTTTAATAAAATGCTCTGTGACCGGAGGGCTTTTAATTCCTCCACCGGCGATTGAACGAGCCGTATTCCCTGCTTGCTTGATGCAAGCGACAATGTCCGCGGGAGTGTCATAGCTCCCCGCCACTTTGTAGACGGTGTCAGGTTCGCGTATTTCCAATTGCTCATCCAGCCGATATACACTCTTCTGCTGTCTGAATGCGGAATATCCGACCAGCTGACACCTGCATAGTTATCTCTGCCATAATCAAGCCAAAGGGTTGTCCCTTCTGAATTTTCATTACTGAATGCGGTTCCATTAAATTCACCAATAAAGTATTGTGTTCTTGATCCTTCCGCAAAATCGGGATGATCGCCTACGCTGACAAGCAGCACCCATTTGCTTGCTGATGGATCTCCGTCAACCGGAAGCTCGAATAAATCCGGGCATTCCCATACGCCTTCATGAAACCCCTGATTTTCACCAAACTCACTCGCAAATGTCCATTCTTTTAAATCGGGTGATGTATAGATGCTGATGGTTTGTCCCGTTGCCAGTACCATCACCCAGCGATTCGTTTCAGTATGCCAGAACACTTTTGGGTCCCGGAAATCCAGTTTTGATTCATCACTTAAGACAGGATTTCCTTCATACAGCTGCCACGTTCTTCCGTTGTCTTTGCTGTAAGCAATGCTCTGTACTTGCCTTGGACGATCCGAATCCGGGTATGTGCCTGCATGTGTGAAAATGGCTACCAGCCCGCTTTCACCATCGAAAAAGCCAGTTGTATCCTGCCAATCAACAACTGCGCTGCCAGAGAAAATAGCTCCGATGGAATCCGGCTCCAGCGCTACAGGCAGATGCTCCCAGGATACAAGATTACTTGAAACCGCATGCCCCCAGTGCATTGGTCCCCATGTCGTTCCATGCGGGTGATATTGATAAAATAAGTGATACTCTCCGTTGTAATAAACCATTCCATTCGGATCATTCAGCCAGTTTGATTCCGGTGAATAATGAAACTGTGGACGATAGGGTTCCGTATAATAAACTTCTTTTATGGGTATTTGTGTCATGGGCTCTTTCCCTTTCTGTCAGTTATTAAAGCGCTTTCTATAAATTGAATTGTATGTCATCCGGTTTCATATGTCAACCGGATGACAGAAAATATTTTTTGCTTTCTGGTCTGCTTATCTGACCGATGAAAAACCGACTATGTATGCTTCTAACAGCTTTTGAAAACAAAAAAGAACTGTCTCTCGTTTGAGGCAGTTCTTTTTTTGTATAAACCGTATTTTCAACGTATGCTTCGCTGTCTTTGAAACTGCGAAATGTTTTTTGCTTCTAAGTGCTGGCCCCTTCAATAAGCTGAACCGGAAAGACGTATTCTTTTTCGGTCTCTTTTTTAGGCGTTCCTTCAATCTCTTCTATTAAGAGAGCAACTGCTTTTTCTGCTATCGACACAATCGGCTGTTGGATTGTCGTTAATTCCGGAAAGATATCTCTAACAAAGCTTGTGCCGTCATATCCGACAACTTTTAACTGCTCCGGTACGCTTTTATTTCTTCGCCTGGCTTCCGCTATAACCCGTGAAGCAAGATAATCATCACTTGCAAAAATGCCGTCTACATCCGGCTCTTCATCAAAGAGGCTGTTTATGATTTTTTCCGCAGGACCCATTACCGGTATTTCATATGTTTTATATTCCATCTCGTTCTCTTTCATCACATCTTCATATGCATCTCTGCGTTTATTCGCAGGGCTGGCCATTTCTCTTGAACCGTTAATATGAATAATCCGCTTACATTTTTTTTGAACGAGGAGCTCACTTGCTAAACGGCCGCCTTGATAGTTGTCGCTTGATACAACCGGAATCGTTTCAGATAAATAACGGTCAATCGCAATAATAGGAAGAGAATGCTGATACGCTTTAATCCCCAAGTTATGGGCCCCGCTAATAATACCATCCACTTGATTGCGAAGCAGCATTTCCACATACTGCTCTTCCTTTTCCGGCTGGTTTGAGCTGTTACAAAGAAGCACTTTATATCCTCGTTCAAAGCAAGCGTTTTCCATATGAAAAATAAGCTCTCCATAGAATGGGTTTGAGGTTGTTGGAAAAATAAAACCAAGCAGGTTCGTGCGCTGCGTAAAAAGAGAGCGGGCTAAATCATTCGGAACGTAATTTAATTCTTTCATTGCCTCCGCTACCTTCTTGCGTACCTCCTGGCTTAAATAGCCTCGATTATTGAGAACCCGAGATACCGTTGTAGGCGATACCCCAGCTAACTTTGCTACATCTTTTATTTTCGGCTTCACTGATTACACGTCCTTAAATCACTATCTTTTTTTGTATTGTCTCATTGAAAGGACATAGCAGGCAAGAATTACACGTTATAAAAGAAAAGAGGCGGAAAAGCTATGCAAGCAGCTCTTCCGCCTCTTTTTACGGTCTTCTCTATCCTTTATTAACGGAACATTAAATAAATAAATCGACGATTAATACCATTCCAAAAGCGGCAAAAGCCAAAATCGTTTCCATAACCGTCCATGTTTTGAGTGTCTGGGTCACTGACATATTGAAAAACTCTTTAATCAGCCAGAAACCAGAATCGTTTACATGCGACAGCATAATGGAACCTGCCCCTGTAGCAAGAACAAGCAGTTCCGGGCTTACTCCCGGTGTCATAGCTGCAATAGGTGCGACAATTCCGGCAGCCGTCGTCATGGCAACCGTGGCAGAACCGACGGCTGCGCGGATCAGGCCAGCAATCATAAATGCTAGCACAATCGGTGAAAGATGTGCGTCTGTCGCGAGCTCTGCAATTGCTTCACCGACACCACTCGCCGTTAATACTTTGTTAAAGCCGCCGCCTGCCCCAATCAAAAGAATAATCGATGCAACCGGGCCGAGGCAGTCATTTGTAAAAGTTAAAATGTCTTTACCATTAAAGCCGCGGGCAAACCCGAATGAATAAAAAGCGAATAAAAGCGACAGCAACAAAGCGACAACAGGGCTTCCAATAAAGTCAACGACCTGACGGAATGAACTTTCAGGCGGATAGCGTAAATCGACAACCGTTGCAATCAGCATTAAAATAACCGGCAGCAAGATCGTGAAAATCGTAATGCCGAAGCCTGGCAGATCCTTATGCTTAGATTCTGTCAGCTGCTCGACAAGCTCTCCTGTTGGCTCTACTTTAATTTTTTTCGCAATATAAGATCCGTAAATTGGACCTGCAACTGCTGCAGCCGGCAGGGCAACAAGCAGAGAAAGGAAAATGGTTTCCCCTAGGTTTGCTTCAAAAATACCGACCGCAAGCATCGCTGCCGGATGCGGCGGAACAAGACTATGCACGACCGCAAGCCCGGCAACAAGTGATAAACCAATTTTCAAAAGCGGTGTGCCCGTATGTTTCGCAATCACAAAAACAAGTGGAATTAACAGAACAACACCAACCTGGAAAAAGACCGGAATTCCGCAGATAAGCGCTACAACCATCATAGCCCAGTGTACATTTTTTTCTCCGAATACGTTTACAAGTGTCCGGGCAACACGCTCGGCCCCGCCCGATTCTGCCATCATCTTTCCAAGCATCGTACCGAGCCCAAGAACAATCGCAATAAAGCCTAAAACACCGGCAACTCCTTCTTGAAAGGCTGTTAAAATATCCGGCAGTTTCATACCTGAAATTAAGCCCATAAATAAAGCAGCCATAATAAGTGCAACAAACGGATTCACATTAAATTTTGCGATCAGAACAATCAACCCTACAATTGAAATAATCGCGAATAAGAGCAAACTGACATTATGGCTTAAGCCAAAAATCGAATCCATGTTTTTTCCTCCTTCACCCTTCTCTTGATGTTTCGGCAAGTAAATACATTCACTTACCAGCCTGGCTGTATTCGCTTACAATAAGTGTAAGCGGCAGGTGCCGCACCCTCTTATTGGTGCAGCAGTTCTGCTACTTCTTTTAGCGTTGTTTTTGTTCCTACATTCCCAGGGAAAATCACATATGCCATTCCCGGAAACTTGCTTTCATTACCTGTCCACCAAACCGGGATACCCGGCTTGATCTGTCCCGCTACAACAGCCCGTTTTACACCAAGGCCATTAGTTCCAATATCGCTGGACGTAATGCCTCCTTTGGCAATAAGAAAACGCGGACGGACACTGAGCCGCTTCACGATACTCGTTACAGCATCAGAAATTTGGACGGACAGCTTTAATTCTTCTTCCTGCTTGTTTTCACCAAGATCCAGCCGTTCCCGTTTTGTGTAAACCGCAACCGTCTGTCCTGCCCGAATGAGACGTTCGCTCGTTTCAATCACCCGCTGAATTTCCGCTTGGAATTCCTCTGGCTGCAAAACAAGATGAACGTTAAATTCAATGAACTCGATAAAATCACATGTTTTAAGCGTTTCAAATTGTTCAGTTGTTTTCTTTACATGAGAGCCAATCATGATCAGCCCGCCATAATTGGATTCTTCTTTTATCAGTTCTTCTTTCGTTAAAAGCCCTCTGTCACTCACACCGCCGATTATTTTCGTCAGCGCCGCGGCACTTCGGAACATAAAATGCTTCCCGGCTTTCATAGCACGAACAAGCGCGATTACCACTACTTTTGCATCTATATAGTCCACCGCATTTACGATAACTTTGTTAAAGTTTTCAACAGTCATCAATTGCTGTACAAGACGGTCAATATGGAGAGCACGAATATCTTCCAAAGACAGGTACACAGCATTTGATGCTTTAAAAGCGCCAGCTGATTTTTCTTCTGCCCATTCCCCAAGATGGGAGGAGCGGTAGCCAAATGTCCGGTCTTTCGCAAACTCCGTTTCCCCTGCCGGCACCAGCTGATGTTCATCCTGTACATAGTGAATGTTTTCGATGGTAAAACGGCCGCCTTCTTTGAAAAAAGGCATAATTACTTCTCCATCAAACGCTGCGTCCGACTGTGACTCAATGGTGTTTTTTAACACCTCGGTCTCAAGTGGATAATGCCCGCGCAGTGTAGAATCCCCCCGGCTGATGATAATAAACTCTTTCCTAAATTTTTCGGCTGTCTTTTGAACGGTTGTGGCGATTTCTGTATGAGCCTGCTCCGTTTGGGCAGCTGTAAATCCTCTTGAATTCGTTAAGATAAAAAACATCGCATTTTCTTCTGCAAAACCAGCTTCTATACTTTCAGGCGACCAGTCTGTGTAAACGGAAATACCGTGGACCGTTTGAACTCCGGTAGGATCATCGTCAAGCACAATAATTTTCCGGCCGAATTCTTTAAGTTCCTTTGCAAGCAGCTCGTTTACAGTGCTTTCATCTGGAACGTTTGGCAGATGGGCGAATGTATCTTGTGCATTTAAAATGTTTGAATGATTCATCATACATTACGCCTTTCTTACTTCAACATTTGCTAATTTTTCATAGTACTGAACAATGCCGCCATGGTCGTCGCCTGATTTTCCATCGACTTTTAGAGCATGGAAAATCTCCAGCAGCTGGCTTGATAATGGGAGCGGAACACCAATTTCATGAGCCGTTTCCATTACATTTGTGAGATCTTTTAAGTTGATATCAATCCGGCCGCCTGCTACAAAGTTCCGGTCTAAAATCAATGGCACTTTGGCGTCAAGCACCGCGCTTCCCGCAAGACCGCCCCGGATTGCCTGATACATTTTCTCTACATCAATTCCTGCTTTTGCAGCTAATACAAGCGCTTCCGACATAGCTGCAATGTTTAAATTGACAATAATTTGATTGGCTAGTTTAGCTGTGACACCGCTGCCATTTTTGCCGACCAATGTTACATCTGATCCAACCGCCTGCAGTACATCTTTTACGGATTCGAATACGCTTTCTTTTCCACCTGCCATAATAGCCAGTGTGCCATCAATGGCTTTTGGCTCACCGCCGCTGACCGGTGCGTCGATCATGTCTACTCCTTTTTTGGCTGCCTCTTCAGCAATTTCCACTGAAGCTACCGGCGAAATCGAGCTCATATCAATAATAACGGTTCCTTCTGTAGCCGTTTCCAAAATACCGCCTTCACCAAGCACTACTTGTTTAACATGCTGGGAAGCAGGAAGCATCGTAATAATGACGTCACAAGTTTCTCCCATTTCGGCAGGCGCTGCCGCTTTTCCACCTGCTTCTACAAGCGCTTCCACTGCTTTTGTATTTAAATCGTAAACGCTTACGTTAAAGCCTGCTTTTAATAGATTTAGTGACATTGGTTTTCCCATAATGCCTAAGCCGATAAATCCAATTGTTTTCGTCATATGAAGTCTCTCCTTTTTCGTGATAACTTTATCGTTTTGTAGAACGCTTTCATTACTTTACGACTTCATTGTACACATTTATTTTCATTTTGTATACAAAAATATTTAAAATGTATACAATCATTTTGATCGTTCCTTAAAATACTAAGCTCCCCTCCCTTTGGTTGATTTCTTCTAACCTGCAATCAAAATATGTAAAGATAAAAAGCAGCTAATCTGCTTAGCTGCTTTTTACATTCTATTCAAACAAAATTCTAAATCCAGCTGTAGATGTTTTTTCATCAATTCTTCTGCCTGGTCACCATCATGCTGCACAATCGCGTTGTAGATTTCTTCATGCTCATCAATTAAAAATGGCCGTTTGTGGTATACAACCGTTTTTCGAAACAAATAAATAATAGACTGCATGCGGTCCAAAATATCTATCATGACTGGATTGTGTGTAGCCTTTACAATAAGCTCATGAAACTCCTTATTGGCGGACATTACCTCTTCTACTGTACCCGTCCGGCCGATATCCACACATTGCTTCAGCTTCTCCAGTGCTTCTTCCGTCATATAACTGGCACAGTGGCGTGCGGCGTACCCTTCAAGCAACATACGCACTTGAAAAATGTGGCGAAGGTCCATATCACTTGGATTAACCACCCGTTTTTGCTTAATCAGCCCTTCCTGCTCCAGTTTTCGTATAGATTCTCTGACAGGTGTCCGGCTGATGCCCATTTCTTCTGCAAGTCTTTCTTCTACCAGCTTTGTTCCCCGCTCGAGCTCTCCGCTTAAAATTTTATCCCGAACATATTCATATGCCTGCACATAAGCAAGTCTTGATTCCTTTTTTTCCACACTATCGTCTCCTGTAGCTTCTTTCCTTTATTCTAACCGATAATCCAGCAGACGTACATGTGAACGAAACCCAGTAGAAATCAAACTTTTAATAAAGTGTATACAAGTATATTTATATACTTGTATATTTGTATATGTGTATATCTGTATACTCGCATTAGCAAATAGAGTATTGTTCTGTTAACGAATTAAGCTCCCGGCTTAGGTTTGTCATCGCTTCAGCTGAAAGGGCCAGCTGAGCGATAGCTTGAACTTGTTCATCAATAGATGCAGTAATTTCTTCTACTGATGCTGCTGTCTGCTCTGAAACGTAAGACGCTTTTTGGACAGCTTCAGAAATGTCTTTGCTTTGCATCATCACTTTTTGCAGTTCGCTGTTTAATAATTGAACCCCCTCAGTTGTCTGAGAGATCACTTCTGAAATGCGGGCAAAGCCTTCTTCCGTTCCTTTTACGGCTGCGTCGAGCTGCTGTGAACGGTCAATGGTTTGGGATACGGCCAGCACCGTTTTTTCTGTTTCTGCTTCAATACCCAGAATCATTCCTTGAATCTGCTTGGTGGATTGATTAGACTGTTCGGCCAGCTTTCTTACTTCGCTCGCTACGACCGCAAAACCTTTTCCATGTTCGCCTGCCCTTGCTGCTTCAATGCTTGCATTGAGAGCCAGCAGATTTGTTTCAGCCGCTATGCTTTCAATCGTATCTGTAATACGCGAGATTTCCGTAATTTTCAGATATAAACTGGAAATGTTCTTACTTACTTCATTTGAAGAGGACAGGGACTCTTCGTTCGATTGTTTGAGCTGGCGAACCATTGCCTGACCCTGTGACACGGCTTTTTGCGAGTGTTCTGTCATTTCTTTAATCTGCTCGTTTTGATTATTCATTGATTGAATCGAATGGTTAAGCTGATTTAAGCTGGAATTTGTCATATCAAGGTCAGCTGCCTGCTCTACAGTACCCGAAGCAATACTTGTAATCGCTCTCTCCACTTCTTCGCTGCCCGCTGCGGTTTCTTCTGATATAGCAGATACCGAAGCTGAAGCATCAACAACTTGGCTGCTTGTTTCCTGCAGCCGGCCAACCAAATGGCGCAGCTGCTTATTCATTTCATTAAAGGATGTGCCCAGCCGGCCGATTTCATCTTTTGACTCGGGCAGCTTCTGATCATTTAGCTTCTTACTGGAAATAGCCGCAAAAGCAGCCGCAATTTGCTCCAAAAGCTTGATTTTTTTGCGGGATGCTGCATAAAATACGAGAACGCTGGCAGCTGTCATGCCGATTCCTGCTGCGATCATATACCATTTTAGTTTGACCAGCTCCTGATAAAATTGGTCATCCAGCACAATCATCCCAACCGACCATTGCCATGGCTCAAAGTAAGACATATAGGCCGTTTTCGTTACGGATGTTCCATCGTCTAACGTATCAGGAAAGTATACATACCGGTTTTGTGCCTCTGTCTGTTTTGAAGCTTGGACCATGTTTTCCCGGTTAGTCGTATCATCCGGTATATCTCCAACCGGGTTTTTTGGATGGAGTTCGGAAGAAAAGTCCTGCCCATACGCAACAAGATAGCCGTCCTGCTTATAAAGGAAGCTGGACTGTGTGTGATCATATATATCCCCTTTTTTTGGTCCTACAAGGAGAACCCTTGCCCTCTCTTTTGCCTCTTCAAGGCTTAAAGCTCCCGCCTCAACCTGCTCGTTTAACAAAGTAAGCGTTACAAGCGACGTTTCGACAAGATGCTTCATATCTTCTTTCCCTGCTTCGGTCAATTCTTTTTTGGTTAAATAGTAGCTTATACTGCTGACAACAAAAGCAGTGGCAAAAATCATAACCGTAATCAAAAGCATCAACTTTAAGAAAACGCTTTCTTTTAGCATTATACATCCTCCTTTTATAATGGTTCCTTTTGTCTATTTTATAAGAAGAAGAGGCAAAAAAATAGATTATATTCATAAATTCCACAAACTTTTTTTATTAATAAAGAAGGTTTATCTATTATACTTACTCTTCTCATCTTCAAATATCTTCCTTTTATCCCCACCTTCATTCAAACATAAAGCGAAAAGAAGTATTTTACATGGTTATTAATTCCATATATATCCTGTTTATATTTTGTTTTCTCCCTTCTCATTGGTATTACAGTTATCAGATATTTTCATCAGAAAACTTTCCTATATTCATAAAATTTACCAAAAACATCGATAATCCCCTATTTTTGTTGTAAAAATGAAATATTTCTGCAACTAAGTTGTTATACTTCCAAAATATAATAAAGGTAACAAATATTAAACTATAAAAAATGAGAAACGGATTCCAGGAGGAAAATAAACTTGAAAAAATTGATAGCGGCATTGACAGTCACTGGCATTTTGCTTAGCGGGCCACTTAACAGTGAAGCAGCGTTAGGCGACCGGACACTAAAAGCAAATATGAAACATCAAGACGTAATCCAATTACAAGGTTTACTCCAGAAGAAAGGTTTCTTTAATTCAAGCTACCGAAATGCTTATTTTGGAAAAAGCACCAAAAGAGCCGTTATGAATTTCCAAAGAAAGAACGGCTTGCGGGCTGACGGAATTGTTGGATCTAATACATATAAAGCATTAGGTGTAACCAAAACAACATCATCAAAAGTGAAATCTGCTTCTTATGGCAGTGTTTCAAGCGTGATCAGCGAAGCGAAAAAACATACGGGTACGCCATATAAATGGGGCGGAACCACTCCAAGCGGCTTTGACTGCAGCGGATTTTTACAATACGCATTCAAAAAGGGCGCTGGTGTCAGCATCCCAAGAACGGTTGCGGAAATCTATAAAACCGGCACAAAAGTATCTTCACTGAAAAAAGGCGATCTTGTATTCTTTGAAACGTATAAAAAAGGCGCTTCTCATGCCGGTATTTATCTTGGTGGAAATCAATTTATTCATGCTTCTTCTTCAAACGGAGTAAGCATTTCATCGATGAACAATTCTTATTGGTCTAAACGGTACATTGGAGCAAAACGAATTATGAACTAACAAAAAGCACCGCTTTTTCAATGAAAAGGCGGTGTTTTTACGTATACTTTTTGCTGACATAGCCTTTCTGCACTACTTGTTCTTTCAAACATCTAGATTCTCCTTTGCTGTTACTTCTGCGCTAGATTTATGCCTGCCACCGAAAAGCAAATGCAATTTAATTTATTAAATTAATGCAGGAATATGGGGAGGAAACAGCATAAAGATTTGATGTTTTGTAGAATACAAAAAAGCCTGAAGTCCTTGCCTGCAGGCTGAAACGTTTTTTGCGTGAATCGCTTTATAAAGACGATAGTTCTTTGCGAAGCAGCGATGTGTCTACATCGTCTTCTACTACAATGTGAAGCGGCTGATTAAACGGAAGTGTATACAAAGCTAGAAGGGTTTTTGCATCAAACAGCTGATTGTCGCTCTGCACCCATACATCGAATGAGTGGTTCTGCGCAATTTGATTCAATTTTTGTACATCGTCTTTGTCCCTTAACTGAAAATCGATTAACACCTGAACCGCCTCCTTTTCTACTATTATAGAGCACTAGCAGGCGATCGACGATGAAAAAGTGAAAAACCAGTCATTTGTTTTCTCTTTACGTTTTTTATGATACCGATAGATAGGTTTTAGGCGTTTTGTCTTTCTTTTATTCCCATATTAATAACTCACCTTTAGCGGTTAGGCACAATCGCCAATAAATCATACATTACCAGAATTGGGATCCAGCGGGTAAATTCTTCCCGAATCAGTACAATCTCCACTCCAGTTGCCTCGTGAATCGGCTGAATCGTTGAGTTGCAGCTTAAAAACGAATGCGCATGCCGCCATAAAAAGTAGCCCATCATAGTTAGGGAAACCGGTTCAGATCTTCTGAAGGTGAGCACGCAGTATTCATTCTCTTTCATTTCAGTTACCCATCCTTTGGGGACTAAAGAAAAAAGCTTAAAATAATTTTCGTCGTAAGTATCATTCCATTCGATCAGCAGCCCTTTTTCCAACAGCTTATCAATGGCCTGGTCCACTTCTTCGGCCGGCTTCTTTGTTTTCAGTAAGGTTATTGCTTCGAAACGCGTGGTAAGAGTTATTTTGACAGTCTCCCACACGTTGTATGTAAACTGTTCAAGAACAATTTCTTCGTTCCCATATTTAATAGAAAATGTTAAAGAAGCTGAGTCATTTGGAAAACCACCCATTACTTCGCCGACTGCGACTAACCTTTTGTCTCCATTGTCTTGTCCTGTTGCTTCTTTTTCATTAGAAAGGACAAGTTTCTTCGCTTCCAAAGCATTTGATGCACGGGACAAAAAATTTCCCAATAAGCTGCTCATTACGCTTCCTCCTCCATCAAAATCGGCAGATACTCGGTGTTCCAGAACCCTAGCTGAATCAGATAATATCCTTCCTTAGTCAGCAGCTCCAGCGCTTTTTCTTCTGTTAAAGACAGCTTCGTCATAATGGTATCGAGCACTTGAAGCAGCGGAGCACCGCCAGCTGCCGCGTTCCATAAGTGATACTGCTCCTGATTAAGCGAAATATTATTTCCATTTTCCCTGTGGTTACCGAGAACCCAGTGCCCCTCTATCTGTCCATACGCATAAGCATTGCGGGTAACAAAAATACCTGCTAACTCAGGGTCTTCTGTAGTCTCGAACTTCCATTGTCGAATTAAATTCAAAGAATAAAATCTATGTAAAATCCGGTCTAAATCATCGTTTGATATTTTTTTGGTTTTAGAGTGTATAAGCATCTTCCACTCGTCTAACGTGTCAAACTTACGAAACTGCCGCCAAAGTATGTATTCAAACTCTGGAAGTTCAACTTGTTCAATCCCATTTCCCGCTGAAAAGTATTTGTCTCCTGTTTCTTCGTCTTGATATAAAAAGCCGAGCTCCCGTCCAATTTGAACATAATGTTTTCCTGTCATTTTTTCCTCCTTAAAAATCCGCTTTATGTATCACACAGAAAAAAGCGGTATTCAAGTAACTTCCATAAAACAGTAGTTTATTTTAAACTTTGGGCGCCCCTTTTTTTTCCTACTCTACACTACAATTGCGGCATCCTGCGCCAAAATCATGTTCTTTATCATTCTCATACCAGTCATGGTCTTGTTTATTACTGAGGTTAAGAAGAATCATGCATTTTCATCCTGAATTAACTGTCTTGGCTTAAACTTTGTCCGTTTATGTATGACAGCTATTTCGGCAAGTAATTCTTGTTCACTCATCTCCTGATAAGGTTTTTTACTCAATCTGTAAATCAATTCCTTATTTGTAAAAACACTAGTTTAAATTGTATCATACTCTTTTAAAAGGTCTGTGATTCTAAAAGATCATTTCTCTCTATCTTTTAGACGTTGATAAAAGCTGAAAATCGACTTTTTATTAATGCTGTAATCTATCATTTTAAATAAATAAGACACTTAAAGACCTTTTTTGTTAAAAAAATATACGAAAAAACACACCTATACGGTATGTCAAAGTTGTTTCCTATAGAAATGATCATTTACTGTTTCTACGTTACGCTGTATTTTATTGTACTCTGCCGCTATAGACACAAACTCCTTTGTGCCTTCGTTCCCTGAAGGATAAAATGTATGTCTCACTCTGTATTTTCGTGCTGTCATTAGCGTTTTAAAATGTTCGAATGAAATGGTTAGTTTCTCGCTTTTCCTTGCTTCGACTATAAGTATATCTGTAAAAATAATATTGCAAGACTATGTAGGATATTAAACCAAATGGAGGAAAGAAGGTACAAAAAATGGGTGTCACGCTTCAGATGGACGAGTTTCTTCTATTATATATGACTGGCTGTTTCCGATGGCACGTTTAAGTTGAAGAAGGCCATCCAGCTAGTTGTGAATAAAGGAGAAGGGCCCTCCTGCTTGCTTTTACTTACTTACAATATTTTCACATAAAGAAACACCCCGATCGTTGATTTTTTGTTCAACCATTGGGGTGCCTTTCAGTGCTTTTTCCGTAATCCTATTGTATATGAGGAAAAGGCGTTTAGTTCTTCTTTTTAATAAAGCATCCTATTTTCCTTTTCGGTCAACTTCTTTCAATCGCTTTATCACTTCGGCTGTCACTTCATTTGTGGTACTGTTTCCGCCGATATCTGGCGTTAAGATTCCATCATTTGTCACACTTTCTACTACATCCAGTAGCACAGCTCCAAGCTCTTCTTCTCCAAAGTGATCCAGCATCAGTTTAGCTGTCCAAATTTGGCCAATCGGGTTAGCCGTTCCCTTTCCAACGATATCAGGTGCCGACCCGTGAACAGGTTCAAACATAGACGGATATTTTCCGTTCACGTTAATATTAGCTGCTGGCGCAATGCCAATACTGCCCATAATGGCTGCACCCAAGTCTGTCAGAATATCACCGAATAAATTGCTCGCTACAATTACATCGAAACGTTCAGGACGTGTAACAAAAAAAGCAGACAAAGCATCAATATGCTGGGAATCATGCTGAATATCTGGATAATCTTTGGCTACCTCTTTAAAAACGCTGTCCCAAAATGGCATAGAGAATGTAATGCCATTTGATTTTGTTGCACTGGTCACATGCTTTTTCCGCTTTGCAGCTAATTCAAATGCGTAGCGCATCGCTTTTTCCGTTGCTTTTCGGGAGAAGACCGCATTTTGAATCGCAATTTCATCTTCACCACTGTATATATTTCCGCCAACCGAGCTGTATTCGCCTTCACTATTTTCTCTGACTACAATCAGATCAAAATCTTTTGGGTTTACAAGCGGCGATCGAACACCTTTCATAACTTTGGCAGGACGTATGTTGATCTGCTGCTCAAATTCACGGCGTATTTTAATCAGTAGCCCCCACAGTGATATATGATCCGGAACGAGCTGTAAATTTCCCACCGCTCCTAAAAAAATCGAATCAAAATCTTTTAGTCTGTCCATTCCGTCTTCCGGCATCATGTGTCCGTGCTCCAGATAGTATTCACAGCTCCAAGGAAACTCTTTAAATTCAAAAGATAATCCGCCATGAATTTCTGCGATCGTTTTCAACACATCGGTTGCTGCTGGCACTACTTCTTTCCCAATCCCGTCTCCTGGAATACTGGCTATTTTCAGCTTTTTCATGTTTACGCCCCTTTTCACTATTTTACTAAGTATCCAATCGGTCGACGGTCGACCGATTATAAAATGATCATATAAAATAACCTGTAACAATGCAAGCGTTTTATTTTTTAAAAATAAAAAAGCTGCGGCTTTTATGGCCGGCAGCTTACCAAACTAGACTTATTTTTGATTTTCTGTTCATTCTGGCAGCACCTCTTTTAAATGATCCAGATCCAGCTTGAGGTGGCTGATCATTTCTTCTGCTGCTTTTTTTCCTTCTCTGTTCTGTATGCAGCCAAAAATTTTATGATGTTGTTCCAAAATGACCTCAGCCCTGTTTTCTCCTTCAAGATTTAAAATCCGAAAAAAGTACGTAAGAGATTTTAAACCATCCAGCTGTTTCTGCAGGCGCTTATTTTGTGTGTATGCAATAATCAAATGATGGAACCGCTCATTTAATGTGACGACCACTTCCGCTGATCTTTCATTTTCAATGGCTTCGGCGGTCTCTTGAAGCACTTGGTGGATGGATTGAATTTCTTCCTCTGTTGCCATACTTGTCATTCGTTCAACCGCAAATGATTCCAGAGCCATTCGGCAAAAATAAATTTCTTCTACGTCCTGAATCGTCGGTTCATACACTTTTACTCTTGATTTTTCATCTGTTACGACTAACCCTTCATTTTCCAGCATTCGAATGGCTTCCCGGATTGGGCTTTTGCTCACTCCAAATTCTTTGGCCAGCTGATTTTCGACAATTCGCTCACCCGGCTTGAATGTTCCCTCAAAAATCATTTTTTTAATTGAATGATAAAACTGTTCATAATACGGGATTGGCTTTTGAATTGAAAAATCGTTCATTTTCTCACTCGTTTCCTATTTGTTAGTAAAAGACCTTTTCCATCACCATGTATTTCTTCTGATCTCGTTGAAAACATTGCCCTGTCTCAACCAGGCCGAACTTCTGGTAAAACGGCGCTTTTTCTTTTCTTGCGTTGCACCATATTCTTTTTACGTCCCGCTTTTGTGCTTCATTTAAAAGAAAATGAAGCAGTTCGCTGCCATACCCTTTTCCCTGCTCTTCCTGGAGGGTCGCAAATTTACGAAATTGCATTTCAGCATCCTTTTCAAATGATGATACAACAGAAACGAGTTTATTACCGCTGTATAGGCCGTAGTGAAGACCTTTATCATCGTCTTTTAATTGAATATATTCGAGTTCCCGTTCAGGCCACATCACAACGTGCCTGATTTCCCATGCCTGCTCTTTTGAAATTGCCTGTATCTTCACATTCATACTCCCTGTTCATGACTTCGTTTCATTTATTATGACAAGTCATCACATATGGGTCAATCACTGTTCGTAAAACAAATAACGGGCGGGCACAGCCATGATTTTTTCTATCAAAAAAAGCTGCCATATCGGCAGCTTTTCCTTTTAAAAGTTAAAGTACAGAAATTCTGATACATTTTGTAACTGAAGAACCGAATAAATAACCAGGACAGCCAGATAAACAGCTGTCGGCCAATTTGGCTTAAATGCATCTTTCAGCTGAATAGAGTTTTTAGCAAAAACAGCAATCCCAAATGCAATGACAAGCAGAAGTGCTCCTTTCGCGAAGCTATCCATAATCGTAAAATCATAATATGGAAGGTCCAAGGTGTTAAACACTTTGTTCTGCAAATCATCTGGCAGGCTGAATCCGTTTAAACCGACCATACTTTTTAAAATCTGAAGAGCGACTTCCACCGATGGAGCACGGAAGAACACCCATGCCACGTTGACAAATTGGAAAGTAATAAACCATGCCAGCAGTTTAGGAAGCTTAAAGCCTGCCCGATTCCACAATCGGTTGATCACACTTGCTACACCGTGCATAATACCCCAAATAATAAATGTCCACCCGGCTCCATGCCAAATTCCGCTGATAAAAAAGACAGCTAAAATGTTTAGATAGGTTCTGACGGCTCCTTTACGATTTCCTCCAAGCGGGATATAGATATAATTCGTTAAAAATCTGGAAAGTGTCATATGCCATCTTCTCCAGAAATCCTGAATACTGAGCGCTTTGTATGGGGAATTAAAATTGACCGGCAGTACAATATTAAACAACAAAGCTGCCCCAATGGCCATATCAGAGTATCCGCTGAAATCAAAGTAAAGCTGGAATGTATAGGATAGCGATGTCACCCAAGAATCCACAAATGTTAGGTTTTCCGGTGTGCTGTATCCGGCATTCGCCCATACAGCAAACGTATCTGCAATTCCTACTTTTTTAAACAGCCCGATTCCAAAGATAAAAAGACCAGTTGCAATATTGTTATAGTTTATTTTCCGATTTTCTTTATCTTCAAATTGAACCATTACATCATTATGCTGAACAATCGGTCCGGCAATCAGCTGCGGGAAAAAGGTAAGAAACAAGCCATAATTTAATGGATTGTAGCCTTTTGTTTCTCCACGGTAGGAATCAACAAGATAAGGAATCTTTTGAAACGTGTAAAAGCTGATCGCCAGCGGAAGAACCAAATTTAAAATCACAAAATCAGTGCCAAAAACGGCATTTACATTTTCCACAAAGAAATCATGATATTTAAAGTAGCCCAGCAAACTAATATTAAACAAAATCCCAACTGTGAGCAGAATCTTTTTGCTCTTTTGATTATGCATTTTTCCAAGATTGGTACCGATAATATAGTTAACTGTTAAAGAAAGCAAAAGCAGCGGCAGATAAATCGGATTCCACCAGCCGTAGAAAAATAAAGAAGCTAAAAACAACCAGGTTTTTGATAACGTGAAATTAATTTTGTTTAAAGCAAAATAAACAATAAACACAACCGGAAGAAACATAAAAATAAATTCGAACGAATTAAAAATCAAGAAGCTCACTCCGTTAATAATGTTCTGTACAAATGCCCCCTACACTATACTATCTAAACCGTTCCCAAACAACAATACTTTAACGAAAATGTACAAAAATATTTATTATTTTCTTTTCTTCTTATAGAGCTAAATACAAAAAAGCTGCTCTTAAGAACAGGCAGCAGATGCTGTCTTCTCTAAAAGCAGCTTTTCATTTCTGTATATAGTTCCCCAACTTCCATATACAAATATACTTATATATTTGTATATGTGTATATGTGTATATTTATATACAAATATACTTCTACTTTAGTACGCTTTTTAAAAAATTATTGATTAATTCAGACTTGGCTCCCTTCCCGTGTTCCTTCCCAAACTTGTCCAATTTCTTTGCCACATCTTCATCAATATAAGCACTGATCTGCCGCTTAAGAACAGGCTTGGGCTTTTTAGTAACAGAATGGAGAATGTCCCCTACACTATTACTCAATGCATCTTGCTGTTTTTCTTCTCTTATTTGCTCTTTTTTCTCCATGCTGTGGATCACTTCCACCTTAGCTTCAGGCTGTTTTTCTCTCTCCGGCTGTACCCTTGCACCGGCTGTTGCAGCGACGGCTCCGAACCCTGCTAATCCTTTACCTTGCTTGCTCATTTTCTTTAATCTCCTTCCATAATTCAAAGTAGCTTTTCGCAATATCAGTGGACTTTTTTGCAAGTGTAGCCGGCACTTTTTCGTATGCTACACTGCTGGCAAATCGAATGCTTCTTGGAATATAGGAATCAAATAAATGAATCTGGCTTTCCGCGCAATATCTTCGTGTTTCCTGCATCACTTCCTGATGTAAAATCGTCTGGAAATTAACCATTGTTCCAACAACTCCAAGCACCCTCAGCTCTGGGTTAAACTGTTCTTTAAAATCATCAATGGTTCCCAACACTTTTACTAATGAACGCATGGAATAACTCTCTGGAGAAAATGGAATTAAAACCGAATCTGCAAAAGCAAATACATTTCCGACCATTAAAGAAAGAGATGGCGGCGTATCAATTAAAATATATTCATAATCATCCCGCAAAGAGCTGCATGTTTTCTGCATAATCGAGAAAGGTGCGCGATACTTTTTGCTTTTGCCAATCACCTCAAAATCAAATCCAATTAAATCGTCATTGGCTGGGAGGATATCTAAGTTTTCATAGACATTTTGAACCGCTTTTTTTGGCTCCAGCTGATTGATCAGCACATCATACAAGCTAACTTCAAACTCATCTGGATTTTTCCCAAACGACAAAGCCACATTGCTTTGATTGTCTGCATCAATGATTAACACCCGTTTCCCCTCGGCTGCCAAAACACCGGCCAGGTTTGTTGCTGTCGTCGTCTTTAAAGACCCGCCTTTATTATTGTTGACAGCAATTACTCTCATTTTCTAACCACCCTTTCTCTCTGTTTAAGCTGATTCTTTTTATATAGAAACCCACTAATATATATTCTATTAGCGATGCCTGCTCATTATTCATAGCAATAAACATTTCAACGTCAATAGCTGCTTGAAGTTTAAAAGAGAGTCGTGATCCATATGAAAGCTAATCTAGATGCC
This sequence comes from Domibacillus indicus, assembly GCF_023715895.1. Classification (GTDB taxonomy): domain Bacteria; phylum Bacillota; class Bacilli; order Bacillales; family Domibacillaceae; genus Domibacillus; species Domibacillus indicus_A. Next base: position 73,364 of record NZ_JAMBOO010000010.1, on the reverse strand, counting down.
GTACAAAGCTTAAATTCCTTATTGATGGCTGTTTTCATTTTCATTTCAAACTCTTTACTTCATTTAATCTTTACATTGAGTAAGCGGTTTTATTAAAGAAGGAATTTATTTTTAGTACATTCTTTAAAAATAAAGTACGTATCTTTTTTGATACAGATATGGCAATGAACGTAGTATGACTGCTCATATTCATGTTAGTACTAATTTTAGTATTGATACTAGTACTCATATTGAAAAGTTGTTTCTGTGGAAGTCAAGTTACGTATTTAATTAGTAGAAGTATTTATATGAGAAACAATACCAATTATGCTTTTACTTTTATTTCAGTTGAGCCATTATATGAACTGTTAGTGCTTTTATGGGAGGTGAATTCCGTATTTGTTTTGTGACGCTTATTATATAGAAAGAACTCATCAGTATAAGCCTAGACATTCACCATAATATTTTCATTGTATCGAATATAACCATCCTCTTTAAGCTAATATCTTTTGGCATCTTATTGTACATGTTGATTTAATCGTATGATTATCGTTAAAAATAAAAAGAAAATAAATGATGATATGGATACTCGCTTTACCAGTCTTGATCGTGTAAATATTTTATAAGAGAGCGGAAGAACAAAGGAGAATGACGTGCAGTAAACGTACTGATAGTAACATTGATTTACTACAGAATGTTTTTCATTCATATACACATATACTAATATACAATGATACTTGTATATTAGTATATGTGTATATATGTATATCGGATTTGTGCTGAAAATAAGCTTAATGATAGGTTTGTCAGCCCCTTCTTTTCAGTATTAATATTAGTACTAATATTAATATTTAAAACAATAATAATAGAAAACAAACCATTTTAATACATGAAAAGTACACGATTTGTAAAGTATGAATTTCCTTTTTCTGAAGATGTATCGCTCGATTTAAGACCATGATTTTCGGGAGAGCTGCTCTTAGCAGTATGAAGCAAACAATTTTCCTCTATATTCGATATGATGGTTTTGAGGTGAGTGGAATGTATGATAGCGAGGTTACACAAAAAGCGATTGCTTTCGTCGAGAGAAACTTAACAGAGAATCTGCACTTGAATTTTTTTCCATTTGTAAAGGGATACTCTAAATATCATTTGCTGCGTGTCTTTAAACAAGAAACAGGTAAGTCAATTGGTGAATATATTCGCATTCGCCGGCTCGCTATGGCTGCAACGCTATTATTGCATTCTGAGAAACTCCTTATCACAATCGCTTTTTATTTCACTTTCAATCACAGGAAGCATTCACGCGAACGTTTAAAGAGGTTTACAACTTGCCTTCAGGAAAGTATCGTCAAATGATGAAAAACATATGGATCGAAGGGTGGAATAAGCGATGAGTATGACTGAATCCATTAAAGGCTGGTATTTAAGTGGTTTACCTCCCGAACCATATGACATTTCTATAGATACGAATGTTTTTCACACAGGAACTAAAGCCGGGCTACTCGCCGCAAAAAGTGAAGAATCGTATAGCAGTTTAGGACGATGACGCAAGGTTTCTAAGCCGGGCAATTTGTGGGGAAGCGTTTAAAATTGTCCTGCTATTAAAAAACAAAAAATGCCACAAAATGTGCAGCTTGGCTGCGGGTAGACAATGCAGACGATGACACACTACAATTTGATAATATGAGCGATTGCCCAATTGAAGGAACAACTGACTGAAATCATTATTCTGTCGTATTGGATGTTCCTGAACAAAGCGCCTCGATTTTCTTCGGTGTTTTACTCATTGGAGAAGGAAGAGTATGGGCACATGGGTTTTGTTTAGAGGAAGTAGACAAAAAAGTACCTCTAACCAATATGCTGGGCATTGAAAAGCTCTTCAAGCAGCCAAGCAACTTGGATTTTAGCGAATAACAAACCTTCTTACTTTTTCTCACTGCTTCCTATTCGCTCTACGTTCATTACGTTCACCACATAATAGAAGAAACACGATAAAAGATTGTTTCAAAAACAAACTATAGAGGAGATAAAAAGAGTTCGTTTTACTTGTTCTTTAAGTAAAAGGGAGGCTTTTTTTATATTCTATTGAAGGCTGCCCAATTGATTTAACTTTTGCTTGAGTGATATAAAAGACTGTAAGCTCTTCTCATCACGATAACTGAGGTATATTGAGTGGTGAGAGAGAAGGAACAATCCCCTTGCTTTAAAAACTTATCACTTCCTAAACATGGTTATGAACGGAGAGGCCTTCCGGGGAAGAAATTAAAATGTTTTAGAACTGTGGCCTGTATAAAATGTTTTCCTTCAGGAGATAAATAGAGTAGGTACGGATATAATGTATACTTATAGATATGTATATGTGTATACTCATTTACAGATATACTCATATACACAAATACATATATACTTGTATATTTGTAATTTGCTTAGCTTATGATTAAGATGAACCTTCTTTATTACCTGCATAAAGAATAGTTCATTTCACAAGCAGAAATTGATTTTCCTCTTAAGCGGTTTTAAGATCCTTGCCAGCAGTTCACCTCTCTATACTGTTTTTCAGTTTTACTCCTTACTCTCCTCATGTTTCTTTTTCCCAGTGAACAAAAGTATATTTCTTAGCCTTTAAACAGGACCCTGCTTGTTGACACTCCCACGGCTAAAGCCGCAAGCCCTTCACCTTGCGGTGAGACGGGTGGGATTCTGAAGTGCGAACGCGTTCCCAGTCCATTTCTGTTTAGAACTCGCCTTCAGTTAAGGGCGGTGTCATCAGCCCATCCTGCTTCGTTTTATATGCCTTCGGCATACATGTACCTTACAGGCGGTCCTGCTGTTACCACAGGACTAGGTTAAGCTGCTTGCTTGTTTTTCTTTTTTGAAAGGCCGCTGATGGCTTTCGAAATATTAATGGCGGCATTCGCATCGGCATGAAGTGTATATTGGCATTTGACACACGCAAACGTGTGTTTTTTTCGATTCTTTTTGTCTACATGGCCACATTTACATGTTTGAGAGGTATGATGTGGATTCACATATTCAACTTGAATCCCTGCCATTTTGGCTTTGTATTCAATAAACTGCTGAAGCTGATAATGTGCCCAGAAGTGCAGATTTCTGCCTGCGTCTTTTTTTGATTTGGCTTTACGGCGAATGCCTGTCAAATCTTCCATTCGAATGCAGCGAACACCGTTCTCTGCAGCGAAATGAACGATTTGCCGGCTTATTTTATGGTTCAGATTTTTCATCCATTGGGACTCTTTATTTTTGAAGGCTTTAATAACAGAAAGAAGCTTATTTTTTCCTAAGGTTTTTCTCCTCAAAGAAAATCTTCTTCGAATAAAAGCAGCCTCGTTTCCTTTGAAAAACAATGAATTTGTCCCTATTGAAGCAACAGCTAAATAATTTAGCCCTACGTCTACACCCATTACTTTAGAAGAAAGGGAAACGACCTTCGGTTCAAAGGAAACCGCCACAGACATATACCATTTCCCTTTTTTCTCATAAAGCTCGCCGGCACCTAGTTTTGCTTCGCCGGACAATATCTTATCAAGCCAATGCTGCTGATAGAGCTCAGCCACAACTGGAACACTGACTCGTTTCTCTAATGTAGGAAAGGAGAGTTTGTATAAGTTGTTTTCTTTTTCAACTTTTAAATTTTGGTTGTTAAAGGTACACCAAAAACGGCGAAAAGCTTTTGCTTTTTGATTTTTCTTTTGTGATTTTACTTCCCGGATGGTTTGGTTGACAATGGCCGAAGGCAATTTGTCCGTAGAAAAAAGTTTGTAGACCTTCGAAGTGGCTTTTGAAAGTTCATCATACTGAAGAAGCCAATTGGAAAATCCGGTGTTTAATTCGGTCATTTTGCAGTATATCTGTTCTTTTGCATGGGTTGGCTTCATTAGTTCCAGCTTTAAAGAAATGGTTTCCACTTCGTTCCTCCTTTCCAAAAGATTGGGTTGTATCAATTATAACAAACAAGCGTTTGGTATACAAGAGAGATAAACTAAAAGAAAAAAGTCGAACCTTTGACATGTCTGAAGACATGCCCGGTTCGACCTCGCTATCATCCCACACCTGAAGGAGTGGGCTTTCCCGCTCGTAAGGTCTGTAAAGAAACAAATGGCCCCATAAGGCGTATGATCGTCTTCTTTACCCCGTTAGCTTTTTATGAAAGGGAAGGGGAGCAAGCAGCCTGGTAACAGGCCAGGAACATATAGAAAGACTCACATGAACGTGAGTTAAGCTGAATGTTGAAACATACTACCGCAATATCAAAGAACTAACTACGTAATCTTTTCTATTTATTTGCTGATAAGGCTGTTGGTTGTAAGCAAAGTAAAAGATCCGGCCCGTATTTACTTTCCTTTCAAGCGTGTATATCCATATACAAATAGATCAGTATACTCATATACATGTATATGGATATACATGTATACTTGCATATTCGCGAAGCTTCTATGGTTAGGCTGTTATTTTTATTTTTGTCTGCCTCTCTTTATTAAATGCCTTACATTCATAAAGACTTTTTCCAGCTCAAAGAAATAAAGATATCTGGCAAGTGGAGTTTACTGGTTCTCTACTATATTTTTCAGTTTGGTTCTTGTATAAGAATGTCTGACATGCGATATAAATGTTTAAACTGTTCTACTTGATCTTGCTTATTACTTCCTTAGTGATTCGCTTTTATCCATTAAAGAAGAGAGCAGAAGGAACAAAAAGTAGAATTCAATGTATATTCGTATGTGCATATACATATATATTTGTATATCCATCTATGTGTATACCTATTTACTTTGCCCAAGGGAATAAGGGATTTCTTTTCCGTCTCCCCACAAAAGTGATTGTACAAGGCCATGCTTAAAGAAAAGGATAAAGGATTGATCCAGCTTTATTTAATAAGAGTCACTTAATCTATCTACAAATAAACATGTATATGCGTATACAAATATATGAGTATACTTGTATACTCGGTATTTCTAAGCTTACTATGAAGTTTGGCAAAAAGTTTTATTCCCGCTTCTCCTCTTAACACTTCCAGATTCATACTCTTATATAAAGTATTTAACGCAGTAAGTAACTGGTTACGCCTTTCCTGCTCAGGCAGTTGTTTTTAACAATCATTTTGGCAGCCAGCTTTCTTACAAAAACAGATCCAATCATTCGACTCAAACTTTTTTAACACGTATTTAAAGAGAGGGGAGACGACACCTTGCTATTACTTGTATATGAGCCATGCTAACTTTACCTAGATTTTAATGACATAGGAACATAAAAGTCAGACTAGCAGTCGTTTATAATTACATTATAGAAGAGAACCTTACTCATTTCTTCATTCAAAATACGTATACAAGTAGATGGATATACGAGTATATTTGTATTTTTGTATATGAATATATTTGTAGATATGTATATTTGGCTTTTTTGCAGCCCGCTTACTATAAAAAAACTCAATTATAACAAGACTTAGCAATAGAAAAGTGATATGATGATTTTAACTATAACAAATGTCTACATGTATATTGTAGATAAAAAGGGAGAGTGCCTACAATGTCGAGACCATGTACTGTCGTTACTTTTGGAAATTTTAAAGGTGGGACGGGCAAAACAACGAACAGCACGATGATTGCTTACACACTATCAAACATGGGATATAAAGTTTTACTCAGCGACCAGGATCCCCAAGCGAATGCAACGAGCCTTTATTTGCGTACAAAAGCACTTATATCGGATGAAATTGTTTCTTTTGACCGGACTCTTATGACAGCTATTCAAGCAGAAGACTTATCTAGTATTGTGACAGAAGTAAAGGAAAATCTATATTTGCTGCCAAGCTTCAGTGACTTTGCTCTTTATCCAAAGTTTCTGGAAAAGAAATTCCCTAATAATTTAGACCGTGTACAATACTTTTCTACATTATTAGAACCATTAAAGAAAGATTTTGATTTTATCTTTATTGATGTACCGCCAACGATCTCTGATATTACGGATTCGGCTCTTTATGCTTCTGATTTTGTAGTCGTCGTTCTTCAAACCCAGGAGCGCAGCTTACAGGGTGCTGAAATGTTTACAAAATATCTACAATCATTGATTGATGACTACGATGCACATATGGATATCCTGGGTATCCTGCCTGTTTTATTGAAAAACGGCGCGCCTGTGGATATTGCTACACTTGAAAACGCAAAAGAGATTTTTGGTGAGCACAACATTTTTGAAACGCTCGTAAAAAATATGGAACGCTTGAAACGCTACGATATTACCGGGATTTCAGATGAAGACATGCACGACAAAAAAGTCATGAAAAGCTATCGCGAAGTAACAGAAGAATTTCTTAAGCGCTGGGAACAAGAAGTAGGAGTGACTAATAATGTCTGATTTATTAAAGAAGAAACCCAATAAGCTCTTAAACAGAGGCAAGCAAATTACGCCTAATACGACTTTTTCTCTTGATAATGATAGTTTTAATAAACCTAGCATCGCTACAGACACAACACCGCCAGAAAAGAAAGAAACGCAGACAAAAAGAGTGCAGCCGGGAACGACAACAGTTCGGGTTAGTACGACAACAAAAGAAAAGCTGAACGGCCTAGTTACATTAGGGATTGCAGAAAGCGTCGACAGTCTATTGGAGATCTTAGTAGAAGAATACCAGTCGAACTACCTTACTAAAGAACAAAAGAAACAGTATTCTTTAATACTCGACATCTATGCCAGCCGGAAAAAATAAAAGATACCCCCAATTATCTGGGGGTATCTTTTATTTTTTTCATCAAAACCGCCCAAAAAAGGCTCTTTTTTTATCCACAAGTGAATAAAAATAAAACGGTAGATTTATAGATGTGTGGATAAGTAGATTTATCTACTTATACTTTTGTATACTTATCTACAATGTTAAAAGGTGAACAAAGTTATCCACAGTAAAAAACCCTATTGTACCAAGGGTTGAAGCGTCTTAATGTATACATGTATACATTTTTCAATCATTCTATTTTATATACATAGTTACTCATATACATGTATTTGCATATACATATCTACCATATTGCAAAACCGCCCAAAACCCTATTGCAGTGCGGGTTTTTATTGTTTACAATTTGAAATATCAACAGTTGTCCACAACCAAACAATAAAATGGGCAGCAGAGAATCTACAAAAATGAAAACTAAAAAATAAAAAGGCAAAAGCGTGTTGCAAAGATGCTACCAACATCTTTACAACCATTCACCGTGAACCACCCACGGTAAACACCTGCTTTTACCTTCTTGAATACCTCTATTTATATGTTTATTTTACGATAAATAGATGGTATTTTCAAGAGGTATCTTTCTGTTGCAGATCGACGGCGTGTTTACCGATAAACGGTAAATGCGCCTTTTTGTTTTCTGGAAACGGAGGCAAATAGCATGACTGCAAGTGTAGTAATTTCAGTTAGTGAATTTAAAGAGATGAACGATTATGTTCCTTTCGCTAAAACACATCAGGAACAGCAGGATATGAAGTTAACACTTTTAAAAACGGTTGAAGCCATCTATGGTGATCGGTATTACCGCTTAAAAGAAGGGACCAGAAAAGCGATCGATATGATGTGCTGGTTTGCAGCAGAGAAAGGCTTCTTTTTTGCCAGCGATGACTACCTGGCCGCTCGGTATGGCGTTACGGATAAAACAGTCCGTAATATTTCGAAAAAACTTCGGGATCATGGTGTGATTCAAACGATTTACCGGCGTTCCAGCACACAAAACGGTCTTAGTGCACCCATTCATTTATTCACAGCTCATCCTTATTTCGATCACTGGAAACAAGTTCTTCAGCTGTCAGATTTCCAAGCTGATTTCCAAGCTGAAAACGCTGAAATCCCTTGTGAGAGTAAGGCTGAACAGCCAAAAAAAGTTTCTACCAAGTATTTATCTTTTAATAAAAATCTTTTAAAGATCTTACGTAAGGAAAATCGTCTCGGTTACACCTTTACACCGAAAAACGTTCCACAAACATTCATCAAAGCTGTAAAACCATTTTTTGATGAAGCAGAGGACATCTATCATTTGTGGGGCAAAGCCATACTTGCTTATAAGAAGTTTAATCTTTCTCAAGTGCTTGAGTCTTACGAAGAAATGGTAATTGAAGCATTTAAACAATCCGTATTCGCTCATAAGCAAAGAAAAATTAGAAAAGATTTTAATGGTTATTTCTATGGTACGCTCGTGCGCATGTTTACGTACAAAAAACGCGAAGAAACGTTCACTAGTCATCCGACGATTTTTAACTGGCTGGAAGAACAGGAAGAAAGCACAATTCCTCCTAAGGAAGTCAGCAGACAAAGCTGGCAGGAACAAATTAATCAGTTAATGCAAAAAGAAGATCAGCGTATTCAATTTCATCCAGACGAAATTCCTTATTAACAGCAGAGTATAGAAATTAACTATTTGCTTTTATAATGGTTTCTTAACAGAGAAAATATGTTTGCATATGAAGTGGTTCGTGGCTGCATGTTTACGAGAAAAGCATATGGTTATTTACAGCTGCTCATTTTAATCGTGAAACGAGAGTAAAAGTGGCTGCTTTTCAATAGGATGCTGGCTTTTACAAGAAGTATAGAACGGTTTTGTGTCTGTAGTAGAGTAGTGCACGCTTGTTTTCTTTGGAGAAAACGAGGATATAGCCGTGTTTCATAAACAATGTAATAAAAAAGCGTCATTTTATTATGGCCTACTGTGAAGCAGGTTTATTAAGGGTGCAAATAAGATAGGAACCCATCATGTTTTTTTGATGAGAAAAATACAGTTTTTTAAATAGTTACTTTATTTAGAATACAATATTTTACTGTTATTTTTCAACTAAAAATTCTGCATTTATGTTTAAAATTTAATGACAAAAGCAGAAGGACGCGTCAGACCAGCTATTTTTTGAAACAAGCTGAATTTAGCCTGCTTAATAAAGAAATGATGATTCTTAAAATGCCCCCCTTTGACTACAAACATAGGGGAAAGTATTACGCAACAAGATATGGCGCGGACCTTGTTTGTTGTACTTAAGTATAAAGTCAAAGCCAGGCTGTAGGTGCAGAGCGTCGTATTTACCAGGTTCTTTATCCACAAAGAGCGAAGAAGACCCTTACTTAAGGCCGCACTGTAAAATGGGATAGTATGCGCATGTAAGAAATCGTTCTGCTTCTTTTTTTATATTCAATAGCAAGAGAATAATTCCGTTTTCCAATAAAGTTTAAACAGTTTATTGACGTATGGACACCATGGTGTGCTAATCGTGACAAATAGTTTTTGATTTTCTCTCGTTTAGAAAATATCTGATCGTCCGCTTTTTGTTCCTTCAATCGTTCGAGACGAGGGGAGATAGAGGAGTTAAGCAGCATTCTATTTTTAAAAAAGAGACGATTACTATTCCGTTCGTATAAGAAAGTTCCTGCATTAAATCTACATAATCAGAAAAGCAGAGCAGCCATGATTGCATGCCAAGAATACAGGTATCCGCAGCAGGTCGTTTCTCCATAGCAGCTTAAGAGCGATTCAGTCCTTTATCCAGGCGGATCCTCCCGTTTTCTATTCGATAATATACAATGATACATATATACTCATTTACAAGTATTCTTGTATATAAGTATTCATGTATATAAGTATATGTGTAATTTTGTATATATGTATATTGATATACATATATACGTGATATGTGCTATTTCCTTTTTCCTTTACACAAAAAAATATTGCAAAAAAGAAAGCGCTTTAATATAATGTGTTCAACACCAAGTCCTTTAAACAGTTTTGAGTTTTCAGAAATAACGTCAGTAAATCTGACAAATTCATTGTGCACACTTATCGACCTCTGCATAATGAAGGTATTCCTTAAAAAAACAGAAGCAAAGAATTTCAAATGGGAATTGTGGTATATACCAAAATAGATTTTCTGGTATATACCAAAAAATAAAAGGAGTGGATCATATGTTGAATTTCAGTCAAGAAAGGTACTTAAAGGTTACGGAAGGAGCGCTTTCCTTAAGAAGCCAGATTGAGCAGGCTGCTGATGGGATTTCAAAAAAAGGTTTTAAAAACATTTTTCTTCTTGGATCAGGCGGATCCATTGCTATCATGTATCCTTTTGAATACATGCTCAACTCACTTTCAACGATTCCTTCTTATGCTGAAATTGCGTCAGAATTCATGCTTCAAAACCATAAACAATTTACAAAAGAGTCGCTCGTTATTTTATCTTCTTTATCTGGTACAACAGAAGAAACCGTAGCCGCTGCGGAATATTGTAAACAGCATGGGGTAACCTCTATTGGGTTAGTCGGTGAAATGGGAACACCGCTTGCCGGCCTTGTGGATTATCCAATTGCCAACTATGCAGAAAATGATTTTGCTGCCGATTCAATTAATTTACAAATGTATATGCTTGTTTTTCGTCTTATTCATAATCATGGTGAATTTGAGCAGTATGAGACATTTATCGATCAGCTTCAAACCATTCCACAGCAGCTGATTAAAGTAAAAGAATTAACAGATCCTAAAGCAGCAGACTTTGCAGCTCGTTATAAAAATGAAGACTATCATATGCTCGTTGGATCGGGTACTGCCTGGGGCCGTACATATGCTTATGCGATGTGCGTGCTGGAGGAAATGCAGTGGATTCGCACAAAGTCCATTCATGCCGCTGAATTTTTCCATGGCACAATCGAATTAGTAGAAGAAGACTTAAGTATGATTCTCTTGAAATGTGAAGATGAAACACGCCCATTAATGGAGCGCGTGGAGCGGTTTGCGGAGAAATATACAAAGAAGCTGAGCATTTTTGATACAGCTGATTACCCGCTGGATGGAATCAGCCAGGAATTTAGAAAATATTTAGCTCCGCTCGTATTGGCCACCGCTTTGCAGCGAGTCAGCATTCATTTAGAAGAGCAAAGAGGGCATTCGTTAGAAACACGCCGCTATTATCGTACGGTAGCGTATTAAACACTTTCCCACTTTGGTCTATACCAAAGTGGGAGATATAAATGTAGAGGAGGATGGAAAATGAAAAAGGTACGTTTGGCTTCTTTACTATTGATGGTCGGGATGCTCTCCGCCTGCGGAAATACGGAAGAAAAAGCAGAGCAAGCATCAGCGAGCGGTGATACGCTGAAAGTTATTACAACAGCCGGCGGATATCCGTTTAATGCAACAAACCCAAGCACGAATGAGATAGAAGGGTTTATGATTGACATTGCCAAGGAAGCAACAAAGCGGGCTGATATGGACATGGAAATTGTAACAGGCGAATGGAATTCACTCATTCCTTCTCTGCAATCAGGCAAAGCGGATGTGATTGTGGATGGCATGTATATTACCGATGAACGAAAAAAAGAAATTAACTTCACCGATCCGGTTTTTGGATTTGGAGAAGGGCTGATTGTTCAAGAAGGCGACAAAACCACTGCTTCTCTTGAAGACTTAAAAGATAAAACGATCGGTGTTCAAATGGGCACATCGTTTAAAGACATGCTGGAAGAACAAAGCCCGGAATTGAATCTCGAAGTTAAAACCTACCAAACATTGGCTGATTTGCTGAAAGATATTGAATCGAAACGTATTGATGCCGCTCTTGCTGATAAACCGGCTTTTACGTACATGAAAAGCCAAAATCCAAACATGACCTATCGCATTGTAGACGAGTATGTACCTTCTTTATCTGGTGAAATCGGGCTAGGCGTGGCAAAAGAGAATACCGCTCTTGTTGAAAAGCTGAATACATCTATTGCAGAGATGAAAGAAGATGGAACGCTGACCTCCATCTATGAAAAATGGGGAGTAGAATGGGAGCAGCCGTAAGTATAGCAAAATGGGTATTGAGCAGGAAAATCCTTTCTGTCATCAGGAAGGGTTCTGCCTGCTGTAATCTATAAAAGGAGCGGATAGATATGCAGGAAATCTGGTCAAATATTGTTCTTTTTAGCCCCAGACTGCTTGAGGGCACCCTGATTACAATTCAGTTAACAGCCATCTCTTTAATTTTTTCCTTGATCATCGGACTTGCCGTTGCATTAGGTAAAATCACACATAACAAAACCATCAACCGAATTTGCAATTTCTATATTAGTATTGTCCGCGGCACACCTCTTCTTGTCCAACTGCTTTATGTGTACTTTGTTTTTCCGGATATCGGCATATCCTTAACTGCTTTTCAAGCGGCAATTGTCGCTCTTTCTATTAATGAAAGTGCGTATTTAGCTGAAACATTTCGAGCGGGCATCAAATCAATTCCAAAAGGACAAATGGAAGCTGCCCAGGCAATTGGGATGGACTACTCCCTGGCTATGCGCCGGATCATTCTGCCACAGGCCATTCGAAATGTGATTCCGGCGATTGGAAATTCGGCCATTGTGTTAATTAAAAACTCTTCTCTTGCTGCGGTTATCACAGTGACGGAACTGATGCATAATGGAAACCTGCTGGCTGCTTCTACGTATCAAAACATTCAAATCTTTACGATGGTCGCTATTGTGTACTGGGTTCTTCACTATCCATTGTCTTTGTTTGTGGATTATTTAGAAAAGAGAGGGGCGGCTCACCATGTTACAAGTAACCAACATTAATAAATCTTTTCATGGCAAAGAAGTGATTAAAGGCATTGATCTCTCTATTCAAAAAGGAGAGGTCGTCGTGATTATTGGGCCGAGCGGAAGCGGAAAAAGTACGTTTTTGCGTATGATGAATGCGCTGGAATTTCCGACAGAAGGAGACGTATTGCTTGAAGGCGAATCGATTCTGTATCGAACCGTTGGAAACAAAAAAGTACCAAGAAAAGAAAAAGAGCTAAGCAAATTTCGGGCAGAAGTAGGCATGGTATTTCAAGGATTTCATTTGTTTGCTCATAAAACCGTATTAGAAAATATCATTGAAGGGCCTATGCGCGTACGCAAAGTCAACAAAGAAACGGCTATCTTAGAAGCGGAACGTCTTTTACAAAAAGTAGGGCTGGCGGATAAACGTGATCAATACCCCCATGCTCTTTCGGGCGGACAGCAGCAGCGTATTGCCATCGCAAGGGCCCTTGCCATGAAACCGAAAATCCTTCTTTTTGATGAGCCAACTTCCGCTTTGGACCCTGAATTGGTCGGCGAAGTGCTGCTGGTAATGAAAGAACTGGCGAATGAAGGAATGACCATGGCCGTTGTGACACATGAAATGGGCTTTGCACGAGAAGTGGGCGACCGGATTATTTTTATTGACCAGGGCGTCATCGTACAGGATGAATCGGCCCATCATTTTTTCCATATCAATAACAACAATGACCGGATTAAGCGGTTTTTAAATACCATTTCCAGAAATGTTGTGTAACATTTTATAGCTGTTTAAATGAATGATTAAAAAAAGAGGTGCTGAACATGAAAATTATTGGAGTGGGCGATAACGTTGTCGATTATTACAAAGACCGCGAGGAAATTTTCCCTGGAGGCAATGCAGTGAATGTAGCTGTGCTGGCCAAGAGATACGGAGCCAGCGCTGCTTCCTATATGGGGATTGTCGGAAATGACCGCTCCGCGGCACATTTATTGGAGAGCTTAACAGCAGAAAACATTGATATCTCGACCGTCCGGCAGGTATGTGGACCAAATGGCGAATCCGTTATTGCGTTAACAGAAGAGCTAGACCGTGTATTTGTCGGATCGAATAAGGGAGGCGTTCAGTCATCGGTCAGACTGAATTTTAATGAACAGGATCTTGCCTACATTGCGCAGCATGATATTCTGCATAGCAGTATGTATAGTGATACAGAAACCGATATTGCTTTACTATCCCGGCACATTCCGGTTTCGTTTGATTTTTCATTTAAATATGAAGAAGACTACCTGCAGCTTCTCTGCCCGCATGTAACCTACGCGTTTTTTTCGGGGAGTGAGCTGACAGAAGAAGAAGGCATTTGTCTGCTTCACCGGGCAAACGAGTTAGGCGCAGCTGTTTGTGTTATGACAAGAGGAGAAAAAGGAGCGATCGCTTTGGCAAATGGAAAGCTTTACAAGCAAGGAATCGTTCCAGCAGCTGTTGTCGATACACTCGGAGCAGGCGATTCTTTTATTGCCATGACATTGGTTGACTATTATGAGAAGCGGGATATGGCCTCCGCTTTACAAAAAGCCGCTCAAGCTGCAGCCGCCACTTGTGAATTCTATGGCGCTTTCGGATATGGCGTTCCTAAAAAAGAAGCAGAAAATATTTTATAAAAGTACACATGCTGTGAGTAGAATGCAAAGCCGTGCTTTCGTGAAAGGAGGACATCATGAAAAGCGAGGGAGCAGACATTCCTTATTACCAGCAGTTAAAAAAAATCTTTATTAACCATATTAAAAACGGGAAATTGAGCTACGGAGATAAAATTCCTTCTGAAAGAGAGCTCGCAGATATCTATCAAGTAAGCCGGATGACAGCCCGGCATGCGGTTATGATGCTTGAAAGGGAAGGCTTTGTAGAAAGAAGGGTAGGGGCTGGAACTTTTATTACAAATGAACGAATCCGGTGGAACACCGTTACCGTTAACAGCTTTACAAAAGGCATGCAGGATAAAGGACGGGCTCCCTCCACCAGAACATTAATCATGGAGGAAAGAGAAGCAGACGCACAGACGGCAGAGCAATTAAAAGTGTCAGAAGGTGAGCGGCTTTTTTACTTGAAACGGCTTCGCAAAGTGGACAATATTCCGTTAGCCATTGAAGTCAGCCAAATTCCTTATCGATACTGCCCTCAAATTGAACATTATATGGAAGATAATGTTTCTCTCTATCATGTACTCCATCAATATTTTGATATCCAGCTTATCCGCCAAAAACAGTATATGAAAATATCTTTGGCTTCCCAGTCTGAAAGTACATTGTTGGGAGTTCCTGATTTAAGTCCTTGTATATCCATAGAAGGGCAGGCATTTGCGGAATCAGGTCAACCGATTGAAGTTTCACAAACGCTTGCAAGAGGAGACTTAGTGGAATTTTACTCGGAACCTTCAAACCCATAAGGAAGTGTAAATCCGTTTTGGTAAAAAGGAGGCGGGCATGACGATGAAATCTGTATTTTTTCAGTAAACCGATCCGACACTTTAAAACAGCAGGGGAACTGACAGGCCTGACAATTGCCTGCTTCTTATTTGCATTCGGCACCAATCAGCTGCTGACGCCAGCTGAACTTCTGGCTGGCGGACTGGGTGGTGTTTGTGTGATTTTTTATCATTTATTTGGGTGGCCAATTGGTACTCAGTATTTTTTATTCAACGTGCCGCTGCTTGTACTTGGGTATCTTCATATTGGCAAAAAGTTTATTGTGTATACTATTTATTCGGTGATCGTTTCTTCCATTTTCTTTGATTGGATACCGGTTGAGCCGATATGGACAGAAGATGTGATGCTGAATGCGGTTTTCGGTGCTATTATTTCAGGAATCGGCGCTGCCGTTATACTGAGGCTGGGTGGATCTGTTGGCGGTTTGGACATTTTATCCCGGGTGATGGCCAAGTACTTTAATATAACGATAGGAAAGTTCGGGCTGATTTTCAGTGCGTGCATCGTCCTAATTTCAGCGCTCCTATTCGATGCCCAGTCTGCTATGTATACCATTATTTCTTTTTTTGTCGGCACGAAAACATATGATGCGATTTTGAGTATTGCTGAAAAAAGCACGGTGTTGATTGTGACGGACCAGGGAGATGAAATTTCTTCTACATTAAACCGTCTTTTTAACCGGGGCATCACTTCCTGGAAGGCATATAGTGATGCGGAAAGAACGGTGCTGCTGTGTGTGATTATTAATATTGAATGGTCGGAATTAATTCGTGTCGTAAAAGAAGTAGATGGAGATTCATTTGTAACGTCTGTTCCTACCCGAAAAACATTCGGCCGTTTTCATGTGGATTGGTAAGGAGAAAGAATAAACCAGCATAAGAAAAAGCAGAGCGGCTCCTTATTCCAAAGGAACCGCTTTTTTCTAACACTTATCCTTTTTCCAATAAACCGTTTTCTTTCTCAATATGTTCTATCTAATATATACTGATATAACAAGAAAGTCATTTTTATATAATGGACGAAGTTGGTGGTAAAGATGTTGAATAAATCAGAAGAGAATACGCCTTATTATCAGCAAATAAGAGAAATGCTGCTCGAGGAAATCAAAAGCGGAAAGTTAAAACACGGTGATAAAATCCCTTCTGAAAGAGAGCTGTCCGAAACATTAAAAATCAGCAGAATGACCATCCGCCATGCCATTGACCTTTTAGAAAGAGAAGGGGTTGTCGAGCGGCGTCCGCGGGTCGGCACGTTTGTGGCAAACCGCCGGATCAGATGGAACTTTATCACCGTCAACAGCTTTACAAAAGGAATGATTGATAAAGGGTTTAAGCCTTCTACAAAAAAAATACATATGCTTTTCGAAAAAGCAGATGAACATCTAGCAAAAGTTCTTGATGTTGATGTAGGGGAAGAAGTTTTTTCTTTGAAACGGCTGAGAATCGTAGATGAAATTCCCATTGCGATTGAATTGAGCCAGATTCCTTATAAATACTGCGAAGGAATTGAAAAATACATGGAGGATAATGCTTCTTTGTACGAGGTATTAGCCCAGAAATATGGAATCCAATTGAAAAAACAAAAACAACGCATGAAAATTTCCTACTCTAACTCATCTGAAAGCAAACTGCTGCAGCTTAAACCGGAAAGCCCATGTTTATGGATTCAAGGCACAACCCACGATATGTCAGGCCGTATTATCGAATACACAAATGGATTAGCAAGAGGAGATCTTGTTGAATTTTACTCAGAGCCGACCAATCCTTCTTAACCTGCCTGCAGGACGGACAAGAAAGAATAGCTATTTTAATCTTTCGTATACATGTATATGAGTATGCTTATATACATGTATATTTGTATCTATGTAGATTTGAAAGGCGCTATAAATATATGAAAAGAAGCTCCTATTTAGCCAGGGGCTTTTTTTTGTGGACATTTATCATTGTTCATAAAAAAGGAGCTCCGCTGTAATGAAAAGGAATAGTAAATAGAAATCTGGCATATGAATAAAATAAGCTGAAAATAATAGGGGGATATACGATGAATGTTCACAGTGAAAAGCCTGTATACTATAACGGTTACGGCTTAGACAAATTAGCACCAATAAATAAAAAAGCCTACAAAGAGTTTGTAGTTAAACCTAACCATATACGAGATGAAGGAAGCATCTCTTCTTTTCCCTATTTCCCTTATATGAAGAAGTTAACAGTTGATAAAGGATCCCCAAATACGATTTCTTGAAAATAAACAGGGGTGATCCAAAATGATTCTTATTTAAAAGAAATACAAAAAGCTGCAGCAGCCACTGCAGCTTTTTTTCATTTCTGCCACATGGTTTGACATTTCTACAAACTGCGTAGACTTTTTATCATCTTCGGCGAGAACACCCCACTTCAAGCTTGCTAAGTGGGGGATGAATCGTTGCTCTTTCAGTCATTCTTTTTCCTTGAACGCTCTATTGCTAAAATGGTATAATTAGGTAGAGAACAAATGTTCAGGGGGTGAGGAAAGTGATAAAAACCAAAAAAGATGAAAAAAAGAACCTTCATTTTAAAGCCTTTCGGTTTAAAATCCATCCAAGTGACGAGCAAAAACAACTGATTAACCAAACGGTCGGCTGCTGCCGGTTTGTCTACAATTATATATTAAATGAAAACATCAAGAGTTTCGAAAAAACAAAAAAACGGTATACAGAAACAGCCGCCAAAAAGCTCCTCCCTGGGCTAAAAGAAACGTTCAAATGGTTGTCTGGTTCTGACAGTATTGCTCTTCAGGCAAGCATTGAATATCAGTACGAAGGATTCAAAAAATATAAGGAACAGCCGAAAAAAGAATTAAAAAAACGAGCCGCAAAAAAATGTGCAGAAGGCTATACGCCAACGGCGTATGACTTTAAGGGCCATCCGACATTCAAAAGCAAGAAAAACCCGGTCCAAAGTTACACAACCAAAATGACAAATAACAATATTAAAATCGTGGACAATCGCATTCAGCTGCCGAAACTCGGCTGGATTCGTTTTTCAAAGTCCCGTGATATCGAAGGAAACATTAAGCGTGTCACCGTGCGCCGAAGCCACACCGGCCGGTATTCGATTTCGGTTATCTGCGAGATGCCATATTCGCCCTACAAAGCAAGCACAGCTGATGCCATTGGGATCGATCTGGGATTAAAAGAGTTTGCCGTGCTCTCCAACGGCGAATTCATTGCCAACCCGAAACACTATCAAAAATACGAAAAGCGGTTAGCCTTTCTTCAGCGTGCGTTTGCACGTAAAAAAGAAGGTTCGAAATCGTGGGGGAAAAATAAAGCCCAGATTGCTAAACTGCACGAAAAAATCAAACACACAAGAGAAGATTTTCTTCACAAGCTGACGACCAGGCTCGTTCATGAAAACCAAGTGATCGCAGTGGAGAATTTGTCAGTAAAGAATCTCATCCAAAACAAAAAACTAAGCAAGGGGATTCACGATGCGTCATGGTCAAGGTTCAACGAAATGCTCGCCTACAAAGCGAAGTGGTACGGACGGACAATTATAAAAGTCGATCCGTTCTTCCCATCAAGCCAGCTCTGTTCCGGGTGTGGCTACCAGCATAAGGAGGTGAAAAATCTCGCTGTCCGGGTGTGGGAGTGTCCGTCCTGCGGTGTGCGTCACGACCGAGACCTGAATGCGAGCCTGAATATTAAAAAAGAAGCCCTTCGGCTTCTTTCACTTCAGTCTATTTAAGCTTGGTCATAAAACCGTTGGAATACGGGGTTAGCCTGATTACTGGGGGTCGAAGATCCTCTTGCCCAGGAATCCCCCACTTCAACCGTCAGGTAAGTGGGCGGTAGTTCAAAAAATACTACGCCTGCCTTCATAAGGGCCCGTTTGATCAGCTAGTAAACCAGTGGGATCTTCTGTTGCTTAATGGAATGTCAGAACATTGATTTACTAGAAGACCCATCGTGAGACTCTCACTAACAAAAGTAAAAAATTTTAATTTAAGCAGAGCTTTTTTCTGCTGAGCCTGTCGTTTTTCTTCAATATCCAGTAAATCATGCACGAAAAGCTCTTTCAGTGAAAACAGCATTAGGTTATCCTTATCACTCAATAACAAGACATTATAGGACAGTTGTTTCTTAATGCTGCTGCGAAAGTGACAAAATGGGAAAGAGGAACAGGGCTTGGTTTATATACAAGCACCTGTTTCTGCGATCAGGGGTAAACCTCTTCTAAGGTGTCGATTTACGGGATAAATAAAAAGGATATAGCTGGGTTCCTTCTATGTAAGGATTATATATGTAGGGAGCGCTTAATTTTCTTTAAGTTTATTGGATGATGACACCACGATCGCTTAAAAGAAATTTTGATTAGTTGTTAACATGTCGGCATAGCGTGTCCAGCACATATGCTTCAATCAAGTTTTGATCAGCCCTTCCCTTTCATAAAGGCATCATCTTTTCGCGGTGTTACCGGCTATTAAGAACAGTCATAATTTAAAATGTAATATACTAGATTCAGGAGCTGGAAGATCCGCATTTTCTGTCGATATCTGACGAGATGATGTATAAATCTATGAATCCCTATCAAAAAACGTGTCTCATCTTTAAAGAATGAACATTTAATCCATTGCAAAGTCTTTCTCCAATAACGGTTTTCCTCTATTAAATAATAAATCTTTTAAAATATGTTTCACGTGAAACAATTTTGATAGATTTATAGATTTGGAACCTTTACAGTACAACTAGCTAGGTTTCTTAGTTGTCTGAAAAGGTGAGGAGGCTTACGAGAGAAAAAAGCAAACTACCTGCTAGTTACCGCTACATAAGCTTCTAAAGAGGGCGGGCCTACAAAAATAAGTCCTCTTGCCGCCATTTCTGTTTCAAGCAGATAAATAAAATCAGGCGTTAATTTTAAACGTAATGCATCCATGTAAGCTTCTATTAAATACTCATCCGCAATGTCTATTTTACGCAACGTGCCTGCTCCTCCTCTATGATTACGAGGCAGTTCAGCCATCTTAGTCTTTCGACCGTAGATCTGAAACTTTGCGTCCCAGCCTTTCGACTGGTTTGCCTTTTTCTGCTTTTCTTAATAAAAAGGTAAACAAAAATAAATCAACAAAAGTCTATTTATCATTTTACAAAAACAGCTCCAAAATGTCATTTTTTAAAATGAAAATTCACAAAAAAGTAAATGATTCACCTTTTTAACAGATATGTACCAGAAAAAAGAATAAAATGAGCAGAGAAAGAAGGCGAAAGGAGAAAGGGAATGCAAGAGAACATGATGACTCTGTCGGATGGAAGAAAGCTTGGCTTTTGGGAGTATGGTGACAAACAGGGGATTCCGGTTTTTTTGTTTCATGGCACACCGGGTTCAAGAATTTGATTTTTAAAAGAGGATGACATAGCGAATACGCTTGGTATCCGTTTTATAGCGACCGATAGGCCAGGATACGGGTTATCCGATCAAAAAAAGCATTGCAGTGTTCTCGACTAAGCAGACGATATAGCCGAACTGGCTGATTTTTTAAAGACAGAGTCGTTTTCTGTTTTAGGGGTGTCTAGAGGAGGTACTTATGCAGCAGCTGTTTCTTATCGCTTTCCTGAACGAACTCGATTGTGTGTACTTGTTTCATCAGCGACTCCTTTTCATGCGGGAAAACCTCCTAAAGATATGTCAAAAGAAAACCGAATTGCTTTTTTTCTGCCCAAACATGCTCCATGGATATTAAAAAAGATCACCAGTTCTCAGAAAAAAATGATAGATCGTGATCCTGACAAGTATAAAGCAGCCCTCCAAAAAGGAGGACAGCATTTACCGGGATGGGACAACCGCCAGCTAACGCAAGAGGAAGTACTCGACAGTACGATTCTTCATTTAAAAGAAGCCTACCGTCAGGGAGTGGAAGGTGCACAAGGTTGCTGACGGAAAACGGGGTATTCAGCCTTAGCAATATTCAGGTTCCGGTTCATATTTGGCATGGTGAAGAGGATACATTGTCACTTGTCAGTGAAGTGAAAAAGATGGCTGGCCGATTTTGGGCGGTTACATCCCATTATATAAAGGGTGGAGGTCATTTTCTTACAGAAGAAGAACAGATATGGAATGAAATTCTCCAAACCATTTTAAAGAAAGCAGCGTTTAAATAGCATGGGTATGCCTGATTTCGATATGCCTCTCGCATTTTAGTCAGGCTCATAACACGATATTGCTGATCGTCAAGCAGATGACTGGGTTGATCCAGAGAACGGCCTGACAAACGAAAAGCAAACAAACCAATCTTCTTTTTTAATTGGAAAAGCCCTGGCGTATATTTATTACGCAAGGGCCTTTTTAGCATGATCAAAAATAAAGGCAGAACTCCGGTTGAAAAGAGACGCCCCATTCACCATCTTAGAGGAATGCCGAGTGAACCTCTCCAACTAATTGCTGCGCAATTTGATGGAGCATCTCTGCCAGAGACATGAAAAAACATACTCTGACTTCATTGATTTTCCTGCTTCATCGATATCTGCCCTGTTCTTCCGAACAGGGTCTTACATCATCTCCACAGGCGTTGTTTTATACTGTTCGGGCGGGACCTCGACCTACAGTTGTAAAGGAATTATATTGACGGAATGAGTCCTATCTGTACCAGCCCAGCTTTTTCAATGTTTAAGGCAGCATTATGGTCGCGGTCCAGCACAAGACCGCAGTCCGGACAGGAATGCGTTCGGATAGAAAGGGATTTTTTTACCCTTTTTCCGCAGCCCGAGCAGTCCTGGGTGGTGAAATGCGGCTTCACTTTGACCAGCTGGCCGCCATTGCGCTCGCATTTGTACGCCAGAAACTGGCGGAACATTCCCCATCCAGCATCATGAATCGATTTGGACACTTTCCGGTTTTTTACCAGATTACGGATGTTCAAATCCTCTACACAAACGACACTGTAGGTGTTTGCCAGGCGGAACGCTGTTTTATGCAGGAAATCCTTCCGCTGGTTCGCTATCCTGGCATGAAGCTTCTGTAGCCTAGTCACTTGTTTTTGCCAGTGTGAGGAGCCTTTTTTCTTTCTTGAAAGTTTCTTCTGGGCACGCTTGAGCTTTTTCTCCTCCTTACGGAGAAAGCGTGGGTTTGGAATCTCTTCGCCGTTCGACAGAACGGCAAATTTCTTGATGCCGACATCAACGCCGGCTGTTTTAGAGGATTGATGGATAACCTGCGGCGGGTCTGCCTGTCTTTCGACACAGAAAATAGCAAACCAGTGCTCGTTTTGGCGCTTAATGATCACCTGTTTGACTTTGCCATCCAGTTTCCGGTGGAGGCGGATATCCACTAAGCCCAGTTTAGAAATGAGGAGCTTTCCTCCTTTTCCGAAGGAAACGGCCCGCCGGACAGTATGAACTTTTCCTTTTTTATCTTTTTGTTTACTCAGGCCAAACTGTGTAAATGTAATCGAGTGGTAGTCTTTATGTTTTTTTATCTTAGGGTAGCCGGCTTCTTTTTTGAAGAATTGATCAAACGCTTTTCCCAGCCTGTCCAGTGTTTCCTGAAGGGGCTGAGAAGGCACTTTTTTAAGGTATGGATGATGCTTCTTGGATAGTGTTAACAGGGTACTGAGATCAGATTTAGCCAGGTTTTTCTTATTCTTTTGGTAGGCTCTTTGTTTATCGAGAAGAGCGGAATTATACTGCTGGCGGCAGAGGTTGACCCATGAGTGAAGCGTGCTTTTTTGTTCTTCAGTCGGAAAAATTTCGAACCGGTAATTCAACATCATCTCGATTCACCTCCAGTATTTAACAAATACAGTATACCAAAAAGGAAACATACGTTTCAACTACTAAGCAGCAAACACAAAAAAGCGGCCATTCATCTCCTACTAATTGCGGAGCAATTTGAAGGAGTCTTCTGGCCGTTAATGCGATAAAAAATGATTGTAAATTGCACCAGCTTTTTTCGGCTGCTCGAGTATCCAGGCAGCAGAAAGAAGAGAAATCAAAAAAATTTTTCATAATTTCACTCTTTAAACCCAAAATAAAGAAATATTTTTTCTGTATTATTGTTGATTTCAAAAATATTTTTTCGTATAATGAGTCCATCGGTTGAAAATGCTTACATTATCAACCGGAAATGTATTACAGTATAAAGGTGGTATTTCAATGGACGCTTATTTATTAATTGTAACGCTGCTATCAATTGTTCTCGTTATTATCGGCGTTTCTTGGTTTAAATGGCATGCGTTTATAAGTTTAACCGTAGCCAGTTTGTTTTTAGCTGTTCTTTCCGGTTTATCATGGGACAAAATTGTAAGCGCTTATGAGACGGGAGTCGGCGGGGTACTGGGGCATTTAGTTGGTATTTTAGCTCTTGGTACAATCTTGGGGAAAATGCTTTCTGAATCCGGTGCCGGACTGCAGATTGCAAACTATTTTGTAAAGGTTTTCGGTGAGAAAAAACTTCCGTGGGCGATGTTTTTCTCAGGATTTATCATTGGGATTCCTGTCTTTTTTGAAGTCGGCATTTTAATTTTGCTGCCGCTTGTCATTTCAATTCAAAAAGCTACAAAGAAAAATATTTTATTAATTGCACTTCCAGGGATCGCTGGCTTATCTGTTGTGCACGGCCTCGTGCCTCCGCATCCAGGTGCGATTGCAGCAATCGGCATTTATGGCGCTGATTTAGGAAAGGTACTGCTGTACTCTTTAATCATTGCACTGCCAGCTGGTATTATCAGTGGTCCTTTGTTTGCAAAGTTCATTTACAAGCGGGTTATGCCAAAAGGAGAGCCGAGCTTAGTAACGGTAGAACAAAAAGATCCTGCTTCTCTTCCAAGCGTAGGAATTTCATTCTTATCTATTTTACTGCCTGTTATTTTGATGATCATTGGCACCGCAGCGCCGTATGCCGGACTGCCTGGACAAGCCGAACAAATTTTAGCTTTTATCGGCAGTCCGCTTGTTGCCCTTTTAATTTCTTGTTTCGCTGCTTACTATTTCCTTGGTTTCCGCCAGGGGATGGACCGCGACACAATCAAGAGATTTACAGAGGAATGCATTCTGCCAGTTGGCTCTATTCTTTTAATTATTGGAGCGGGCGGTGCGTTTAAACAAGTTCTGATTGACAGCGGAGTAGGCGCAACAATTGGTGATATGTCACAAGGATTATCTCTATCGCCGCTTTTACTGGCGTTTATGATTGCTGGCTTAATCCGGATTGCAACCGGCTCTGCCACGGTAGCTCTTACAACGGCAGCAGGTATCGTATCACCGATCATTGCCGGTATGCCGGATGTAAACCTTGAACTGCTTGTTATTGCAACAGGCGCTGGTTCCTTAATGTTCTCTCATGTAAATGATGCAGGCTTCTGGATGGTAAAAGAATATTTAGGATTAACTGTCGAAGAAACGTTTAAAACATGGACGGTTCTTGAAACTGTTCTTTCTTTTACGGCATTTGCCGGTGTCTTGATCGTCAGCATGTTCGTTTAATAAAAGTGAAGAGTGAAGATCGAAAAAAACCCTGGGAATCCAGGGCTTTTTTTATGATTTTACATACATATAATGAATTTGATTAAATCACGTTTTTGCCAAATTCCAAACAGCCCGCACAAATTGAAACACCTGGCCCGACCGCTAATACACCCACTTCACTGATGCTTTTTTGGCAAAAAGAACAAGTTTCCGTATAAGATGTGTTTGCTGCTGGCGTGTTTTCTACAGCTTGCTGGGGTTGTGAGTCAATCACTTCTTTGCCGAAATCCAGACACTCTATACAGATGGAAACTCCGGGTCCTAATGCTAACGCATCCACTTCATTTCTGCTTTTTTCACAAAAAGAACAAGTTTCCGTATAATCATGCTTCGTTGATGGTGTATTTTCTACTTTAGTCATGGCATCAAACAAACGTTCAATAAATTCAGGCTGTATATACTCTGCATGTCCCTTTACCTTCTGCTCAATCGTCGAGTAGGCAAGCGCCATTCCTTCATAAAAAGATTTTCTTTCCGGCACTTCGCTTTTAGCGGCTTCATCCTCACATAATTGCTGCAGCATTTGCAATCCCTCTACTGTGGCTTTTACTTCCGTGCCCTGGAACATGTTCATTCGAATATGTTGATCCATTTCAGCCGCCCTTTCCCAAAGGAATCGTGCAAACAGAATCGCTTGCACAGCTATTTATTTCTTGGTGAATAGGAAAATTCCTTCTTATTTGAACGAAAAGAGCTGCTATGGGGATCAAGCAAAACATTGGTCAGACAGAAGTACTTTCTTTTTAACGCAGTTGCATGCAAAGCTCCTGCATGAAAACAAATACCACTGTACATAATGTAAGTAGTAAAGAAACCACTTTTATCTGTGAGAGTTGTTTGAAAGAAAAGCCATATTTTTTTCCTATGGCCTTTCTCATGGAAAGGGCTTTCATTTTGACGGTTGAGTAACCGTCTGCTAAGCCGGTTAAATTCTCGTTTCAGAAATGGAGTCGCGGATTTTATCGAGTGCTTTATTCGCATTGTATTTGTTCAGTACCATGATATTTACATAAAGGGCATCAATAATGCTCAGCTGTCCAATCCGGGAAGAAAGGGCTTCAGAACGAAAATCCGTTTCTTCGGAGCTTGTGAATAGCGCAACATCGACATTCTGGCCGATAAACGACTTCGGATAGCCTGTGATACCGATCGTTTTTGCCCCATTTTTTTTCGCTGTTTTTAAAATATTAATCGTATCTTTGTTCGTTCCGGAATGCGAAATCACAACAGCTACGTCCTTTTCTGTCAGTTGGGAAGCGGACATCAGCTGGTAGTGGGAATCGACGAATGAGAACGCTTTAATTCCTGTGCGGATAAATTTATGATAAGCGTCCATGGCAATGACCATAGAGCCGCCGACACCGTAAAATTCTATTTTCGCTGCATGAAGAAGCAGGGACACAGCTTGATGAAGCGCATTTTCATTGAGCAAATGCAGTGTGTTTTCGAGCGTCTGGATATTGGATTGGAAAATCTTTTTTGTGATGGTTTGTTCATCATCATTTTCTGATATTTCTTCATGTATTTGTTGAATCGGTTCCATAATTTCAGAAGCGAGGGCAATTTTCATCGCCTGATATCCTTTAAATCCAATTCGTTTGCAAAACCGAAATACCGTTGCATCCGCAACATGCAGATCTTCTGCTAGTTCGTTAATCGTAATATGAATAATTTTTTCAGGGTTTTGTAAAATGTAATCCGCTACCTTTTTTTCTTTTGCACTTAACCTTGCATAATAGGAGCGAATTCTTGCCATACATTGTTGTGCCACTGAAGCCCCTCCTTATAAACTGTTTTATAACATCAGTATAGCATAAGAAAAGAAGTAAAAAATATTTCTTGAAAGGGTTTTATTTAAGAAAAAATTTTTATATAATTTAAGATAAGGATGAAAATTATTTTCAAAGGAGCTTATCACATATGCATATTGGTTTAGTCGGGCTCGGCAAAATGGGCTTTCAGTTAGGGTTGAACTTAATGGAGCATGGTCATGAAATTACGGCTTTTGATGTAAACCAGGAAGCAAGAGAAAAAATGAGTGGAGAAGGGGCACAAACAGCTTCTTCTATTGAAGAGCTGGTTGCCAGCCTGCCAAGTCCGAAAGTGGTCTGGATCATGGTACCGTCCGGCAAGATTACAGAAGGAGTCGTTCATGAAGCAGCGTCCCTGTTAACCGAAGGCGATATTGTCGTTGAAGGCGGAAACTCTCATTACAAAGATTCTATGCAGCGCGCAGAACAGTTAGCAAAGCGCGGTATTCACTTTTTAGACGTCGGCACAAGCGGTGGCACGTCCGGTGCAAGAAATGGGGCCTGCATGATGGTCGGCGGTGAACAGTCCGCTTTTGAACAGTTAGAATCTGTATTCCGGGACATTTGCGTTGAAAACGGCTATTTGTATACAGGAAAGAGCGGCAGCGGACACTTTTTGAAAATGATCCACAATGGAGTGGAATATGGCATGATGCAGGCGATTGCAGAAGGCTTTGAGCTGCTGGAAAAAAGCGATTTCGGCTATGATCACGAACAAGTGGCCAGAGTGTGGAACCACGGCTCAGTTATTCGTTCATGGCTGATGGAACTGACACAAAATGCATTTTCAAAAGATCCGAAGCTTGAAGGCATTAAAGGCATTATGCATTCATCTGGAGAAGGAAAATGGACAGTTGAAACGGCTCTTGAGCTGCAGGCAGCCGCGCCTATTACGGCTTTGTCTTTAATGATGCGCTACCGCTCGCTTGAAGAAGACACATTCTCAGGAAAAGTGGTCGCATCTTTGCGAAATGAATTCGGCGGACACAGCGTTGAAAAAAGCAATTAATCACGTAAAGTAAATGTGCAAATAAAAATCATATTCATATACAAGAAAAAGCTTTTTCTCTTTTTTGGATGAGAATTGCTTTTTCTTTTTTTTTGTTCATTTAGGACTCATTTTATAAACCTTAAAGTGATTTGTTTTACATATTTTCACTATTAATAATAATTATAGCTTTTTAGAAAAATTGTGATATTTTCTAACAAATGTGTAGATATGGAAAAATATAACCTCTATTATACTCTTATTCCAAGTGATAAAAGGGGGAAACAAAGTGACAAAAGAACAAAAAAGCTTAACAAGGAGAGATTTCCTGAATCAAGTAGGGAAAGTAGGAGGAGCCGTTGCCGTATTTGGAGCAATGGAATCCTTAGGGTTTTTTGCTTCTCCTGTGATGGCAAGCGCCAGCAGCTATCGCCCTCCGTCCAAAAGTGACCTTTCCCAGTCAGGGAAAATGGGCAAAAAAGTCATTATCCTCGGAGCCGGTATTGCCGGAATGACAGCCACTTATGAACTTGGAAAAGCAGGGTATGACTGTCATATTCTCGAAGCGAGAGGCCGAACAGGAGGACGGAACTGGACCGTGCGAAACGGAACACAAGAAACCGAAATCGGCGGGGTTAAACAAACAGCTAAATTTGACAAAGGCCTTTATTTTAACGCCGGCCCTGCCCGAATTCCCCAGCATCATGTAACCGTGGATTATTGTAAAGAGCTCGGGGTTCCACTTGAAGTGTTTTGTAACGTAAATGAATATGCTTATTATTATCAGGAAAATGTGGGTGGTCTCGCAAACCAGAGAATCCGGAAGCAGGCCATTAAAGCAGACACACGCGGATTTGTATCCGAGCTGTTAGCAAAAGCAGTCAATAAGTCTGCACTTGACCAGGAGCTAACGAAAGAAGACAGGGAAAAATTAATGGATTACCTGAAACGTGAAGGTGATTTGTCTTCCGAGTACATCTACAAAGGCTCAAGCCGCCGCGGATATACAGAACTCCCAGGTGCAGGCCTCCAGCCAGGAACTATCGGCACACCCTATACATCTAGTGAACTTCTTCAATCAGGAATGATGAACAACTTCAACTCAGAATACTCCTTCACTCAACAACCTATGATGTTCCAGCCCGTAGGTGGGATGGATCAGATTCCAAAAGCACTTGAACGACAGCTTCCAGGCAAAATTACGTTTGAAGCGGAAGTACAAGAAATTCGGCAGTCCCCAGAGGGCACGCGGGTAGTATACAAGACCAAAGGAAAAACACAAGAAATAAGCGGAGATTACTGCATCTGTACGATCCCGCTGCCTGTTCTAAAAAATATAAAAGCAGATTTCACAGGCGAAATGAAAAATGCGATCAAAAGCATCAACTACGCAACAACAGGCAAAATCGGCCTTCAATTTAAAAATCGTTTCTGGGAGCAGGAAGACCGCATTCTGGGCGGCATTACAACAACCAATATGGATATCTCCCAAATCTGGTATCCATCTTCTGACTTTTTAACACAAAAAGGAATTGTAGTCGGCTACTATAATTTCGGTCAAAATGCAGTCGATGTGGGCAGCCGATCCATCGCCCAGCGTCAATCGCATGCTTTGGCTCAGGGTGGAAAAATACATAAGCAATATGCTGATGAATTTGAAACCTCTTTTTCACTTGCATGGCACAAAATCAAATACAACGAAGGTGGATGGGCAGAATACTCTGCTTCTGATTTGAAAAATTATTATCCAATTTTAAATCAGCCGCAAGGCCGTATTTACCTTGCCGGTGAACACCTCAGCTACATGACGGGATGGATGGCTGGTGCCTTCGAATCGGCAAGAACAGTCGTCAGCCAGATTCATGAGAAAGTGCTGAAAGAAAGCGGTCCGGTACCTTCGATCGCGGGGTAATGAATGCTCCGGCTGTTATTTTACCTTTTATAAATGGAGGAAGAAAAATGAAAAAATCACTAAAAACCACGATTGCCTCGGTTGTAATTGGAGCAAACGTTATTGCTGGATTTTCGATTGCCTCGGCGATGAGTGAAAAAGAAGAGTTAAAATCGAATGAAGTAACGTTTTTTGGCACCCCGTCTTCCTCTATTTCCAGTTCAGTGGCCATTCCTTCTTCTTATGGCCAGCTACTGTTTAGCGGGACTGTTCCGCCTTTGTTGAATAAAGATGGTGCGACGACGTATGAACGATACGGGGATACCAAAACGCAGGCTATCGGTATATTAAAGAATTTAGAAACGCAGCTGAAAGCGAAAGGACTCACACTTGCGGATGTAACATATTTGCGTGTGTATGTAGTATCAGATCCGAATAAGGGCGGAAAACCGGACTATCAAGGGTGGTTTGACGCGTACGGACAGTTTTTTAATACAAAAGAAAATCCAATTAAAACGGCACGTTCTACCGTGGGCGTCGACAGCCTGGTGAATTCAGACTGGCTCATTGAAATTGAAGCGGTTGTGGCTTACAAAAATAAAAACAAATAAAACATGTTTATGAGAGGAGCAGATTTGCATGCTGCAAAATATCGGTGTTCCAGGTTTAGTGTTAATCTTAATCATCGCCCTTGTAATCTTCGGCCCTTCGAAATTGCCGGAGATCGGCCGGGCGTTTGGCCGTACATTGAGCGAGTTTAAAAGTGCCACAAAAAATTTAGTGGAAGAGGAAGAAGAAAAAAAGCCTGAGCTGACAACGTTGGAGAAAAAAGAGAAATCAGCGGTTTCATAAGAGACATGTAGACGAGGAAACTCGTCTACATCTTTTTTTAGCAAAAGATAGGAGGTGGTTGGATGGAAAACAAGAATGCTCATCTAATCGAACATTTAGAAGAACTTCGCCAGCGGATTATTAGGACCTTAATTGCTTTTCTCTTTTTTCTTATTCTTGCTTTTG
The DNA here is from genome assembly GCF_023715895.1 of Domibacillus indicus. Lineage (GTDB taxonomy): Bacteria > Bacillota > Bacilli > Bacillales > Domibacillaceae > Domibacillus > Domibacillus indicus_A. The sequence continues at coordinate 43,145 of NZ_JAMBOO010000010.1, read as the reverse complement.
TTTTTGTCGAGGATATTTATAATTGGCTGATCAAAGACCTGGACGGAAAACTGGCAATCCTAGGGCCGAGTGATATTCTATGGGTCTATATGGTCATCTCGGGTGTATGTGCGATTGCTGCAACGATTCCTGTTGCTGCCTATCAAACCTGGCGCTTTGTCGCTCCTGCTTTAACAAAGGAAGAAAGCCGGGTTGCCCTTCATTTTATACCGGGTTTATTTCTTCTGTTTCTTACCGGCATTGCATTTGGTTATCTTATTTTGTTTCCAATCGTGTTAAACTACCTGACTACGCTGTCATCTGGCCACTTTGAGGCGATGTTTACAGCGGATCGCTATTTCCGTTTTATGCTGCACTTAACACTGCCATTTGGCTTTTTATTCGAAATGCCTCTCGTTGTGATGTTTTTAACAAGACTCGGCATTATTAATCCAATGAGGCTGGCCAAAGCGAGAAAGCTTTGTTATTTTGCACTCATTGTCGTGTCCATTTTAATTACGCCGCCTGATCTGATTTCAGACGTTTTGGTTATCATTCCCCTGCTGCTTTTATATGAAGTAAGCATCACAATTTCAAAGGTGGTGTACAGAAAACGGCTGATCAGCGAAGTTTCTGTTCCCTAAAGGAAGAGCAGCAACGTACAAATAAGAGAAGCGGCCTGTTCAGGAGAACGAGCCGCTTCTTTTTAGGCGTTTACATCACCTTATTTAATCCATTTTTGCTGGAACTCGGCAATAAGGCCGTATTCATTTTCAAGTGCACGTGCCACGCGAATATAAACCGACATAAGATCCTGATAAACCTCTACGTTTTCCGGATTTGGCTGGTGGCTGTGTGTGCTGCCGACCCACTCTGACATAATAGAGAAATCATCAATTTCCCCAAGCGCGTACATACCTAATACGATCGCACCAAGGCAGGAGCTTTCAAAGCTTTCCGGCACAGTCACTTCCTGATCAAAAATATCGGCCATCATTTGACGCCACAGCTCAGAGCGGGCAAATCCACCTGTTGCCTGAATTTGCTTCGGCACGCCAATGACTTCCTGAAGGGCAAGCATAACCGAATACAAGTTCAAGATCACCCCTTCTAAAACAGCTCGGATCATATGCTCGCGCTTGTGGTGCAGGCTGAGACCGAAAAAGGAGCCTCTTGCGTTTGGATTCCAAAGCGGTGCCCGCTCACCAGCCAAATAAGGATGAAACAGAAGACCATCCGAACCTGGTGCTACACGAGAAGCAATTTTAGTCAGCACTTCATACGGATCAATGCCAAGCCGCTTCGCTGTTTCAATTTCGGCTGCGGCAAATTCATCCCGCACCCATCTAAACGTCATGCCGCCATTATTAACCGGCCCGCCGACAACCCAGTGATTCTCGGTCAGCGCATAACAGAAAATGCGTCCTTTCGGGTCCGTGACCGGCTTGTCTGTTACTGTACGGATAGCGCCGCTTGTTCCAATAGTTACAGCTACCACGCCCGGGTCAATAGCATTCACACCGAGGTTCGATAAAACCCCGTCACTTGCCCCTACAATAAATGGTATGTCATCAGAAATGCCGAGTTCTTCTTTGTATACCGGCTTTAAGCCTTTTAAAAAGTGAGTCGTCGGAACCGCTTTTGACAGCCGGTCCGCTGAAATACCTGCTACTTCCAGGGCTTCCTTATCCCACGTTAAGTCATGTAAATTAAACATACCCATCGCAGAGGCAATAGAATAATCAACGACATACTCACCAAACAGCTGGTAAAACACGTATTCTTTAATCCCGATAAATTTATCAGCGGCTGCAAACACATCCGGCTGATCGGTCCGCAGCCAGGCAATTTTGCAAAGAGGGGACATGGGGTGAATCGGTGTGCCTGTTCTTTTGTAAATCTCCAGCCCGTTCATTTCGTTTTTAATTTTCTCGGACCATTTGGTCGGCCGGCTGTCTGCCCAGGTGATGCAGCGTGTTAACGGTTTGCCGTTTTTGTCCATCGCAATCACACTGTGCATAGCAGAACTAAAGCTGACGAGCTTCAGCTGAGCCGGGTCAACATGTCCTTTTGTCAGAACAGTTTGGATCGTTTCAAGCACAGCCCGGAAAATTTCGTCCGGATCCTGCTCCGCAATGGATGGAGAGGGGCTGTAAAGAGGGTACTCTACATGGTGCATCTCCAGCACTTTGCCGGCTTCTCCAAATAAAACGGATTTTGTGCTGGTCGTTCCGATATCAACGCCTAGATAAAAAGATTGTTTTGACATATTCATAGTCTCCTTTATCAAATGATCCGATCTTTGCTGTGTGTATCAAACATGAGTTAATGAAAATTATTTATTTTTTTTGTTTTAAGTAAGAAAATTTTTTTCTTCTTTTTTATTCTACTAGAAAAGAAACGGTTTTGGAACTGTTTTCATAAAAGAGTGTACGTTACTTTTCTCTTTCTTTGTCAGCTGTTAAATGTTCGGGTGCTTATAGCTAGTATACCCTTTTTAAAAAGAATCAGCCGATTATGGAACGGGAGGAAAACTGCCTTCACACAGGCATTCTTCGTTTGATTCCAAACGTTTAAAGTAATATACCCTTTTTCACACAAATGAAAGGCGTATGCAAAGGAAAGCGCTCTATATACGAATGAGAAATAACCCTTGTCTGCTTTCTGCTAACAGGTATACTTAAAAAGAAAAATAGAGGTTCATTTTTTGCAGCTAAACATGTTAGCGCTTTAACAAAAGATAAGCAGCATAAAGGTGGGAGAAACATCATGCTTTTTAAACCGGTGCGATTGAGCCTGCTGACTCAAATTGCCCTTCTTTTAACGATAGTCGTCATCATTAGTACATTTTTAGTCAGTCTCCTTTTTTCTTCCATGATCGATGAAATGGTTGAATCCTATATGGGAAAGCAGGCAATGACTGTCGCAAAACTTGCGGCACAGAATGAAAAAATTATCGATGCCTTCCAAGAAAAAAATCCTACTGTAACGATGCAGCCGATTGCTGAGACAATACGTAAAACAACCGGAGCCAGTTATGTCACGATTGTCAATACGAAAGGAATTCGCTACACAAACCCGAATCCTGATTCGATTGGCAAACATACAGCGACTAGTAATGACGCTTCCCTTTTAAGAGAGCAATCGGTTATTTATAAAGATACGGGCATATCCGGCCCGGCAATCAAAGCAAAAACGCCTATATGGAACGAACAGGGAAAGGTGATTGGTGTTTCGTCCGTTGGGTTTTTATTAAATGATGTAGAAGAACAGACAGATGTTTATCGAACGAAAATTATCCAGCTCGCTATGATTCCGTTAGCCATTGGAGCTGTAGGAGCCATGATTATTGCACGAAGGATTCGAAAAGTTATTTTAGGACTTGAACCGGAGGAAATTTCCTCTTTATTCAAAGAAAAAGAAGCTACACTGGAATCTATTCGGGATGCAACCATTGTGATCAATACACAGAATCAGGTTTCATCGATGAATAGGAAAGCCCGTCTGCTATTTGGCGGCCAAACCATCCAAAAAGGATATGTAATAAAAGAGAAGAAGCTTCAAACCCTTTTAAAAGAAGTACTTACTTTTAAAGAAGAGAGGATCAATCAACCGGTTGTATTTGAAAACCAGCTTTTCATTGCGGATTTGTCTCCATTTTTAAAGAATGGCCAGACAGAAGGCGTAGTACTGACAGCCCGGCCTATGTCAGAAGTTGAAAAGCTGACGGAAGAATTATCTCAGATGAAAGCATTCTCTGAAAATATGCGGTCACAAAATCATGAATTTTTAAATAAGCTGAATACGCTTTATGGACTGCTGCGATTAGGGCAGTATGAGCGAGCGATGCAGTTGATTTCTCAAGAAGTCCAGGAGCGGCAGGATGTCATCTCCTTCTTGGTTTCATCTGTAGCGGACCCTATGATCGCTGCTTGTCTGCTGGGAAAATTGAATCGGGCAAAGGAACAGCAAGTATCTTTAACCATTGATGAAGAAAGCAGTTTATCTCTTTCACTTACTGCCCAGGAAGCTCAGCAGATGGTTTCGATCATTGGAAATATCATAGACAATGCGCTGGAAGCGGCACGCACCGAAAAAGGAAGAGAAGGAAAAGTTTCCGTGTCATTTACGGACTTTGGAAAAGAAATAGTGTTTGATATTGAAGACAATGGAGCGGGTGTTCCGGCTCATATGGAAGAAAGGATATTCCAAGAAGGATATACGACCAAAACAGGAGAGAATCACGGTATTGGTTTGACGATTGTCCAGCATGCTCTGCAGCAGCTGGGGGGAGATCTTTACTTAAGCAAAAGTCAGCTTGGGGGTACCCGGTTTACCATTGTTGTACCTAAAAAGGAGGAATTTGATGGAGACGATTAAAGTGATTATTGTAGAAGATGATTATGAAGCAGCAGGAATTTATAAGCAATTTACAGACCAGCAGCCTGGTTTTGATGTGATTGCAACCGCTGGATCAGGCAGACAAGCATTAGATTTGTTAAAGGTGGTGCAGCCTCATTTGATTTTACTTGACGTTTTTCTGCCAGACACCAACGGTATTGAACTGCTAAAAGAAATCAGGAAACAGCATTGGGGAGTTGACGTCATTTTAATTACAGCGGCTAATGATACCGAAACAGTCAGCCAGGCGATTCGCGGGGGTGCATTTGGCTACTTAATAAAGCCAATTATGATTGATAAATTGATTGTAACCTTAGAGGAATACAAGCAGATGCGATCACAGCTTTATGAGCAGAAAAAAGTGGATCAGGATAAAGTAGACCGCATGTTTCGTACTGCTCAATCCAAAAAACAATCTGGCACTAGTACCGCTCAGCTGCCAAAAGGAATCGATAAACATACGCTAAAACTGGTCAGGGAAAAAATAAAAACGGTTGAAAAAAGCTTGAATGCGGATGAGTTTAGTCAGCTGTTCGGTATTAGCTATTCCACAACCCGTCGTTATTTAGAGTACCTTGTCTCTACTCATGAGATGGAGGTACAAGTGATTTACGGTAGCATCGGGCGGCCGGAGCGAAAATACAAATCTCTTTAAAACCGCAAAGCTGCAGCTGCGGTTTTTTTTGCTGTGAAAAATAAGAAAAAAACGATTATTACAATTAAAAGAGTAAAAACAATTTTTAACTACACGCAATATCAGAAGATTGATACTCTTTTCTAAAGAAAGCGCTATCAACAAATGAGAAGTAAAGGAGATGAATATATGTTAGCTGCATTGGGATTTTCGATGGTCGCGGTATTTATGTATTTAATTATGTCAAAAAAATTATCGGCTTTGGTGGCTATTATGCTTGTACCGATCGTATTTGGTATTCTCGGCGGCTTTTTAACCGAACTGGGACCGATGATGCAGGAAGGCGTTGAAAGCATTGCCTCCACCGCTATCATGATTTTGTTTGCGATTTTGTATTTTGGCATTATGATTGACTCTGGCTTGTTTGACCCATTGATCGCCAAAATTTTAAAGATTGTAAAAGGCGATCCGCTTAAAATTGTACTGGGCACAGCGGTTCTTTCTATGACGGTTGCCCTTGATGGGGATGGAACGACTACCTATATTATTACGGTTTCTGCCCTGCTGCCATTGTATAAGCGGCTTGGCATGAATCGGCTTATTTTAGCCACAGTTGCTATGCTCTCGATGGGGGTAATGAATATGACTCCATGGGGAGGGGCTTCTGCGATGGCCATGGCTTCCCTCGGGCTGGACGCATCTGAATTGTTTATTCCGATGATTCCCGTAATGGGTATCGGCCTTGTCTGGGTTCTTACGGCCGCTTTTTTACTGGGCCGAAAAGAACGAAAACGGCTTGGTGTAATTGAGCTTGATTCTGCTCATCAATCAGCGGAGAACACAGGACTTGCCGCCACAACGCTGAATGTGGATTACAAACGCCCAAAACTGGTTTGGTTCAATTTATTGTTAACGATTGTTTTGATGGCTTCTCTGATCATTGACTTTATGTCCTTGACTATTTTATTTATGATCGCCTTTGGTATTGCTCTTCTTGTGAACTACCCAGATTTAAAAGACCAGCAGGAACGGCTGGCTGCCCATTCTAAAAATGCATTAGCTGTTGTTTCCATCGTGATTGCAGCAGGAATTTTTACCGGGATTATGTCTGGAACAAAAATGATTGATGCCATGGCTGTAACGCTTGTATCTATTATTCCAGATTCATTCGGCCCGTTCTTGCCGGTGATCGTTGCTTTTTTAAGCGCCCCTTTCACATTTTTTATGTCTAATAACGCGTTTTATTTTGGAGTTCTTCCTATTATTGCACAGGCGGCGGAAGCATATGGGATTAGCGCTGTGGAAATTGGACGCGCTTCCTTGCTTGGCCAGCCTGTCCACGTTCTCAGTCCGCTTGTGGCAGCAGCTCACCTGTTGATTGGACTTGTCGGAACAGAGTTTGGCGACTTGCAGCGGTTTGCGGTTAAGTGGGCACTAGGCACTACAACCGTAATGACAGTGGCGGCCGTTCTTTTTGGAATTATCTCGATTTAATGAACGACTGTGAACAGAATAAGCTTCAAACAAAAGGCTGCTTTCGCGAAAGCAGCCTTTTGTCATAAATATCGGCAGGTCTTGATATTCTATGAGTGACTAAAAAGGGAAAGAAAACACAGAAAGTTTATTAGTTGAATGATAAATGCTGCTTGCTTTTATTTTTAATGGAAGATTAAAGGAAACAAAACGATCCATAGAGAAGTAAATAGGAAAAGGCTAGATGGACAGATAAAAGCATCGAATAAATGAAAACGCTTACTATAAGGAGGAGATTTATGAAGCGGCTTGCATATGGCATCCTGCTCCTTGCTTTTCTCGCGGCATCAGCCTGTATGATTTACTATGGGAAACTAACATTTCATATGAAAAAAGCAGAAGCAGAGCATGATAAATCCATGTACCACTTTGTCTTGATTCCGGAAGAGCTGGATAACGAATATTGGCGTTTAGTTGAAAAAGGAGCAAGAGATGCAGCCAGCCTGTACGGTGTTTATTTAGAGTATGCAGGTCCCCGGCAGGCCGATTACAGCGAGCATTTAAAAACACTTGATACGGCCATTGCAGGTAAAGTAGACGGTATTTTAATGCAGGGCGGAAAAAGTGAAATGCTGACAACGTTAATATCAAAAGCACACGACAAAGGAATTCCGGTTATCACTGTGGACACAGATGCTCCAGAGACAGAACGGGCTGCATATGTAGGAACGAACAATTATTATTCAGGTTTTTTAGCAGGGGAGGCACTCTTAGCGGATACAAACGGTCCACAGCGGGTGGGTATCGTAACGGGACGGTTTCAGTCCGAAAATCAGAAACAGCGGGTAGAGGGCTTTAAAGAAGCGATTAAAAAAGAAGAACGGATTCAAATCGTTGGAATTGAAGAGTCTTCTATTACAAAGATCGGCGCCATTGAAGCAACATACCGCCTGTTTCATAACCGTCCTGACATCACGGCCATTTATGGTACCAGCGCTTTAGACGGGATCGGTATTGCCGGTGTAACCCGGTACTTTAATAAAAAAAATATTTATGTGATTGCATTTGATACACTTCCAGAAACCCTGTTTCTTTTAAATGAGCAGGCGATTCAGGCTACCGTAGCCCAGGATCCGTATGAGATGGGTTACAACGCAGTAGCGTCATTAATCAAGCTGAAAGCAGGAGAAAACATTCACCCTCTTCAGTATACGGATACATCTATTATTCGAAGAGAGGATTTACCGATTGTGGAAGGAGAAAGCGGGTCATGATTACGATCAGGAAAAAGCTTCTTCTTTATTTTTTGGTGTTTGTAGTCTTGTTTAATGTCGTTTCATACTCTATCTACGCAAGCAGCCGGCAGCTTGTGAATGAATATCATAAAAGCTTTCAAGGGTTTCTACTTCTGAATGAAATATCCCAGCAGTCTGCTGCACTGTATGAAGGAGTCAATTCATATGCGATTGAGCGGGAAAAGAGTTCCTTGGAAAAAGCAAAAGCGGCCCAAATGGTTTTACTTGAAAATAAAGAGAGGATAGAAGCAACCAATACAGCCGATATCCAGCCCGAGTCCATGACCATGTATCAGGAAATGATGGATACTCTTGTTGAAGAAAGCGATAAAACCATTCAAGCGATTCAGACAGAGGCGGTAGATGAATACCCCGGTCATTTACGTGAAGTTCGGAATGTCTCCGGTTATGTACAAGAAGCCACGCTCGCCTACTTAAACTTAGAATTAAATGAATACCAGCGATTTTATGATCAAATGGAAAAGCGAAATACAGCTTTTAAGCATTTTATTATCAGTTTATTTGTCTCCACGCTGCTTCTTGCTGTTTTCATGGCTCTTTGGTTCTCAAGAGGGATTACAAAGCCCATACATACGTTAACGAAGGCGGCAGCCGAAATGTCTGCCGGGCGGCTCGATGGGCCGGATGTTTCCGTTCCAACCAGAGATGAAATTCATCAGCTCGGGGAGTCTTTTAACCAGATGAGAAGAGACATGCGCCGTTTTATTGAAGAAATCAAAGAAAAAGCAGCGCTCAACCAATGGCTGAAGGAACTGGAATTAAAGCAGCTTCAAAATCAAATTAATCCGCATTTTTTATTTAATACTTTAAACACCGTAAAGCAAATGTCATACCTGGAAGATGCCCCCATGACTACACAGCTGATTGAATCCGTGTCATCCCTCCTCCGGTACAGCCTTGGGGATTTGCAAAAATCTGTTACATTGGCGGATGAAGTGGCAGCGGTAGAGAGTTATTTTGCCATACAAGAAACGAGATTTTCGGACCGTGTTTCTTTTCATTTATCTGTAGAGGAACAATGCCTTCCCATCTCTATGCCAGCATTGATCTTGCAGCCGATTGTAGAAAATGCTTTTATTCATGGGATTGAAAATAGAGAGGAAGGCGGAGAAATCTCTGTCGTTGTGACGAGCAGCCGCACACAGGCTGTTATTGAAGTAAAAGATAACGGGGCGGGCATAGACAGGGAAACTCTTCAAAAGCTAAGAGAAGGCGGGAAGGCAGCGGAACATACCGGGCACTCGACTGGAATCGGTTTGGAAAATGTCATAAAGCGGCTGCATCTCTTCTATAAAGAAAAAGGATCTTTTTCTATTTCATCGACAGAAGGAATGGGAACCACCGTTCAAATTCGTATACCATTTTATGAAGGGAGAGGAATAGGATGAAGGTGATTGTCGTTGACGATGAAATGATTGAACGAAAAGCGATGCGTAAGCTGCTTGAGCAGCATATTCCACAGATTCAGGTAGTAGGTGAGGCCGGGAATGGGCGGGTAGCGATTGAGCTTGCCGAATCGCTCCATCCCGATTTAATGCTGATGGATATTAAAATGCCGGGCATGAATGGTCTTGAAGCGATTCGCCATATTCGGTCAAAGCAGCCTTCCATTCGTTTTATTATGATGACAGCATATGCTTCTTTTGATTATGCAAGAGAAGCGATGATTGAGGGAGTAAAACACTATCTTGTTAAACCAGCTAAAAGAGATGAAACGATTCAAACGATTTTACAAGTACAAGAGGAAGTAAAGGAAGAACAGGCCTCAGAAGCTGCCCTTTGGCAGCTTGTACTCGCTAAAGTAATGCAGCAGGACATGAATGAAGAAGTGTGCAGGCGCCTGCGGATGCTTCACCCCGAGGCAAAAGTCGGTTTTATGCATGTGTATGAATGTCCAGATGCAAATACAAGGGAAGACATTATCGAACAGCTTAACGAGCACTCCCCGTTTCCTTTTTTGGCGGCTCATCCACAGGCCGGCGGGCTGGCTGTTTTATTTTTAAGTAAGGAATGCCAGAAGTCAGATGTGCTTCTTTTAGCCAAGTCTATCGTTCGCTCCTGGCCCGGTAAAATCACTGTAGGAACAAGTGCTCCCTGTCCCTTAAAACAGCTGGGATCCTCTTATTCGGAGGCTCTGCTTGCTTTTCAGCAGCTAAAAGCTGGACGCGGGGCATCATACGGGTTCGCGGATCAGAGTGCTTCTTTTTCGCATAATGCGGTTGAAAAAGCGATTATGAACCGCCATCCTTTAGATACTCTTTTTACCCGCTATTCGCTTAATCAATTAAAAGAAGAATTGGTGCATGTCAAAAAAGAAATGGCCGCTATCGGTGTTTACGTTGATGATGTAAATATTATGGAAGCGGCATTTATTGAAGACTGCCTTGCTTTTGGCAATGAATTGGCCAGCCGAGTCGCTATGCATCGGCAGGGAAGAGAAATGATTGCAAAAGCAAAAACATTTATCCATACACACTTTCATCAGCAAATCAGCCTGGAGGATGTGGCTGATCACGTACAGCTAAGCCCAACGTATTTCACAAAACTGTTTAAAGAAAAAATGAATGAAACCTTTATTGGTTACTTAACCAATTATAGAATTCGAACGGCTAAAAAGCTGCTTCAGCACACCAATTTGGGACTGAAAGAAATTGCGGATCGAACAGGGTATAATGATCCGAATTACTTCAGCCGTGTATTTAAGAAAGCAGCTGGCTGTTCACCAAAAGAATACCGGAAATCTTTTTCTTAAGCAGGGGCTGAAGCCGCTGTTTTTCTTTTGCATAAAAAAGTACAGAAAATCATAAAAGATTTCAGAAAAGTCGCCTTCTTAAGAGAGATATACTTATTTATGTTAACGCTTACAATAAAGGGGGCTAAAGGCATGAAGAAAAGACTGGGACTTATCTTAATGATGATTTTAACGCTCGTTTTATCTGCCTGCGGATCTAACACACAAACGGAAGAAGGAAGCCAGGGCAGCAGCGGGGGAAGCGGGGAAAAAGGAAAACTCGATATTTTCAGCTGGTGGACGGGTGCAGGCGAGGAAGACGGCTTAAAAGCACTTCTTGCCCTGTTCGAAGAGAAATATCCGGATATTCCAATTGAAAACGCTGCTGTAGCCGGAGGGGCTGGAACCAATGCGAAAGCCGTATTGGCGAGCCGGATGCAGGGGAATGATCCGCCCGCTACTTTCCAGGTGCATGGCGGTTCAGAGCTGAATGACAGCTGGGTAGCAGCAGATAAAATGGAGCCGCTTAATGATCTGTATGAGCAGGAAGGATGGAATGATAAATTTCCAAAAGAATTAATTGAACTTGTCAGCAAAGACGGCAATATGTATTCGGTGCCGGTCAATATTCACCGTGCAAATGTTCTTTGGTATAACAAGAAAGTCTTCGAGGAAAATGGCATTGCTGTTCCAACAACGTTTGATGAGCTCTTTGAAGCTGCAGACACTTTAAAAGAAAAAGGCATTACGCCGCTTGCACTTGGAGACAAAGAGCCATGGGCAGCCACACACTTATTTGAAACGGTCCTGCTTGGCGAGTTGGGCGCAGAGGACTATAAAAAGCTTTGGACAGGCGAATTGGCTTTTGACGATCCAAAAGTTAAAAAAGCAGCCGAAACGTTTAAAAAGATGCTCACTTATGTAAATGAAGATCACAGTTCCCGCAACTGGCAGGATGCTGCGCAGCTTGTTGGAAGTGGAGAAGCAGCGATGAACGTTATGGGTGACTGGGCAAAAGGATACTTTACGAATGATTTGAAACTGGCTGTCAATAAAGATTTTGGCTATGCACCAACACCTCGAACAGAGGGAACATTCGGCGTTATTACGGATACTTTTGGTCTCCCGAAAGGGTTAAACAATTCAGAAGATGTAAAGAAATTCCTTAGTGTACTTGGATCGGTTGAAGGCCAGGATGCTTTTAACCCATTAAAAGGTTCTATTCCAGCTCGTATTGACGCAGACGTATCAAAATACGATCAATATGGAAAAGACACAATGGAGGATTTTAAATCTGCCGCGCTTGTGCCAAGCTTAGCGCACGGCTCAGCAGCACCAGAAGGATTTGTAACGAAGGTCAATCAAGCGGTTAATATTTTTGTTACACAGGGAGATGTTGATCAGCTTGTTCGTACGCTTCAATCGGCAGGAACCGAATTAAAATAAAGCAGAAACCCTCCGTACGGGGGGTTTTCTTTACAAGGAGGCATCTACTATGGAAGCAGTAAGAAAAGAAACAGCCAAGGGAGAAAAAGTGTCTAAAAAAAGCTATTCCTCTGACCAATGGATGGCGCTTGCTTTTTTGCTGCCTTCTTTTTTGCTGATCGTCATTTTTGTATATGGATTTATCGGCTGGACAGGATATGTGTCACTGAGCAACTGGAATTCACTTATTCCTGATTTCTCTTTTGCCGGCTTGAAAAATTACATGTATTTATTCAGTGATTTTCGTTTTCAAGCTGATTTACGCAATACTCTCTTCTTTACGATTCTCTTTATCGGCCTGGTGATTTTATTCGGGCTGTCACTGGCTATTCTGCTTGATCAAAAGCTAAAAGGAGAATCCATTTTCAGAAATATTTTCTTTTTCCCTATGGCATTGTCGTTTGTTGTGACCGGCGTCGTGTGGCAGTGGTTATTAAATCCTTCAACGGGAATTAACTTATTTTTAAACACATTTGGGATTACACCTAAGTGGTACACAGATACCAATATTTTAGCGGGCTTTCAATGGGGACAGATTGAATTTGGCCTGCCGGCTGCGCTGATTGCCGTAGGGATTGCGGCTGTCTGGCAAATGACCGGGTTTTCATTGGCTATGTATATTGCAGGGCTTCGGGCGATCCCGGATGAAACAAAAGAAGCGGCCCGTATGGATGGGGCTTCTGAATTTCAAATTTACCGGCAGATTATTTTGCCCCAGCTTCGCCCGATTACAGTGAGTGTCATTATTATCATGGCGCACATTTCCTTAAAAATATTTGATTTGATTTATTCGATGACAGGTCCTGGTGCAAACTTTGTAACGGACGTTCCAGGTGTCTATATGTTTGAAACAACATTCCGGGGTAATTATTATGCGAACGGAGCTGCGATTGCGATTATTATGCTTCTCAGTGTTGCCATATTTATCGTTCCATACTTACTAAACAGCCGAAAGGGGGAAGCGTAATATGGTCATCAGGGCGTTTACAAAACCGGCCAGCTACTTCGTGCTGATTGCGGTCAGCTTATTCTTTTTGATGCCGGTTTATGTCATGATCATTACGAGTTTAAAGCCGCTGGATGAAATTACGCTGGACCAAATGTGGACGCTGCCATCCTCGCTGGATTTCAGCAGCTATGGAGAAGCTTTTTCCAAACTTGCGCCAAACTTGATGAACTCTTTTTATCTCGTTATACCAGCTACTTTGCTGTCTGCTCTATTAGGGGCGATGAGCGGGTATGTACTTTCGAAGTGGCGGTTTAGAGGGTCGGAGATCTTATTTACTCTTATGCTGTTCGGTATGTTTATCCCTTATCAAAGTATTTTGATTCCGCTGATTCAGTTTTTACGAGAAGCGGGGCTGTATAACTCTATACCTGGGCTGATTTTTGTTCATGTTGTGTATGGCATCCCGATTACCACGCTGATGTTTCGAAACTTTTATGTGAATATTCCCGATGAAATGATTGAATCTGCCAAAATTGATGGAGCTAACTTTCTTGGCGTGTTCCGACATATTATGATTCCATTGTCGGTCTCAGGATTTGTAGTAGTGGCCATTTGGCAGTTTACAAACATCTGGAATGAATTTTTATTTGCGGTTACCATTACAACCGCTGATCAGCAGCCGGTCATGGTCGCGCTGCAAAACTTATCGGGAAGCCAGATTGTCCAGTGGAATGTTCAAATGGCGGGAGCGCTGCTTGCTGCACTGCCTACGCTGTTGGTTTATATTCTTCTCGGGAAGTATTTTGTGAGAGGCCTGCTGGCCGGATCAGTAAAAGGATAAAAGGAAAAGCCGCTAGTGAAAGAGCGGCTTTTTTTAATTTCCTCTTTATTATCCTTTGCAAATCATGCTTTGGCGCAGTCTTCATTGCTGATGGGTCTTTTTCGCCGTTTAATTCAGGGAATGTTGTTAAAGCACATTAAACATTTAAGAAAAACATAAAAAGGGCAAGTTCACAAAAAGTGAATCTTGCCGCAAAGTTTGATTTTTAGTTTTGAAGAGATTGTTCAGCCAGCCAATCCATGAGGGTAATCGTGTTTCCGTTTATTACGGTATCTACTTCATTGTTAAATACATAGATCCATGACCAGTGGCCGTTATATTGATACGGTGTACCATCTGCATTCATATACAAACCAGACGTATCATGGACATCCTCAAATAAAGACAGGTGGACATTTTTTGCTCCAGCAGCAACCAAGCGCTCATACGTTGGCACTGTGTTAAGAGAAGGGGGCAATATTGTATCATTTTCTGCCGTCACGAACCAAGTTGGTGTTTGTTTCACGCTTTGAATGTCCTCGTCAGAGATAAGTGAGTTGTTTAACCCTTCACATACCGGGAATGCCGCTGCAAAGTACCCAGGGTAATCCCGCGTCATTAGCATGGTCATATATCCTCCATTAGAAGCGCCGCCAATGTAAATTCGGCTTGGATCAATATCTGGGTTAGTAGCCACCTGTTCTTGAATTAACGCCATCAACGCTTCCTCATATTTGGATGTTCCGTCTGCTCTGCCAGTGATTCCATCCATCCAGTAAGTCGGTGCCTGCGGTGCTAAAACGTACGCTCCGTCAAAATGGTCTTGAATATCTTCTGTGGCAAAGTTAACCGCTTTATTTGCAGACAGCGGAATCGTACCATCTGTACCGCCTTCACCGCCACCATGCAGCCAAATGATCAGCGGATTTTTCTCTTTGTCTTTCTCGGGAGCGTAGTTCGCATAGGATAGTGTTATATGATTATATGTGGCTTGGCCGGTAGAGAAATCCTTTACAAGCTCTTTTGTTTCTCCCGCAAATTGGTTAATAACCAAACCCGAAATGACTCCAGCGTTTGTTTGGATATCTTTTTGCTGCGTAATGGTGTATTTATTTTCTGTCCAGTCATTAAATCCTGTTCCGGCTGCATCGTAGTTTAGGGCAGAACTCAAAGAGCTTGCTGGGCTTACTTCCATTTCCAGAACGGCGTATCTGCCTGTTTTAACGGCAGGATTGCCTTTTTTATCTGAAACGTAAACATTGGTAATCTTCCGGCTGCCTTCCTCCAAAAACGGTGTTTTTAAGCGGTGATCGCTTCTTTTTACATGCACAGAAAATGTATCAGGTGTAATAGAACCTTTTGGAACAGATCTTCCTAAATCTACAATTAGTTTTGTGTTGACTGCTCCCCAATCTTTAATTTCAGTAACAGTCTGGTAAGAAGCCGGCTGTGTTTTTACTTCTTGAGCCGCTGCTCCTGTACTGTAAGAAAGCAGTGCGCCGGCTGCTAATGTAGAGATCATGGCTGTTTTTGCTTGTGTTTTTATTTTTTTCAACATATCCTTTGGCCACCTTTACTCGTATTAATTTTGAAAGCGTTTTTATAAAATTTTGCTGCTAATGATTACTTGCTTTTATAGAAAGTCGTTATCTTTTTGAAAGACGTTCGATAGCTGTTCCGGGTTCCAGTACATCACTGACCTTTTCAACAATGATGTCTTCTGCGACTGTAAAAGTGGCCGTGTCTTTAATATCCTCAGAAGAAGCGCCCACTTGAATAGTGTACGTGCCTTTTTCAAGCACCCAGGCAGAAAGTTCTTCACTGAATGATGCTAAATCCTTTGCACCCAGTTCAAACGTTACTTTTTCTTTTTTTCCTGGCTTCAGTTCGGCCGTTTTAGCGAATGCTTTCAACTCTAGAGAAGGCTTTTCCAATTTTCCGTCAGGCGCAGACACGTATACCTGGACTACTTCTCTTCCTGGTACTTTTCCAGTGTTTTTTACGGCCGTACTAATAGATAGTGTGTTCTTAAATTTCTTTGTGGCTTTTACTTTGTCGTATTCAAATGTAGTGTAAGACAAGCCATAGCCAAATTCATAAGAAGGTTTTACATTAAAGGTAGTATTGTAGCGGTAACCAACATAAATATCCTCTTCATAAGGGAATCCATCCGGTGAGCCAGGATAGCGGTCCGCATACGGAAGATCGGTATAATCAACCGGGAATGTTTGAGCTAGTTTACCAGATGGATTTACTTTGCCAGTCAAAACATCCGCAACAGCGTTTCCAAGCTCCTGCCCCGGCTGCCAGGAAAGAAGGATGCCATCTACTTTTTCTTTCCAGCTTTCCACTTCAACAGGACCTTCTACGTTTAAGACAGCAATCACTTTCTTGCCTTGATCGCGGTACGCTTTGGACACTTTTTCTACCATTTCTTTTTGTGAAGGAGACAAATAAAAATCTTCTTTGGCGCGATCGACAGCATAAGAACCAGGAGCAGTGCCAATTACAACGATTCCAATATCCGTGTTGGCTGCTGCTGTTTGCACATCCTCGGTAATATCCATCTCAGGAAGCTTCGGTCCAACAGAACCGAAAGTGCCCGGTGTTCCTTTGTACGCATCCTGGCTCCGTAAGTCTGCTGCATATTGGTCGTATTTTGTAAGCAGAGATTCATTCAACGTCAGTCCGGCAGTTCGTAGTCCTTCTGCAATGCCAAGCTGATAAGGCGCATAAACGAGAGCACTTCCTCTTCCGCCGGTGTTGATTTCACTAACGGGGACGCCAAATAAAGAAGCGCTTACATTGTTTTTGATAGGCAGAGCCTGATTCTTGTTTTGCAAAAGCACCATTCCCTGGGCAGCTGCCGTTCTTGCTACTTTTGCTCCTGCTGCAAGGTCTGGTGAGTTTGTTGGCTCTGCTCCTTTGAAGGTAGGGGACTGCACAACAATTTGAAGAATTTCTTTAACATTTCGATCTAAAATTTTTTCATCTAAAAGCCCACTTTCAACAGCTGCGATAATAGCTTCCGATTGCGCTGCTCTTCCTGGCATTAATAAGTTTGTACCTGCTTCCATTTGCTTGACGATGTCCCGGTCGGCAAACTCCCAGTCTGTCATCGCAAATCCAGTAAAGCCAAAATCATTTCGTAACACATCTGTTAGTAATTCTTTGTTTTCGGTTGCGTATGTGCCATTAATTTTATTGTAGGAATCCATTATCGACCAAGGCTTCGCTTCTTTTACTGTCATTTCAAATCCTTTTAAGTAAATTTCCCGTAATGCTCTTTGACTGACGATCATATTTCCGTTATTGTTTGTCCGCTGATTGAAAGCCGCAAAATGTTTAATCGTTGTGCCCACACCATTTTCTTCTACACCATTAACGAAAGCTGTGGCTAATTTACCCGTAACAATCGGATCCTCTGAAAAATATTCAAAATTCCTTCCATTTAGTAGATAACTTTGAATATTCATGCCGGGAGCAAGAAGGAGGTCGATCCCATAGGCCTTCATTTCTTCACTAGTCGCGTCTCCGACTTCTTTTACCAAATCAGCATCCCAGGTAGAGGCGAGAACCGTTGGGGAAGGAAACTTCGTTGCGTAGTATGTTTTTGCATCATTTTCTCTCGTTGGACTAATCCGTACACCCATTGGTCCGTCTGCCAATACGATAGCTGGAATACCTAAACGCGGAATGGCCTGTGTTTGGCCGGCAGCACCCGGAACTTTAGTTGATTGGCCGCCGATTATTTCTCCATTTTCAGAAGTTAACCCTCCTTTATTGCCGCCTACCAATAAAAAGGCTTTTTCTTGCAAGGTCATAGCGTTTATAACCGCATCGATTGACTCTGCATTAACCAGTTTTGGAACCGTATTTGCGGCTTTAACAAACCCTTCTTTTTGCTGTATTTGATCAGTAGAGATTGTTTCAGAGGCGGACACATAAAGATTAGTACTAGAAAGAAGAAGCCCGCTTGCAAGTACAGCAACTACTAATTTATTACCTGTGTCTTTCTTTGAACGTTTTTTCACCATTTATCCCCCTCAATCCTTATTGTTTGAAGCGCTTTCATAAAATGAGAAACTTGGCTTTTTCTCAGTGTAGCGCTTTAAAACAGGAAGCCTTTCTAAACTTTCTTATGATTATCTGCAATTTTTTAAGCTGCTAGGAAAAAAGAACTGGATATATTGCCTGCTTTTCCGCTTTGTTATAGTTGTTTTGAACGGGCAGGCTCGCTATATGCTTCATAAACTGTTAACCGCTTAACGAGTTCTATGATCCTCTGTTAAACAGCAGCCATCCCAAGCAAATATGTACAAAGCTTTGAATAAAATTCTGCTTCTGCATTTTAAACAAACTGTTAGTCTCCGACTTGAGCATTTAGGTAATAAATAAGTTAATGAAGTTTTCTACATTGACAAATGTAAAATAATGCATTATATTAGACCGGTCGGTTTAATTTGTGAAGAGGTGAACTATGACCAAAAAGCTTAATACGAAAGGGATGCTGATTGAAACAGCTTCCAGGCTGTTTCGTATGCGTGGATATGACGGAGTTGGCCTTAATGACATTTTGAAAGAAAGCGGGATTCCAAAAGGATCGCTTTATCACTATTTTCCTGAGGGAAAAGAAGGGCTGGCTGTTGAAGCCATTCGTCATACAAAGGGCGTAGTGATTGGTTTTATTGAAGAAGTGTTCGAGCGAACTGAAGATCCAATCAAAGCTGTTCAGGACCATATTTGCGAATTGGTCGAGGTAATGCGGGATGAAAAAGAGCCAGTTGGATTTCCAATCGGAGCAATTGCATCTGAAAAACATTCGACGAGCGAGCCTATTCGAAAAGCCTGTCATTCAGCATTTGAAGAGTGGAAGGAAACGTATTCTAGAAAGTTCATAAAGGCTGGATACAGTGAAAAGCAGGCAGAGGATTTTGGTATCATCATTCTTGCCGTCATAGAAGGAGGCATTCTTCTTTCTCTTACAGCCAAGAGTGATAAGCCTCTTCGTGTGATCGCGGAGCAGATACCGATGCTGCTGACTAAGAAAAGCAGGTAATTTGAAGAAGGCTTAGCCTTTAAAGGGAGGAATGGATAGATGGCAGCAAGTACTGCAGCAAAGCAACAAGAAAATGTGAAAACGACCCCTATTTTAATTTCCTTCTTAATCGCGGGATTTATTGGGTTATTTAGTGAAACAGCGCTTAATATGGCGCTTGGAGATTTGATTCAGCAGTTCAATGTAGGATCTGCAACGATCCAGTGGCTGACTACGGGCTACTTATTAACACTGGGGATATTAGTTCCGGTGACGGGCCTTTTGCTGCAATGGTATAGCACAAGGCAGCTGTTTATGGCAGCTTTGCTTTTTTCGATTATCGGAACGCTCATAGCGGCATTAGCACCCAGCTTTAGCATACTGATGGTGGCACGGGTCATTCAGGCGCTTGGAACAGGCCTGCTTCTGCCGCTCATGTTTAACACGATTTTATTGATTTTCCCTATTCATCGAAGAGGCGCCATTATGGGGCTGATGGGCTTAGTAATCATGTTCGCTCCGGCGATCGGGCCCACAATTTCTGGTTTATTGATTGAAAACTTAACCTGGCACTGGATTTTCTGGCTGTCGTTGCCGTTTTTAGTGTTTGCGCTGTTTTTTGGCATGGTGTACATGCAAAACGTATCTACGATTACAAAGCCGAAAATTGACGCCGTTTCTGTTGTTTTATCCTCTCTTGGTTTTGGAGGCATTGTTTACGGCTTCAGTACAGCCGGCGAAGATGGATGGTCGAGCTCTATCGTAATGACTGCTCTTGCGGTTGGATGTGTGGCGCTTGTTTTATTTTCTCTTAGACAATTTAAAATGGAGCAGCCAATGATTGATTTGCGTGTGTTTAAATACCCGATGTTTACGCTTGGGCTTTTCATTGTTTTTATCGCTTTTATGGTGATTTTGTCTTCCGCTATCCTGCTGCCTTTATACTTGCAGACGGGACTGGGATTAGCAGCTTTTACAGCCGGTCTTGTTCTTTTGCCGGGCGGAGTGCTGAACGGTTTAATGTCTCCGCTGACAGGTCGTATTTTTGATAAATACGGACCAAAGGGATTGGTAATTCCGGGGTTTATTCTTGTCATTGTTACCTTATGGAGCTTATCCCGTGTGACAACGGAAACATCTATGTTAGCGATTATCGTGATGCATTCTCTTCTCATGATCGGTATTTCCTTGATCATGATGCCGGCTCAGACAAACGGCTTAAATCAGCTGCCAAAAAACCTGTATCCGGATGGAACTGCGCTGATGAACACGTTGCAGCAGGTGTCTGGAGCGATCGGTACAGCCGTAGCAATTACGATTATGTCTTCGGCACAGCTTGATTTCATGAAGAATGTAAAAGACCCAACGGACCCGTCTGTGATTGGAGAAGCGTTAACCGCAGGCGTGCAAAACGCTTTTACTTTCGGTTTGATCCTGGCTGTCATTGGTTTGGTTTTTGCTTTCTTTCTTAAGACTGCTAGCTTTAAGCAAGCAGAATCAAACAGATAAATGCTTTATGAATCTTCCTAAAGCGCAAAAAGCGGCCGTTTGACCGCTTTGAGACTGACGACAAAGTCGTCAGTCTTTTTTTATGAGAGCTGTCACTGTCCAAAACGGGCAGGAGGCTTTTCGGGAAATATCGCTTCTTAAAAAGAGGCGATAGGGAAGCCGCGCGCCCTGCGCCTAATCGGCTTTCCTCAAAACAGCCGTACTCCTTGCCTGTGAAGGAGTGAAACGATACTCTGACAAACGATTCTATTTATATGTAAAAAGGAAAGGCCCATTGTTGACTTTTCTATTTGTAACAATTATAGTTACAAATAGAATGAATTACTGCTTTATGCAGTTTCTTTTTTTGGTTTAGATGTAACTTTTTTTGTTACATATATTATGATACGCTCAGGAGGAAAAAAGATGAAAATTGGAGTAATTGGTGCAAGTGGGAAAGCGGGAAGTTTCATTTTAAAAGAAGCGGTCTCAAGAGGACATGAAGTAACCGCCATTGTCCGCAATGCTTCAAACGTACAAGATGAAAAAGCAGCCGTCATCGAAAAAGACATTTTTAATTTAAAAGCAGAGGATGTAAAGGTATTTGATGTAGTTGTGAATGCCTTTAATGCCGCTCCAGGCGAAGAACATCTGCATGTGGAAGCGGGCCAGGTACTGATTGAAGCGCTAAAAGGCGCGCCGAAAACAAAATTAGTTGTCGTAGGGGGTGCTGGCAGCTTATTCGTAGATGAAGCAAAAACAGTTCGAGTATTCGAAACACCTGATTTTCCAGAAGCCTATCTTCCAACAGCTGTGAATATGGGAAAAAACC
Source organism: Domibacillus indicus (assembly GCF_023715895.1). Classification (GTDB taxonomy): domain Bacteria; phylum Bacillota; class Bacilli; order Bacillales; family Domibacillaceae; genus Domibacillus; species Domibacillus indicus_A. The sequence goes on along the minus strand of NZ_JAMBOO010000010.1, from coordinate 21,999 downwards.
TGGCTGAACTGGAACGCACAAGCGGTATCACGTGGACATACATCAGCCCAGCTGGATTCTTTGACCCGGCAGGCAAGCGTACAGGCACGTACCAAAAAGGTCAGGACAATCTAATTTTAAATGCAAAAGGTGAAAGCTACATCAGCTATGCAGACTATGCGATTGCTGTATTAGATGAAATCGAAAATCCAGAGCATGTAAATGCACGTTTCTCGGTTGTAGGGGAATCCGAATAATCGCTTTGTGAAATAACGTCATTTAGCTGATCATTCTGCAAAGCAGAACAAATGAGCACCTTTAAGTTGAAAACAGGTATGGAATCCCTGAATTAACTTGAAGGTGCTTTTTCTATGGGGACGAAAGTGAGTTAGGCAGCAGAAAGAAAAAGGGAATGGCTGCAAAACGTCCTCACCCATCTACAGCTGTTGAATGGGGAAATGAACTTATATCATCACGGATTATTTTGGGACATCGCTGGAGAAGTTAAAAGCATAGGGTGAGGCAGCGATAAAGAATTCGTTCCGTTAAATCCCCGTTTTCTATGTACAGAAGAACGCCCTTGGGATACAATAGCAGAAACAAACGGGGAAAAAGGAAAAAAACAGATGATTTTTGGCGAAAAGTATCAAATATTGAAAAAAGTATTGACAGTCTAATGGAAAACATGATATAAACATAACAAGATACTTTATCACATAAAAGCATAAAAGCATAAAAGCGCGAAAGCAAATATGCTTTAACAGAAGAAACAGGAGGAACGACGACTATGGAACAACGCAGCAAGATTATCGACTGTACAATTCGTGACGGCGGTTTAGTTAATAACTGGGATTTCAGCATTGAATTTGTTCAAGACCTCTACAATGGTTTGAGCGAAGCAGGTGTTGAATATATGGAAATTGGATATAAAAATTCCGCGAGACTTTTAAATGCGACTGAACCTAATCCGTGGAGATTTCTTGATGATAACTTTTTAAAAGAAATTCTACCGGAGAAAAAATTCACGAAGCTGTCTGCGCTGGTTGACATTGGCCGTGTCGATCCGAATGACGTTCTTCCGCGCGAAGAAAGCCCTCTGGATATGATCCGGGTAGCCTGCTACATCCGTGAAGTAGATAAAGGTTTAGAGCTTGTACAAATGTTCCATGATTTAGGCTACGAAACATCTTTGAATATTATGGCACTATCAAGTGTGCCTGAACATCAACTGATCGAAGCCTTTGAAATGGTAAAAGAAAGCCCGGTTGATGTAGTATATATTGTAGACTCATTTGGAAGCCTAGACCCTGCTGACATTGAGCATCAGGTGAAAAAATTCAAATCGATGATTCCAAACAAACAGCTTGGCATTCATACTCACAATAACATGCAGCTGGCATTTGCGAACACGCTAACGGCCCTGCGCAATGGTGTGACATTCCTTGATTCTTCTGTATACGGCATGGGACGCGCAGCAGGAAACTGCAACACAGAACTTCTTGTGAGCCATATTCAAAAACCAAGCTACGAAATGAAGCCTGTATTAAAAGTGATTGAAGACCATATGCTGGAAATGCGCCAGAAATGGGAGTGGGGCTACATTATTCCTTACATGATCTCAGGCGTTTTAAACGAACATCCACGTGTGGCAATGGCATACCGTAACAGTGAAGACCGTGATAAATATGTTCAGTTCTACGACAATGTCACGTCCCCGGAAGCGAGCCTAGCGCCGACATCCAAATAATCAGCTATATAATTTAAAGTCTGGAAGAATATTCTTCCAGACTTTTTTGCTGTTTCTTCCCTTTTCATTTGGTGAGCTCCTTTGAGGAATATTTAAAGGAAAGAGCGCATAAAATTAATAACATTTTTTTATAAAGTCTGGAAGAAAATCTTACAAAAAAAGGCTTTGAGCATTTTGGTTCATCTATAGTTAAAATTGTAAAAAATGTTTTGTTTTTCAAAGACCTTCAACTAAAAAGTTTCATAGTGAAACGAATGAAAGGAGAAGATGTGGATTGACAACCAAGCATAAAGCGGGCTACTTGTCGGAAGAAGAACAGCAGCTGCTGCTGGAAAAGTATGACCCGGAAGCAGGGACGCGAAAATTAACCGGCCTGATCGGATACATCGCTTTTTTTGGCCTTTTGGCTTTTTCTCTGTTTCAGCTTTATACAGCTGTTTTCGGTGTCTTCACGGCTCAAATTCAGCGAACTGTGCATTTAGGCTTTGCCCTTTCCTTAATTTTTCTGCTGTTTCCGGCTAATCGAAAAAAGCGGCAAAAAGGAAAGCTGCAGGTAGCCTGGTACGACTTGATTTTCTCTATCTTAAGCATCGGTGTAGGTGCGTATTGGCCGCTCCGTTTTGAGGAACTGGTCATGAGTGTCGGCCGTCTTGAGCCGCTGGATTTCGCGGTTGGCGTGACAGCAATTGTACTTGTACTAGAAGCAACCAGGAGAACCGTTGGCCTGCCCATTATGATCATTGCGCTCCTTTTCATGCTTTATGGACTTTTTGGCTCGTACATGCCAGGCTTTTTGTCTCACCGCGGATTAACCCTGGAACGTATGGTTCAAACGATGTTTTTCACAACAGAAGGAATTTTAGGCACGCCACTAGCTGTTTCATCTACTTTTATCTTTTTATTTCTATTATTTGGCGCTTTCTTAATACGGACAGGCGTTGGACAGTACTTTAATGATCTTTCCATTGCCATTGCCGGTAGAAGCATTGGCGGGCCTGCGAAAGTAGCGATTTTTTCAAGTGCCCTTCAAGGAACCATCAGCGGAAGTTCTGTTGCGAATGTGGTAACGTCCGGTGCTTTTACGATCCCCATGATGAAAAAACTTGGTTACAAAAAAGAATTCGCTGGAGCTGTAGAAGCATCGGCTTCAACAGGCGGACAGCTCATGCCGCCTATTATGGGTGCAGCCGCTTTTTTGATGGTTGAGTTTATCGGAAACGGCATTACATACTGGGATATCGCCAAAGCAGCTGCCGTCCCGGCGATTCTGTACTTTTCGGGCATTTGGATTATGACCCACTTTGAAGCAAAACGGCTCGGGCTGCGCGGGCTGACAAAAGAAGAAATGCCAAGCAGAAAAGAAGTATTTGGGAAAATGTATCTACTTATTCCAATTATTGCAATTGTTATATTGCTTATGTCTAATATAACCGTTACGCATGCTGCTCTTTATTCCATTGTCATCTCTATCATTGTTGGTTTTATCAATAGAGATGCAGGCATGAAAGCTGTTGACATTGTGTATGCATTAGTGGACGGGGCCCGTACAGCTCTTGCTGTAGCGGCTGCGACGGCAGCAGCCGGGATTATTGTAGGCATTGTGACAAAAACCGGGTTGGGGTTGAAACTGGCCAATGGCTTAATTGATCTTGCAGGCGGTTACTTAATCCCTACGCTTATCCTGACGATGATCGCTGCACTTATACTCGGTATGGGTTCACCAACAACGGCGAACTATGTGATCACTTCTACGATTGCAGCACCAGCTATCATTTTACTCGGTGTACCCGATTTGTCTGCTCATTTATTTGTGTTCTACTTTGGTATTATCGCCGATATTACACCGCCCGTGGCACTGGCCGCTTTTGCAGCAGCCGGCGTGTCGGGAGGAGAACCGATTAAAACCGGGATTGAATCGTCCAAGCTGGCCATTGCCGCTTTCATTATTCCCTATATTTTTGTTCTCTCTCCAGAATTATTGATGATTAATACTACATGGGGAGAAACAGCGTGGGTTGTCCTGACTGCGATGATTGGCATGATTGCCATTGGAGCCGGTGTGATCGGCCATTGGATGAGGAGCATGCATTGGCTGGAACGAATCATTGCGTGCATTGTGGGACTGCTGCTTATTTACCCGGAAACCATTTCTGACATTACGGGGTTAGTGATGTTCGGCGTACTGCTGGCCTTACAGTATTTATGGAAGCAGGACAAAGGGGGCGGAAGCGCCTTTCAAGGCAAGTCCGAAGCAGATTATTCAAAAGTAAAATGAACGGTTATTGTCGATTCATTTAAGTTTAATCAAAGACAGGAAAACAAAGTGAAAAGATCTGCTTGTTCCTGCTCTTCTATATATAAGAAAAATTTGTTCAGTCCGTAAAGCTAGATTTAAGGAAAAGAAAGGGAGGATGTATGTATGAAAAAATCTCGTTTCAGTTTATTATTTGGCACAGTGCTAATGACGGCGGCCATTACGGCTGCCTGCGGTGAAAGCAACGATGGCGGTACGGCCGACACAGGTGAAGGAAGTGGAAGCGCAAGCCAGGATTTAAGCTTGCTGACAGGCGGAACGGGAGGCACATATTATCCGCTTGGCGGGCAAATCGCTAATATTATTTCCGATCAAACGGATGCAAAGATCACTCCGCAGACAACTGGCGCTTCTGCAGAGAATATGGAAACACTGAGGGCCGGAGAAGCAGAGCTGGCTTTTTCTCAAACAGATATTGCTGCTTATGCCATTGAAGGAAAAGAAATGTTTGAAGGAGACCCCATTGATAATGTCCAGGCGATCGCTTCCCTGTATCCGGAAACGGTGCAGCTTGTGACAACCGCCAAAAGCGGCATCAAATCGGTTGAAGATTTGGAAGGAAAAACGGTCTCTGTCGGAGCACCTGGATCGGGCGCTTACATTAATGCCATGCAGGTGTTAGAGATTCATGGAATGTCGGACAAAGACATTAAAGCTCAAAACCTTTCTTTTGATGAATCGACGGACGGCATTCAGTCTGGAAACATTGATGCAGCATTTATCACAGCTGGGACACCCACTGGTGCAGTAGAAGCATTATCAGCACAAAATGATGTCGTGATCATCCCGATTGCTGACGATAAAATCCAGGAGCTTGTTGAAAAGTATCCATATTATGCAGAAGACACAGTCCCAAGCGGAACCTATAAAATTAAGGAAGATGTAAAAACGGTTGCCGTTAAAGCCATGCTTGTAGCGTCAAAAGACGTCGATGAAGATCTGGTGTACGAAATGACAAAAGCGCTTTATGAAAACACCGATCAAATCACTCACGCCAAAGGAGAATTTATTACACCGGAAACGGCTCTTGAAGGTTTAGGCGATATGGAGCTGCACCCAGGGGCGGCTAAATATTTTGAAGAAGCAGGCGTTTCCAAGTAAACACCTTTTAGTCGATAGGCTGCACCGCGGCCTGTCGACTTCATTTTTTAAAGGGGTGATTCGGTTGAAAGCCAAAGTAATCAGTGCGACAGCGCTAACGATTCTGTTCGTTTCCACCCTCGTTTTTTTCTATCCGTACAGGCAGGTGATCGCGCTGACTTATGAAAATAAAGACAGCCTGCTCGCCTATGTGCCGTTAAAAAAAGAAGAAACCTTTCTAATTCAGTACACACACTCGATTCATTTGTCGGACGTAGTCGAGTCCTATCAATTATCACATAATCAAATCGTTCAAACAGAGCTCTCCTACAAAGACTTTGCGGTAGGAATGCCTGCAAATGCAGAAGGCGAGGAAGTATTTGAAGAAAAAAACGGCACGTATTACATAAAAAATATGAACCGCGGTTTTCCTTTCATTGATGTAAGAATCGGCCAGATACGGGCAAATCATCGGCTTATATATGAAAATCGTGTTTATACGTTGTCCAAGTCCGTCAAGCCGGGAACATGGATCCGAATATCGAAGCGCAAGTTAACCTTATGGGAGCAATGGAAGGCAGCTAAAATCAAATGACCTGTTATCTTGGACAATCGGAAAGAAAAAGAGCTAAGATAAAACCGTAGAAGCAAATCAAGCAAACAGGGGATGATGAAGTGGATTTACAATTGAAAGGAAAGCATATTTTGATCACAGGAGGCTCAAAAGGAATCGGACGGGCGATTGCAGAAGCGCTTATAGAAGAAGGAGCAAACGTGTCCATTGTAGCCCGTGGAATAGAAGCACTTGAACAAACAAAAGAAGAACTGGGTGGAAGCGTATCCATCTTTCAAGCAGATTTACTGAAGGCCAACGAGCGGGAAGCGCTGATCCACTCGTTTATTGAACAGCACGGAACGATCAATGTGCTCATCAACAATGCCGGCGGCAGCAATGGCGGAAAAGCAGCCGAAACCGATATGGATTTATTTTATGAAGCGATGGAGCTGAACTACTTCTCAGCCGTACATTTAAGCAAATTAGCGGTTGAAGAAATGAAAAAAAAGCAGTCAGGAGCGATCATTAATATCACATCTGTATTTGGCAGAGAAAGCGGAGGCAAGGTGACTTATAATAACGCGAAAGCGGCATTGATTAGTTTCACAAAATCGCTGGCTGACGAAGTGATCCGGGATGGTATCCGTGTAAACAGTGTGGCACCGGGCAGTATTTTGCACGAAACCGGCAACTGGAAAAGACGCCTGGAAGAAAACCCGGAGAAAATCAACGCGTTTGTTCAAAATGAGATTCCAGCGGGCCGTTTTGGAACGGCTGAAGAAGTCGCAAACGTTGTCGCGTTTCTTGCTTCAGAAAAAGCATCCTGGCTGGTCGGGACAAGCATCAATGTCGATGGCGGGCAATCGCGGATGAACTTTTAAAAAGTATTTCAGGCAGCTTAGAAGCTGCCTTTTTTCATACCAAATCCACTGGCTGTTCCGTTACATGCGGGAGCTCATTTTGACGCTCATACGCAATAAGGGTACATTCCAGCTCTCTTTCAAGCTGCTGGATTTTTTTGGTTTGCTCGGACGACAGCTCGGCAATTTCAAATCCTTTATACATTCCCCTCACCCCCTAAAAAGCAGTGTGCCCCCAATCCCTTATTTAAACCAGTTTAGATTTAACATGGCTTCCAATTTGAAGGTTCCTTTGGACATTTTGTCTATATTTTCAGATAATACAGTAAAAACAGCTCAAAAGATTCATTTCCTTTTTCGATGACTATGGTAAATATATAAGAAAAAGATGAAATGGAGAGCAAATATGTCAAAGAAAAAAATAGTTATACCCGTGTCATTTACATATTTTACACTTGCACTCACTGCATACACGTTCATTCCATCGCAGTTTGCGAATGGAGAAGAAAGCAGCCTGGGAGAAACGGGACATGAGTGGTCTTACGAAGGAGAAACCGGTCCAAACCATTGGGCAGAGCTGGACCCATTAAACTCTGCATGTGCAAATGGCACGGAACAGTCTCCAATCAACATTCAAAAAGCACAAGCGAAAGAGGCAGCAGAGCTTGAGAATTTAGAAATTAGCTATACATCAAGTCCATTCTCACTCGTAAACAATGGGCACACCGTACAGGGGAATATTCAAACAGATAAGAATTCTATTGTATTAAATGGAAAGGAATACACACTGGCACAATTTCATTTCCATACACCAAGTGAACACTTGATTAACGGAAATGCCTATGATATGGAACTGCACCTCGTTCATAAAGATAAAGACGGCCAGCTTGCAGTGTTGGGCATACTGATCAAAGAAGGTAAGGAAAATACCGTACTAAAACAGGCATGGAACGCGATACCAAAAGAAAAAACAACCGAAGAAATAAACGTATCGGAGCCGATTGACCTGGCGCATATTTTGCCCAAAAATCAGCACACTTATCAATATGCAGGTTCTTTAACAACACCTCCATGTTCTGAAGGGGTGCAATGGGTAGTCTTCAAGCAGCCCATTGAAATGTCTAAAGAACAAATCAATACTTTCCGCCACATTTTCCCTGACGATCACCGCCCTGTACAGGCAATAGGGGAGCGGGAAGTGATAAAAAACTAAAAATGAAAAAACCTCTGAAAAAGATAAAATGTCGTTTATCTTTTTCAGAGGGACATACATATGGAAAACAGCTTAAGATGTTATTTTGAAACTAGTTTTTCTCTTTCCAAAGCAGCATTCGCTTCTTCAATAAAAGCATACATTTCTTCTTCAGTGACTGTGTTCGGATTAAAAGCAAGAATGGCCCGCAGCGGCAGGAACTTAAGCATAGCCGCCAGCATGTCATCCTGATTATCTTCTGATAGAGCAAATGGTCCGCCGGCTGTGGCTCTTTCTACAAATACTTTTGCAAGAGGTTCGGTTGCTGGGTGACCCAGTAAATCACCAACAGTCGTATTGCGGTGTACACGTTTTACAAAAGGAACGGTTGAGGTAACATGTACCGATTCTTCTAGAACGATGTCGGCAGAGGACTTGCCAATTAAAATCGCAAAGTCACCCGTTTCAACATGCCAGTCTTCTAAATCGACATTGTAGTAAGCAAATGCGCGTTTGCCGAGTAAGAATGTGACTGTTGTTTCTTCACCAGGCTGCAAGTATACTTTTTCAAAGCCTTTCAGTTCTTTTTCCGGGCGGATGACGGTGCTTTCTGTATCTTTTACATACAACTGCACCACTTCCTGGCCTGCAACGCTGCCTGTATTTTTGACGGTAACGGACACATTTACCATTTCTTCATCGGTGAACTGTTTTTTATCAACAGTCAAATTAGCATACTCGAATGTTGTATAGCTTAATCCAAAGCCAAACGGGAAAAGAGGCTCGATTTGCTTTGTATCATAATAACGATAGCCGACAAACAATCCTTCCTTGTATTCCACTTTGTCACCTTCACCTGGAAAATTTAAGTGGGATGGATTATGGCTGAGCTTTTGCGGAAATGTTTCAGCTAGTTTGCCGCTTGGGCTCACATGGCCAAATAAAAGATCTGCAATCGCACCGCCAAGTGCCTGGCCGCCAAGATATCCTTCCAGGACGGCTGCTGCCTGATCAAGCCATGGCATTTCAACAGGAGCACCGTTACTTAGTACAACAACCACGTTTTTTTGAACAGAGGCAACCGCTTGGATAAGGGCAATATGATTAGCCGGCAGGCTCAGATGTTCACGGTCATATCCTTCAGATTCGTACCGATCCGGCAGTCCGACAAACAGGACAGCTGTCTCTGCATTCTGTGCTGCTTGTTTTGCTTCTTCTAAAAGTGCTTCATCCACATCATCACTCATTAAATCATAGCCGCGGGCATAAACAGCATCCGCTTCTTTTTGAATTTCCTCGTAAATGCTTTCTAGTTTCGTTGGCTTTATATGAGAGCTGCCGCCGCCCTGGTAGCGGGCCGTTTGAGCAAATTCTCCAATAACAGCGAGCTTGGCTTTTTTTGCAAGCGGCAGGAGAGTCCCTTCGTTTTTCAGCAGCACCATACTTTCGCACGCCGCTTCACGGGCAAGCTGATGGTGAGCTTCTTTATCGTAAGAAGCATTGTCTTTCTTGTTCTCAACAGCTTTAAAAATGATGTTAAGGATACGTTCAACAGCCCGGTTTAAGGCCTCTTCTGAGAGAGCGCCATTTTGAATCGCTTCGATAATTTTCTTTTCGCCGGCACCATGGCTGGATGGCATTTCGAGTTCCAGTCCCGCTTTCAGTCCATCCGCTCGTTCGTTCACAGCACCCCAGTCAGATACCACAAAGCCTTCAAATCCCCATTCATCTTTTAAAATATCTGTGAGAAGCCGTTTGTTTTCGGATGCATATTCGCCGTTTACTTTATTGTAAGAACACATCACAGTCCATGGCTGTGCCTGCTTAACGGCTTCTTCAAAGCTGGCCAGGTAAATTTCACGCAATGTCCGCTCGTCAACGATCGCATCGACTGACATGCGGCGGTTTTCCTGGTTATTGACGGCAAAGTGTTTTAAAGAAGTGCCGACTCCCTGGCTTTGTACACCTTTAATATGATTTGCCGCCATTTCCGAAGACAGATAGGGGTCCTCGGAAAAGTATTCAAAGTTTCGTCCGCAAAGAGGTGAACGCTTAATGTTAGCGCCAGGACCGAGCAACACGCTTACGTCTTCTGCCTGGCATTCTTCACCAAGCGCAACCCCGACTTTTTCGATAAGAGAACGATTCCAAGAGCTGGCAAGACCAGCTGCAGAAGGAAAGCATGTAGCAGGAACACTGTCAAAAAGACCTAAGTGATCAGCGCTTGTATCTTGTTTGCGAAGTCCATGGGGTCCATCCGTTACCATAATAGATGGAATGCCAAGCCGCTCAACACCTTTTAAATGCCAGAAATCAAGGCCTGAACACATACCTACTTTTTCTTCAAGTGTCATTTGCTCAATTAATGCGTTTACATTTTGTTTCATGCCATAACGCCTCCATTTCATTTTCTGTTTTTATGATAGAAAAATAAAAGGTATAATGTTGGTAGATTTTTTTGATTTTTAGTTCTTTTTTACGAAAGAGTGAGAAAAATAGAAAAACTTATTTCAATCTGCCGGCTTGTGTGGGAAGCTTTTGGCCTGCCTGTTTTTATTGTTAATCACCGTAATGAAATCGTCTTTGAGCAAGCTACGCTGCCGGCACACCCATATGCTGTGTCACCTATCAGCTTTTTGTCAGAAGCACCTGAAACCCTTGATTTTCCTTGTGTGCATACAACGACGTACTTAGAGAATTTCTTTTACTTTAAAGCAAGTGACACGCTGATTCTGGCAGGCGGTCCCTGCTTGCATGAAGAAATGAATGATTTGCGCCTTGGGGGCCTGACTAATGATCTCACCGCTAATCAGACAAAGCTTGCCGACTACTACCGTCAGCTGCCCGTGTTAACAAAAAGAGAATTAAAGTCGGCAGCCCGCATTGCGTATTTTATGATTCATGGACGGGAAGAAGAGGTGGTTGAAAAGAAAATAGGAGTTACAGTAGAAAATGCAACTGCCCATGTGTCACGGCGCAAGCAATCATTGTCATTTCATCATGATCCATTACATGAGAAAAAACTGATGAATGCAATTAAAAAAGGTGTCAGGAAAGACGTGATTAAGCTTGTCCAGGAAGGACCGGAAGATGGGGGAGAGTACGGAGTTTTATCCAGATCCAGTTATGTGCGCAGCCAGAAAAACCTGGCGATTGCTTCGATCACCATGGCAACAAGGGCTGCGATGGATGGAGGGCTTGATTCAGAGCTGGCCTATACCCTCAGTGATCTATACATTCAGCGTTTAGAGGATTTGTATGATGTAAGGCAGGTACAGCAACTGATAGAAGATGCCCTTGGCACTTTTGCAGATCGTGTAAAGGAAGCGAAAACAAATGCCGTTTCTTCTGTTATCTCCCGGTGCCAGCATTATATTCTTCAGCACGTTTACGATGAAATCCGCTTGAAGGATCTGGCTGACTATGTAAAAATGTCTCCTTCTTACTTATCGTCCTGCTTTAAAAAAGAAACAGGAACGTCGATCAGCGAATGGATTCAAAAAGCACGCATCGAAGAAGCGGAAAGCCTCCTCCTTCTGTCAAGCTATACGATTGCAGATATTTGTTCATGGCTTCATTTTCCGGACCAGAGCTACTTTACAAAAGTATTTAAGAAGCACAACGGTTTGACGCCCAAAAAATACCGGGAAAGTGGAGCAGCCCCCTGATCATAAAAAAGCAGGAGCCTGTTGGCTCCTGCTTTTTATCATCATGTTTATTAAAACGATTTTGCCAGCTCTTTTGCCTGCTGGATTCCTGCTTCTTTAATTTCCTGCGCCCGGTCTGGGAACTGGTTATGGCCTTCGATAAACAGCCCGTCGAAAGAAGGGACGCCGAAAAATTGCATAATAATGCTTATATAACGGTGGCCCATTTCCATGTCAGCCGCTGGCCCTTCTGAATAAATACCACCGCGTGCCTGAATATGCAATGCTTTTTTATCAGTCATTAAACCAACTGGCCCTTGTTCTGTGTATCTAAATGTTTTGCCGGCCACACAAACGGAATCAAGATAGGCCTTCATCACTGGAGGGAACGAGAAGTTCCACATTGGTGTAACGAACACATATTTATCAGCTTTCACAAACTGATCGGACAGCTCATTCAGCCGGCCTACTTTTGATTGCTCATCACTGGATAACTGATCAAATGCGTTTCCTCCCTGGAGTTTCCCCCAGCCGCTGAAAACATCATTGTCGATGTGAGGAATGTTTTCTTTGTATAGATCAAGATGAGTCACTTCATCATCTTGGTTTGCTTCCCGGTAAGCGTTAATAAAAGCCTGCCCCGCTGCCATACTAAATGAGTTGGATTCATCATGCGGATGTGCTGTGATATAAAGAACTTGTGCCATTAGTGATCTCGTCCCTTTCTCTTTTGAGTAGTGGTATGGAATTTATGCTGTACTAATTCCTTCGTTTTATTCTCCCTAAACCTTTATTTTAGAAGCGGAGCATTTTTTTACATTTTTACATTATTTTCAAGTGTATTTATTTTGTTGAAATCAGCAATTATAAACCGACCACATGTAAAAAATCTTTAATACCATAGCCTGGTTTAGTCGGTCTGATTTTCTTTGTAAGAAACGGAATCTTCAGTTATCCTGCCCGTTCTCACAATGTCTATTCTGTCTGCTTAATTCATTTTACGTATGTATGTGTTTTTATTTTCAAAATCGTCGTGCTGCCAGGAAATGCAGGGAAATCAGCGGAAGAAGTTATTTTTCCAAGGAGATACTGCATGAAAGTAAAATGGCGTTCGCTCAGTTTCAACCGGTGTTATAAATAAAAAATGATTTAGGTTAATAAAAATGAAAACGCCCTAGGTGAAAGGATGATTTATTTTATAGTATTGTGCTGATCCTCCCAAATGTTCTTTTAGGGCAGCTCGCTTTCATTGATAAGAGGGTTTTCCACCTTTAATTTGTGCTAGTCGAATATGCTGCTAATGAATTAGTGAATCGTTATGTAGAAATCCTCCTGACTCACTGTGCATCCCGCAGAAGTCTCCATCCGTCCGGATTTCCAATTTTTTTCACTAAGTTAGGCTAAATAAAAAATAAATTAATCAAATAATGATCTTCCTTGTGTGCCAACTTTTACTACTATCCTATCTTCTCATAAACAAGAATATAGTCATAATAAGTCGGACTATAAGGTTTTTATCTTTCGGAGAAGCACATCTTTACGCAAAATTTACTTTGATCTTTACTGACAGGTTAAAGAATAAGATAGATAATTCTAAAGCATTAATTTGTGAGCTAGAAATACAAGAGACTGTGAATTTTATTTTGCACATTTTTAAAGCGTTAATTAACCTTTTTCTTACTCGTTCCTTTAACGGCACTTAAATCTACTGGCGTATTTACGACACATATATAATACCGTTTCTACAAAGTTATTATTAAAACAAAGGAACAGTTGTATAACGCTTTAATAGAGGGGAGATACTAAAATGAAACACACGTTTAACCATTCACAATCTGTAGAGTTGCATTAAACGTAGTTTTCTCTTATTCGGTTTATATCCACTCTAGGTGAAAATCCAAACATTCGGGAATATTCTCGACTGAATTGCGATTGACTTTCGTAGCCAACCTTAAATGCGACATTAGCTATATCTGTTGAATCGGCTAATAATAATCGCCTAGCTTCCTGTAATCTCAGTTGTTTTTGAAACTGAATGGGACTCATAGCCGTTACCTCTTTAAAATGTCGATGTAGAGATGAAGCACTCATATTCGCTATTTGGGTAAGCTCTTCAATTCGAAAAGGCTCTTTATAATTATTGACGATATGGTCTATAACCTCTCTTATTCTAGAACCATTGCTTCCTTCTAATGCCATTTGTTCAAGCGCTTCGCCATGCGGACTTTGTAAAATCCAATAAATAATTTCTTTTTTAAATAATGAAGCAAGAACAGGGATATGTTTCGGATTCTCTAACAAACTGGCTAATCTGAGTACCGCATCTAACAACGATGGCTCTACTTCGCTCACAAACATGGCTCGTTTCGCGTTCTTTCTCCGATCAGACTGAATATCTGTTTCATTTAAAACTTCTAAAATTTGGCTCGAAGTAAATTCAAGTTTGAGAGCTAAATAAGGAGATTCTGTTGAGGCCTTGATCACTTGTCCTGTAACTGGCAAATCAACAGATGCCACAATATAATGACCGGCACCATACAAAAAGCGTTCCTCTCCCAATAATACCTCCTTCTCTCCTTGGAGGATAATGCAAAAAGATGGCTCGTTAACTCTTGAAATAGGTTCAGTAATAATAGATTCACGGATGAGAAATAAACTTGGAATCGGGGTAGGGTGAACACCATCCTGATTTGAAAAGTGCTCAATGAGCCTGGCAATTTCACGTTGATGTTTGAAGGCATTCTCTGCCATAACTTATTCTCCTTTTTCTGCATTTTCGGTTCATTATACCTGATATTCATTGTTCGAGTAAGAGGGTCTGAAAGGATTAGGCAAAAACTTGGCAGTAATGTGATAAGGGTTTCTTTATTGTTTATGACATAATTAATTGTAAAGAGGCCACGATAAACGTGGCTGATCAATGAAAGAGAGGAAGAATCAAATGGAGTATGTGAAACTTGGTAATACAGGCTTAGACGTATCTCGATTTTGTCTTGGATGTATGGGTTTTGGGGACGCTGACAAATGGCTTCACCAATGGGTACTTAACGAAGAAGACTCTCGCCCCGTTATAAAAAAAGCACTTGAGTTAGGGATTAATTTTTTTGATACAGCAAATGTATACTCCCTTGGTACAAGCGAGGAATATCTTGGACGAGCTCTAAAGGATTATGCGAATCGTGATGAAATTGTAATAGCAACTAAAGTACACGGAGAAATGCATAAAGGTCCAAATGGTTCTGGTCTTTCCCGAAAAGCAATTATGAGTGAAATCGATAACAGTCTTAAGAGGTTGGAAACTGATTATGTGGACCTCTATATTATCCATCGTTGGGATTACAATACCCCTATTGAAGAAACGATGGAAGCATTGCATGACGTGGTGAAAGCTGGAAAAGCAAGATACATTGGTGCTTCTGCCATGTACGCTTGGCAGTTCCAAAAGGCATTACATGTGGCAGAAAAAAATGGTTGGACGAAGTTCGTGTCCATGCAAAACCATTTAAACCTAATTTACCGTGAAGAGGAACGAGAAATGTTACCTCTTTGTAAGGAAGAGAAAATTGGTGTCACTCCATATAGCCCTCTTGCCTCAGGAAGATTAACGCGTGACTGGTCAGTAACAACGCATCGCTCCAAGACAGATCAAATTCAAAAATCTAAATACGATGCGACTTCGGACGCTGATCGATTGGTTGTGGAGCGAGTAGCGTCCATCGCCGAAAAACACGGTGTCCCCCGCACACACATCGCACTTGCCTGGTTACTACAGAAAGAGCCAGTAACAGCTCCTATTATCGGGGCTACGAAAATATCGCATCTTGAAGATGCTGTAGGTGCTTTATCAGTCAAGCTAACACCTGAAGAAATTGCATTCCTTGAAGAGCCATACGTACCACACTCAATAGTTGGTCATAATTGATTTTGGGGTGCATTTTAGAATGTAACTCAAATTGTTATTCAACAGTATGTCTATAAAATTTAGAAAGTCTTTGTTTTCGGAAAGAGTTATAATATTTCAACAATAGGCAGCTTTCAAGAAACTTGAAAGCTGCTTTTTTAATATTTATTCCGCTCCAAAATATTTCTCAAAATCGAATGTCTTACTAATCAACTTTGTTGATTCGTTGTTTGTCTCGCTGATATACTTCTTCAAGGATCTCGGCGGCAATATCCTGCATACTCTTGCCTGTTTGTTCTCCTTTTTTCCGAAGCCACTTCTTAATATCCACGGACAGGGAAACCGGCAACAATTCCTCCTCCGATTCAATGCTGAGTGCCTCATACTCCGGAACATACCGCACACGCCCTTGTTTGGCAGATCGTTTAATAAAGTCAGCTAATTCCACTGAAACACCACTCAAACGTGCGTCTTTCATATGAATGATCCATCGATCTTTTAACCGTTCCATGTTCCATGTATAGATTGGCCACCGGCACCTGCTGATAAAGCAGATCCATCACTTGATAGGTGAGGGAATAAACTGCCGGCAGATTAAGCACTACATATCCAGGCTTTGTGCTGCGCTTGCCCATTTCAATGGAATAGTCAGGTGTTAACCGATGTGTATAGATCCCTTCCATGTAGCTGAACGTATCGTCGGTTCCCGGCACAATAAAGTACCAGTCCCCTAAACCTTTACACATAAGCCGATCTTCTACAAAAGTACACTTTTACGCGAAATGCATTTTAATGGCCAAACACTTTGCTGACAAACTAATAAAGTTCTAAAGAATGAAGCAGCTAATTCTGATGTAGCTGCTTCATTTTTTCTAATAAATAGAAGTTTTAAACAAACACTAATTTAGACTGCAGATTTAAGTTTATGTAGACTTGTCGGTACCTCTTACGCTTTCCGCTTTTCCAATCTTCTCATTACAGTCAGGGTTGTCGCAATCCGCAAGTATAATGTCGCCTTTCGCTAGTTACAAAAAGGGATTGGGTAATTAAAATAATATTTATTCAGCCGACAAGGAAGGTCGCACAACCAAGATGTAGTTTTTATGTAATTACAAAAGGAGGCAAAAATGATGACGTCTCATTCCTTTGACCGTATAAAAATCCCGGCTGCTTGGTGGGCAGCATTTCGTCAATTAGATATTGAAGCTTATGATGTGGTCCGCAGGGCACAACTGCCGCTTTCCATTCTTACCGAACCGGTTGAAGTGACCACCGCCCAGTATTTCGCGATTTGGCAGTCCGTTTCCGAACTCATTGGTGACCCTGCTGCTGGCGTCGTTAAGCTTTTAACGGAATCTGCCCCCGCGCAGTGGCCGCCGAGCGTCTTAGCGCCTTACCACGCTCGTGATTATCGTGACGCTCTAAAACGAATGGCGCGGTATAAACAACTATGCTCCCCCGAACGCCTTCATATCATTGAGGAAGGAGAAGTTTGTACAATCCAACTAGAATGGCTGTATTCTGAACAGCCCGAGCCGCCGCTCCTGGTTTATATCACGCTGGCAACTCTGCTGGATCTTGGGCGGAACGGTACGGGTCAGCCTTTGACGGCTAGGTTCGTCGAACTTACACAGCCGATGCCGGCTGGTAACGTAAAGGCTCTCGAAGAATATTTAGGCTGTGAGGTCCAGTTTGGCGCGCAAAATAACCGTTTAACGCTCCATCTAAGTGATTTGGACCGCCACTTTATATCGTACAATGCAGAGCTGCTAGACATACTCATCCCTGCACTTGAGAAATCACTAGAGGAGCAGCAGCGAAGCAAATCAATGACCGAGACGGTTAAGTGGATTGTCAAAAGGAGTCTATCCGCTGGACGTCCCGACATTCAGGCCATTGCCAAAGAATTGGGGATGAGCGAGCGTACCTTGCAGCGCCGGCTTACCGATGAAGGCACAAACTTTAAGCAGCTATTGACTGAAGCCCGGCGGGAGCAGGCGCGGGAGTTCCTGGCAGACTCCTCGCTCAATACAAAAGAAGTGGCATTTCTTCTTGGATATGAAGATCAGAACTCATTCTACCGAGCCTTCCGCCTTTGGGAAGGTGATACTCCTTCTAATTGGCGTGCCGAACAACTCGGCATGCCTCCAATTCAATGAAGGATGTTCAAAGAAGGACCTTGGAGACAGTCCGGCACATCAAGGACCTTTAAAAAAGTAGTGTAAACAAACTGAAGTAGCTTACTTACTCTTCTGATTTGGCGGTTCGCGCAAGCATTATGGCGCTTCCTGCTAGTTACAGGGCGATCTAAACTAAGTAATATAATAACTATCCAGTGAACAAGGGAAAGAAACATTCGTATCACATCATTAAAAAGACAAATACTTAAGCTAAAGAAGCTAAGGAGGAAGAAACATGACAGAAGTAAATAAAGGCATGGGGACAGAAATCTCCAACGAAGGCTTGGAGAAGAGAATTAAACAATTAGAAAACGTAAGAGCGCTTAGGGAACTTGTTGATCATTTCTCAATATTGGCGGATAAGAAAGAAGTCTGGAAGCAAACAGAACTTTTTACTATAGATGCTACTGTGGATTCATATGTAAACGGAGAGTTAACTTCAAGTTTGAAGGGGACAGAAGAAATAGGAAATGCTTTTGAGGCTTTCTTAGCAAATTTCGAAACGGTTTACCATATGAATGGGCAACACGTTGTGTCAATAAACGGGAATAAAGCGGAAGGAACTCTCTATTGCCGGGTAGACCTTATTAGCTCCGAAAATGGTAAAAAAATAAATAACACTTCGGCAGTTTTCTATAAGGATGAATACGTTTATGAAAACGGACAGTGGTTGATTGCGAAAAGAACATCCACTTTTGTGTGGAATGATAGACAAGAATTAAAACAATAATTTTATCGTGACGGGAAATTTGCAATTTGAGGCATGAGCCTTAAAAAAAGATGGGTTAACCATTCTAATGTGGTCGCCCATCTTTTGTTTTCTAGGTTTTGTTAGTAAGACATTTTAAAGAAGAGGAGATTGAGATGGAAGGAAATAAACAATACAACACAAAGGCAATTATGGCGTCATTGCTTATTTGCGGTTTCGTCGGTATCCTCAGCGAAAATGCACTCAATATTGCGCTCAGCAATTTAATGGAAGTGTTCCACATTTCGGCTGCGACCGCACAGTGGTTAACGACAGGTTTCTTGCTTGTTCTAGGCATTTTGAGCCCGATAAGCGGTTTGTTATTGCAGAGGTTTACGACTAGACAGTTATTTATCGCCTCACTCTCGAGCTTAATCATCGGTACATTGATTGCGGCGATTGGGTTGAATTTCGAAATGTTGATGGTGGCAAGAGTTCTACAGGCAATCGGTATAGGGTTGCTGATGCCTCTTATTTTCAATACTGTTCTATTCGTGTATCCGCAGGAAAAGCGTGGGGCGGCAATGGGAACAGTCGGACTAGTCTACATGTTCGCTCCAGCACTTGGCCCGACCGTGGCAGGTGTAATCATCCAATATTTATCATGGCACTTTATCTTCTGGCTCTCACTTCCGTTTTTGGTTATTGGGTTGTTAATAGGCTTGAAATATGTAGAAAATGTCACTGAAGTTACAAAGCTTCGTATCGATCCGCTATCCGTCCTATTATCAACGATTGGATTCGGAGGAGTCGTTTTTGGCTTCAGCATGGCGGGTGAAGGCTCTGTAGGCTGGACAGGTCCAGTGGTGATGACATCGTTGGGTTAGTTGCAATCGTACTATTCATACTACGTCAGATTTTTATGAAACAACCATTGTTGAATCTACGTGTCTTCAAGCATCCAATGTACACTGTTGGGGTAATTTTGGTTGTAATGTGCATGATGATTTTTATGTCGACCATGATTATTCTGCCCATATATCTGCAAAACCAAAACGGTTTGGGACTTTCTACATTAGTAGCTGGGCTTATGTTGTTACCGGGTAGTGCGTTGAATGGGATCCTATCGCCACGTATGGGAAGCTGGTACGACAAATATGGTCCGAAGAGGCTTGTAATTCCGGGAATCGTTATCATGGCAGTCATGTTATGGCTTTTCTCCAGCATATCTACAGGTTCTCCATTGACTTTGATTGTAGTGTTACATATCGGACTCATGATTGGCTCCGACATGGTACTTATGCCCGCTCAAACCAATGGCTTGAACCAATTACCACCAGAATTATACCCTCACGGCACAGCTGTTATGAACACGGTGCAGCAGGTGGCGGGTGCGATCGGTACGGCAGTCTCAATTAGTATGCTGATGAGCGGTATGAATCATTACTTGCACGACTCCACCGCACCGACTCAACCGACCGAACTGGCAAAAGCGATGACGTTCGGGGCACATAACGTGTTCTTGTTCACGATGGTAATAGCACTGATTGGTTTGGTCACAGCTTTCTTTATACGCCGTGGCGAAGTTAATCAAGTAGAGGTGCCTTCTAAGAATTGATGAAATTTGTTCATACGGGATAGATCTATATGAAAAAGGGAGGTACAAGTACAAACATGAGTGACGATAAACAACAAATCCTAGCAGTTTATCAACAGATTAATGATGCAATGGTTAGTAAAGATACTAAAACATTAGATAACATTTTCAATGATAATCATAAATTTGTACACATGAACGGCTACCAACAAAGTAAGCAGGAATGGCTTGAACAAATAGAAAATGAAGTTATGAGATACTTCAAAACGATGCCTCAAAAAACAACAGTCACGATTGATGGTAATACAGCTATTCTCAATTGTAATACAAAGATTGATGCTAGAATTTATGGCATCCGAAATACTTGGGGTATGAAGGTTAAAATGTATTTTGAAAAACGTGGTGAAGAATGGTATCCAGTAAATGCTTCAGAATCAACAAGTAATTAACTAATTGAAAGGGTGTTTTAGT
This sequence comes from Domibacillus indicus, assembly GCF_023715895.1. Classification (GTDB taxonomy): domain Bacteria; phylum Bacillota; class Bacilli; order Bacillales; family Domibacillaceae; genus Domibacillus; species Domibacillus indicus_A. The sequence goes on along the minus strand of NZ_JAMBOO010000010.1, from coordinate 1,787 downwards.
GATGACTAATGTTTTAATTCTTGGAGCAAACGGGTCACTTGCTCGTGTAGCTATAGATATGTTCCTTAAAGAAACGGATGTACAGCTAACGCTTTATTTGCGGAATTCAAGAAGACTTAGAAACATCGATTCAAATAGGATTCGAGTAATCGAAGGGGACGTTATGGACCTTGAAAAACTAAAAAAAGCCATGGTTGGACAGGACATTGTTTATGCCAATTTAGCTGGCTCTCTTGAGTCGATGGCAAAAAACATTGTGGAAGCAATGAATGCAACTGGGGTAAAGCGTTTGATTTGGATCAGTTCAATGGGAATTTATGATGAAGTCCCAGGTCAGAGGTATAGCAGTATTTTAGACTCGTATCGGAACTCGGCTGAAATCATTGAAGCCTCGGATCTTGATTATACGATTTTAAGACCCGGTTGGTTTACTAATAAAGATGAAATTGAATATGAAATTACTCAGAAAGGCGAACCGTTTAAAGGTCATGATATATCCCGAAAAAGTCTTGCAGACTTGATTGTTAAATTAGCTGTAACACCTGGAATGGAATTTCACCACAGCTTAGGGGTAAGTAACCCCAATTCATAAATTTAAATCTGACTGCAGATTTAAATATGAAAAGAAATGAAAAATTGGAGGAAATCACAATGAATCAGACGTATGTAACATTAAACAACAAAAGTAATATCCCACAGTTTGGTATCGGTGTGTACATGGTGGAGGGAGATGCAAATACAAAAAAGGTTTGCCTGGAAGCTTTAGCATTGGGCTATCGCCACATTGACACAGCACATGCCTATCAAAATGAAAGAGGTGTGGGTGCAGCAGTGAAGGAAAGCGGTATTCCAAGAGAAGAAATTTGGATTACCTCAAAGCTTTGGCCTAGTGAATATGGAGAGGAAAAAACCTCACAAGCTATTGATAAAATGCTTGCAAGATTAGATACAGATTATATTGATCTACTTTTATTACATCAGCAGTTTGGTGATTACATGGGTGCATGGAAGGACATGGAGAAAGCAGTGGCTGAAGGCAAGGTAAAGGCTATCGGTCTTAGTAATTTTGAGTCTGACCGTTTGGAAGAAGTATGTAAAGCAGCTGCGATTAAGCCGGCTGTACTTCAGGTAGAGTGTCATCCGTATTATCAACAGAATTCATTAAAGAAACGTTTAGAGCCTTATGGAACTGTTATTGAGAGCTGGTATCCGATTGGACATGGCGATACAGGACTTATAAATGAATCTGTATTTACAGAACTGGCAAAGAAATATGGTAAAACGAATGTGCAGATTATTTTACGCTGGCATATTCAGGAAGGTAATATTGTGTTTCCAAAGTCAACCAACCCACAGCATCTCCGGGAAAATATTGATATTTTTGACTTTGAACTGACAGCTGAGGAAATGGATAAAATCCGTGCATTGGATAAGAATGTAAGATTTTTCAATATGTCATTAGAAGAACAAGAAAAGGTATTAGGTGGATTTATACCTGCTGACTAATAGAAAGAATATACAGTTTCTATCAAGTAGAAACTGCATATTTTTTATGTGTAAAACTAACAATAGATAGGGAAATAGTTTTTAATCTTGTATTTAAGCTTGTTGGTTATTGCAATTAAAAAGTACATCTATTGAACTGCCGCCCACTTACCTGACGGTTGAAGTGGGGGATTCCTGGGCAAGAGGATCTTCGACCCCCAGTAATCAGGCTAACCCCGTATTCCAACGGTTTTATGACCAATCTTAAATAGACTGAAGTGAAAGAAGCCGAAGGGCTTCTT
>NZ_JAMBOO010000109.1 GCF_023715895.1 Domibacillus indicus | reverse complement strand
CTGCGTGCAAAGCAGGCGCTCTCCCAGCTGAGCTAAGGCCCCATTTTAATCAATCGGGAAGACAGGATTCGAACCTGCGACCCCTTGGTCCCAAACCAAGTGCTCTACCAAGCTGAGCTACTTCCCGCTAAAACAAAAGTTCGTTTATAGCATAAACGCGCCTGAGAGGACTCGAACCTCTAACCGCTTGATTCGTAGTCAAGTACTCTATCCAATTGAGCTACAGGCGCAAAGTGCGGGTGAAGGGACTTGAACCCCCACGCCTTGCGGCGCCAGATCCTAAGTCTGGTGCGTCTGCCAATTCCGCCACACCCGCATATACATGGTGAGCCATGAAGGACTCGAACCTTCGACCCT
>NZ_JAMBOO010000108.1 GCF_023715895.1 Domibacillus indicus | reverse complement strand
GCTGCTCCACCCCGCGACAATAAAATAATGGAGGAGGAAAGGGGATTCGAACCCCTGCGCGGTTTGACCCGCCTGTCGGTTTTCAAGACCGATCCCTTCAGCCGGACTTGGGTATTCCTCCAACATACGTATATATAAACTTAAGTAGCGGCGGAGGGGATCGAACCCCCGACCTCACGGGTATGAACCGTACGCTCTAGCCAGCTGAGCTACACCGCCAAAAAAAGTATTAAAATATTGGTGGAGCCTAGCGGGATCGAACCGCTGACCTCCTGCGTGCAAAGCAGGCGCTCTCCCAGCTGAGCTAAGGCCCCATTTTAATCAATCGGGAAGACAGGATTCGAACCTGCGACCCCTT
>NZ_JAMBOO010000107.1 GCF_023715895.1 Domibacillus indicus | reverse complement strand
CCATTCCATTACATTTACACAGTTTGGCATGAGTAAACAAAAAGATAAAAAAGGAAAGGTTCATACTGTCCGTCGGGCCGTTTCCTTCGGAAAAGGGGGAAAGCTCCTCATTTCTAAGCTAGGCTTAATAGATATCCGCCTCCACCGGAAACTAGATGGCAAAGTAAAGCAGGTGATCATTAAGCGCCAGAATGGGCGCTGGTTTGCTATTTTCTGTGTCGAAAGACAGGCAGAGCCGCCGCAGGCTGTCCATAAAGCCTCTAAAACAGCCGGTATTGATGTCGGCATCAAGAAATTTGCCGTCCTGTCGAACGGCGAAGAGATTCTAAACCCGGGCTTTCTCCGTAAGGAGGAGAAAAAGC
>NZ_JAMBOO010000106.1 GCF_023715895.1 Domibacillus indicus | reverse complement strand
TCGTAACAAGGTAGCCGTATCGGAAGGTGCGGCTGGATCACCTCCTTTCTAAGGATATTTACGGAAGTGAGAACTTGGTTCTCACACACGTTTGACGTTTGATTTTGTTCAGTTTTGAAGGTTCAATTTGAAACTTCATAATGGAGGTAGGGGCCTATAGCTCAGCTGGTTAGAGCGCACGCCTGATAAGCGTGAGGTCGATGGTTCGAGTCCATTTAGGCCCACCATTCTTACTTCTTTATACGGGGCCTTAGCTCAGCTGGGAGAGCGCCTGCTTTGCACGCAGGAGGTCAGCGGTTCGATCCCGCTAGGCTCCACCATATTATGTTCTTTGAAAACTGGATAGAAGCAACACATTGTATGACCAAAGC
>NZ_JAMBOO010000105.1 GCF_023715895.1 Domibacillus indicus | reverse complement strand
GCTTTGGTCATACAATGTGTTGCTTCTATCCAGTTTTCAAAGAACATAATATGGTGGAGCCTAGCGGGATCGAACCGCTGACCTCCTGCGTGCAAAGCAGGCGCTCTCCCAGCTGAGCTAAGGCCCCATATGAAGAAGTAAGAATGGTGGGCCTAAATGGACTCGAACCATCGACCTCACGCTTATCAGGCGTGCGCTCTAACCAGCTGAGCTATAGGCCCCTACTTCCAATATGAAGTTTCAAATTGAACCTTCAAAACTGAACAAAATCAAACGTCAAACGTTTGTGAGAACCAAGTTCTCACTTCCGTAAATATCCTTAGAAAGGAGGTGATCCAGCCGCACCTTCCGATACGGCTACCTTGTTACGA
>NZ_JAMBOO010000104.1 GCF_023715895.1 Domibacillus indicus | reverse complement strand
GTGCCGTCTGACCTGGTAGAGCTGAAGCGGAGTGAAACATACCAGCTGGCAGTGAGTGCAGAAACAGCGAATGGGACACGCGATGTAACAGCAAGCAGCACAGGGACAAAGTACAGCAGCACAAATACATCGATTGCGCAGGTAAGCGCGGAAGGGCTGGTCACGGTTTCGGCCAGCGCGGCAATCGGCTATACAGCGGACATCCGTATTACAAATAACGGAATTACGAAGGTTGTAAAAGTAAAAGCAATTGACGTATCAGCAGGAGACAAGCCGACAAGCCTGAGTGTGCCGTCTGACCTGGTAGAGCTGAAGCGGAGTGAAACATACCAGCTGGCAGTGAGTGCAGAAACAGCGAATGGGACACGCGATGTAA
>NZ_JAMBOO010000103.1 GCF_023715895.1 Domibacillus indicus | reverse complement strand
AAGGGGTCGCAGGTTCGAATCCTGTCTTCCCGATTGATTAAAATGGGGCCTTAGCTCAGCTGGGAGAGCGCCTGCTTTGCACGCAGGAGGTCAGCGGTTCGATCCCGCTAGGCTCCACCAATATTTTCAATACTTTTTTTGGCGGTGTAGCTCAGCTGGCTAGAGCGTACGGTTCATACCCGTGAGGTCGGGGGTTCGATCCCCTCCGCCGCTACTTAAGTTTATATATGTATGTTGGAGGAATACCCAAGTCTGGCTGAAGGGATCGGTCTTGAAAACCGACAGGCGGGTCAAACCGCGCAGGGGTTCGAATCCCCTTTCCTCCTCCATTATTTTATTGTCGCGGGGTGGAGCAGCCCGGTAGCTCGTCGGGCTCATAAC
>NZ_JAMBOO010000102.1 GCF_023715895.1 Domibacillus indicus | reverse complement strand
AAGAATTTGGCGATAAAGTGTTCACTTGGGCACAATACGACAAAATCAAAGAAGCTGAAGGCACAGAAGCCGCAAACAAAGCACAATCTGAAGCGGAAGCTGCAGGCAAAATTATCGTAAAAGATTCCATTGCCGATATCTTCTTACAACAAATTTTAACTCGTCCGAAAGAGTTTGATGTCGTAGCGACAATGAACTTGAACGGAGACTATATTTCTGACGCGCTTGCAGCTCAAGTAGGCGGAATTGGAATTGCACCAGGTGCTAATATCAACTATGAAACTGGCCATGCAATTTTCGAAGCAACACACGGTACTGCGCCGAAATATGCAGGTCTTGATAAAGTAAATCCATCATCTGTTTTGTTGTCAGGCGTTTTGC
>NZ_JAMBOO010000101.1 GCF_023715895.1 Domibacillus indicus | reverse complement strand
GCCGAGCCTGGCGCAGGCCGAAGCCGGTAAAGCTTACCAGTTTGAGCGTGAAGGCTATTTCTGCCTCGACAGCCGCTATGCAACCGCAACCAATCTGGTGTTCAACCGCACCGTCGGGCTGCGTGATACCTGGGCGAAAGCGCGGGCGAATAACATTTCTTTTCTGTCAAAGCGTCGCTCCCAGCGGCGCTTTTTTTGTTTCAGAATCAGCTAATTAAACTTTTCATTTTCGCGATGCGAATTAATTCTGTTTCTGCGCGGTAATAAATAGCGCTTCTGATGTTTCCTGTCACATACAAAAAACCAATGTAATCGCTTTCAATGATTGCGTTTTTCCCTGATTTTGCAATGACTTCCATAACAAAATCATCAGAGATAAGAC
>NZ_JAMBOO010000100.1 GCF_023715895.1 Domibacillus indicus | reverse complement strand
ACGGGCAACCGTTAAAGAGAAGCCTTTGCGAAGCAGGAAATCTGAAAACGTTCCTCCTAAAATTCCACCCACAAATCCGCAAATCGCAGGCAGCGGTTTTGTTCTTGGCTCCGGCAAAAGCCGGTCAGGCAAAGGAATGAGATGCTCCACTTCCTGGTCATAAGCGCGACGTCATTTGATTTTAGAAGTGCAAGGGTGATAAACACTGGAACAAGATCCAGCCATCCCGCGGAAACAATTGCTCCTTTAAGGGCACCGTGCTGGCGGATGATTCGCGTTAATTTGCGTGTATCAATACCGGAAATAGCCGGAATTATCAACTCCTTAGTAAGTTGGCAAGAAAAACGCCAATTTTTCCGGACATTCAAAATGTACGCAGTATGATCT